>JAISTR010000046.1 GCA_031272515.1 Erysipelotrichaceae bacterium | reverse complement strand
ATGGAAGCCGGTTATAATCCAGCCACAGCACTGACCACACCCTTCACCGGTGATTTGTCCAACTGGCTGATCACAGCCATGGCCACGACCTTCACAATCACCGTTGCCAACCCGACTCCTGCGGCCGCTGCCGCCCCTGCTGTTCCGACCGGTGTTACCAGCATGATAGCAACCTATCTGGCCCCGGCTGGCTTAGCAGCCGCAGCCCTGCTGGTCTTGGCAAAACGCTCTCGCAGAAACGAAGAATAATATCAAAAAAGGCTCCGGATCAAGGAGCCTTTTTTATTACTATGAGGTTAATAGCCAAAATACCAAAATTCAGCGATATTCACTGCTGTTACACTCAAATAAATCATCCAGAACCAGAAAAATCTCCTTGAGAAAATCCTGGGCCTGGTCGCCATTGCAAAGCACCGCCAGACCGTTTCCGCCTTTGCGCGAAAAGCGCATCTCGCAGGTATAGCCGGGATTGCTGCCGCTGTGGTAAAACCATTCTTTGTTCAAAAAGAAACCGGTGCCCATGACGTTGGTGGGCTCTTTAATGGCAAAGTTGTCATTTGTTTGGGGCAAAATCGGTGAGAGCGCATATTCAATCAAGCCCTGACTGAACAACTGCGTATTTCCCGCCAGCGCCCTGGTAATCTGCCGGCCAAATTTCATCAGGTCGCCCGGTGTGCTCCATAAGCCGGCTGCCGCCAGCTCAGGCATGCGCTGATAGCCGCCTTCCAATAGCATCAGCGGATTTTTGCGGTGACCGAAGATGCACCGGTTTTGTTTTTCAATGGGAATCTGGGTTCCGTAAAAGCTGTCTTTCATCTCACAGGGCTTTAGGATCCACTCTTGCATGATGTTGGTGAAGTTTTGATCCAATAATTTGGTGATGACTGCCTGCGCCAAAAGATAGCCACCGCCTGAATAACTGACCTGCGTACCAGGCTTATGTATTAAAGTCAAGGCTTCATCATGGCTTGGCGGCTCGCCTTTTAGAATCTGGGCGATGGTGGGCAGCTGCTCGTTTGGTTTATAGCCTTCAAAGCCGGGCAGATTGCTGCCGGAAGTATGACTTAAAAGCTGCCGGAGGGTAATTGGTACATAGTCACCCTCATATTCCAGGGCAAAACCCTGGGGAAAATAGGCAGAGACATCATCATCCAGGGCAATCTTGCCTGCCTGCACAATCCGCAGCACTGCCGCCATAAAAACCGGCTTGGAAATAGAAGCCACCTGATAGATATCATTGCCCCCGAAATCAAAGTCAAAACTGCCGGTCACCGCCAGTGATTCATTGGCATTTTCGCTGCGGTCCCCGATGATGGTGGTAAAGATGGTCTGATAGTTCTTCATCACCCCGATGCTCAGGGTGGGGACCTGGGCGATCTGCATGCGCTGGCTCAGGTTGATGTCCCCGTATTCACGGCGCTTGCCCGCAAGGGCAAGGGCCTGGAAAGCTGTGTTATCCCCGTACGTTTGATTCGAATACATAAGTACCTCTTCTGTAAACACTATACTATTTTTCGTTGTTTTCGTATATGATGAAATTATGAAAACTCTCTATCGGCTGACCTGTCTGTGGTTTCTTTTGGGCGGGTTTGTCTGTGTACTTCTAAACGGCTACAATCCCGCCCGGACTATCTCGATGATCATCGGCGATACTTTCACCACGATTTGGATTTTCCGCATAGCGACCCTTCCCTTTGCGCTGGTGCTTAGTGTCTCCCTTGCTTTGATTGCAAAGAAGTTCAAGTCCAAACTGTTTGTACTCGCTTCGCTAGTGCCAGGACTTTGCTTGGCGATGGTCGCGCTTTTTCCCCATACCGACAAAGCCGCACTCAACACCAAAGTGCATCTCTTCTTTGCCTGGACCTTGATGTTTTCCCTGCTGGCTCTCTTTGCGCTTTACGCAGTTCTGTCAAAGTACCACAGCTGGTACTTCTCCCCTTTTGTGCTGGTGAGTGTACTCTGTATTCTGGCTTTATTGGTTGGTTTCTTTCGCCCTTATATCTACTGGTTTGAGAGTTTCTATATGACCAGTTTCTTTTACGAGGTGGATCGCTGGCTCAACCGGTTTTGACCAGCTTCCCATATTTCCCGGCAAATTTGTGTTTTGACCGGTTTCTTTCTATGATTAAACCATGAAAAAACTGTATCGGATCAGCACCCTGCTTTATGTTTCTGCCCTGGTCATCATTGTGATTATCAATGGCTGGCGGCCTGACAAGATGATTTCTGTCTCCATTGGAAGTAAGACCTGGTCCCAGCAACTGTTTCTGGTTCTGAGTCTTTTCTATGCAGCAATGCTGGTCTTTTATCTGGGGGCAATTGCCAACCGCTATAAAAGTCTGCTTTTTAAACTGGTGACCCTGTTTGTATCCGGCTGTCTTGTTGTGATGGCCCTCTGCCCGGCTACCCGTCTGGACAACCCCAAAACCACAATCCATATCTATGCCTCGTTTCTGCTCACATTGGCCATCCTTTTCTTATATCTTCTCTATCACCTGAAGGCAAAAAAGCGGAACTTCTGCTCCGCCTTTTCTCTGATTACGATTCTTTGTATCATTGCCTATGCCCTGGACCGGTTTTGGCCCTGGTGTTTCTTTTATGAAATCCTTTATCTTGGCAGCTTCATTTTGGAAGCAGACGGATGGTATCCGTAACAATCACCGAAACGCCATCCGGGATGGCGGTGATGGTGGCCTGTTGACGAGTCATGCTGCGGGCCAGCGCTAAAGCTTCATCCAGGGTGGGGGCATATTGCATAAACATGTCCTCACAGATCGCTTTAATCTTGGGATCCCCTACCAGGATTACCGGATTTTTCACCAGAATGCGGGCGAGGATCTGCGCCTCCCACTGATCCGTAACGGTATCGCTTTGCTTGGTTGCCTCGATTTTTGCCAGCACATCGGCTGGTGATTTTGCCTTCTTGAAATACTGATAGAAGCCTTCACTGCCATGGCCATCCACGCAGGAGGCAATCATAATGATGACGCTGTCTTGTCTGGCACAAAGCTCCGCCGCTGTCATTCCCTTGACCGCCTGGTAGAGGTTTTGGTCCAGCGGTGCACCGCCGTTGGTGCTGATGATGATATCCGCCGGGGTTTTCTTCACCCACGCCAGCTTTTGTAAAAAGGTGCAGCCGGCGCTGTGCGCTTTTTCACTGTCACCCGCAAAGGCGGCCACAATCTTTTTCTCACTGTCGAGTACCACGTTCAGGATAAAAGCCAGCTTAGCGGCTTTCGCCGCTACCAGCATATCCTTGTGCAGGGGATTTTCCTCCAGTGAGCCGGCAATCGCCTGGGGATCACGGATAAAGGCCGAACAGTGGTTTTCCCGCACGGTCTGCTCACTGGCAATCCCGGGCAGTACCGCCTTGCGCCCGCCGGAATAGCCGGCAAAGAAATGCGGTTCAATAAAGCCTTCCGCAATCGTCAGATCCGCCCAATCCACCAGCTGGTTGAGGTATAAGGCTGCCCCTGAGGGCAGCATGCCCTTATAGACCATCTCGTCGCTGTTGCGGCTGATGTGGTTGATCAGCTCTTCCTTTTTGACGATATTCTTGCCAAAACGGGCAATCATCTCCGCTTCGCTCATCGGCCTGTGCATGCCGGTCGCAATCAGAATCTTGACCTGTGCCTTGGGAGCCGTTGAACGGATCTCCTTGAGCAGTAAGGGCAGGGTGATTTGTGAGGGCACCGGGCGGGTGTGGTCACTGGTGATAATCAGGATGTGCTCTTTGCCCCTGGCCAACTCCATCAATGAGGGAGACCCAATTGGATGCAATAAAGCCTCACTGACAAGTTCGCTTTCGCTTTTTTTGACCTCATAGTCATGAATCGGCGGGGTCAGTACCGCTTTTACCAGGCTCTCTTCCACCTCCAGCTTCAGGTAGGTGGTATCGTAGGGAAATGTAAGAATCATAGCGTTCTCCTTATGTGAATTCAAGAAAACCAGAAATCAGATTCTGGTTTTCCTGTATCACGGTTTTATAAACGGTTTTGCCTAGAACTGAATGTAGGCAACTTGGGTCGCCAGGTATTCCATCAAGCCATGCTTGCCATCCGCTCCGCCGATGCCGCTCTTGCGCCAGCCGGCGTGGAAGCCTTGCATGCCTTCGAAGTGTTCGCGGTTGATGTAGGTTTCCCCGAACTTCAGGTCCTTGATGGCCTTGAGGCAGGTATTGATGTTGGTGGAGAAGACCGAGGAGGTCAGCCCGTATTCGCAGTCATTGGCCAAAGCAATCGCTTCATCATAGTCCTTGAAGGGCAGAATCGGGATGGCCGGACCGAAGATTTCCTTCTGTACGATTTCCGAGGACTGCTTCGCTCCAACCAGGACAGTCGGTTCATAGAAGTAGCCGGTTTCGGTATCGGCAGCCTTGCCACCGCAGAGCACTTTCGCGCCTTCCGCAACCGCACGGTCCACCATTTCGGAGATCTTTTGCAATTGGTTCTTGTCAATTTGCGAAGACATATTGGGGGCAGGATCCGCCAGCGGATCACCATAGGTGACCTTCTTCATCGCCTTGACAAACTTGTCGACAAATTCATCGAAGATGCTCTCATGGACATAAGCCCGTTCGGCACAGTTGCAGACCTGGCCGGAGAAGATGACGCGGGAGTCCACCAGACCCTTGATGGCGATATCCATATCGGCATCCGGGAAGATGATGGCCGGGGCTTTGCCGCCCAGCTCCAAGGAGACCTTCATGACCTTGTCCGCGGAGTTGCGGATGATCGCCTGTCCCGCCTCAACCGAGCCGGTCAGAGAGACCATATCGGACAGCGGGTGCTTCACAAGCGCATCGCCCAGCTTCGAGCCGCTGCCGGTCACAAAGTTCACGACGCCCTTGGGCAAATCGAGTTTCGCAACCATCTTCGCAAATTCCAGGGTGGTGTTCGGGGTCAGGCTGGAGGGCTTGAGCACAATCGTGCAACCCGTTAACAGAGCCGGGGCCACTTTTCTGGCCATGACGAAGAACGGGAAGTTCCAGGGGCAGATACCGACGACAACACCGATCGGTTTGCGGAATAAGAACATGTCTTCATTGGGGCGGTCACTGTTGATGATTTCGCCTTCATAAATCCGGGCCCAGCCGGCATAATAATCAAAGTAGTCAGCGGTAAAGTCGATTTCAACTTGGGCCAGCGGCATGATTTTCGCTTGTTCGTGAGCCAGGATGGTAGCCAGCTGTACCCGCTTGGAGCGGATCAGTTCCGCCATCTTTTTCAGATAGACAGCCCGCGAAGAGACCGTTTGGGCCGCCCAGGCATCCTGCGCTGCTTTCGCCGCTTGCAAAGCAGCATCTGCATCGCGCTCGTCGCCTTTGGGAACACGGGAAATAATCTTTCCGGTATACGGATTTTCTACTTCAATCCATTCTCCGGAGGGAGAATCCACCAATTCCCCATTGATAAACTGGTGCAACGTTTCCATAATGATAAACCTTCCTCCTTTTCAGTTTCCTGAATTACCTAAATCATAGCACAGAAACCGTTTACATTTTTGAAAAGCTTATGAAAATAACTGAATTGACCCGGATTGTGGGGAGGTTATCGCGAAATGTCTGATTTTTTGTTCTTGTTATCAAGACTCTCTGTCAACAAAAAAAGCAGAGGATTCCGCTTTGATTGTTTGCTGATCATTCACTTTGGGCTGCCAATAGCGCCAGCTCTTCAATCAGCTCATTGAGCCGCTTTAGGGTCAAATGGCTGATGCCGCAGGCCAGTTCGTGGCCGCCGCCGCCATATTTTTGCGCAAGCGCGCGAATCGGCGTTTTGCGCGCGCGCAGCGAACCGCTGTACTCTTGCGGGTTGTTTTCATCTTGTAAAAACAGCGCCCAGAATTTCAGTTCCCGGATTTCGCCCAGTACATGCACCTGCTCCTTGATGGCCTGTATATCCACCCCGTAGCTTTGATAGAAATCATTGGTTAAAACCACATAGCCCAAGCCACGCTGATCATAGACCAGCTTGCTGCGCAGGGCGCTGACCGCTTCAAAGAGCGAAAGCGGCACTTGCGTATAAGCCTGGTTTACATCCGACACCGACATCCCGCTTTTGGCAAGCCAGGCCGCAATGGCCATGGTTTTTTCACTGACACTGGGGATTGAAAGACACAGGGTGTCAAAGAGCAGGCCGAAGTAAAAATAGGCCGCTATCTCCTTATCTAAAGGCGTTGAATCCCATTTGTAAAGAATACCGGCAACCAGTTCAGAGGTACTGGAGGCAGTCACATCCTCGATGTCAAGGATAGCGAAGTCCTCCCCACCGGGATGATGATCGATGCGCACAATCTTACTGGCGGATAAAAACCGCTGGTCTTCCACCCGTTTCACGCTGGGGGTATCCAAAACAATCGCCAGGGAAGCACGAATATCCTCTGACGATACGGGAGTCTTTAAAGGAAAGAAATCCCCATAGCGCAGACCGTCGCTGCCGCAGATAAAAACCGGCTTGTCCGGATACCTGCTTCTCAGATAACCGGCCAGGCCGAACTGGCTGCCCAGCGCGTCCCCGTCCGGACGCGCGTGGGCAAACAGGCTGATTTGTTTCGCTTCTTCAATCAATTTTTTCAGTTTCAAAAAACTCATAATCCCAACAGCCGCTTGGTATCGCGGGCAATCATCAGCTCTTCATTGGTGGGAACCACCCAGATGGCCACCTTGGAGTCCGGGGTGGAAAGACAAATCTCCTTGCCGCGGGACTGGTTGGCCTTCTCGTCATATTTAATTTGCAAGAGTTCGCTGATGCGGTCCAGAATCATCGCCCGGATACCGCAGGCATTTTCCCCCAGACCGGCGGTAAAGGCAATGGCATCGACATGGCCCAGTTGCACCGCATAGGCACCGATGGTCTGGGCAATGATGTTGGTGTAAAGGGCATTGGTTAAAATCGCCCTTTCATTTCCGGCTTCGGCAGCTGCGTCAATATCCCTGGCATCGCTGGAAATACCGGAAACCCCCAGCATCCCGGATTTTTTATTATAGACATCCAGGATCTCCTGGGCGCTCTTGCCCAGCTTGTCCATCAGATAGGGCATGATTCCCGGGTCGACATCGCCGCTGCGGGTGCCCATCATGATTCCCGCCAGGGGCGTAAAGCCCATGGAGGTATTGATGCTCTTGCCGTTTTTTACGGCACAGATTGAGGCCCCGTTACCCAGGTGGCAGACGATGATGTTGTAGTGGCTGCGGTCTGAACCCAGTAATACCCCTACCCGCTCTGACACGTAGTCATGGGAAGTCCCGTGGAAGCCGTACTTGCGCACCATCATATCCGTGTAGTACTCATAGGGCAAGGGATATAAGTAGGTTTCCGGTTCCATCGTCTGATGGAAGGCGGTATCAAAGACAAAGACGTGACCGACTTTTGGCAAGGCTTTCTTGAAAGCCCTATAACCGGTGAGGTTGGCTGGGTTATGCAGGGGCGCCAGTTCACTGAATTCCTCCACCGCCGCCAGCACCTCTTCACTGCCAATCACCGACTGCGCAAACTGTTCGCCACCGTGCACCATGCGGTGGCCGACCCCGTCGATTTCCTGTAATGAAGTTACAATCGACTGCTCAATCAGGGCTTCCAATAACAGTGCCACGGCTTCGCCATGGTCCTTGATTGGCAGGGTTTTGGTGACCTTCTCACCCTTCACTTTAATCGTAAAAACCGCGTCCTCAAAGCCGATGCGCTCGATGAGACCGGCTGTCAGTACTTCTTCCTCCGGCATCGCAAACAGCTGAAACTTCAATGATGAACTGCCGGCATTAATCGCAAAGATTTTTGACATTCACTCTTCCTCCTTTAGCGTCCTTCTAATTCTAACAAATCCGCCAACTCTTGAAAACCGCCCTGCTTTTGCAGCTGACGATAAATCTTCATCCGGGCTTCATGCAAAGCGGCGAGCTTGAGCTTTTCCTCCAGCTCATCCAAGTGGGCATTGCAGCGGCGGATCACATCGTGGACCGCCGCCCGGCTCACGCCTTCATTCTCGGCAATCTCACTGATGGAGAGGTCCTGGCGGTAGTAGTCCTCCATCCAGGCCTGCTGCTTTTTGGTCAACAGTACCTGATATTGGTCCAAAAGCGCATTGTAGTGCTCATTTTTCTTGCGCATCGCTGATTCCTCCAGCCAAAGCACTCAAGAACGTATTGATATCAAAGGGGGCCAGATCTTGTGGGTTTTCCCCCAGCGTGATGTAGCGCACCGGAATTTTATACTGATCTTTAATGGCCAAAACGATGCCGCCCTTGGCACTGCCATCCATCTTGGTCAAAATGATGCCGTTGACCTGGGCACTCTCGATAAAGAGCTTGGCCTGACTCAAGCCGTTTTGCCCGGTGGTGGCGTCCAATACCAGCCAGACCTGGTGGGGTGCCCCTTCTACCTCCCGGCCTAAGACCCGGGTGATTTTGGAGAGTTCCCGCATCAGGTTTTCCTTGGTTTGAAGCCGTCCGGCGGTATCGCACAAAAGCACATCGATCTGGTTTTCCTTCGCATAGCGGCAGCCATCGACCATCACGCTGGCCGGGTCCTGGTTTTCCGCTCCCTGCACGCACTTGACCCCCAGCTTGTCACACCAGATGGAAAGCTGGGCGATTGCGCCAGCGCGAAAGGTATCGCCGGCCGCGACCGCCACAGATTTGCCTTGGCTTTGATAGTAGTGAATCAGCTTGGCCAGGGTGGTGGTTTTGCCGGAGCCGTTGACGCCAACCAACAAAATCACAGCCAAAGGCGGCTGGGGAATGTATTCAGGCGGGTCTTCTCCATAGAGTTCACTGCTCACTTCCAAAAGTAAGCCCATCACATCGTCAAAGTCCAAGCGGTAGTACTCATTGCACTTCTTCTTGAGGGCCTTGACGATCTGATCGCTGGTCTGATAGCCGACATCGCTCTCCAAGAGCACCACCATCAGCTGCTCAAAGAAGTCCCCGTCGGGACCCTGGTAACTGAAGCGCAGGCTCTTGAGTTTCTTTGACATCGCCTTGGAGGTGCTGTCAAAGGCCGGCAGGCTTTCCTTGCGGCCAGTCAGTTTTTCCTTGATTTTCGAAAAGATGCTCATGCGGTTACCTCCGGCTGCCCGGACAGTTTCTCCGCCTGGGACAGCTTCACCCGAAGCATCTGCGAGACCCCCTGGGCTGGCATCGTGATGCCATAGAGGATGTCACATTGGGCCATGGTGCCCGGCCTGTGGGTGACGACAACAAACTGCGTCTGCGCAAAATGCTTCAACAAGCGGGAGAAGCGCTCGACATTGCCCTGGTCCAAAGCGGAATCTGCTTCATCAAAGATACAAAGCGGAATGATCCTGGCTTTCAGGATGGAAAACAGAACACTGATGGCAATCAGGGTCTTCTCCCCTCCGGAAAACAAACGGATGTTTTGGATCGCCTTGCCCGGGGGCTGGACGTCGATATCGATGCCGGTATTCAGGATATCATCCGGGTCCTCAAGGACCAGTCTGGCCTTCCCACCACCAAACAGCTGGCTGAAGGTATCCTGGAATACACTGTTGATTTTTTCAAACATTTCGCTGAAGTCCTTCTTCATGACTTCATCCATTTCCTCGATGATTGCCAATAACTGCTCCCTGGAGTCGTTTAAATCCTCGAGCTGATGACTCAGAAACTGATAGCGCTCGTTGATCTCTTCAAATTCCTCCGGGGCGCTCATGTTGATATTTCCGAGCTCTTCAATCTGCCGTCTTAAGATCTCCACTTCCTGCTTCGCGTTTTCGACTTTGGTATCCGCCACCAGCTGGCTGGCAAACTCATAGGTCATCTGGTATTCGCTGGCCAGGCGGTTGGCATCCGCTTCCAGCTTGGTCTCAACCCTGGCGATGTCCACTTCGACATCCTTGAGCTGCTCGCTCTTTTCACCCAGTTCTCTTCTGACCAAGCGCAAACCGGCTTCCAGGCTATCGCGGTTTTTGACAATCTGCTCGCGTTCCTGACGCTTTAAGCTCAGCATCTGACTGAGCTGGTCCTTGTCCTTATAGGCGGTTGAGAGCTTGGTGATCAAGCTGTCGGAGAAGCTCTCTTCTTTTTGGTCACTGACGCCCAGTTCACTTTGATAGCGCTCATAGTTATGCCGCTTCTGCTCGACCACCGGCTCCAGCTTGGCGTTGGTCAAGCGGGCATTGAGCAGGTCGCTCTCCAATTGTTGGCGCCGGTGCGCCAAATCCTCGCGCTTGCGCGAGAAGACTTCCAGGTCCGCTTCCTGCTGTTTGATATCCTTCTGTAAAGCTTCCATCTCCTGGCGCAGGGTCAAGGGTGAGTTGTTTTCCTTGCCCCGTCCGCCGGTCATGGAACCGCCGCGGTGGATGACATCCCCTTCCAGGGTGACGATTTTGTATTGGTGGCGCAAAAGCTGGGCCAGCTGATTGCCCTTTTCCAGATCGCTCATGACCAAAACATTGCCCAAAAGCGAATCCAGCACCGGCTGGTACTGGTGGTCACAGCGCACAAACAGATCAGCAGTACCCAAATACCCGTCAGCCGCCTTGGCGATGATCTCGTGCTCGCGGCCTACATGGCGTGGGGTCAGGGAGGTCAAAGGCAAAAAGGTCGCCCGGCC
Organism: Erysipelotrichaceae bacterium; assembly: GCA_031272515.1. Taxonomy (GTDB): domain Bacteria; phylum Bacillota_I; class Bacilli_A; order Erysipelotrichales; family Erysipelotrichaceae; genus JAISTR01. Next base: position 28,137 of record JAISTR010000046.1, on the reverse strand, counting down.
ACTCTGGTTTTTCTTCAAAAAGCCGATTGCCCGGCGGGCACTGGCATCATCCTCTGTCACAATATTGTACATCGCCCCGCCCAAAGCGACGCTGATGGCTTCCTCATAACCCGGCTGTGGTTCAATCACATTGGCCAAAGCATCATAGACGCCGGGCAAAGTACTCTTGGCATTCAGGATGGCGGAAACGCCAGCCTGGTTTTGAAACGGTCTTTGTAACAGCGACTCCAAAACCGCATAGCGGTTTTCCAGGGAGCGGATCCGTCCGCTTTTCTCTTCCCATTGACTGGAGAGTTCAATCTGGTCGACCGTGACCTGCTGCAGCTGTGCGGAGCTCAGATTGATCTCCGTCTCCGTTTCCTGCAATCTGGCCAAACGGTCTTCGTATTCAAACTTCGCCTGCTCCATTAAGCGCTTGAGCTCCGACAGTTTCTCCTCTTCGCTGCCGGTTTGTAAGCGATACTTGGATTTTTCATCAATTTCAACCTTGCGGTTTTCCAGATGCTGGATCTCATTGACGGTCTTCATCAAATCGTCCTGCCAGACTGCAATCTGGTCGTCCAGCTTGCTGATTTGTACACGGAGGTTAGTCAGCTGGTTCTCGCCGGTGGTGATTGTCGCTTGATGGGAGGCAATCTGGGTTTGTAAATCAAACTTGGCCTTCTTGCACTCCTGCTGCTTATCCAAAAAGAAACGGATTTCCTCCACCAGCACCGCGATTTCGATATTGCGCAGCCGTTCCTTCTTCTCCCGGTAGACAAGCGCTTTCTTGGCAGCCCGCTTCAAGGGGGTCACCTGCCGCTCCAGCTCCGCCACAATGTCCTGCAAACGCTCCAGGTTGGACTGGGTGCGCTCCAGTTTATTGAGCGATTCGATTTTCTTTTTCTTGTATTTGGCAACCCCGGCGGCCTCTTCAAAGATCGCGCGCCGGTCAATCGGTTTGGCTTCCGCAAAGGAAGAGATATTCCCCTGCGAAATCATCGTCAAACTGTCACGGCCCAAGCCGCTGTCCAGGATCAAGTCCTGGATGTCCTTGAGGCGCACCTGGCGCCGGTTGATCAGGTACTCCCCCTCCTGGGTCGTACGGTGCAGTCTCCTGGTTATCTCCACTTCCTCGTAAGGCGAATGAAGAAAGTGCGAGGTATTATCAAATACCAGCGTCACTTCCGCCAGATTTACGCTCTTACGCTGCCCGCTGCCGGCAAAAATCACATCGCTCATGGCTGAGCCACGCAGAGATTTCGCCGATTGTTCCCCTAATACCCAGCGGATGGCATCGGTAATATTCGACTTCCCGCAGCCGTTGGGTCCGACAATCCCGGTCACATGCTGTTCAAAAGAAATGACCGTTCGATCTGCGAAGGATTTGAATCCTTGCATCTCAATCCGTTTGAGAAACATCTGCATCCTCCATTCTAGCCCTCATTATAACGCATGGCGGGCCGGTTTGCAGAAAGAATCCCGGCAAATCCGCAAAGTTTTCTCAGCACTGTGTCATAGAAAGCATGAAAAATTGTGTGAAAACCTGAAAACAGTACGCGGTTGCTGATGAAGATAGGATACTGGAAGAACCGGATGGTCTGCTGGAGATTGTGTGATGATGACCGCCGGATTGTTTCATGAATTGGTTTTTTTACGTTTTTCATCGCTTTTTCAGCCAACTTTCCCCACTTAGCGGTACACATATTTTGCAGAGAATGTTAAAATAAGACCGGAGGGGCATTTTCCCCATGATGAAAGATAAAACCAACGTACTCATTTATTCTGCGACCGGTATTCTGACCCTGTTATTGGCGATCTGTCTGATTATCGCCAGTTTCAGTTCGGCGAAAACCGTTTCCCTGCCCGACTTTTCCGGAATGACCCTGAGTGAGGTGGAAGCCTGGGCCAGCGAGAACAATGTCGACATCCAGATTCAATATGAGTATTCCGATACCGTACCGGAGAATCAGGTCATCGAACAAAGCGTCCCCGGCAACCAGGATATCAAAAGCGACCAGAGCATCATCATCATTATCTCCCAGGGTGTGGATCCCTATGCGATTGTCAAGCTGCCGGACTTCACCGGCATGACCCAGGCGCAAATCGCGAAATTTGTCGCAGACAATCATCTGAGTGATGTCTCCTATGAATACCTCAACCATGACACCATTGCCAAGGATGTGTTTATCAAGCACAACATCGCCTCCAATGAAGTCACCCGCGATACCATGATCGTCTTCACGATTTCGCTTGGCAAGGAGGGCGAAAGCGATGACGCAGCCGATGTGGTTTTGCCCGACTTCAGCAAATACACCAAAACCCAGATTGACAACTGGGGTGTGACCAATAAGATTACGATTTCCTATACCTACCAGACCTCCACCACCGTTGCCAAAGGCAGCGTGATATCCCAAAACCCCAAAGCCGGGGTAACCGTCAAAGCCAAATCGACGGTCAATATTGTACTTTCCGATGGCAAGCCGATTACGGTGCAGGACTTTGCCGGCAAAAACAAATCCGAGGTGGAAACCTGGAAGAACAAGCAGGACAGCACCGTGAAGGTTTCCTATACCTATCAGTATTCCAATACCGTCGCGAAGGATATCGTGATTTCCAATACCCCCAATTCGGGTACGATGTCCTCCTCCACAACCCTGAAGGTCGTGGTCTCTTTGGGCAAGCCCAGCATCGGTGACAAGAAGACAAAACTCAGCGACCTGGAAAGTGTGGTCAATTCCCTCAATGCCCAGGGGGCCAACCTCAAGATCGAAAAGACCTACAAATATGACTCCAGTGCCAGCGGCACGATTTTAAGCCAGGATGTCTCCGGTACCGTAAATGTCGGCACCACCATCAAGGTCACGGTTTCCCAGGGCTTACAACCCTATACCATTAGTGCCTTTAGTACCGAGGCGGAACTCAATGCCTGGCTAACAGGCAAGGATGTCAAGACCAACAAGCTGCCCAGCACCTACTCCAATCAGGCAGCCGGCAATATCCTGGAACAAAGCCACAAGGGCACCATCTATCAGGGCGATACCCTGACCTACCGGGTCTCCTTAGGCCAACCTGATTTGGGCAGCCAGGCCACCACCCTGACTGAGCTTCAAAACAAAGTCAATACCCTCAACAATTCCGGTGCCTCCCTGACGATTCAGGTCACCGAAGTCTTCAATTCCAGCACCCCGGGCAACATCGTCTACCAGGACAAGACCGGCAAGGTCGCGGTTGGCTCGGTCATCAATGTCAACGTAGCCAAGGCGGAATTGTATTGCTCGATTCCTGATTTCAACGGCTATGTCTACAGCAAGGTCTTTACCCCGGATAACACCGTTGTGGAATTCAAAAAAGGCAGCATCGCCACCACCAACAGCCAGCTGGGCAAAGTCTATGCGCAATCCCCGGCGGCTGGTGAAAGTGTTGCCTGCGGTTCGGTGACCCCTACTATCACCGTCACCTATCATCCAGGCCAATATATTCCCAACAAGTCATTGTTTAATAACGATGCCTCTTCCAGTGATCCCAGCAGCACCATCACAAGCCACCTGCAGGGGCTCGGATTTACCGGCGGCATTAACATTGTCCGCCAGGCCGGCTCCGAGCTGCAGACCATCTATATCGTCGAGTCGATTACCGCCAACACCGATCCGGTGGATGGCCTCTATTCCCTCGACACCGCTATTACCGTCACCATATCCACTCCCCCGGGAGCAGCACCATAAAGTAAAAAGGAGAATGCTTATGATTCTGATCAAAAACGGGAATTTGTTTACCATGGAAAAAGAAGGAACCTTTGTCGGTGACCTGCTTCTTGAAAATGGCAAAATCAAAAAAATCGGGAAGGACCTTTCGGCGCCGGATGCAAAAGTCATCGATGCGACCGGCAAGAATGTGTATCCCGGCCTGGTGGAAGCCCACTGTCACATGGGTTTGCACGAAGCAATTGTGCGCTATGAAGGCAATGACACCAACGAAGCCACCGATCCGATTACCCCGCAGTTGAGGGCAATCGACGGGATCTATCCCGGGGATGCGGCAATTCCCGTTGCCTGCGCTGGCGGTGTGACCACCGTCTGTGCCGGACCCGGGAGTGCCAATGTGCTGGGCGGGACCTTCTTTGCCTATAAGACCTATGGCACTGCCATCGACAAAATGGTCATCAAGGAAGATGTCGCCATGAAGGCCGCCTTTGGGGAGAACCCGAAGTTCTGCTATCAGAACTCCAAGATCCAAACCCGGATGATGACCGCCGCCCTGCTTCGGGAAATCCTGTTTAAGACCCGGGAATATGTCAATAAGAAAGAGGCAGCCAAAGACGATATCTCCAAGCTGCCGGCCTATGATATGAAGCTGGAGGCCATGATTCCGGTACTCAAAGGCATAATGCCCCTGAAGGCACATGCCCACCGCAGCGATGATATCCTGACGGTCATCCGCATTGCCAAGGAATTCAACCTGAAGGTCACCCTGGACCACTGCACGGACGGACATCTGATTGCGGATGAAGTCAAAGCCAGCGGCTTTCCGGCGATTGTCGGGCCTTCCATGACCTCCAAATCCAAATATGAGCTGCGTTTTCGGACCTTTGAAACCCCGGGCATTTTAAACCGTGCCGGGGTGAAAATTGCGATTACCACCGACTCTCCGGTGCTGCCGCAGGAAAACTTGCCGCTTTGCGCCGGCCTGGCGGTCAAATACGGCCTGGACCACCAGGAAGCCCTGAAAGCCATCACCATCAACCCCGCTGAGATCATCGGCGTGAGCGATCGCGTCGGTTCCTTGAAGGTTGGAAAGGATGGCGATGTCATCATCACCGATGGCGATATCCTGTTATCCAGCACCTTCGTCTTGTGTACCATCATCGATGGCAGCATCGTGTACGACCGTCAGGAAGCCTGCTGATTTATGCGCTATCCCAACTTTTTGGCACCGGACGGCCGCATCGGTTTCTGCGCCCCTTCCTTTGGCGAAGCAGTAGAGCCTTACCGCAGCCGCTGCATCGCCGCGGCTGAGTCCTTTCTGGATCTGGGACACCCGGTCGTGCAGAGTGCCTCCGTCTTCAGCAATGAAAAAGCCCAGAGCAACACCGCCACCATCCGGGCGGCGGAATTTTTGAGTTTGTATCAGAATCCCGAAGTCGATTTTGTACTGAGTGTCGGCGGGGGCGAGCGGATGGTGGAAATCTTGCCGTACATCGATTTCCCCAAGCTTTCCAAGCTGCCGCCCAAGTTCTTTATGGGCTTTTCCGACAATACCAATCTGACCTTCACCCTGACCACCCTCTGCGACATTGCCAGCATCTATGGCTTATGCGCGACCGGCTTTGGCATGAAGCCCTGGGATGTATCACTGATCGAAAGCTATGAAGTCATGCGCGGAACCCGGTTCAACCAGGACAGCTTCCAGGCTTACCAGGCCAAGGAGGAAAAGCCGGGCCCGGGTGAGGAACTTCTCCCCTACCGCTTCGATACCCCGGTCAAATGGCAGACCCTGGATGACAGTGTCGCCCGGATGTCCGGCCGGCTTTTGGGCGGCTGTCTGGACTGCCTGGTCACTTTGACCGGCACCCATTTTGACAAGGTCAAGGAATTCAACCGCAAGTACAAGGAGGATGGCATCCTCTGGTATCTGGAATCCTGTGATTTAAACGTCTTTGGCGTTTTGCGCGGCTTGTGGCAGCTCAAAAACGCCGGTTGGTTCAATAATGCCAGCGGCTTTATCTTCGGCCGTCCAATGGTCAATGAGACCCTGATGGATGTGTCTTATAAGGATGCGGTTCAGGAAATTTTGGGGGATATGGATGTGCCGGTGATCCTGGATGCGGACTTCGGGCATCTGCCGCCCAATATGACCCTGATCAACGGAGCCTGTGCCACCATCACCTGTTCCGGCGGCCGCGGCCGCATCGCCATGGAGCTCAAATAAAAAACCGGTTTCCCGGTTTTTCTTTTGCCTTACTTCACTGTAAGAATCACGACATTATCGTAGACTGAGCTTTTGGTGAAGCTAAAGGTCTTGGTGCTGGTACCGCTGATTGTATAGACATCGGGGTCGCTGATGTAGGCAACCACATCCTGATAGCTGCCGTTTTTGACCTTGAAAAAGAGATAGTAGTTCCCGTTGGCAAGCGTGGTCAGATCCAGGTTTTCCCCATAGAACCAGGCGTGGTCGTAGTTGTAGGTTGTATAGGAAATATACTGGGTGATGTCGTACTGTCCGGTGGTGGTGGTCAAATCAAAAGTCTTGACGACCTTGAAACTGCTGTCCAGTAAGAGTAACTGATAGCTTGGCAGGGAACTGCTGCTGTGGTTGAGGCTGTGCAGGGCCAAAAAGCCTTCCACGGTGAGCTTGCCGGATTTGATCGCAAAGCGCTCGACGCTGAAGTAGCCCTGATAGGGTGTCGGCTTTTTACGCACTGAAATCGTGTCATAGTAACCCACCGGATAGACGGAGAGCTCATACTGGTAGCTGAAGCGGGCAATCTTGTCGGTGACCACCGTCTTGGTGGTGGTCTTGCGCACCGCCGGCAGTGCGGAGAACGCGGTCGCCGTCAAAGCTTTGGTACCGGTATAGAGGATCTTGTTTTGATGGTCCGCAATCGTGGTGGTCAGCTCCAGGTTATAAAGGCCGACATCGATGGTGCTGAAGTCCAAATCGGTGGTAAACCAGACATAGGTATAGTCGGTTTCGCCATCCAGAAAGAAATAGTCCATCCCAACATCTTCCGCCTTCTTTACGGAAAGCTGGATTTCGGTAATTGCGCCGTTGTCTTTTTTGATTAAGCGCAGGGTCTGGGTGACATTTCGGGGGTCGCTGGCGTCGATGCCAAGGAAGGCGCCCGCCCCGATAATTTTGAGCTTGTTGTCACTGGTCCAGCTCATCGGCGCCAGATCATAGTAGAGCTTTTGGGTTACGACCTGATAGTTGCCGGTATCCGGCAAACTTTCCGCTACCACAAACTGCAGTTTGCCCGAGGACAGGCTGAAGCGGTTATCGAGGGAGCCGATGGGGATCTGGCTTTCATACTGGAAGTTGAAATCCGGATAGCGCGTCAATAGCGTCACCGTATAGGTTCCCGGGGCTAAATCACTCAAATCGATGCCGCTTTGCGAAAAGCCGGCTTGGGCAACGGAGATTAAGCTGGTGTTATAGGAGGAGGCGATATTGCTTGGGACCGCGGCATCGCCCAGGTTGATGGTCTTTTTGACACTGGTATTGGAGTTGAGGGTAAAAATCAGGGTATGGCTTACCAAACTGCCCTGCTCGCTACGGATGCCCGGCTGAAAGCTGTAGCCGGAGATATTGAATTTGTCCTGGCTGGTGCTAAGGGAGATGGAAACCACCGGCGCCTGCGCCAATTTAGAGCCCTCTATCTGAGCCGGGGCACTGGCCAGGCCATAGGTGCTTTGATATTTGGAAGATGAAACCACCGAAACCTGGGACTTGGCGACATAGACCGCACTGTTGATAAAACTGTAGGCTTCAATCGGATTGGTGGTGCCATCGGTTTTGTGCACGATCATGGTCTTGTTTGCCCGCACCCCAACCGGTGAGGGAAACTGGTAATAGCCGTCCTTCTCCAGGTTGATGGTGATCAGAAACTGGTCCTGGTAGTTGACCCCATAACGGGTACCGTAAAGCTGGTTGGAACCAGGTGAGGCATAGACAGCCGCATCGAACTGATTGATTACGGCGATGGTATAGGCATTCAAGTCCTGAAAGCCAAAGGTCTTGTCTATGTCATAGGCATAAGCGGAGATCTTGAGCCCCCAATAGGGATCGGAAGCGTACTTGACATTGAAGCCGTTGGCCTTGGTACCGGTATGCGTGCCAAAGAAGCGGCCGTCGGTCACCACATCCATATAACCCCTCAGGTTGACCCCCATCTGTTCCTTGACGCATTGCTCAACACTGGAAAAATAGGTGGCATCCCCGGGATTGGAATCCACCGCTGCCCAGCCGAAGAGATTGTTTTTATTGACGGCAATGGTGGAGGTACCGTAGCCGGATTCATGAATCGCCATCGCATAGACCAATAGCGCATTGACGCCATAGGTCTCCTGCCCGCTGATAAACGCCGCGCCCTTGCCTGCCATCACGCTGCTTGGCCGCTTGGCTGCCATGTACTGGTTGAGCTGATCGGCGGTGATGGTAGAGGTTGTGCGGTAGGACAAAAAGGTAAAGTAGTTGTAGTAGGTCCCGGCAGATTGGGTATATCCCATATCATGGTAGTAATGGATGAAGTCCCAGCTGTAGTAGGTGGCATTGTCCACCATCCAGTCCGCGGCCGGACCGATGACGACATTGGCCTTGGTGGTCGGGGTACAGGTGGTGGGGGCATCGGCACTGCAGTAGTAGGAATAGGACACAAAGCGCAGCTCCCGAACCCCGTTGTTGGTTTCCACCTTGAAGTAGGAGTGCTTCATCTGGTTGATGCGGTACGGGGCTTCGCCATAGGTGTAGTAGGTATTCCCGCCCAGGGTCATGGAAATCTTGTTTTCGATGTAAATCATCGGGATCAGGTCGACCTGGCGCAGGTCCGCATAACCGCGGAAGCCAGCTAAGCCAACCTCCACCGTCCCGCCAGGCCCGCTGTATTCGGTGGTATCAAAGTAAGCCATCTCATAGTGCTGGGAGACGTAGGTATACTTCCAGTAGATGGAATGGTCACTGGCATTCTGATAGATGTTCATGGTCACGGCATGGCTGCCGCTGCCATTGGATAAACGGAACGGATACGACTGCACTACGCCACGGGTCATCGCCACAAACTTCATCGGTGATAGCGAGGAAGGATGCTTGATGGCCCCGTTGCTGTAGCCCCACATGATTTCCTTGGCTTGGCCGAAGCTGTCGGTACAGGCGATGGATTCCTGGGAACCATCGGAGCGGATATTGACGACTTCATAAGAGCTGCAGGCGGCATTGACGGTGGTGACAAGCTGGTTGGGCTTAGTGAAGTATATTAGCGGCAACACCAAAAGAAGTGCCAACAAACATTTGACAAAGCGCTTCATAAGGTCACCTGCACCCGGATCCATTCATCGGATCCCTTGAGCTTGAGCAGCAATTCCCCGGTATAGACAATCGGCTGCTGGTCGGGATTCAGGGTGATAAATAACAGGCAGCCCTTATCGGACTGGCTCACAGTCACCCCCATAATGTTGAAGCGTTTTTCGGTGGAGTAGGTTTCATCCAAAGCCTCAAAGACAATGCCGCTACTGGTGGTGTACTGGGCTTTCTCAATGACAATGGACTCGTCGGAAAGGGATTTGATCTCCACCGTAAAGGCATAGAGCTGGGCGGTGGAGGGATAGCTGTCTTCAAAGCCATCGCGATAGAGTACCTCGCCGGTGATTTCAAAGGCATTGGTTACGATGATTTCATAGGTTTCGCCATCACTGACGGTTTCGGTGGGTACATAGTAAAAATCCGTGGAGTCGGTAATCGCCGCAACTTTTAGGTCAAAATCAAATTTCGCATTTTCAAAGGGTGTCTGCAGGCTCAGGGTCGACTGGTTGGTGGTAATCGGAATAAACAGGTTGACAATCTGGTTGCCGCCGGTCAGGTTGAGTTCAAAGGCGACATTTTTCTTGCCGACATAGAGGTTGGCCTCCTGCATAGCTTCTAGGTAGGCATCCACATTGGAGAGTTTTATGCCTTCACTGGTAACCAGTTCACTGATATCCACCAGCATCGCCTCCGGTGCGACAATGCGGAATTTAGCTATGATAAAACGGAAATCCAGCTGATCCAGCTGGTAAAGGTTGCTTTCGACCAGATCGATGTCAATCAAATCCAAAGGGTTTTCCTGCTGGTCAGAAGAGTTGCTACTTACAGTCGGTTGATTGGATTTTTGACCGAAGCCCAGATAGACAAACAAGGAGACCAAAACAACAGCCACAATCAAGGTGGCCAATAACAAGAATCTGTTTTGGCGGTCCCCCCAGAGCTCCAGCAACTTATTCACACCGTTATTGTACCATAGTCCGGTTTTTAAAAGGAAGACGAAAGTGTGGAAAGAAAGCGGACATCAAGCTGGTATGACGGGAATTAGACAAAAAAAGAGAGAACTCTATAATTGTAGTTGCGTTATTCAGGAAAAGAGTTCTCACATCCGAAACAGTAAAACGGAAGGAGCGTAGCGATTACCGCTTTACTCACTCCCCCAATAATTTGACACTGCCATCTGTATTACTTGGACTCATCCTCATCTTTATATACTATTAGATTTATAAAAAAGTCTTTTATGTGTTTTCGAATCCTGTCGCGGAAATTCCGTAAATAAAAATTATACAGAACTAAATAAAACACCAGCAACAAATCAATTACAATCCATCCGTCATCAGAAATATATGGAAGTGACAGTTTATGCAAATAAAAATCTGCAATACTTATAATAAACCGGCTCATACCAAACACTTCACCAATAAATATAATAGGAGTTTTAAGAAAATCAAAAATACAACTAAGAATAAATAAAAGAATCAATAATACCACACACCAAAAAACTTCAGGATAAAATTCCAAAGGAATGTACTTAAGCATTTTTCTGAAAAGAAAATTATAATAAACAAACAATAACACATAAAGTATTACATCAATTTGAACGGATGGGTAGATAGTAAATATTAAACTACCTAGAAAAAAGCAGCAGAGTATTATAAGTAAACACATTCCTGCATAGACTGCAACGCCAAGGAGTAAAAACATCACAAATAACTTGATTTTCATTGTTATCACCTATCTAAAGAGGCTGGTGAACCAGCAGAAAAGCTGTGGAAGAATTTCTAATGAAAAATCAGACCTATCACTGTAAGAGCGGTTTTGAGCATCATATTCATCATTCCCATTACTAAAATATGGACATACATCATTATTTGTATGACCAAGCCAGTCTGTGTCTGGAGAAAAGTTAAATGTTCCCATATCCTCCGATGAGTCGTTTACATCAGCATTATAAAGACTTCCGTATTCTGAGGAGTAGGAAGTAACACTCGCTTTTAAACCGATGGCTAAGTACTGGAGGTCGATGAGGATCAACGATATACTAAAACATAATAAAAGAGTTTTCTTTATTGTTTCGTAAAGAAAGTCTTTGACTTTTTTCATATATTGTTCCTCCGTTATTCTGCAACCGCTTGCATCATATTATTTCCAATTAATTGCAGTCAAGATGAAGAGTTCAAAAGAAAGCACATTTGATTACCTGAACCGGATCAGTCATGACTCTCTGCACAGTGGAACATGCTATAATAAGCCCATGGCAAAGAAAGAATCCATGCGCTCCCAAATCAAGCTTTCCTTTGGTGAAGAATTGGGCAACAGCGTCTCCCATGGCGCTGCCGCATTTTTGTTTTTGTTGCTTCTGCCCTTCTCGGCAGTCATCGCCTACCAGCGCCATGACTGGGTTTTTTCCTTGGGAGTCTCCGTCTTTATCATCTGCATTTTCCTGATGCTTTTGACCTCCTGCATCTATCACAGTTCCCCCTTCGCCAGTGATCACAAGTTTGTCATGCGGATCCTCGACCATTCGATGATTTTTCTGGCGATTGCCGGAACCTATACCCCGATTCTATTGTCGGTGACCAAGGGGGTCCTGGGCATGGTTACCCTGATTATCCTATGGCTGTTTGTGGTCTTCGGGATCTTATATAAAACGATTGCCAAAAACGCCAGCACGAAAATTACGCTAATCATGTATCTGGGCATGGGCTGGGCTTCCGTTATCCTGATGCCTGACCTTGTAAAGAAGACATCTCCGGTCTTTCTTGGCTTGATTGCCCTGGGAGGCTTGCTGTATACGGTTGGCTGCTGGTTCTATGCCCAGAAAACCCGCAACTACTTCCACTTTATCTGGCATATCTTTATTGTGCTGGCCTGTTTTTCCCACTATATCGCCATCGTCTTCTTTATCTGAATCAATCAGTCTTCGCCATGATGCACCGGTAAAACAACTACAAAATCACAAGTCAATCACGATTTTACTCACACCTTCGCCCTATTCGCTTCTTTTTTTGTCTTCCCCTCTTGCAATAAACAGAAAAATGTGTAAAATAAGAAGCAGATAGAAAAATAAGGGAGGGCTTATGAACTTCGAATTGTATCAAGGCAGACCGGCAAACATTGTCAAGGTCGCCATCATCTGTGTTGTCGTCTTGCTTGCGGGATTACTTTATTCCACGACGATTCCGTATCTGCCGTTGTATCATCTACCCTATTTCATGTTGTTTGCAGTGGCAGGAGCTGTTTACGTGGGGCTGCTCTGGCTGCTTGTTGAGGTTTTGACCAAGGCGCTCAAGGCGCCGGCGCCCAAATACATGAAAGTCGTCTACCTGATTTTGGGCATTGTTGCCGGCTATATTTATTTTGGCGGCTGCATCATTGCTTTATGGTATTACGGCAACTATTACTGGGAGCAGCTTTGGATTCTCTTTACCAATGATGTGATTGGGTTTTTCACCGACACAATTCGCTTCATCTTCGTCAATCTGATTACCGAGATGAGTTTTTTCCTTGAGTATATCAAATGGGTATTCGGGCAATCCGCTGATTATATTGCGATTGTCATCTTCTGGGTATTGACCTTTGTCGCCTGCCCGCTGGTGCTTTTCTTCTGCTGCAGCCAGGCATTCAAACCCTTCGATTATGATTCTAGCAGCTGGATGGTGGTGCGCAAAGCCTTGCGCAAGTATTTCCCTTCTGCGGCGGATGGTTCCAGCTTCAATAAAAACAACGTCATCGCCGGAGACCTCAGCTATCTGACGGATATCTCGCACCTGCAGGAGGCACCGATGTATCCCTACATCGAAGTATTCTACTATCAGGCTGCTGACGGCTCATTGACCGACATCATCTCCGCCGATTCCCTCACCACCGTAAAGGGCCGCTATGGTCCCACGGAATCCCGCAGTCATCTACTGCCGCCGCTGCACATCGGCTCCAGCGGGGTCAATGCCCTACTGGCAGTGACTGAGAGCCCGGGTGACGCAAGCATGGTCAACCAGACAACCTATCAAACCTACTGAGTTAAACAAAAAAAACCGGGTTCCCGGTTTTTTTTTAACGGATGCCTTTGGGATTCTGGGTCGCAAAGCGCCAGAGATCCACACACATTCTGTCAATATCATACTGTGCTTTCCAGCCCAGTACCTCTTCGGCTTTTTTGGTGGAGGCATAGCTGGTGGCGATATCCCCGGGCCGGCGCTCGAGAATCTGGTAGGGAAGCTGTTTGCCGCAGGCCTTCTCAAAGGCATGCAGCACCTGTAAGACTGAATAGCCCTTGCCGGTCCCCAGATTGATGAAATCAATCCCGGTTCGGGTATTGGCATAATCCAGGGCTTTCAGGTGGCCTTTGGCCAAATCCACCACATGGATGTAGTCCCGTACCCCGGTACCATCCGGCGTATCATAGTCATTGCCCCAGACCCGCAGAAAATCGCGCTGGCCGGTTGCTACCTGGGCGATGTAGGGGGTCAGGTTATTGGGGATACCCTGGGGGGTCTCCCCAATCAAGCCGCTCTTGTGGGCACCGATGGGGTTGAAATAGCGCAGTACCACAAAGCTGAACTCCGGATTCGCTTTTGCCACATCACTGAGAATGGTCTCAATCATCAGTTTGGTAGTCCCGTAGGGATTGGTGGTAGAGAGCCGGCAGTCCTCATCCATGGGAATCCGTTCCGGCTGTCCATAAACCGTTGCCGATGAGGAGAATACCAGTTTGGTGACCTGATGCGCTTTCATGCAGGTCAATAAATTCAAAGTTGAAATCAGATTGTTGCGGTAGTACATCAAAGGTCTCTCTACCGATTCCCCTACCGCCTTGTAGCCCGCAAAATGAATTACGGCGTCAAAGACACTGATCTTAAACAAATTTTCCAGTTTGTCCTGATCGCAGAGATCCAGCTTCACAAAATCAGGGCGGGATTTGGTAATCGCTTCAATTCGATCCACGACTTTTTTGGAGGAGTTATAGAGATTGTCGATAATCGTCACCCGGTCGCCCTGCTGTAGCAGCTCCACGACCGTATGCGATCCGATGTACCCCGTACCCCCGGTAACCAGAATGTGCATAGTGCAATCCTCCTAAAAGAAATTTGACACGTCTTTAATCGTAACAAACAGAAACAAGGCCGCAACCAGCGCCAGGCTGGCCAACATCAAGATGGTTTCCAGTTTCTTGTCCACCGGCTTGCCAATCACCATCTCCGCCACAATCAATACCACCCGGCCGCCATCAAATAATGGTAGCGGGAAGAGATTGAAGATGCCGACATTGAGGGAGAGCGTCGCCATCAGGTTAACGAAATACAGCACCCCTTCGCGAAAGCTGGCAGCGGCGTTCATGACCTCGCTGGTGGCACTGTAGATGCCGATTGGTCCGGAGAGGTTGTCTAAACCGACACCGCGAAACAGGTTTACCAGGGCACCGATAATCAAAAAGCAGAGCTGACCAGCCTTGGTGAAACCCAGACTGACGGCTTCCAAAAAGCCGATTTTGACCATTTCGCCGCTGGTGGATTGGATGCCAATCAGATAGCTGCCATCGCTGTAGGCAGGCGTCACGGCAATGTCAATCTCTTGACCATCGCGCAGTATGGTATAGATACGCTCTCCCGGCAAATTGGCGGAAGGAACGCTCATGTCTGAAAAGGTTTTTGGTTCCACCACAAAGCCATCCGCATGGACGACCTTGAGAATCTTATCCCCGTCCTTGAAGCCGGCGGTTTCTGCCGGGGTGTCCGGTAAAACCGTCCCCACCACCGCCAAAGGTTCCGTCACTTTATAGCCGCTGATCAGATAGAAGGCAACTAACAGGAAGACCCCAAAGACCAGGTTCAAGAAGATTCCCGACAACATGATGACAATCCGCTTGAGCGGAGCGATCCCGGACAGGGTACGCTTTGGTTCAATGTCATCGATATCCACACCGACTTCCCCCGCCATCGACACAAAGCCGCCCATCGGCACTGCCCGGATTGAATATTCGGTTTCCCCTTTCTGTGTGGAAAACACCTTGGGGCCATAACCGATCGCAAACTCCTTGCAGTATACACCGAAGGCTTTGGCACTGATTAGATGTCCGAATTCATGGATGACCACGATGACGGAGAGGATAATCAGGAAATAAAGCAGGGTTAGAAGCGTATTAATCATAACAGAAACTCCTTCGCGATTTCGGCCGCAACCCGGCGTCCTTCGCCATCCCAGGTATAGATGTCCTGCAGACTCACCTCGGGACTGTATGCAATTGTATCACAGGTTTTTATCACAATGTCCTCGATTGCCAGAAAGGGAATCTTTTCTGCCAAAAAATAGCTGACCGCCACCTCATTGGCGGCATTCATCACCGCCGGCAGATTGCCCTTCTTTTCTCCGACCCGATAAGCCAGGGCCAATAACGGAAAGCGATCGTAGTCCACCGCTTCAAAGGTCAGCGGTGGCGTTTTCGTCAAATCCAGCTCGCTGTGGCTGGGGGCTTCCAGCCGCTTGGGCCAGGAGAGCGCAAACTGAATCGGCACCCGCATATCAGCGGTTGCCAGCTGGGCAATGGTGCAGTTGTCCTGATAGGTGACAAAAGAGTGCACGATTGCCTGCCGGTGGATGGCCACCTTGATTTGTTTGAAAGGCAAACCAAACAGCCAGTGCGCCTCAATCACCTCAAAGCCCTTATTCATCATCGTCGCACTGTCTATGGTTATCTTACACCCCATTGACCAGTTCGGGTGCTGCAGTGCTTCTTTCACTGTCACATCCTTTAACTCGGCTCTGCTTTTATCGCGGAAACTGCCGCCGGAAGTAGTCAGGGTGATGGACTTGACATCCTGCCTCTGATTGCCCTGCAGACACTGAAAGATGGCGGAGTGCTCGGAGTCAATCGGCAGCAGGCTGACCTGCTGCCGCTGGCAGGCTTCCAAAACAAACTGCCCGGCAACCACCAGGGTTTCCTTGTTGGCCAAGGCGATATTCTTTTTGCGTTCAATTGCCGCCAGCGTTGGCTTCAAGCCGATAAAGTTCACCAAAGCATTGACCAAAAGGTCATACTCTGTATCCAGGACCATATCAATCATGTATTCCTCGCCGCTGTAAAAGCGGATCTTGGGATACTGCACCTTCAGGGCCAGGCGGGTATCATTGGACTTGACCCAGATATGGGTCAGGTGTGCCTCTTTCAATAGCTCGGGCAAGAGTTCCAGGTTGTCGCCGAAGGAGGCGCCAACCAGCTGGAATTCCTCGGGATGCTGGCGGATGACCTGCCAGGTCTGCCGGCCAATCGAGCCGGAAATACCCAATACCAGAATCTTTTTCATCAGCGTGTCACCAGATAGTTGTAAAACATCAAAATCACATGGAAGACCATGAAGTTAAACAGCAGGGAATCAATGCGGTCCAGGGCTCCCCCGTGGCCGGGGAAGATCGAACCGAAGTCCTTCTGGTTGAAGTGGCGCTTGATGGAGGAGAAAGCCAGATCGCCGATCTGTCCGGTGAGCGGCATGGTGATGCAGGCAGCGATGAAAACGGCCATGCCGTTATTGAACTGGCTCCAGATATAGAGATAGACGACCCCGGCGATAAAACTGACCAGAAAGCCGCCGATTGCCCCCTCCACGGTTTTATTGGGGGAAACCTTGGGAATCAGTTTGTGCTTGCCAAAGCGGCGGCCGATAAAATAGGCTGCGGAATCGCAGAGATAGGTCACCACAAAGACAAACATCACCCCGGTGAAGCCAAACATCACATTGGCCTGAATCAGGCCGCGTATGGCGGTGGAGAACATCAGGGTCATCAAAAACAGGTAGGCAATCCGGGTGATATCAATAAAGGAATACAGCACATCGATGGTGAAAAGCAACACGATAAACAGTCCCAGAAAGACGACATAGTTCTGCTCCCAGCAAAACGACAGCACCAGCACCATCAGATAGACACCAATAATTCCCAATAACGGAATCCGCTTGTCGATGATGGCGGTTATTTCATAGACCGCCAGGGCCGAAAAGACCAGGATGACAGCCCTTAATCCCCAAAACGGAAAGAAATAGATCAGCGGAAACACCGTGGCGATAATGGCCAGGGCGGTAATGATGCGCTGTTTCATTCGCTTAAGCCTCCATAGCGGCGTTCACGCTCCTGGTATTGAACGATGGTTTGCCTAAAGCGCTCCGGGGTAAAATCAGGCCAGTAGTCCTTTACAAAGATAAGCTCCGCATAGGCGATCTGCCAAAGCAGAAAATTGGAGATACGCTGGTCGCCGCCGGTCCGGATCAAAAGGTCCACCGCCCCGGCACTGCGACTTTGGAAATAGTCAAAAAAGCCCGCGGCATCGAGGTCGTTGCCGCGCTTCTTGTTCACTACTTCCCGGGTATAGGATTTCACCGCCTCCACAATTTCATTCTGGCTGCCATAGTTCATGGCAAACACCAAATCCATGGCGGTGTTGTTTTTGGTTTCATCAATTGCAGCCTGAAAAATATCACTGACGCCCTTTGGTAAGCCCGCAAATGATCCGATCATTTTAATGCGGATGTTCTTTTCCATCAGTTCCTTGAGATAACTTTGAAAAAAGACTTTGGGCAAACCCATCAGGTAATCGATTTCACTTTTCGGCCGCTTCCAGTTTTCACTGGAGAAAGCATAGAGCGTCAGGGTCTTCACCCCGAGCTCCTTCGCCTCAATCGCGATGTTGCGGGCGTTTTCGGTACCCTTGAAGTGTCCGTAGGTACGCGGTTTGCCCTGCTGTTTGGCATAGCGGCCGTTGCCATCCATGATGATGGCGATATGATTGAGCGGATTCATCAGACCGTCATGATTTCTTTCGCTTTGTCCCCTGCCATGCCATCGATCTTTTTGATGGCTTCATCGGTTTGTTTCTGGATCTTCTCCAGGGTGTCTTTTTCCATGTCTTCCGTCAGGCTGTCATCCTTCTTGGCCGCTTCGTTGATGTCGCGGCGGATGTTGCGGATCGCCACTTTGGCCTCCTCCGCCTTCTTGGAGACATCCTTGCAAAGGGCCTTGCGGCTCTCTTCGGTCAGGGCCGGGACATTAATGCGGACCACCGCCCCGTCGTTTTGCGGCGTGAGGTTGAGGTTCGCTTCAAAAATCGCCCGTTCGATGTTCTTTAAAAAATTGGTGTCATAGGGTTTAATGACCAGCTGCCGGCCTTCCACCACGGAAATGCTGGCAATCTGATTGATTGGGGTTTCGGCTCCGTAGTAGTCGACATTCACCCCGTAGAGCACCTGCGGGTTTGCACGCCCGGTGCGAATCAAGCCCAAGGTGTCATTGAAACTGGCAATCGCCTTGGCCATTCTGGCTTCACAATTCTCTAGATGTTGATTCATGATGCGGCTCCTTTCGTGATGCGGGTTCCGGCAACCTTGCCCTGTACCGCTTTGACGATATTCCCTTCCTCGTTCATATTGAATACCAACAGCTCGATATCACTTTCCATGCACATGCTGGTGGCGGTTGCGTCCATGACCGCCAGGTTTTTATTCAACAGATCCATATAAGTTAATATATCATACTTCACTGCGTCTGCCTCAATTTTCGGGTCGGCACTATAGACCCCATCCACCCCGTTTTTGGCCATCAGGATGACATCCGCCTTGATCTCGCTGGCACGCAGGGCCGCGGTGGTGTCGGTGGAGAAAAACGGACTGCCGTTGCCGGCCCCAAAAATCACCACTCTGCCCTTTTCCAGATGGCGGATCGCCCGGCGGATGATCAAGGGTTCACAGACCTTGTTCATTTCCAGGGCGCTTTGCACACGGGTGGGGATTCCCGCCTGCTCCAGGGCTGATTGGATGGCCAAGGCGTTGATGACGGTGGCGAGCATGCCCATGTAGTCCGCCTGCACCCGCTCAATCCCCAAGGTGCTCACCTGCTTGCCGCGGATGATGTTGCCGCCGCCGACCACAATCGCCAGCTCGACACCCAAGGCACAGACTTCCTTGATTTCCTGGGCCAGTTGTTTGAGTTTTTTGGCATTGAAGCCGGAATCACTGCCGGCCAAGGCTTCACCGGATAATTTCAACAGTACGCGCTGATACATAATACCTCCTCGAAAAAAAGGCACGAACGTGCCTTATTCCTCTTCTGCAGCTGATTTATCGATGCCTTCCCCTACCGCATAGCGCACGAATTCACGCACAGCTGCACCATGCGACTTCAAATAAGCGCCTACGCTTTGATCCGGGTCTTTGAAGAACTCCTGGTCAACCAGGCAGATTTCCTTGAGGGACTTGCTCAGGCGGCCTTCCAGGGCTTTCTGCAGCACCATTTCCGGCTTGTCTGCCATCTTCTCATCATTCTTCAGGATTTCCCATTGGATGGAACGTTCCTTCTCTACAAAGGCGGGGTCCATGTTCTCGCGGCTGACGAACTGCGGGTTCATCGATGCTACCTGCATGGCGATATCTTTGGCAACCTCTTCATTGGCGTCCTTGAGCACGGCCAGGGTGCTGATCTTGCCGCCCATGTGGATGTAAAGGCCGAAAATCTCCTCGGTGGTTTTTTCCAAACGGGCAAAGCGCCGGAAGGAAATCTTTTCACCGATGGTGGCGGTGGCGTCGATCACCAGGTCCGCGATGGTGGCATCACCGATTTTTAGGCTCTCGGCTTCGCCGATGCTCTTGACATCGCTTTTTAGCAAGGCTGCGCCGATGCCGTCAATCAATTCCAAAAACTGGTCGTTGCGGGCAACGAAGTCGGTCTCGGAGTTCACCTCGACAATCACCGCTTGATTGCCGGAGGTGAAGGCCTTGGTCAATCCTTCGGCGGCAATGCGGCCGGCGCGCTTGGCGGCCTTGGCAATGCCTTTTTCTCTTAACCAGGTAACGGCTGCTTCAATGTCACCGTTTGTTTCATTGAGGGCTTTCTTGCAGTCCATCATGCCGGCGCCGGTCAGTTCGCGCAGCTGTTTTACGATTCCTGCTGTAATTTCCATATCATTCTCCTCTTGTCTGTTATTGTTCAATTTTAGCGGCAACTTCCGCAGCCTTTTCAACAGCTTCGGTTACGACTTCCTTGACTTTTTCTTCTGCTTGTTTCACGGCTGCTTCGCCAGCGTCTTTGACTTCAGCCGCTTTTTCGCTTACCGCTTCCTTCACTTCTTCCGCTTTTTTACTAACGGCTTTTTTCACTTCTTCGGCTTTTTCTTCAACAGCCGCTTCCGCTTTCTTCACACTGTCTTTGGCTTCCACTGCTTTTTCGCTGACAGCTTCCTTCACCTCAGCCGCCTTTTCACTGACAGCTTCCTTGACTTCGGCAGCCTTGTCAGCTACGGCTTCCTTGGCTTCGGCAGCCTTTTCAACTACAGTATCCTTGACTTCCGCAGCTTTTTCAACAACCGCTTCTTTGACAGCCTCCGCTTTATCAGCAACCGCAGCTTCTGTCTTTACCACAGCTTCCTTTACTTCGCTTTCCTTGGTCGCGACGACTTCCTTGACCTCACCGGTCTTGTCAACGATGACCTTCTTCACTTCATTTGCGGGCTCCGCCGGCTTGGCAGCAGGTGCTGCTTCGCTGGTACGCGGGGCATTATCGCTTCTGCGGGTTTGTTCGCTGCGTTGGTAGGGACGGCGGTTGTAGCGCGCGTTTTCCTTCGCCCGGCGCTCTTCATTGCGCTGACGGCGGCGGCGTTCATTCTCCTCGATTTGCTGCTCAACGGAAACGATGACATCCTTCATGGTGATGTCGGCTTCCTCTTCGCTTTGATAGACATAGTTGAGGATACCGGCTTTGGATTCCACGATCGCATCCGCCAGAATGCCGGTAATCAGCTTGATGGAACGCAGAGCGTCATCATTGGCCGGAATCAGATAGTCCAGATGGTCGGGGTCGGTGTTGGTATCACAGATGCCAAAGACCGGAATTCCCAGCTTCTTGGCTTCAAATACGGCATTGTGGTCCTCAATCGGGTCGACCACAAAAATCGCATCCGGCAGCTTCTTCATTTCCCTAATTCCGCCCAAAAAGTTCTCCAGGCGGGTTTCTTCTTTATTGATTTGGGCAATTTCTTTTTTCGTATAGAATTCGATGGCCCCGGATTCCTTCATTTCGCCGATTTCAATCAGGCGGCGGATCCGTTTTTGGATGGTGCGGTAGTTGGTCAACAGACCTCCCAGCCAGCGTTGGTTCACATAGAAGGAACCACAGCGCAGGGCTTCATCCAGGACAGCCTGCTGGGCTTGTTTCTTGGTGCCGACAAACAGGACCTTTCCGCCTCTTTCGGCAATGTCCTTCATGGCCGCATAGGCCTCATCCAGTTTTTCCAGGGTAATCGACAGATTCAGAATATAAATTCCATTCTTGGCCGTATAGATATACGGTTTCATCTTTGGATTCCAGCGACGGGTCTGATGACCGTAGTGGCATCCGTTTTCCAAAAGCTTTCGCATTGAGACAACTGACATTAGTGTATTTTACCTCTCTTCCGTTGTGCCTCCACCACTTCCGACATGAATAACCCCGAAGGGCACGGAATCATGAATCCATGGTGTGTGTTGTGCGCGCTGTCGCGCCAGTAAATAATATAGCATAATTCCCGCTTTCCGACAATAGCCTGACGTGTAAAATCCCGGCAAAACTCCGGGATTGCGGCAGAATCATGGTGATTGTGAAAAATCGATGCGCAAAAGTGAAAGAAAACCAGCTGTTTTGTGTACAGCTGGTTGGATGAGTCTCTTAGCGGCCGCTGGGGCTGAGTTCCCCTTTCATCTTTGCCGCCCGGTAATTGGGCACGCTGGCAGCCTTCATGTTCAGGATGACCGGGATGATAATCGGATTGCGCTTGGTCTTTTCAAACAGATAGGGTTCCAGGGCATTCTTGATGCAGTTCTTGAGCTCACTGAAGGTCGTCTTGTTGGCCATGGTCTTGCGCAGGGCGTCATAGACCACCAGTTCCGCCTCCTTCAGTAAGGATTGGCTCTCCTTGATAAAGACGAAACCGCGGGAAACAATGCTGGGGCGGCAGAGGATCTTGTTGTAGCGGGAATCGATGGTCACGATTACCGAGACCATGCCGTTGTCCGCCAGGATCTTGCGGTCCTTGATGACAGCGGTGGACAGGCCGGAGCTGTCATTGCCATCGACATAGATATCGTCGGTGATGATTTTCACATCGGCGTTAAAGACTTCCTCATTGCGCAAAACCAGGGCATCGCCATTGGATAAAACGAAGATGTTCTCCGCCTTCATACCGGTTTCAATCGCCGTGTTCTTGTGCATCTTGAGCATCTTGTACTCACCATGCATCGGCATGAAATACTTGGGCTTGATTAGCTGCAGCATCAGCTTCTGCTCTTCCCGGGAGGCGTGTCCGGTGGTATGCAGGGAGGAGAAGACTGAGTTGGTCATGACATTGGCACCCGCTCTGGTCAGGGAGTTGACCGTCTTGTTGATGGAGGTCGCGTTGCCGGGAATCGGACTGGAGGAAAATACCACCGTGTCCCCCGGATAGATCTTGATGTGGCGGTGCGAGCCGTTGGCGATGCGCGAGAGCGCCGCCAAAGGTTCGCCCTGGGAGCCGGTACAAAGGATACAGACGCGGTCTGCCGCGATGTGGTCCAAGTCCTCCGGGGCCAGGAAATGGCGCTTGTCGATTTTGATGTGCCCCAACTGCTGGCCGATGTCGACGATGTTTTCCATCGAGCGGCCAAAGACGATGACCTTGCGGCCGCAGGCGATGGCAGCCTGCAGAATCTGCACGATCCGGTGCAGGTTGCTGGCGAAAGCCGCGATAATCAAACGGCCCTTGACATTCTTGGTGATATCCAGAATCTGGGTGGCGACTTCCTTCTCGCTGATGGAGAAGTCCTCGACCTCGGAATTGGTGGAATCAGACAATAACAGGGTCACACCGGTGGAGCCGATGAAGGCCATCTTTTGATAGTCCGCATTGATGCCCACCGGGGTCAGGTCAAATTTAAAGTCCCCGGTCTCCACAATCGAGCCGTTGGGGGTTTTGATATAAAGCCCCAGTGAATCGGGGATGGAGTGGATGACATTGAAGAAACCGACCGTGAAGTGCTGGGTCTGAATCTTGGAATCGGCATTGATTTCCACCAGCGTGGTGCGCTTGGTCATCTTGCGCTCCTCCAGCTTGCGGTTGATCAAAGCACAGGCAAAACGCGGGGCGTAGATCTTCTCGATGCGCACCACCCTTAAAAAAAAGGGAATGCCGCCGATGTGGTCTTCATGGCCGTGCGTGATGATCAGGGCTTTGATTTTGGAGGCGTTGCGAATCAGATAGGTGTAATCGGGAATGACATAGTCCACCCCCAATAAATTTTCCTCCGGAAAACGGACTCCGGCATCAATGACGATGATCTCGTCCTGATGCTGAATGCAATACATGTTTTTGCCGACTTCACCCAGTCCGCCCAAGGCAAACACCAGTGAATCGGTGCCTTCATTGTAGCGGGTGTTCCGGATGACCGGCTGCTCTGCTTCCTGTTGTGCTTTTTTTCTCATACATACCTCATTGAATTTCTATTGCGTCCGCCACTTGGCGGTAAGGGTCCTCTTTGTCGATGCGATCATAAAACAAAATTCCATCCAAATGGTCGAGTTCATGCTGTAAAACAATGGCGTGATAGCCCGATAAGCGCAGGTTGACCTGCTTGTTTGTCAAAAGATCATAGCCGCTGATGCGGATGCGGGCATGGCGCAGTGCATAGCCCGGGTGCTCATCCAAAACGGACAGGCAGCCCTCCCCGCTTTTGAGATAGCTCTTCTGTTCGGAGTGGCTCAAGAGTTTGGGATTGGCCAAAGCCAGGGCGAAGACTTCTTGATTGCCCTCTTCGTCCTCCTCTTCCACACAGACTGCCAGCATGCGTTTTTTCACACCGGTTTGAATGGCAGCCAGACCGACTGCCGGTTTAAGGCCGTGCTGCTCGCGTTTCTCTTCGTCGTGCGAATCTTTCACATAGCGATAAAGAGACTGTAGCAGCTGTTGGTCTTCTTGGTTTAAAGGGATGGTTACCGGGCTACTGACAGCCCGAAGAATCGGGTCAGTGTCCGGGATGATGGATACATAAGGCTCACTCATAGTTCCTCTAGAAAAGTTGTTTTATGGTACGAATCATGGATGTTATGATTTGCTTCGCATAGATTCCTTAACTTCAATACAATATATCATTTACGCTTTGCTGTCAAGGCAATTGCGCGAAATTGCCTTGAAACAAGGCGATTTTTAGTAAAAAACTGATTAAAAAGCCTTCAGGCGTCAATCTTTACCCGCCGGTAGATCTCTTCTTCCGCTACCAGTAACCTTTCAATATTAAAGCATTCCTTCAATTCTTCTATCATTAGGTACTTCCTTACTTCCGGATTCCCTAAAAGCACCTCATAAAACTCTTGATGTTGTTCATAGGCAATTGCTGCCAGCGGCTGAATCAGGTCGTAGGCTTCCGACCGTGAGAGTCCGTGCAGAATCAAGGCGTTGAGCACCTGCTGGCTGAAGATGACCCCTTTGCTTAAGTTGAGGTTCTTTTGCATTTGCTCTGGATAAACCAATAGCTGGTCAAGCACTTTTTGATAGCGGTGCAGCATATAGTCCAAAAGCATCAGGGCATCGGGAATGATGATGCGCTCGCTGCTGGAGTGCGAGATATCGCGCTCATGCCACAGCGCGATGTTTTCGTAGGCCACACTCATATAACCCCGCAGTACCCGGGCGCAGCCGCAGATGTTCTCAGAGGCGATTGGGTTGTGCTTGTGGGGCATGGCACTGGAGCCCTTTTGCCCTTTGGAAAAATATTCGCTGACCTCCCCTACTTCACTGCGGGAAAGATGCCGGATTTCCACGGCGATTTTCTCTAAAAAAGAGCCGATCAGGGCCAGGATGGAAAGGTAGTGGGCATGGCGGTCCCTTTGCAAAACCTGGGTGCTGATTCGTGCTGAGCCTAAATTCAACTGACTGCAGACCTCATCCTGAATGGCTGGCGAAACATTCGCAAAATTTCCCATTGCCCCGCTGATTTTCCCGACTTCGATTTCCTTGCGGACCGCTTTAAAGCGATCCAGATGCCGGCTTGCCTCATCATACCAAAGCACCCACTTCAAACCGAAGGAGGTCACTTCCCCATGCATCCCATGGGTCCGGCCGATACAGGGAAGCGACTTATAGGCATTGGCCTTCTTAGCCAGGATTTTCATCAGGCCGATAAGATCTGCCTCAATGATTTGATTGGCGCTTTGATAGATCAGGGCATAGGCGGTATCCACGATGTCGGTGCTGGTCAAACCGAAGTGAATCCACTTCTTTTCCTTACCCAGCTTTTCATCCAAAACCCGGGTGAAAGCCACGACATCATGGCGGGTGATTTCCTCCATCGCCGCCACCTCATTGCCATCGACTGCTTTAAGTTCTTTTAGTTTTGTATAGTCTTCATCGTCTATCAAACCGGCTTTGTGATAGGAAAAAAGGACTGCCTGCTCGACTTTCAGCCAGCAGTCATAGCGGTGCTGATCAGAAAACAAAGCGCGCATGGCACTCCGTGCATAGCGTTCAATCATAGAAAGCTGCCGCGTTTTTTCTTTGTAGCACTCTCCGCCGGGGGATTCCAGTAGGCATTGGCCAGTTTCACCGCCGCGCTTTTGGAATCCGCAATCAGGGTCAGATAGCCGACCTGGGTCTTGTCCCCTGCCGCTTTATTGCGATACAGGGTCAGATAAGCCTGGGCGGCATGCTCGCTGTAGAATTTCAAAGCCTGGGCCAGGTTTTCCTGACGTATCGGAATCAGCAGCGTCTGTTTCGCTATTTTGATTTCGCCAAAAGGCAGATTGCACAAAGCCTTCAGATGCAGAAAGACATGGCTCTGATTGGCGCCATGAATGGTCATGGCGGAAATCAGGGAAGGATAAGGTGCGACCTTATGGAAAATCAAATCGCCACCGCTGATAAAAAACTGCATGGTAAATACCCCGGTAAAGGACAGCGACTTCATAATGCGTCCAGCCAGGTCATTGGCTTTCTCCACAATTTTCTTATTGATATCACCCGGCATCAGGGAATACTTCAGGCGGTGCTGACTGTATTCCACCTCAGCGGGCGGATAGAAGGTAATTTTGTTGTCACTTGCGACACCGGTCACCGCAATCATGTTCTCGACGGTAATCTGGGTCTGTACCAGGTAGGGCTCATCAATCTCAATCTTCTTCATAGCCTTCTGGTCCTGCACAATCACAATCGCTTTGGGGGATCCGGGCTTGGCCGGTTTGAGAATCACCGGGTAAGGATAGGTATCCGCCAAAGCATGCAGCTTATCGACATTTTCGATGTAGACGCTCTCCGGGACCGGAATACCCATTTCCCGCACATAAGCCTGCTGGCGGTAGTGGTTGCTTGCCATGTTCATGGCTTCGCCGCGCTGCGGCAAAAGATTGTCCATTTCCAGGCTTGCGGCCTCCGGACCTTCCAGAACCGGTGACAAAAAAGTCACCACCGAGCATTGTGCGGCGAAATTCTTCAGCGCATTGATGTCATGGTAACTGCCGATGACATGCTTGTGGCTGATATCGGCAGCCGGGCTGCTGTAGGAAGGGTCATAGGTATACACGGTATACCCCATTTCAATGGCTGTCATCGCGAACTGCTTCGCATTCGCGCTGGCGCCAATGATGCCGATTACTGCCGGCGGCAGGATTTTCGTACTGCTTTGAGACATAACTCCCCACCTTTCTTCCTTGCCAACTACCCCTGTAAAACTGTCTGCTTTAAACTAACCTTCGTCCTTCACCAAATCCATGTAGGCGATTTCGGTTGGGGTTTCCCGTCCGAACAGAATCGTCAGCACCATCGCTGTCTGCGAGTCATCGTTGAGCGAATCGACGATTCCGAAGAACCCCGAGAACGGTCCGTTGAGAATCTTTACCCGGTCACCGACCTTGAAGTCCACCACAATCTTGCGGTCACTCAAGCCGATGCGGCGCAGAATTGCATCGATCTCTTCAGGTGAAACCGGAAACGGTTTCGCCCCCCCGCCGGAAGAGCCGATAAATCCAGTGACGCCTGGGGTATTACGGACGATATACCAGGCTTCATCTGTCATGATCATTTCAACAAACAGATAGCCCGGAAACAGGTTTTTCATTTTTACCGCACGCTTGCCGTTGCGGATTTCCACTTCCTCCTCTTCGGCAACCAGGATTCGAAACAGGTTATCCTGGATGCCCATGGATTCAATGCGTCGCTGCAGATTCTCCTTGACCCGGTTTTCATGGCCGGCGTAGGTATTGACGACGTACCATTCTTTTCTGGTTTCCATCCATTAACCTCCGATGCCGATGACTTTCATAATCATGACGACGACCAGATCGCACAAAGCGAAAAAGCCGGCGAACAGGGCCATGAAAACCAGGGCAGTCATGGTATCCTTCACCATTTCGTCTTTCTTGGGCCAGCGGATTTTCTTAATTTCTTCCGCGATTCCTTTGATACTGAACCATTTCATAGCATGCCTCCTATTTGGTCTCCTTGTGCAATGTATGAGACCCGCATTTCTTACAGAATTTCATCAATTCCAAACGCCCGGTGCCGGTTTTTTTGTTCTTGGTCGTGCTGTAGTTGCGCGACAGACACTGGGTGCAGGTGAGTATTACTTTGTTGGATTTATCTGCCATTAAAAAAACACCTCTACGTGCTACATAACTTTAGCATTTTTAAAGGTGTTTCGTCAATACTTTATTGTGCTGTACTCATCAAGATCTATCAGGTGATGATGAAGCCGAATCTTTACTTGGCTAAGATGACCACACATGATTTATCAAAAGAAAGGTGCTTTAGAATAGAGACAATACTATTAAAAATGGGTGGATGGAAACCCTCTGTATTGATTTCAATCGTTTTCTTTGACAAATAAATGTATCCATCTTTTTGATAGGTTAAGTAAGTTAAATCATCATCCAGTAAATACAGAGTATCTCCATATCTACTAAAATAACGTAGCTTAATAGCAGAACCATTAGAATTTATCAAAGAGATTTCAGTAGAATCACTATACCGGTTTTTCGCTTGACTGAAGACTACTTTGGCATTATTTACATTTTTAATCCAAGCGTGGAAATCGTCTATTTCTTCCTTCTCAGTATAAGTATGTAATTCTTCACCATTGCTGCGATTTAATATCATAGTAGAAAAATGATAATTAG
>JAISTR010000047.1 GCA_031272515.1 Erysipelotrichaceae bacterium | reverse complement strand
AAACAACCAAGAAAAAGAAGAAGAAGTAATTCTCCTTCTTTTTTTGGTCTCGTTGTGTAAATTATTTAGATTGCAAAAAAACACGAAAAACGTTGTTTTCTGCAATCTAAAAAAATATTGTAAGACTGCACATTACAGACAATGAAACAGTACGAAAACATGCAAATTGTTGAAGATTCTACTGTTTAAAAAATCCAATTTCAGCTTGTTTGAAAATTCCGGTTCTGCTATGATTTCAAGGAAAAGGGGAAGACAAAATGAAATACTGGCTGCATACACTGAAGAACTGGAAGAGCTTCAAGGGACGCGCTTCGCGCACGGAATGGATTTTTTCCTTTGTGCTCATCTGTGTGTTCTATTTTCTGCTTGCCTGTCCAATCTGGTACGTCTACTTCAATAAACCGGAGCTGCTGGACAACACTTGGTTTTTGATGGGTTTGGGTTTTGTTGCCATGGCCTGCCTGTGGTTTTGGCTGATTACCTTGTTTGCGCTATGGACCAGACGGCTCCAAGATGTAAACAAAAGCGGTCTTTATATTTGGCTGTGCGGGATTCCGCCGATTCTGGGCGCCATCATTCCTCTGTATTTTGCCTTTCGCCCGTCAGCTTCCGGTCCCAACCGCTTTGGCGAAGAACCGCAATACTGAGTTGTAAAAAAAAGGAGCTTCCCTGTATTCTGCAGGAAAGCTCCTTTTTCTAATCCGTATAGAATTGTTTGATTTGCTTTGAGAAGAGAATCAACAGTACTTCCAGGATGTTCAAAGACAGACTGTTCAAAGGCTGTAAGAGCAGCTCCTGCGGGGGTGCTTGTAAGAGTTGGTTTTTTGTTGTCAGCCACAGCTGAAAAAGAATCAAAAGGCTGTTGGCTACCAGCCGGATGATACCAAGGGCGATGTTGCGGTGGTAGTTGGCAGGCTTAACTTGAAAACCCAAAACAAAGATCAAACCGGCACAAAAAAGGCTGATGCCGTTTCTTAAAAGCACCACCTGATACAGCATTCTTCCTTCCGGGCTCATCTCGCTGCCCAAAGCCAGATAGAGCGTACCCAGCCGAAGGAAGTTCATCAGGCTGAAAATCAGGACAAAGGCGATGATGACAAAGTAAAGCCAAAGCATAGCAGGACGCTTTTTCATTGAGATACCCTCCGCTTGCCCCTCTATTTTACAACTTTATCTCCGTTTTAGCCCAGGGCCTTAGGTCTTGTTTCTATGGTTATTTCAAGCCTGTTGCGCTATAATGTTTCACGGAGGATCATTATGCCAAACTTTCTCAGCAACCTATTCAATTCCGATAAAAAACGGTTAAAAACAATTTCTGATACCGCCGATAAAATTGATGCCCTCAAAGACCAGATGGCAGCCTTGAGCGATGAAGAACTAAAAGCCCGGACGCCCTGGCTGAAAGAACGCCTGGCCAATGGCGAAAGCCTGGATGACATTCTGGTGGATGCCTACGCGACTGTACGCGAAGCCGCCAAGCGGGTCATCGGGGAATTTCCCTATCATGTACAGCTGATGGGCGGCATCGTTTTACATGGCGGTGACATCGCCGAGATGAAGACCGGGGAAGGCAAGACCCTGACTTCGATTTTGCCGGTTTACCTCAATGCCCTGGCGGGCAAGGGCGTGCACATCGTCACGGTCAACGAATACCTGAGTGAACGGGACTCCGAATGGATGGGTCAGATTCACCGCTTTCTGGGCTTGAGCGTCGGTTTGAACCTGCGCCGCAAGTCCACCAGTGAAAAGCGCGATGCCTATAATGCGGACATCACCTATACCACCAACTCCGAGCTGGGTTTTGATTACCTGCGTGACAACATGGTCACCAACCGCAAGGACCGCGTTTTGCGCGGGCTCAACATGGCGCTGGTGGATGAAGTCGACTCGATTTTAATCGATGAATCGCGGACGCCGCTGATTATCTCCGGCGGCCGCAAGCAGACTGCCAACCTCTACCAGCGGGCTGATGCCTTTGTCAAGAAGCTGAGTGAGGAAAAGATGGAAGGGGAAGAGGTCATCTCACAGGGCGACTACACCATCGATGTCAAGTCCCGCACGGCGCAATTAACCCAGCGCGGTGCGGTGAAGGCCCAGGAGTTCTTCCACATTGCCAACCTCTACGACCTGGAAAACACCAACCTGGTCCACCACATCAATCAGGCCTTGAAAGCGGTCTATGTGATGGCCCGGGATGTGGAATATGTCGTCGAGAATGATTCCATCATCATCGTCGACCAGTTTACCGGCCGCAAAATGGAAGGCCGGCAGTATTCGGATGGCCTGCATCAGGCTATTGAAGCCAAGGAACACGTCACCATCAAGGAAGAGACGACCACCCTGGCTACCATCACCTATCAGAATTTCTTCCGTTTGTATTCAAAACTGTGCGGGATGACCGGTACCGCCAAGACCGAAGAGGAAGAGTTCTTATCAATCTACAACATGCGGGTTTTGGAGATTCCCACCAACAAACCGGTGATCCGGACCGACTATCCCGATATGGTATACGGGACCAAGAAAGCCAAGTTTGAAGCCCTGGCGAAAAAGGTCATGGAACTTCACGAAGCCGGCCAGCCGGTACTGGTTGGCACCATTGCGGTGGAAACCAGTGAACTGGTCTCGAAAATGCTAAGGCAAAGAAGGGTACCCCATGAGGTCCTCAACGCCAAGCAGCATGAACGCGAAGCTTTGATTATTGCCAAAGCCGGCAAGCGCGGGGCGGTGACCATCGCCACCAACATGGCCGGGCGGGGAACCGACATCAAGCTGGGCGAGGGAGTCAAGGAACTTGGGGGCCTGGCGGTATTGGGCTCGGAGCGCCATGAATCCCGCCGGATTGACAATCAGCTGCGCGGCCGTTCCGGCCGGCAGGGAGACCCGGGACTCTCCGTATTCTTTGTCTCGGTGCAGGATGATTTGATGGTCCGTTTTGGCAGTGAACGCCTGTCAGGGATTATGTCCTCGCTGGGGGATGTACCGGTGGAATCGAAGATGATTACCAATGCAATCACCAGTGCCCAGAAGCGGGTGGAAGGGGTCAACTTCGATACCCGGAAAGCCCTTTTGGAATATGATGACGTACTGCGTCAGCAGCGGGAGATCATTTACGACCAGCGCAATTACATTTTGGATAACGACGATGTCCATGCCGTGGTGCTGGATATGTTTGAGCGGGAGATGTCCAATGTGACGGCCAACTATACTGATAACAGCGGCCGGGAGCCCAAGGTTTTGGCGAGTGAGCTGGCGGATGCCTTAAGCAAGATGGGGATCCGCAATATCACTGCCGCCAAGCTGGAGAATCTGCCGGTCAGTGAAGCGGTGAAGGTGGCGACCCAAGCCGCCAGGGACAGCTATGAGCGCACCCTGGAGCCTTTGCGCAAGGACCCGATTACCCTGGAGCGCTACCGCCGCTTTGAAAAGGAAGTGGTCTTAAGGACTGTAGACCGGGCCTGGATTGACCACATCGATACGATGTCCAAACTGCGGGAAGGGATTCATCTGCGCGCTTACGCGCAATCCAATCCCCTGCAGGCATATGTGGAGGAAGGCTATCAGCTCTTTGAGGATATGATGGCGCGCATCTCGCAGGAAGTGGTGCAGTGGTTCTTGCGGCTGCGGGTGCAGATACAGACGACAGGAGAAGTTCATGGAAAGAAACGAGGTTAGAACCCAACTGGGGGTTATAACAGAGAAGCTAGACCAGCTCAGGGGGTCGCTTTGACGTTGCTTCGCGCTTGAAGCAGATTGAGGAATACAACCAGGAGATGCTGAAAGACGGCTTCTGGGATGACCGCAGGGCAGCCCAGAGGGTCATTGATGCAGCCAATCTGGAAAAGAAGATTGTCGAGGATTTTGAAAGACTGAATCAGCAGGCAGCGGAAGTCAGCGAAGCCTATGAGATGGTGAAGGATGATTTTGATGAAGAGCTTTGGGCGATGTTCGAAGCGGATTTTGTGGCGCTCTCGAAATTTTTTGAGGACTTCGAAATCCGGGTCTTGTTGAGCCATCCCTATGATAAAAACAACGCGGTGCTGGAAATTCACCCGGGTGCCGGGGGAACGGAAAGCCAGGACTGGGGAGAAATGCTGTTGAGGATGTATCAGCGCTATGGCGAGCTCAAGGGCTACAAGGTCTCGGTGCTGGATTATCAGGAAGGGGATGAAGCCGGTCTGAAGTCGGTGTCTGTTTTGTTTGAGGGACCGCTGGCTTACGGCT
Source organism: Erysipelotrichaceae bacterium (assembly GCA_031272515.1). Classification (GTDB taxonomy): domain Bacteria; phylum Bacillota_I; class Bacilli_A; order Erysipelotrichales; family Erysipelotrichaceae; genus JAISTR01. The sequence continues at coordinate 22,298 of JAISTR010000047.1, read as the reverse complement.
ATCTCAAAAGTGAGAAGGGGGTGCACCGGCTGGTGCGGATCTCACCTTTTGATTCTTCCGGGCGCCGGCACACCAGCTTTGCCTCGGTGGACATCATGCCCCAGCTCAGCGACGATATCGAGATCACGATTCCGGAAAGCGATTTGATTATGGAGACCCACCGCTCCTCGGGAGCGGGCGGTCAAAAGGTCAACAAGACCGACTCGGCCGTGCGCTTGATCCATAAGCCGACCGGACTGGTGGCGGCTTGCCAGACGGAGCGTTCCCAGCACATCAACAAGGAAAAGGCGCTGATGATGCTCAAGGCCAAGCTCTATCAGCAGATGATTGAAAAGCAGGAGGCGGAGATTGCCGCAATCAAGGGGGAACAGAAGAAAATCGAGTGGGGTTCCCAGATCCGTTCCTATGTCTTCTGCCCCTATACAATGGTCAAGGACCACAGGACCAACTATGAGGAAGGCAATGTGGACCGGGTGATGGATGGCTACCTGGATGAGTTTGTCTACGCTTATCTGAAAAGCCTGGTTTAGGACACCAGTATTGCATAATAACCATTCTTAAAAAGGACATCTGCTATAATGAAGGCAGATGTTTTTGATGGAGGGAAACTATGTTAAGTGAAAAAATCGTACAATTGATCAATGCTCAGATTACCAAGGAATTCTATTCCGCTTACCTGTACCTGTCGATGGCCAACTACTATGAAGCGGAAGGCCTCAACGGCTTTGAGAACTGGATGATGATTCAGGCTCAGGAGGAGCGCGACCACGCCTTGCTGTTTCGGCAGTACCTGCAGGAAAATGATGCAGAGGTGGTGCTTTATCCGGTGGCGGCACCGGATGCGGTTTTCAAGGAGAGAATCGATCCGCTCAACAAGACCCTGGCGCATGAGCGCACAGTGACGGAATCGATCCACGCCATCTATGCCCAGGCCTTTTCCGAGAAGGACTTTCGAACCATGCAGTTTCTGGACTGGTTTATCAATGAACAGCGGGAAGAGGAACATAATGCCAGCGACCTGATTAAATGGTTTGGTCTGTATGGCAGTGACGCCAAGGGCCTGTATGACCTGGATGCGAAACTGGCGGCCCGCACTTATGCGGCACCGACTTTGGTGTTATAGGCTATTGTCTTAAAACGTTTGTACTGTAAAACGGCCTTCATAGCGAAGGCCGTTTTTTGGTTGATTGAGTCTTTTCTCAGGTCTGTAGTGACAAGACAACTCACTTCCGCTCTTTCTGGTATTCAAAAAAGGCATGCACCAGGCTTTGGTAGTTGAGCTCTTTCAAGTCTTTATAGGAGGTATCATAGCTTTTTTTATGGAAGTGCCCGTCTTTCAGGTAGCGGCAGTACTGCTGCAGGTAATGGTCCATTTCCCTTAAGCCGTCATCTTTTGTCAACAAAGGAAAAAACCAGCGGGACCAGGTGAGCTGTGTCGGGTCGCTTTGCGAAAAGAACTTCTTGTTGAAGGTACGTATCAGGACTCTTTGGACCTGGGCTGTGCTTGCCTTTTTGCGCAGTTTCCAGCGATACAGACTCCGCGCTTTCCTTCTGATTTTGCCCTTGAGCTTATCCTTGGTGGCTTTTGAGAGGTCGATGCTGGTGCCGGTTACACCCATGCCCAGAAAAGACCAGGTTTCACCAGGCAGGGTGCGTACCTCCTTATCGGGGTTGATTGTCAAATGGTATTGGTCCAGTATTTGGGCGATTAACTGCTGCTGCCGGATGGATTCATTTAGGGTCTTGGCAAAGACGATGATATCGTCAGAGTAGCGGGCATAGGGAATTCCTTCTTTTACAAAGAGGTCATCCAATTCCCTTAAATAGAGGTTTGCCAGAAACGGGGCGGTAGGGGTACCGGCCATAATGCCCTTTGGCTCTTCAATGATTTCATCCTGGTAGAGTGCCTGCTGACTGCTTAGCATCCTTTCAAAAAACTGATACAGCAACAAATCATCGCGCAGCACATCCTGAAGAATTTCCAGCAGGATGGGGATGTCGATGGAATTGAAGTAGTTGTGGATATCCACTTTATAGGCAACCATTTTATTCAGCCCGGGATGCCGTAACAAATCGCGGATGGCGCTGTGCGCACCGCTGTCTTTCGCAAAGGAATAGCAGCCTTTTGGCTGCGGATATCTATGCAAAAGAAACGACAGCAGTTTCAGTACTCTTGAAAAGTCTTCCGGATACTGATAGACCACCCGTTTCTTGTTGGAGCCGATTTTATTGAGCAGAATCTTTTTTGGCAGCATTAAAGGCGAGCCACTCTGGATGATCTTTGCAGAGTCCAGGTACTCTTTGTTCTGGATAAAATCCTCCAATGCCTTTAAGGGTACCAAAGGCAAGTGGCCTTTTTCTTTTTTATAGGTGAGATAGGCCTGCCAGCTTTCTGGCTGGCTGAGCTCTTTGAGTAATGTCATAGAGACCCTAAAACCGTCCGGCAGAAAAACTGCCGGACGGCATCAGACAGGGGAAACTGTTTTGAAGACAGCAATTGCTGGCACGAGGCTGAACAAAACCGGCCATCCGCAAGACCGTTGCATTGGCTTTGCTTCACCCCATCGCGGATACAGGTTGCCCTGTGTTCCCCTGTTGATGGACTTTTCTTTATCCCAGCATATGGCCGATACGATAGATGACGAAGTCCTTCTCGTTGGGCATATGCAGATAGAAATTGATAAACGGAATCTTCTTGCTTGCACAGGTTGCCTTGGCATCCTTGTAAGCCTTGTTGTTGTCACGGTTGTGCTCTACCAAAACCACGACGCCCTTCAGGGTGCCGCCCTTGTATAAACCGAAGTCCAGATTGCGTCCGCCACCGCCCAGTGAGGCCGGCGAGATGTCTTGTTTCACTTCATACTCGCTGAAATTTTCAGCCAGGATCTTCGCGAAGTAATCCTTGTCGATGGTTACCGGCGCGGCTGCACTTGCGGCTGAACTTGCGGCGGTACTGGCAGCTGTTCTACCGGTTTCGCTTTTGGCAGCTTCATCCGGGGTCAAATCAAGCGCGGTCTTGTCCTCGACTTTTTCGATGACATTTTCCAAGGCCTCACCGACCGCGCTGCTCAAGGTCTTTTTGATAATCTTGTCGAATAAACCCATGTGTTTCCTCCTTGATCTGTTTCCCTACAGATTCATTTTAACATAATTGAAGCGCTTCCAAGGCCTTTGCCTAATAGCCGACCTGCACGATTTCCAGGATGATGTTCTCGCTGTCGAAGGTGATGTTGACCTGGTAGTTGGTCCCGTCATACTTGTAGCACCAGCGGTATTCATCATAGCCGGCGTACACCGGATGGTCATGCATCGCATCCAAAAAGGAGTACAGGGTTCCCGCTTCCTCATCGTACACGGCAATCTCGGAAATGCCCTGGGTCAAGTCCCAAACATGCTTGGCGTAAGCGCGCAGGGTCTGGTTACTGTAGAGGTTGGTTTTGGCCGAAAAGCTCAGGCCATAGACGGTTTCATTGCTGAGAAATTCCACGCGGTCAGTCTCCAGCGGAACCCCCAGGTCCTTTAGGCCATAGGTGCTCACGATATAGTCGTAGCGGTTGACATCTGCCCCGTCCTCAAACAGCATTTCCTCATAAGCCGCAACAGCACAGTCCTGCTCATCTACCTCCGGACAGTCGCAGACTAGCGGCTGATCATTCTCATCCGTGTTGCTTTCGCCGGTTGAGTCGGAAGCCGGATAGTTGTTGACAATGCAGCCGGATAAACTAAGCAACAGCACAGCCATCAGAATTTTTTTCATGTTGTTCTCCCTGTAAATGGTTTTAAGGCGTTTGTTTCAAGGGCAGAATGCAAGATCTGATTCGCCCCTGATTCACTCTTATTTTAAGCTATTTTTTTCAAAAAACATCCTAGTAAATTTAATAGGTTTTAGACCTGACAGTTTTCACATGATTTTCATACAGCGTTCACCGTTTTATCACTTATGTTTTCTATACTGAGATTGTCCAGTTGGACATCGCGTACTTCTTCAGTAGTCTATTCTCTTTTTTCCTTGCTAAACTCCGTAAAGCCAGAGCCCCTGCTCTGGTTTTATGGTTTTTAGGGAAAAAGGCTATATAATAAAAGGGAAGTTGACTGTTTCTGGAAAGCGGGTTAATACCTTTGACAAAAAACGTTCTGGCAATCTGCAATCCCAAGGCGGGAAGAATCAAACTCCGCGACCGGCTCAAGGCTGCCCGCAGGCAGTTGGGGGCAGGTTTTTTATGGACGGAAGTAATTACCGAGTCACCACAGCACGCCCGCCAAATCGCCCGTGAAAAAGGGGAGAAGGCGGATTTGATTCTGGCGATTGGAGGGGATGGCACCATCAGTGAAATCGTCAACGGCATGATGATGTTATCCAACCGGCCGCCCTTGACCATCATAGCAACCGGCACCACCAACGACTTCGCCAAGGCACTGGGCTGGACCAGAAGCAAGAAGACCCGCTGGAAAACCCTGCAGAAGGAGGGTTTTGATATCGACATCGGCGATGCCAACGGCCGCAAGTTTGTCTACTGTGCCTGCTTTGGTTTTTTGTGCTCGGTGGCCTATAAGACCCCGCAGTACCTGAAGAAAATGTTCGGGCGGATGGCTTACTACTTCTGGGGGATCCCCGGCTTCTTTGATTTTCGCCACTATGAAGTGGAACTGGAGGCGGATGGGGAAAAAAGCAAGGAGGATATTGCCTTCTTTGCCCTGACCAATTCCTACCGGCTGGCGGGTTTATTCCACTACAAAAGTGAGCAGGTGGTATTGGATGACGGGCAGTTTGAGGTGATGATTGTCCGCTATCCGGGCAGCTTTATCAAACTGCGGATGCTGCTTGTCTCCTTAAGCAAAAGAATCGAGGAGTCGCGCTTTGTGCGGTTACTCAGATGCAAGAGGCTGGTGCTTTCCAGCAAGGTGCCTTTGCCTTTGTGTCTGGATGGGGAGGATGGCGGCTTGCACAAAGAGATTACCATCACCAACCTCACCAGAGCCATCCGCATTGTGCGTCCGTGATATAATGAATCCGGAGTGTGAGCTATGAAAAAAAGACTGATCGTTTTTCTGGTGATTCTATTGCTTTTACCCAATCTGTCATCCTGCATCGGCAAGCAGCCGGTGATCGCCTATACGGTATATCCAATCCGCTATCTTTTTGAGCGGATTGCCGGGGATAAGGTAACCCTGGTGGAAGTCAGTGACAATACCGGTTTGATGCGCATGCAGGCGAGTGAGGATTTCTTGGAGCAGGTAAAGGAGGCGGACCTCTTTGTCTCCATGGGGATATTGGAGCCCTATCTGACGGTTTATGCCAGCGAGCTGGATAAAATCTCCACCAGTCAGATCAAACTGACCTCCAAAAACTCCCCCTATGGCTTCAAGCGCTATACCAAGACCCTGATTGACGGCAAAGCCGTCTATACGGAGGACAGCTATTACAACAATCCGCTTTTTGACAAGGTGGACTACTATAACTACGACCCCTATCTGTGGATGGACCCGGTGGCAATGGAATCGATGGCGACGGAAATCCTGGATTGGCTCTTGGACCACTATCCCCAGGAAGCCTCCTATTTCCGGGAGAACTACGAAGCCCTGATCCAGGACCTGGCGGTCCTGGATGCCCAATACCATCAGCTGATTCCCGACAACAGCGACAAGCGCATCGCCTTTGTGTCAATGACGCCCTGCTATGGCAACTGGCAGAAGAACTACGGCATCGAGGTGTATCCGGTGTTTTTGTCGCGCTACGGGGCACAGCCCAGTGCGGCACAGCTGGAAGCCATCAAGCAGCGTATTATCGCTGATGGTGTCAAGTACATCGTCAAGGATTCCAATATGCCGGACTATATGACCTCGCTCTACAACAGCCTCAAGGAGGATTTGGACCTGGAGGAGATTGAGCTGCACAACCTTGTATATCTAAGTGAGGCCCAGGAAGAAAAGCATGAGGATTACCTCTCGCTGATGCACGCGAACCTGAGTTCGCTTTTGGAGATCGATTATACGGAAACCACTGAGACCACCGAAGATGGTGAACCTTTGGTGGATGAATAATGGATAAGATGCTTTTGGTGGATGGCAACTCCATCCTCTTTCGCGCCTACTACAGCACCACCCCGATGACGAGCCAGAGCGGCTTGGCAACCAATGCCGTGTACGGCTTTTTTCAAATGCTCAAGAAGGCATTGGAACTGGTGGCGCCGCAGGCGGTGCTGGTCGCTTTTGATACCGGCGAGAAGACCTTCCGGCATACGGAATACCCGCAGTACAAGGGTACCCGCAAGCCCCTGGATGAGGAATTGATCATCCAGTTTCCGCTGGTGCGGGAACTATTGGATGCTTTGGGGATTGCGCGTTTGGAAATCGTCGGCTATGAAGCCGATGATTTAATCGGGTCCCTGGCTAAAAAATATCCGGATTACCAATGCAATGTCTTGACCAGTGACAAGGATTTGCTGCAGGTCATTGATGATACCACCTCCGTGTGGTTAATCAAGCGCGGCCTCAGCGACATTTTGAAAATGGACAAGGCAGCCTTCTTTGCCCAGTATCAGCTGGTGCCAAAGCAGATGATTGACCTCAAGGGCCTGATGGGTGATGCCAGCGACAACATCCCCGGCATCAAGGGGATAGGCGAGAAGACGGCACTGAAGCTGTTGTGGGAATATGGCAGTGTGGAGAATGTTTTGGCCCATGGTGATGACATCCCCGGAAAGATGGGGGAAAGGGTCAGGGAAGGGCACAAGGAAGCTTTGCTGTCCAAGCAATTGGCAACGATTGTGACCGATGTACAAATCCCGCTGACGCCATCACAGATGAGTCTGCAGCCTTTTGGCGAAGCGGCCAGGGTATTCTTTGAGAAATATGACATGCGCTCCCTGTTGCGCTATGTGGATGTGCAAAAAAACGAGTTCAAAATTAACAGAAGTGAGTCTGACCTGGAGGCTTTGGGGGACGTGGTCGGTATCTATGGCGATGTCACCAGCAACTCCTACCAGACTGCGGTTTTAAAGGGCCTGTCCTTCTCTGATGGCAAGACTCATATCTATAAAGAGATTGCGGATGTGGATGCCATGCTGCTACAAAAGCTTACTGGCAAAACCGTCCTTGTATATGATGGCAAGCAGCTTTGGCACATGCTGCAAAAAAGCGGGCTGCCGCTAATTGCGGTGGACTATGATGTGATGCTGGAGGGGAATCTGGTGGATTCGACCTTGACCGATTACCATAAACTGAATGACAAGCTGGGCGGACACAGCGACGATTTGACCGCGAAGCTCTATGGTGCTAATGGTAACGGCGAGCCGGCTTTGGATGAGCGCGTAAGCCATGCGCTTATAAGGGCTTATGATTTGTTGGGGTTTCATCAAAGACTGATCCAAAAACTGCGTGAGGACCAACTCTTGGACTATCTGACGGACATCGAGCAGCCGCTTTCTTCGATCCTCTATGAAATGGAGGAAGAGGGGGTGCTGGTGGATGAAGGGGTACTGGATGAGATCGCAAAGAGTACCCTGGCAAAGATCAAGGAATATGAGGCTGAGATTTTTGCCTGTGCCGGCGAGAGTTTCAATGTGAACTCCTCCCAGCAATTGGCCGCAATCCTCTTTGACAAGCTTGGGCTCAAGGGCTCATCCAAGCGCTCGACCGCTGCGGATGTTTTGGAGAAGCTTCAAAAGCATCATCCGATTGTGTCTCACGTGCTTTTATACCGCAAATACCAGAAGCTCTATTCCACCTATGCGGAAGGGCTGCGCAAATACATCGGTGGGGATCACCGCATCCATACCAACTACCGCCAGGCGGCGACCCAGACCGGGCGGCTGTCTTCGCTGGATCCCAACCTGCAAAATATCTCGGTCCGGGATGAAGAGGCCAGGGAGGTGCGCAAGGCTTTTCTGCCGCCCAAGGGCTGGGTTTTCCTTTCCGCTGACTACTCGCAGATTGAACTGCGGGTTTTGGCACACATGGCCAATGAGGAGAAGCTGATTGAGGCTTTCAATGCCGGTATGGACATTCATACCAAAACCGCGATGGAGGTCTTCCATGTCAAAGCCCAAGAGGTGACCTCGACGATGCGCCGGGATGCCAAGGCGGTCAACTTCGGCATCGTCTATGGCCAGTCCGACTTTGGGCTCTCCGAGCAGCTGCAAATCCCGCGCTCGACCGCCAAGGACTACATCAACGCCTATTTTGAGATCTATCCCAATATCCGCAAATTCATGCTGGAGCAGGTCGCGTTTTGCGAAGCGCACGGGTATGTGGAGACCATCCTGCACCGGCGCCGGGAAATCCCGGAAATTTTTGACAAGAACTTCATGCAGCGGGAATTCGGCAAGCGGGCAGCGATGAATGCCCCGGTGCAGGGCAGTGCTGCCGAACTGATCAAACTGGCAATGATTGCGATTGATCAAAAACTGAAACTAGAGAAATGGCAGACCAAGATGATTCTGCAGGTTCATGATGAACTGATTTTTGCGGTACCGAAAGACGAACAGGAAAAAGCGGTTATCATGATTGGGGAAACAATGCAGCAGGCCATGAAGCTGTCCGTGCCCTTAGAGGCCAATGTCGTGGTTGGGGATAACTGGTTTGAGGCGAAGTAGCCATGCCTGAACTGCCGGAAGTGGAAACGGTTGCCCGCACGCTAGAGCATCTGATCATGGGCAAGGAAATCGTCCAGGCTACCGTATACTGGCCGAAAATCATCAAACAGCCGGTTTCAGAGTTTCAACAAAGAGTTGCGCATCAGCACATCGGTGCGTTTTTGCGCCGGGGCAAAGCGGTGGAAATACAACTGGATCAGGGCATATTAAGCTTTCATCTGCGCATGGAGGGAAAGTGCTATGTCTACGACAAAGCGACGCCTTGCGACAAGCATACCCACCTGATTCTGGATTTTGCGGACGGCAGCCAGCTGCATTACCACGATGTGCGCAAATTCGGACGCTGGCTGGCCTTACTTCCCGGCCAAGAGAATCCGCTGACAGCCAACATGGGACCGGAACCCTTTGATGTAAATCTGACCGGCTTGGATCTATATCAAAAGGCTAAAGGCAAAAGCCAGAGCATCAAGGCCTTTTTATTGGATCAAAGCAATTTGGCGGGGATTGGCAATATCTACGCCAATGAGATCCTGTTTGCCTGTAAGATCAAGCCCAGCCGCAGGGTCAGCAAAATCACAAGGAAACAGTGGCAAAAACTCCTTGAAAAGACGCGGGAGATTTTAAAAGAGGCGATAAAGCAGGGCGGGACCACCATCCGCTCCTACACCTCCTCCCTTGGTGTGACCGGGCGCTTCCAGCAAAGCCTTTGTGTGCATGGCAAAAGCGGCGAAGCCTGTCCGCACTGCGGGGCTTTGATTGTGCGCAGTGTGGTTGCGGGAAGGGGGACCTACCACTGTCCGGGGTGTCAGAAATGAAACGGATTGGGATTACCGGAACCATCGGGTCCGGCAAGTCGGCACTGGCTTCGCTTTTGGCCAGGGAGTATCCGGTCTTGGATTGTGATCAGGTCATCAAGGATTTGGAGCAGCCGGGGGCTTTGGGCTGGCGGTTGATTCTGGAATATTTTGGAGCCTCTTATTTTAAGGAAGACCAAAGCCTGGACAAAGTTAAGCTGGCAGCTGCCGTTTTTGAAAGTGATACCAAGAGAAAACTGCTGGAGGCACTCTTGCATCCGCTGGTGCGCCAGGTGATGGTCGCCTGGATGAATCAGCAGAAGACTGAATTCTGCTTTGTGCAGGTACCCCTGTTATATGAAACCGCGATGGAACTTTACTTTGATGCGGTGGTTGTGGTTTACGCAAAACAAAAGACGATTGTACACAGGCTTTTAGAGCGTGGTCTGAGTGAAGACCAGATACAGGCAAGAATGAAAAGTCAGATGCCAATTGAAGAGAAAGTGAAACGGGCAGACTATACGATTGATAACAATGGCAATCTGTCCGTACTGGCTTCGCGCGTGTTACAATTACTACACGAATTAAAAAAGGATTGAAGCGGATGAATCTATTGGGCAGCGATTACTATGAAATGATTGCGGATGTCTCCCTTTCGCAGGAAGACCTGTTTTCCCTATGCGTGCTCTATCAGCCCTTGATTGGCCATAGTGCCCTGAGCCTGTATTTGACCCTGGCCAATAATGAGGGCGACAGCCATACGCATCTGGAGCTCTGTACCCTGATGGCCTGCTCGATTGATGTGATTGAGGAGGGCCGTTCGATTCTGGAGCAGTATGGCTTATTATCCAGCTGGCATAAGGAAAGCGAGCAGCTCTACCGCTATCAATTGAAGAAACCGCTGGCACCAGAGAATTTTTTGGATCACTACATCTATGGCTTGGCTTACCGGAAAATGGTGGGGGCGATAGCCGCTGACCAGGTGCGCCAAAGATTTGCGCGTCTGGAGGTAAGCGGCTTTACGGAGGTCACCAAAGTCCTGGACAGCAGCCGTTTATTGGCCAGTGATGTCAAGGAACTCAAGGAGTTTCTGGACCAGCGCAAAGTGAAGCCCATGAAGGAAAATGAAAGCTTCAATCAGCGTGCTTTCCTGCGCGGCTTGCGGGATATCAATTTTCCACTCTCTTTGCGAACGCCGGAGAATTTGGAGATGATTAGCAACCTGGCGGTTGTCTATGGCATCAGTGAAAAGCGCATGGGTGCCCTGGTCTCCCGCAGCACCAGCTATCAGCCGGATACCTTCGACAAAGAAAAACTGGCGAAGCTGGCGAAAGCGGAAGCGGTGGAAAACGAAGCCAACAAGACCGGCTATGAAATGGCGCCGGTGCTGTTTTTGAAGGAGCTGCAGCAGGGGGTTGGGGTCAGCGAGAAGAACAAAGCCTTGCTGGAAGAGCTGGTGCGTACCTATCAGCTGCCCGGTCCGGTCATCAATGTACTGATTGAATATGCGATTACCACCCGCAAGTCCAAGACCCTCTCGCCCGCCCATGCTTTGGTGCGGGAGATCGCCCTGTCCTGGAAATTAAACAATATTGAAACGGTTGAGCAGGCCCAGAATTTCCTGGCTTCCTGGAGCGGGCGCACAAAACCGGCGAATTCCCCCGCACAGCCGCCACTCACCCACAAGCAGCAGGATTTGTTCAGCCTGGAGCAGAGTGCCGACATTGATGCGGAATACCAGAAACTGATTGAAGAGCTGAAAGCACTGGAGAAACAATCATGAAACCTTTGGCAGGCAAGTATACCTATAACGATGAACAGCAGCAGCTGCTTGAAAAGCTGGCGGATGAGCTTTTGCCTTTGCAGTGGGTCCGTAACTTCCTGGTGTCCAATCATCTGCCGGAAACCTTTGTCTATTTTCATCTGGCCGATTTTCTGGTGGCCAAAAAAGCCCTGGATTTGTGTGCCGGCTGTAAATCGCTGGAAAATTGTGTGCAGGCAAGCCCTGGCTACCGCTTATGTCCGGAATATGACGAAGGGCAGTTTGCTTTGACCCTGCTGGCTTGCGACTACCAGCAGCGCCAGGATGCCAAACTTGCCCACCTGGACTATTTTGTCGTGCGCGATTATCCGCTGCCTTTGGCGGAGTTGTCCCTAACCCGCATGGGGGAGGTGGACACAAACTTCAAAAACACCGTCAATACTGTATACAAAGCCATCAGCAGCAAACAGAATGCCTATCTCTATGGTGCCTTTGGGGTCGGCAAGACCTACCTGGCTGCCATCATTGCCAATACCACCGCCGCTTTGAAAAAAACCGTTGCCTTTTGCCATGTGCCCTCCCTGGCCAGGGAAACCGACCAGTACCGCTTTGACAAGGAATGGCTGGCCAGCCATACCGATCTATTGGAGAGCGCCGACCTTTTGGTGCTGGATGACATCGGCGCGGAAATCGCCTCGGCGTTTTTCCGCGACGGGGTTTTACTGCCGGTTTTGGACCGGCGCATGATCGAACACCGGCCGGTGCTCTATACCGCCAACCTCAATCCGGCAGCACTGCAGGTGCTCTACAGCAGTCAGTCCCGCAATCAGGACAGCATGAGTGCGCCGCGGCTTTTGGAGCGCATCAAGACCAATACGGTAATACTGGAAATGAAAGGAAGAAATCGCAGAGAATAGTGGATTTCAAATGTTTCATCTTTGAAAACTACTAAACTTTGGCAGGAAGTGCTAAAATCAGTTCGATGGAGGTGATGTTATGATCAAAAGTGTCGGAATTCTTACTTCCGGTGGCGATGCCCCGGGAATGAATGCGGCCATAAGAGCTGTGACCCGGGCTGCCCTGAGCAATGGCTTAAAGGTATTTGGTATCATGGATGGCTATCAGGGCTTGGTGGAAGGCCGGATTTCGGAACTGCAGCGAAACAGCGTATCCGATATCATCATGCGCGGAGGCACCATTTTGGGAACCGCCAGACTGCCGGAGTTCAAGGACCTCAAGGTCCGGGAACAAGGCGTAGCCAAGCTTCAGGAGAAGGGCATTGACGCTTTGGTGGTCATCGGCGGGGATGGTACCTATCGCGGCGCCTTGGCCCTGCATGAGATGGGCATCAAATGCATCGGACTGCCCGGCACCATCGACAACGACATCGCCTGCACTGATTTCACCATCGGCTTTGACACCGCGCTCAACACGGTGCTGGAGTCCATCGACAAACTGCGCGACACCTCGGCCTCGCACCATCGCTGTTCGATTGTGGAGGTCATGGGCAACCACTGCGGGGATCTGGCGCTTTATGCCGGCATCTGCTCCGGTGCCGAGCTGGTCATCACGCCGGAAACCGGCTATGACGAGCTGGAGGTCATCGAGAAGCTCAAGGCTTTGGATGCGGCGAAGAAGCGCCGCCATGCGATTGTGGTCATCAGTGAGAAGATCACCGATGTCGACCTCTTGGCCCAGAAGATCTCCAAGGTCACCGGCTTTGCGGGACGCTCAACCGTACTGGGTCATGTGCAGCGGGGCGGTTCGCCCACCGGTTTTGACCGGATGCTGGCAACCCGCTTTGGCGACTTCGCGGTGGAACTTTTGTGCAATGACATCAGTGCGCACTGCGTAGGGATTCTGGAGAACAAGCTGGTATCCACGCCGTTTGAGGAAGCCTTTGACTTCCCGACCCCCTCGCGCAAGAAGCTGTTTGCTTTGCAAGGCAGATTGGCATAGGAGGAACAATGTTAAAGTATCGGAAGACAAAAATCATTTGTACGTTGGGACCGGCCAGCGAGACCAAGGAGGTCATCGTGAAGCTGGCGGAAGCCGGCATGACGATCGTGCGCTTGAATTTCTCGCACGGCAATCACGAAGAGCATCTGGCCAGGATGAAACTGATCCGGGAGATCAATAAAGAATACGATTTCAATATCGGCATACTCCTGGATACCAAGGGGCCGGAAATTCGCTGCGGTGTCATGGAGAATGACAGCCTGACGTTCAAGAAGGGGGATATCGTCAAAGTCGTGGCTAAGGATGTGGTCGGCAACAACGAGCGGTTCCACATCGATTGCCCGCAGATGTTTGATGACGTGCAGGTCGGCAATGTGCTGCTGATTGATGACGGCAAGATGCGCCTGACCATCACGGAAATCCAAAAAGGGGAATTGACCTGCCGGATTGAGAATCCGGGGGTGATTAAGACCAAGAAGGGTGTCAATCTTCCCAATGTTCGGCTTTCGATGCCGTTTATATCAGAGAAGGACGAAGCGGATCTGCGCTTTGGCTGCAAGCAGGATGTCGACTTTATCGCGGCTTCGTTTGTACGCCGGGCTGAGGATGTTTTGGCCATCCGCTCCATTTTACAAGAAGAGGGCAAACCCAAGATCAATATCATCTCCAAGATTGAGAATCAGGAGGGCTATGACAACCTGATTGAGATCCTGGAAGTTTCGGATGGGGTCATGGTCGCCCGGGGTGACTTGGGCGTGGAAATCTCCACCCAGTTTGTCCCCATCTACCAAAAGAAGATTATCGCCAAGGCCAATGAAATGGGAAAACCGGTCATCACCGCCACCCACATGCTGGAATCGATGATGGGCAATCCCCGCCCGACGCGGGCGGAGGCCAGTGATGTCGCCAATGCGATTCTGGATGGCAGCGACGGGATCATGCTCTCTGGTGAGTCGGCAGCCGGTCTGTACCCGGTGGAATCGGTGCAGACGATGGACACCATCGCCCGGGCGATTGAGGAAATCATCCCTTATCAGCAAAACTTAGAGCAGGCGAAGAAATCGAGTGCCGCCACCATTCAGGACACCATCGGCATCTCAGTGGCGGATGCGGCTTTGAATCTGTCGGACATCGCAGCCGTGGTCGCCTTTACCCAGGGCGGCAGCACCGCCAGGCGGATTTCCAAGTTCCGGCCCCGCGTTCCGATTATCGCCGCCACCTTCACCAAATCGGTGCAGCGCAAGCTCAACAGCTACTGGGGGGTCTATCCGATTATCTCCCCGGCCCAAAATGAGCTGACCAACGACGACGAACTGGCCAGCGACATTGCCAAGAAGTTTGGCATCGCCGCCGGCAGGCAGGTGGTTATCACCGCTGGCTATCCCACCGGTGAAGGAACCGCCAATATGATGAAAATCATTACGGTAAAATAGAAAAAACCGTTACCACAACAGGAATAATCCACTGGATTATCCTGAAAAGTATCTGAAAACCAAAAATTTCCGCAAAAGCATCATTCAATATGGTGCTTTTTTATATTTTTTGCTATTGATTTGAAATATATACAAGAATTGGTAAAAATTGGAAATTATTTTATGATTATTTAAGATAATATTATGAAAAACGTAATAATTTAAGAAATTAATTAGAATATAATTGGATATACCGGAACCCAACAAAAAAAGACGAAAAAATCGCACAAAAATCAAAAAAATCCGCAATTTGAAGCAGGTTCCGGGGGGTGATAGAATGCGATTGTCAACAGGAGGAGAATTTAGATGTCTAAGAAAAATCAAAATTTAAAGCTGGGGCTGATCGTTACAGTCGTAGTGATGATTGTGACTGTCAGTGCTCTGGTGCTGTTTAAAGGCCAGCTCTTTGGCGGTCCACAAAAAGAAGAGGCGCCGATCGTCGACGTCGAAGAACCGCCGAAGAATCTGGTGGTGGAATCGGAAGCCAAGGTACATCTGGAGCTTGATGAAGAGCAAGCCGAAGAAGCACCGGCCGAAGAACCGGTTCAAGAACAGGAATAACAAGGGAGATTGGGATACTGTACTGCAGCAAAAAACGCGACCCGGGGGGGATCTGAGATTTGCTCAACCACCGGACGCGTTTTTATATTATCTGTACTAGTTTAGAGAAAACTCGGGAGGAGGAGAAGAAGTATGAAACATCATGGCAGCTCTTTAGGAAAAAGACTCGCACACGCTATGACGATGGTTTTTACCGTCGGTCTTTTGTTTGTGAATCTGCTGCAGCCGCTTGCGGCACAAACGAAAAATGCGAAAACAACTACCACAGTAGTATCGGGGGTGACTAGCTCCGGTCAGATTGTGGCAGTGGAAAATACGGAGCCGCTGGCGAGCAGGGCACCGCTGAAGTTTGATCCGTTTGATGTGACAGATCAGCTCAATACCTATAGTATGAGCACGTATTTTGCCGCAAACAGCGGAGATAAAGACAAGCTGGTGGTGGTCGGGCTCAACAGTGCAGCCGGGTATACCGCGGTCTATACGGAAATGAGCGCGACCGGTTTGAAGGCAGCTCTCTGGGACATTTACCATCAGCCGGATGGCGGTGACTACATCATTTACTTCGGTAAAGATGTGGATATCAGCGCATATCCGGGAGCAGTAAGATATACGACCGATGCACCGAAGTCAGATGGATCGGATATTTCTTTTATGCACCTGGCAGGAAAAGTCGGTACGATTGTCCTTACCGGAAATGCGAGCGACCCTCTCGACAACACGAATATTCCAACCAGTGAACCTTCCTCCAGCACTGTAAAAAAATTCAGAACCGGGACGGACGCTTACTTTGGTGTCAACATCACCATCCGGAATCTTCGCTATTCCTTCAGCAGCGTCTATATGATGGGCAATGACCTGACTTTGGCAGGCGGGGCCTATGCGACCTCTGAAACCAGATATTATGGCGGTTCCAAAAACGGTACTGTCGTTGCCGGCGGGGACGGCACGGCGACCATGAATATCTGGTCGACCGGTTATGGCTATGCTTATTTCTATGGCGGCATGAAGGAAGGGGACTTCTATGGCGACATTGAAATCAACTTCCATAATTCCGGTAAAAATGAAATCTTTATTTATGGCGGTGGCGAAGGCTATAGTGTGACCAGTAGAGCAAACGTCTATGGCAATGTAACCAACAATATCCTGGGACTCCACAGTACCTCGCAGGGCCTGAAAGAGTTTTACGGCGCGGGGAAATATGTCAATGTTCATGGAAAAGTAAAGAATACCATGTCCGGCAAGGGCAGTTTTATCGAGAATAAATTCTATTTCTTTGGCGGGGCTTTGGCCGGGGACATCGGCACCGATGATACCAAAGGAACCAGTACCTATGTGATTGATAATGATATTGATATCAGCAATTACTCCTATGGCTCCATGTATTACTTCGGCGCAAACCGGGAAGCCGGCACCATCAAAGGAAGTATCAAGAATGTTTTCAAAGCCAGTGACAAAAACGTTTATAACGGTGCTGTCTGCTGGGGATGGAATGGTGGCGGGTATTGGAGCACTTATCTCAACAACAGCATCAATACCGACAACATCACCGTTTATGAAGATTTGAATAATCCCGATACCTACGGGACGGTGAAAATCGATGAGGCAAAAATCGAGGAAAAAGCAGCGTTCAAGGTATACGGGAATATCGATAACGAAATTAAATCCGGTCACTTTGGCGGAGCATTTGAACTTTATAAGTCCTATATCAGAGGCGCCGGTTATGGCGGCTATATTCAAGGGAATGTTACCACCAGAGTAGGAACCGAAGGTCTGGTTTGGGGACAAACCCGTACGAGTGACACGAACTATCAAGCAGTCAAGAACTGTTATGGCGACCAGAACAATACCAACATCGCAGCCTGTTATTCCAATACTGTGAATAACCGTTTCCAAACCGGCTGGCTGCCTGACAGCACCGGCCATCTGGACATTGTCGGCGGGGGCGGTGAAGGCTTGGATGACAAAAACCGCATCTTTATCAAAGGAAACACAACGGTTGTTTTGGAAAATGTTCTCGCAAGATGGACTTATGGCGGGAACTTTGACGGTGTTTTGGTCGGCGATTCCACAATTATCCTGAAAAAGGGAATTGTACAAACGATTGAAGGCGGCGGCTACCACAACTGGGTACAGGTTGGCAGCACGCATGTCATCATCGAAGGCGGTCAGGTTGACTTCTTTGTTTCAGGTGGATCCTGGAGAGATACCTGGCTGACTGGCGAAGCGAGCATTAAGACCAGCAGCACCAATGCATACCAAAAAATCGTTCTGGATGAAATCCGGACCACCATGGAAGTCCAGGATAACCCCAGACTGCTGGATAATGGCACCCCGCTATTGGATGCCCAGGGAAAGACTTTGCCGGCAGCTGTGATCAATGCTTCTTTCGGGGCCAGCTATGGCGATACCTATCAGGTCCTGCGCGGCAGCAGCAGTGTTGTGATATATGGCGGTGATTTCTCCGGTAGTCCGGACCACGGGTTCGACGGGATTTCCGGAGCAATTACGAAAAAAGGCTGGCTGATCGGTAATTCCGAAGTGACAATCGATGTCCGCGGGAACCAAAACGGTTTCGCTCTGCCGACAAGGGATACCATGTATTTGACTGCTGGACGTCCCTATAATGTCAACAATGACAGCATACTCGGAAAACTGGATGGTTCCAGCACCATCACGCTCAACATCCTGGCGGATGACAACGGCCGCGATGTTTTATCCGGTATTTCCATCTTTGGAGATGGCGGTACAGAGGCGGCTGGCACCTATTCAAACAAAATTATTATCAATATCAATGCTCCCGATTCTACGGTTGGCAAGATTTATGCGACCCAATATTCCAATCTGAGCAGCACAGATGCCAACAAGGCGCAGATATTGCGGGATGTTGACATCCATCTGGTTTCGGCGAAGACGATTCAAGGTCTTTCTGCCGGTAATCCGGATGATGGTTTTACCAATAAGATCTACAGCAACAGTGTAAATGGCAACGGCCATATGGCGGAAATCCATGTCGGACCGCAATCAGAGGATCCGGAGAACATCCTGGCGGAACGCGAAGATTTGAGCGATCTGGATTATCCGGTACCGGTCATCGGTGTTTCCGGCATCGGGATTATCAACTTCACCAGCATGGATGTCCATGAGCGGATTATCATGGCGACCGGCACCGGCAAGGTGCTCAACGGCAAGAGTGCGACCGATACCAACCATGCCTCGACTTATGATGATTTCGGTGATTTGACTTTGATTCATGGCGGCATCGGGGTCACTTTGCAAAATACAACCTTGATGATTTCCATCGGGTCAGTCACTGTCCTGGGCGGGCAGGATGCTTATATCGTGTCCCCTGGCGGAGCCAATCAGATACATGTAACCGATTTTAATGTCAACGAAGAAGACGGCAACCGTTTGGTATGGTACAAGATAGGAAATGTTTCCCAGGCGACCAACCTGATGACAACTTACTTTGGCCAACAAAACGGCTATCGGGTTTTGACCTTTACTACGGATAATACCGCCAATGGTCAGAACTTAAGTAAAATCAACGCTGGAAAAATTACACCGGCGAATTTCGGTGGGGTCGATCAGAATACCAAGAAAACCTATATCGGGGACAACGATGTCCACGAATCCAGTAATGTTGGGTATGGTGTTGCCATTCCCGGCAGTTTCTACCGTTTTACTGTGCTGGAAGGGAAAGGAACCATTTCCCATAACGTTGACAACGTTTCTTTAGTCAAACCGTCCAGCGGTTATATGAAAGTTTATGGCTATCCAGCCAAGAACATCGAGACCAAGAGCGGTTATCTGGCGATTCCGACCAATCTCGATCCCTATCCGGAAGTTACTTTCAAGTTCACTCCGAATTCCGGTTTAGGGGAATGGATTAAGTCGCTTGACATCGACCGCACCGATAACAATGCGGCTGCGGAAAGACATGAAACCGAACAGACGCTCGCACAATACAATCTTTCGCAAGCAAACCGGATTTATACCTGGACTTCTTCGCAGGCTACGGATAAGGAGTACGGTTTTGAGATTACCGTCCGCTATACCAACAAGGCGGAAGTGTTTGGCAAAAGCGTAATCATTACTGAAAGCCAAGCAGCTTTGATTCAAACTGCAGATGATGTCCTGGAAGTAACCGGGGGTGGCGGAAGACCGTTCTTCACCCACAATATCAGTGATACGAAAATCAACGCTCTGCATGCGTCGATTGGCGCAGCGGGTTACATAGAAGTGGAATTCCGCTATCATGCCGGCACCAGCGGGGATACCGTTGATTTGGATGTTTCCATCATTGTCGTACCGGATGACGCCATCATTGATGCCTCCAAGCAAATCGCCTTGGTGGCCCATGATGCAGGCGTGCAGATTCCGGAAGCACGGCTGATTAACAGCCGGGCAGCTTTGGATGCGAAAACCGGGGCAATCGTGATTGATGTCAGAAACGACACAACCATTGAGCCGGCGCTGGTTTCCGAAAGTCAAAAACTGAACGCCATTGCCAGTGCAACGGTTACCACCAGCATTCCGCTGACCTATTACTATATCGTACCTGTCAGCAGTGAACGGCTGGAAAAGACGGTTGATTTCGCCATTACCGGCGGATCCATCAGCGGTGTGCTGTTTGAAGACCTCAACGGCAACGGCGTAAAAGATGAAAATGAAACTGTTGTGTTCAGCGGCAAGAGTGTCAAACTCTATGATGTGAATAATATGTCAGTACCGGTTGCGACGCAGCTGACGGACACTGAGGGCAAATATTATTTTGAAGTCGAAGAAAAACAATATGTTGTGGTGTTTGCGGATCTCGCACCCTATAGCTTGACCAACATCGATCCAATCAGCCGGCAAAGTGATACGATGACTGTCAGCTACGGGAACAGCGGTGTCTACAACTATGTAGTCAACGCCGGTTATGGCTGGCCGGATATCAGTTCGATTGAAGACAGTCTCTTAAAAGAAATCTACAATCCGCAAACTTCCAGTTATGAAAGTGATAGGACTCTGTATGATTCTGCAGAAGTTCTGCAGTACCGGATTTCCTTTACGTTGCCGAGCGATTTGACCGGCTATGGAAAACTGGTAGTCGCGGACTGGATGCAGCCGGGACTGCGCCTGGCAGCGGATGAAAACGAAGCTGTGGTGCTGGTAATTGACGGCAGCGAAACCGTTTTGACATCTGAACAGTATACTGTCACTACCGTGAGTGAGAATAGTGTCACTTATCAGGTTGTTTCCGTAGAATTAACTGATTTCACAGGCCTGCAAGACAAAACCGTCGAGCTTTTGGTGAAGGCGAAACTGGAGAAAGTCAATGGCTCCTATCCGGTGGATATCATCAATAAAGTACGCGTGACCGTCAATCCTTTTGAAGGCGCAGAAATCACAGAGCAGGATCAAAAGGATAAGGAAACCGTCGACATTTCCGATAAGACCGGACCGAATGTGGACAACAAAGGTCTGATTTACGGTGTGATTTTCAAGGATGAAAATCGCGATAACACCTATCAGTCGAGTGAAGCTGTTTTAAACGGTGTCACGGTGAAATTGCTGGATGTTAATGGCCAAGTGATTGGCACAACAACCAGCGATGCCCAGGGCAAATACTCTTTCGAAGTGGCAGCTGGCACCTATGGTCTGCAATTTGCGGATCAAGTCAACAGCATGGGCTTGATTGACAGTACGCTTGGCAATAAAAAGAATGGCATCGTGATTCAATTGGGTGAAAACCAGCAATATGAAAAGAATGTTGGTTATAACTATCCGACCAGTGATTCACTGAACGACTTGGGAGACAGCTTCAAGAAGGAAATCTATGATGGAGCCGACTATGTCAGTGAGACAACCATCTATGATGCAACGGCAGAGTTGACCTATCGACTGAGCTTTGAAATGCCCAGTGATTTGAGCGGCTACTATTCGATTGAAGTAAAAGACGTGATGGCCCAAGGACTGACCTTAAGCAATAAGGCCGGAAACATCAAAGTCACGATTGATGGAAATGAAGTCTACAGTTCCCCGGCAGGGATTAGCGGCAATACCGCCAGCTATGTCATCGCCGGTGCGGATCTGCGCGGACTGGAAGGCAAAGAAGTAATCATGACAGTAACGGCTGTTGCGGTGAAGATTGATGGCAGCTACCTGAGTGATTTGAGTAACAAGGGTGTGCTGGTCGTCAACGAAGGCGGCAGTATTGAGAATCCGATTGAAGACAAGGAAGTCGATGGACCTTCTGTCAGCAGTAAGGGTTTGATCAGCGGGTATGTATTCAATGACCTTGATAGCGATGGACTCTTTGATTCAGACGAAACGGCTATCAGCAATATCGAAGTTAAACTGCTGGCCAATGATGAAGTAATCGCTTCGGTTACTACGAATGCGGATGGCAAATACAGCTTCGAAGTTCCGGCTGGTACCTATGCCCTGCAATTCCCGGTTAAAGTGGATGATAAGTTCCCGACCAATATCGATTTGGACGGATTGGTCACATCCATTCAAATCACTTTGGGAAGTGCGGATGTGCAAACCTACTTTAAAGATGCAGGTTATACGGATGTTGTCGTCAATCAGGACGGATTCAAAAAGGAACTGATTCAAATCGGTGACGAATTATCCAGCGGTCCGATTTACAATGCTGCAGATGAGCTGACCTATGCAATCACATATGTCATGCCGAGCAGTGTAAATGGCTACGCCAGCCTGGAAATCGTGGACACCATGTCTGCAGGCTTGAGCCTGAAAGATGGTTCTCTGGACTTTGTTACCATCAAGATTGAAAAAGATGGAAGCATCTTGACTGGTTACAGCGGAACCAAGGATTATAAAGCATCAGGAGTCAATGGTGATCATTATGTCTCGTATGTCTTTGCGCAAGGGACAGACTTCTCCGCATTTGCGGATGCGACCATCACCATGACAATCGTTGCGGTACAGGATAACACCAATGGTTATGGTGCACAAGTTGCCAACAGTGCGAAACTGATTGTCAACAAGCATGAAAGCACCTCTGTGGAATACGGTCCGGTTATTACTGATAACAAAGGACTGATCAGCGGCTATGCGTACCTGGATGCCAATAACAATGGTGTCAAGGACGAAAGCGAAGCGGGAATCGCGAACATCACCGTCACCCTGAGTAACGGCGAGAGTG
>JAISTR010000037.1 GCA_031272515.1 Erysipelotrichaceae bacterium | reverse complement strand
GATATGGATTGTAAGAAAAGAAAGAGTAAGATTCGAACAAGTCTGCGATTTATCATTATCGTAGCATTTGCTTTGTTTTTAAGCCTTAAGTATCCGACAGAGGTCGATGCTGCTGAGGGATCATGCGGACAAGTGTCAATGACTGTTCCCTCCACGGTTTATCTGGGAGGCCGTTTTGATCTTCATGTTAACTTTAACCTTCCGGAAGCGAGCATGCTTGCGGATACTTACATTATTTTTGATGAAGGAACGCCCAACGAAGTATCCTACAACATTACCGAAGACCCCAACACTTTAGGGGTGGTATATGTGGATGACGGTCCAGACAACGGTGGTATCAGTTTTGCGACTTGGATGAGCACCCAGGCAAGCCCCAATACAGTTCTCAACAATGTCACCTACAATTATGATACCCACTCATTTGAGTATGATCCGTTTATCATCAATATCGCCGTATTTGAACTGCCCCTGGGCATGCATACAATAAAGCTTGAAATTAAAGGTGAATCTATTAAAAAAGCTTGTGAAGCCATGGGTATGTTGCCGCCTGATGATTATCTTGAAACCGCTCCACACGAAATTGAAATACTTGATCCCGGCACAGCACCGAAATTCTTTACTGTAATATTTGATGAGAATATTCCAATCGGAACTAACAATGGGGTCTCCTGGGTTCCTTCCCAGAAAATCGTGTTCCCGGGGAGTCAGTTTTCTGTTTATGCAAACTATGTTCCTGTCGGTGCCCCATCCGACGGCAATGGTACATATATCTTCAAAGGCTGGTCTGACAGCCCCACTGGAAATGTGATTACCAAATTCACAATATATAATTCTTCAGGTTCCGACATTATCAGCCTGAGACCTGGCAATGTAATCTCCCGTATTCTATATCAACCGGGTGCAACTATCACAATCAATAGTAATATTACTCTCTATGCCATCTGGGAACCCCCGGCAGCTCCAGTAGCTGCTGCGGCTCCGGTAGTGGTAGACACCCCATCTACTGCCGCCTTCAATACCATCGGCATTTATCTTGCCCCGGCCGGCTTATCAGCAATTGCCATGCTGGCACTGTTGAAAGCATCCAAGAAAGAATCAGATTAGGCTCCTCACGGAGCCTTTTTTCTTACAACAAACAGATTCGAGATTTTCCTTGCTGAAAGATTTGGTTTTTATGTATTTCATTGCATTTAACTGATAATCAGTCGATCCATTTAAGCCTATTCTTAATCCCGGCAAATTTCCAATAAAAGTTTTTGTGCATTTTGATTTTTCACAAAATTGCCACAATATTTCGGCAATGCCGAACTGGACGGTCAGAAGAAAACCGGAATTTTATGCTTGTTGCTCTTGCAGCCGCAAGAATCTCCGGTTTCATCGGAGTTTTTAGATCTTTGTAAATTCTGCATTCCTAATTATATAAATCACTAATTCCCGGTATTTTTAAAAATTATGTGATAAATTAAGCCAGTTTTTTCCTTTTCTCGTTTGCACCACGAAATGCAATTCCTTTAAAATTGCAATTGTTGAAAGGAGATTTTAGCTATATGGATTGTAAGAAAAGAAAGAGTAAGATTCGAACAAGTCTGCGCATTGTAATCATCACCGCATTTGCGCTGCTTTTGAGCATTAAAAGCCCGGCAGTTGTGAAAGCGGATGCCGGCTGCGGTTCCATCACAGTTGTTGCCCCCTCTTCGGTTGCAATCGGTGAACGATTCGATTTGCATGTGTCAATTACACTGTTGGAAGAGACGATGCTCTTGGATACATATATCATTATTGACGGGTCGATAGAATTCAACATAACCAAAGATCCCAATGCCCTTGGTGTAGTATATGTAGGCGGAGCCCCAGGCACAGGCACAAGCTTTGCGGCTTATATGAATACATTACCGACGCCCAATACTGTTACTGAGACCTATGTAACTACCCCAAGTTATGTTGATACGCCGCTTGTTCTCAATCTGGCACTGTTTGATTTAGCTGCCGGGTCGCATACCATTCAGGTTGGCTTCAGTGATGGTTCAGTTGATTATTGCTATCTGGGTCAACTGAATTCCGCTCCGGTTGATTTTGCTGTTATTGATGCGACTCCGACAACCTATAAAGTCAGCTTTGACAAAAACATTCCTGCTGCCGCAAACGATGGCGTTTCGGCGGTACCTGGCGATGTAGTCGTATCTCCAAATGCTGACTTCACCGTACTTTCCAGTTATGTCCCCACCGGTGCTCCCTCCAATGCGGATGGAAACTATACGTTTGCCGGCTGGTCGGACAGTCAAACCGGTACCGTGATTTCCAAGTTCACCTTGGCAAATTCAGATTCCAGTTTCTTGAGTTTCGCCTTGGGAAACATCACAGCCTGGCAGATTTATGCAACAGGTGATCTGGTTTCTGTTGGCGATAACATCACTTTGTATGCCATTTGGACTCCGCCTTCACCTCCGGTGGCTTCCACCCCGGCGGTGCAATCGGTCTCCACACCAACCACTGCTGCCTTCAATACAATCGGTATCTATCTTGCCCCGGCCGGCTTATCAGCAATTGCCATGCTGGCACTGTTGAAAGCATCAAAGAAAGAATCGGATTAGGCTCCTCACGGAGCCTTTTTTAATGGTTGGAATACCCTGTACAAAGGCATTAAATCAGTGATTATAATAATTTCAACACTATATGTAGATTTTATTATATTTTCCTTGCATTCTCATTGTTAATAAAGTTTAATTGGATTCGGAGGCGAGACATGACTTTCATTGAATACCTGATGTCACAATTCGGAATTGGGGAACCTATCTTTATAAAACAGATTCAATATGAAAGCTACTCACGTCCTTGGATATTTAAAGAACTGAAGAAGCTTGTTAACAGCGGAACTTTAAAACGCTTTGCCAGAGGCGTTTATTATTTTCCGGAAAAGATGCCATTTGGTGAAGTACCCCTCAATGCTTGGGAGATGGCCGTACAACATTTTATAACAGATGGCAATGAAGTGTATGGATATGTTGCTGGATTTTCCCTTCTCAACCTTTCTGGATTGTCCACACAAGTTCCAAAT
Organism: Erysipelotrichaceae bacterium; assembly: GCA_031272515.1. GTDB lineage: Bacteria > Bacillota_I > Bacilli_A > Erysipelotrichales > Erysipelotrichaceae > JAISTR01. The sequence goes on along the minus strand of JAISTR010000037.1, from coordinate 17,169 downwards.
TTTCTTGAAGTAGCTACCAATAAAGAATCTACCCGAGTACGGGATATCAGAATTGGATACCAGCGGGTTCGCGCGCATCGCAGTCGTACAACCGTAACGAAGGAAAACTTTAAAACGCTTCAATTGCTTGAATTAATGAGTATCATGAATCCCGCCGATTTAGATGAAACAGAACAATTCTTGCTAAGAAAGTTTGTCAAAGCATCTGGCGCAACAAGGGGCAGCATCAGACGTTATGTCAAGTTTTTCCCCGATAGAGCCGCAAAGAACCTGATTTTAACCGGGGCGATATATCGAATTCAGTAGAATCTTTATTCTATCGTTTTACTAAAACGGAGGTTAAAACCATGAGCAAAATGACAGAAGAAGAACAAAGAGTTTATAATGACGCGCGATGCAGTGAAAAACAGCATCGCGACAAGGCCAATGCCTTGAGCTATGCAAAACAACAAGGGATTGCTCTTGCTTTGGGGGCACTTGGCGAATCAGGTGTATCCGCCAAAAAGATTCAACAAGTACAAAAGCTCGCACTTAATGCGCCCCAATATATTTTTCCACTGAAGCATATAAAAGCGAATCAGATTGATGTTGACAGCGCTCCAGCTTCATTGTCTTTTCATGAAATGTGGAAGCTGCGCGAACAAACTTTGAAAGAAGAACAAATAGACCTGGCAACTGCGAAAATGACTGGTATCCTGCATGTGTATGCAGTGATGGCGGATACAAAAGTGTCCGATAAAAAAAATAGCCATAGTCAGTGAAAAGCTTGCAGAATTTCTGAATTCATACCATGAACTCTGTGATTCCAGCTTCCGTTTTCCATCATGCAAAGATGAAATCTTAATGTTAATGCAAACCGGCACATCTGAAGCCAAATCAGATTCAAAAAATGAAGCTGGGAACCCTCAGCCAGAAAACTATGAAGAGCCTTGGCGTGAGAAACAGCGCCGGGATGAGATCAATGCTTTGAACTATGCCTGACAACAAGGCTATATAGAGGGCAAAGAACTCGCCAGACAGGAATACCAAAAAGAGCTTGTGGTAGAATTTTGTCAAGATTTGAAAGAAGCAGGTGTCAGTGATGAAATGATAAAACAGTTTAAAGAAAAACTTTCAAAATCATCAAAGTCAATATAAGCGTTTTGCCCTTTCAAAACGCTTTTCTTATTATGAAAGCTTTGAGAGCTTCTGCAGGTTCGCCTTCGTCTCTTCCTCTGACATCAAGCGCACCACCATGCCCTCTTCATCCAAAGTGAAGAAGCCCTTGCATAAGTCCGGCATCGCCTCATACTGCCTTTCCAGCTGCGCCAATGCTTCTTTAAAACACACATAGCCATAGGTCTTCACCAGATACGGAAGGCCAAAGACAGAGCGCAGCAGCTCGTACTCCTGATAGTTCCAGGGCTTCGTTTGTGCCCGTTTCTTTAATACCTCGATAAACTTGTCTGTACACAATAGTACTTCGCTCTCACTGGCATAGTGCGCATACCCGCGCAATGCCGTCAGCCGCATATCCAGATAGCGCTCCCTTTTAAAAGCCGAGAGAAAGAAGTCCTTCAGGTTATAGTCCAGACAGCGCAAAACCAAGCTGTGCAGAATGTGGTTGCGCACATCCGGAGACTTGCTCAAAGTATAGAGGTCCTTGAAAAACACCACATCCTCCAAGTAAAACGGTTCAAAGCGCATATTGATTAAGGCCACCAACAAAGGCATGTAATTCTCGCCTTTGCCCTCTTCGATATATTTTTTCACCTTTTCGATATTTGTCATCCAAAGCCCTTCACTTTCAAAAACACTATACCATGACAAAGAAAAAGCCTGATTGCTCAGGCTTTATTGTTCGCATTTCTTTAACAGTTTCTCCCAGCGCTCATCCACGCCCTTCTGGATCTCTTCCAGCATCCATTCATTGCCTTTTTTCAGCACGTGGGCAAAGCGTCCCTGTTTCTTCAGGTATTCGCTGACCGGCAGCTTTTCCTTGGGCTTGTAGCTTAAGATCCACTTGCCATGGTCAACCTCATACAAGGGCCACACGCAGGTCTCTACGGCGAGCTTGCAGATTTCCATCAAATCCTCTGTCGCATAGCGCCAGCCCCTGGGACAGGGTGCCATTACATTCAAAAAGGCTGCACCTTCCGTATAAAGGGCTTTTCTGGCCTTCTCATGGAGGTCCTTGAAGTTGGAGATAAAGGTCGTCTGTCCCACATAGGGAATATCGTGGGCAGCCATGACCTCGGTCAGGTTCTTCTTGTTTTGCTGCTTGCCAGGGATCGCTGAACCAACCGGCGAGGTGGTCGCATCCGCAAAGCGCGGGGTCGAGGACGATCTTTGAATCCCGGTATTCATGTAGGCTTCATTGTCATAGCAGACATAGACCATGTCGTGTCCGCGCTCCATGGCTCCGGAGAGCGACTGGAAACCGATGTCGTAGGTTCCGCCATCACCGCCAAAGGCGATGAATTTGTAGGTCTCATCGATCTTGCCCTGCTTCTTCATGGCTTCATAGGCACTCTGCACACCGGACAGGGTCGCTGCCGCACACTCGAAAGCGGTGTGGATATAGCTGTCCTGCCAGGCGGTATAGGGATAAAGGAAGGTCGAGACTTCCAGACAGCCGGTCGCATTGGCAATGACTGCCTTGTCTTGCGGGTCCAAGGCCCGCAGTACCCCGCGAATCGCAACCGGGGCACCACAGCCGGCACACATGCGGTGTCCTGCCGCAAAGCGTTCCGGTTTATTCAGTTCTTCACGTAAATTGTAGGCCATAGTTTCACTCCCTCACGCCCAGGTGATAGTAGGTCTCTTCCGGGGCTCCCTTCTTGGCATATTCCAAAAGCTTATTAAAGGCCTTTTTCAGGTCCGTGGTGACGACATCGCGGCCGCCTAAGCCATAGATGTAGTTGACCAGTACCGGCTTACTATCAAGTCCGTAGCAGGCACTGCGCACTTCCGCAAACAGCGGTCCGCCACAGCCTGAGAAGCTGTCGGCCTTGTCCATGATCGCTGCCGCTTTGACATGCGCCAGGGCTTTGGCGATTTCACTGGCAGGGAAGGGTCTGAACACCCGGATCTTAATGAGTCCGGCTTTGATGCCCTCTTCTCTCAGGCTGTCCACCACCGCCTTGGCAGTACCGGCAGAGGAGCCGATGATGACCATTGCCACTTCGGCGTCATCCATCTTGTATTCTTCAAAGAAGGAGTACTTTCTTGCGGAGATCTTCTCAAAGTCCTTGGCGACTTCCAGAATCACCGCCTTGGCGTTTTTCATCGCCTCCGCCTGCTGCTTCTTGTGCTCCATATAGTAGGCAACCGTATCATAGGGTCCCACCGACAGCGGATTTTCCTTCTTCAAAAGATAGTTCTCCGGCTCATACTTGCCTACAAAGTTCTTGACGATCTCATCTTCCAGCAGTTCGATGTTCTCGATTGCATGGGAGGTGATGAAGCCGTCCTGGCAGCACATCACCGGCAGGCGCACATCCTTGTGCTCGCCGATGCGCATCGCCATGCAGAAGTTGTCATAGGCTTCCTGATTGTTTTCCGCATACAGCTGAATCCAGCCGGAATCGCGGGCCCCCATCGAGTCGCTGTGGTCGTTGTTGATGTTGATGGGACCCGATAAAGCCCGGTTGACACAGCTCAAAGTAATCGGCAAACGGCTGGAAGCCGCTACATACAGCATTTCCCACATGAGTGCCAGACCGGCAGAGGAGGTGGCAGTCACCGCCCGGCCGCCGGCGGCCTGGGCACCGATGCAGCACGACATCGCGCTGTGTTCGCTCTCCACCGCCACAAACTCCGTATGCACCTGGCCATTGGCCACATATTGGGAGAAGTATTGGGGGATTTCGGTGGAAGGCGTGATCGGGAAAGCCCCCATCACATCCGGGTCAATCTGCCGCATCGCATAGGCAACAGCTTCGTTGCCGGACATTCTCTCGCGAATTGCCATCTTACTTTTCCTCCTTTTCAAATTCAATCGCACCAAAGGGGCAGACCTTATAGCAGATGCCGCAGCCCTTGCAGTGGTCGTAGTCAAAGTCCAGGCGCTTGCCATCCTTCACGGGGATGGACATGTCCGGGCAGCAGGGCACGCACAGCATGCACTGCTTGCACTTGTCGGGGATAAAGCGCGGAATCATCGTCCGCCACTCCCCAGTCTTGGTCAAAACGGAAGTCCCGCCTTCGGCGATTTCGCCGGCCACGGTCAATTCCTTCCAGGTCAGGGTTTCCTTGATTTCTGCTGCTTTCATCCTTTCACCTCCGATAATGAGCGCTTCAAAGCCTTCAGGTTGCCTTCAATCACCTGGGGCTTGGAGGCAAACTTGTGGGCCAGGGATTGCTCCATGTCCTTTAGGAAGGCTTCGTCATCCAGTAATTGGGATACCTTCACCACCGCCGCCAGCATCGGCGTGTTGGGAATCGGCCTGCCGATGCACTCTTCGGCGATGCGGTTGGCATCGATGGTGCAGATGCGCCCGCTAAAGCCGGACAGGGAAGCCCTCAGGTCCTCCGGTTCTTTGGCCGAGTTGATGATGATGGCACCTTCCGGCTTTAAGCCCTTGGTGACATCGACACTGGCAATCAGGGTCTCATCCACCACCACGACATAGTCGGGCTGGTAGATGTTGGAGTGGATGGTACAGCGCACATCACTGATGCGGTTGAAGGCGGTGATGGGTGCTCCCATGCGCTCCGGTCCGTATTCCGGAAAGCCCTGCACATACTTTCCGGTGTTGAAAGCCACGTCTGCCAACAACAAGGCAGCAGTCTTGGCTCCCTGTCCGCCGCGTCCATGCCAGCGGATTTCAGTCATTTCTTGCATTGCTTGCTCCTTTCTTCAGATACGATTCAATGCATTTTCAAAGTCTTCAATGATATCTTCTATGTCTTCCAAACCGACAGAAATGCGGATCATCCCTTCGCCGATGCCCGCCCGCTGACGCTCCTCTGGCGTCATTCTGGCGTGGGTCATCGTCGCCGGGTGTTCCACCAGCGTGTCGGCATCGCCCAGCGAGGCCGCATAGCTGGCCAGCTCAAAGCCGGTCACAAAGCGCGAGGCCCCTTCCAGGCCGCCGGCCACTTCAATGACAATCATGCCGCCGCCGGTCTTCATTTGTTTTTTCGCAATCTCATAGCCTGGATGCGAAGGCAGCCCGGGATAGTAGACCTTCTCGACCTTGGGATGGCTTTCAAAGTATTTCGCCAAAGCCAAAGCGTTTTCGCTGTGCGCCTTCACGCGCATCGGGAAGGTCTTCAAGCCCCTTAACAGTAAAAAGGCAATATCCGGAGCCATCACCCCGCCATAGTTGATCAAGCCTTCCCGGCGTATGGTTTCTAGCAGCACCGAATCATTGGCACAGACAAAGCCGCCCAGCCCGTCACCATGGCCGTTGACATACTTGGTGGCACTCTCCAAAACCACATCAAAGCCCAAGTCCAGCGGCTTGGTATTGTAGGCGGAGGCGAAGGTGTTGTCGCAGACCGCCAGCACCCCGTGCTTTTTGGCGAGTTTCGCAATTTCTTTTAAGTCGCAGATGCTCAGGGTCGGATTGGCCGGGGTCTCTACATAAATCATTTTGGTGTTTTCCTGGATTGCCGCTTCCACCGCCGCCAGATCACTGGGGTCCACGACCGTCGTCTCTGCCTTAAAGCGGGGCAGGGTCTGGGTGAAGATGTGGTGGCTGGTGTCATAGAGCACCTGGCTGTACACGGCATGCTCGCCCCCTGAGATTAGGGAGAGAATCACGGCTGTGATGGCGGCTGAGCCGGAGCCGAAGGCGATGGCGCCTTTGGCGTTCTCAAGTATCGCGATTCGCTGCTCAAAGGCCCGTACAGTGGGATTTGAGACCCGGGAATAGACATAACCGGGCTCCTCGGGATTCATCGCCTCAGCAATCGCTTTGGGGCTTTCAAAGTGGAAGGTCGAATTGCGGTACACCGGCGTGATCTGGGCACCATACTGGTCCTTAATCTCGCCGCCATGGATCGCCTGCGTCGCCATTCCTGCATTCTTTTTGTTCATAATCGTCTCCTTTTGAAAAAACTGCTCTCATTTTAATTTGTTCTTCTCTCACTTTTTTTGCGATTTCTCACAAGTGATTTTCCCTCGTAGGCTTTTTTCAGGCTTTATCTGTCCGGTTTTTCTCTTTTTATCCACCTTTTTTCACAAAGTCCCTTGATAAATTTTTATCTTTTCGTTACGCTTGTAGTAGAATAAGAGAAACGGAAGGGAAGAGTGTTATGAAGAACGAAATTATTCAGGATTACATAAAGCTGGTTGAGTTTTTGGAAACCATTGTTCCCAAGAACATCGAAATCGTTTTGCATGTCATCGAGAATGACTACACCTATATCGCCTCCATCATCAACGGTCATGTCTCCGGCCGCGACAAGTATGCGCCGCTGACCGGTTTTGGCCTCTCTCTGATTGAGAACAAGGTCTATCAGACCTCCGACTATGTGACCGGTTATCATGCGATGTCGCAAAATGACAAGCAGGTGCAGTCAGCGACCAAGTTCATCAAGGAAGCAGACGGTACTTTAATCGGGATGCTTTGCATCAACGTCGATGGTACCCCCTATGAGAACATCCTCAATAACCTCGGCTTTCTGGTAAACCTCAATGCCCACCGCTCTGCTGATGTCAAAAACGGCTCCACCGTTGAATATCTGGTGGCGGATATCGACCAGGTGATCGACTCCTACATCGAGGGTCACTACGATAACGGCAATGCCACCCTCAAGCGCGAGGACAAGCGGGTCATCATCCAGGAGCTGATCGACAAGAAGATCTTTCTGCTCAAGGGTGCGATTCCCCTGATTGCCAAGAAGCTCAACCTGGCGGAATCCTCCATCTACCGCTACAAGAAGGAAGCGGAGAAACAGCTGGTAGACCAATCATAGGACAGCGAACAGACAAAGTACCGTCTGTTCGCTTTTTCTTTCCCCTTTTATTTCACCTTTTCGTAGAGCGGATCCAAATGTTTTTTCAGCTTCGCGTAGGCATCCGCCAGGATTTCTTTGGTGCAGGCGATGTTGATGCGCTCATAGCCGCTGCCCTCCGGTCCAAAGACATAGCCTTCGTCGGTGAAGAATTCCGCTTCCATATGCAGGAATTCCTCCAAAGCCTTGTCATCCAGGCCCAAACAGCTCATATCCACCCAAATCAGGTAGGTGCCTTCCAGCTTGGTGACCTTCATCTTCGGGTAGTTGTCCGCAAAGAATTTGTAGGTGTAGTCACGGTTGGCTTTGATCAGCTCAATCATTTCCTCATACCAGCCCTCAGCCTTGCTGTAGGCCAGCTCCGTGCCCTTGTAGCCCAGAATCCCGCTGCCGCTCACGTTGTCTGCCATCAATTGCTTGTCGTAGATGGCTTTGAGCTCGGGATTGGCAACAAAGATGTTGGAGCACTTCAGACCTGCCAGATTGAAGGTCTTGGAAGCTGCTGTGCAGACAATGGTGTTTTTCTTGAAGGCTTCATCGACGGTGGTAAAGACGGTATGCTTGCTGTCTTCATAGGTGAAGTCCAGCCAGATCTCATCACTTAAGACCAGTACGTCATTGGCCAGGGCGATGTCGCCGATCTTCTTGAGTTCTTCCTTCGTCCAGACTCTGCCAACCGGGTTATGGGGCGAGCAGAAGATCAACAGCTTGTTGTTGGGGTCCTTGCACGCTTCTTCATATTTCTCGAAGTCGATGGTGTAAACCCCTTCTTTGTTAATCAGCGGTACATTGACTTCCTTGCGGCCGTTGTTGGCAATCGCAAAGCCCATCGGATAGTAGATCGGACGCATCAGGATGACGCCGTCCCCCGGCTTGGTGAAGGCGCGCACGACCGAGTTGAAGGCCGCGACCACCCCGCCGGTCACCGAGAGTTCGCTGTCGGCGAAGTCGAAGTTGTGGTGCTTCTTCATCCAGCCGCGCACCGCTTCGATGTAGGCAGGATAGGCAGCTGTATAACCCAATACCGCCGTGTCCAAAAAGTCCTTGAGTCCCTCGATAATCTCAGGGGCATTCTTCAATTCCATATCAGCGACCGAGAGCGGTACAACCCCCTCGCTGACATTGGGGTTCCACCCCAGCATTTGGTTCCACTTGGAACTCCCCGTCCCCCTACGGTCTACTCTGGTTTCAAAATCATACTTGCTCATAGATAGGCCTCCTTTACAATATTGCAACCATCAGCAGGTAGTACAAACTGCAGCATGCCACAAAGGACAAGATAATCGGCAGACTCTTGATTACAAAGCTGGAAAAATCCACCTGGAATGCCTCAATCACGATGCTTAAACACACATGGGTGATTGAGATCTGCATGGCGATGTAAGTCATGCTCATCAACAAAATCAATAAGGGCAGTCCGGCATTTGGTACGGTTAAAAATGCCAGCGGCAGCGACAGGGCAATGATTGCCTGGCTGCCGGCGATAATCGAGCCAAAGAAGAAAATCAAGGCGTAGATAATCACCGGTGAAAACGGCAGGGTTGCCATCGAGGCGGTCAAAGCCGTGATGACCCCGGAAGCCGTAATCACTTCCTTAAAGACCATTACTGCCAAAGTGATAAAAATCAGACGCTTCTCAAAGGCACTCACAAAGAAGGGTTGAATCTCCTTGAAGCTGAAGCGCTCGATGAAATAGTTCACAACAATCAATCCGATAATGACCAGGTACACCGGCCAGTTGAAGGCCATGATCATAAAGACCGCAGCGGCAATCGTCCAGATTCCCTGCACCAGATAGGTCAAATACTTTTTATAGTCCGGCGCGCTGTAGCGCTTCTCCATCTTGGGAATGCGGCGCACATAGATGACATAGCCGATCAAAAACAGCGCCGCTACCATCGGCAGCATCCCCAAAACAAAGGCGCCTGAGCTGATACCGGTCAACTGCAGGGCCAGAATCACGGAAGCATAGGTCGGGACAAAGGCTTCGGTGATGTGGCGGTAATAGGAAGTCACCACTGCCATTTCCGTCTGGTCCAAAGAGTCCCCGGCGGCCTTCTCGACGATAGGCTTGCTGATCAGGACTGCCCCTGGTGAGGGCAGCATGCCAATCAGAAAGGGCGTGAGCATGGCATTGACCCGGCGCGAGTGAAACAATTCGGCGATTGACTCTTCTGCCATCGCCAGCCTTCCCCGCTTCTCCAGCATCCGCTGCAAAAAGGTGATGGTGTAAAACGCCAGGATCATGGTGAGGGTGGATGATGACAGAATCCCCTTCTGGATCATCCCCGGTACCTGTGAAAGCGGAATCTGGTACAAAAGGATGCCCAAAACGATGCCCACCAGCATCGCCACATACAGCGGCTGCTTGAAGCGCAGCACCGCCAGCATGATTACAAATATCAACAGTAGTTTCAATATCTCCATAGTTAAGTGTTTACCTCCTCTTTAACCACAGCCTGATACCTTGCGAAAGATTTAAACAGTATGCACTTTTCAGTAACCATCCTTACCGCCAGGTAAGAGGAGGAGATGAGAAAAAAGAGCAGGATGATTTCCTGCTCTTCGCTCTTAAGAAAGAAAATCCAAAGCGAACTTACAGGTACAGGCAATGCCGGTGGCTAAGGCGTCATCATCCACATCAAAGTGAATGTTGTGGTGATCGGCACCGCTGCCGAGTTCCGGGTTGCCAATGCCGACGAAGGCAAAGACACTGGGGATTTGATGCTTCACACTCCAGCTGCCAAACGATTCGGAGGCAAACCAGAGCACCCCGTCCACTACCTTCTCACTGCCTACGACTTCCAGAGCCCCTTTTCTGGCCAAGCTGCTGAGCTCTTTGTCGTTATGCACGGGATTAAGAAAATTGCCGTGCCCCGGTGCATATTCCGCTTCGCAATAGTTCGCTTGCGCCATCAGCTTGGGCACGCGGGTAATGATGTCCTTGACCACCTCCGCCACTTCCGGATCAAAGATTCGGGTGGAGCCCGCAATCCTCGCCTCTTCCGCAAAGATGTTGGAGGCAGTCCCGCATTGCAGCAAGGTGATGCCCAGGGTCGCTGTTTTGGTCACATCCACCTTGTTGGCCCAGTTGATTGCCAACTGGTTCACGATGGAGGTAGCCGCAAACAGCGGGTTGATCGAAAGGTCGGGGCGGGAACCATGCCCGCCCTTCCCTTTGACGGTAATATCAATCAGCATCCCTCCGGCCATCCGCGGACCGCTATCCAGGCAGATGGTGCCCGAGGGCATAAAGGAGGTAACATGGCTGCCATAGATGGCATCCGGTTTTAAGGGAACAACCAGGCTGGCAGCATCATCAAAGCCACCGCCGATTTCCTCGGCTGCTTCAAACAGGAAGATGATCTTCCCGCTTAAATGTTCCTTGAGATCACAAAGGATCTTCATGGCGGCCAGCTGCATCGCCATGTGGGCATCATGCCCGCAGGCGTGGCAGGCGCCGTCATTTTCGGATACCGCAACCTTTTTGCCCTTGAGGTTGACAGCCGACTCCTGCATCGGCAAAGCGTCGATGTCAGCCCGGATGGCCAGGGTCTTGCCCGGCTTGCCGGTATCCAGGACCGCAATAAAGCCGGTGTTGCCATTATCGGTAATTGGCAATCCCAGTTTCGCCACCTCTGCCTTCAGGTGTTTGGAGGTCTCGACCTCCTGTAAGCTCACTTCCGCATGGGTATGCAGCCAGCGGCGCTGCTCGATGGCATAAGGGGCAACGTCTTGTACGGCCTTTTGAATCAATTCTGTCAAACTCATGTTCTTTCTCCTTAATTTGTATTAAGCCAAGAATTCCGTCGCAAACTTGCAGGTAGCCAGAACTCCGGACAACAGCGCATCGTCATCAATGTCGAAGCGGTTGTTGTGGTGTTCTGCCCCAGAGCCCAACTCTTCGTTGCCGATACCGACAAAAGCGAAGACGGAGGGAATACCCAGCAGCGTGCCATAGCGTGAGAACGGTTCGGAAGCAAACCACAATACGCCTTCCACCACGCCTTCGTCGCCCAGGATTTCGCGGGCGCCTTTGCGGGCTAATGCTGCCAGTTTGTCATCGTTGATGACCGGTCCGCCAGGGGTCGCATGGCGCGGGCCATAGCTGACGGTGCAGTAGTTGGCTTGCGCTACCAGGTCGGGAACACGGCGCAGAATTTCGGCTGCCTTTTCGGCTTCTTCCATATCGAAGAAACGGCAGGTACCGCCGATTTTCGCGGTTTCCGCGAAGATGTTGTCCGCGGTGCCGCAGTGCAGTTGGGCGATGCCCAGGGTGACGGTCTTGGTGACGTCAATGCGGTTGGCCCAGTTGTTGCCCAGTTGGGTAACAATCGCCGCTGCCGCAAACAGCGGGTTGATGGACAGGTCGGGACGCGAGCCGTGTCCGCCCTTGCCCTGCACGGTAATGTCAATCAGCATCGAGCCGCCCATGCGCGGTCCGCCATCCAGACATACGGTCTTGGATTTCATAAAGGCGGTGACATGGGAGCCGTAGATTGCATCCGGTTTGAGCGGAACCAGCAGCTTTGCCATTTCTTCATAGCCGCCGCCGAATTCCTCAGCTGCTTCAAAGCAGAACAGGATCTTGCCGGACAGCTCATCCTTGAGGTCCAGCAGAATCTTGATGGCAGCCAGTTCCATCGCCATGTGGGCATCGTGTCCGCAGGAATGGCAGGCATCATCCAGTTTCGATACGACCTTCTTGGGGCCGACCAGGTTGTTCGGGTCTTCCTTCATCGGCAGCGCATCGATATCGGTGCGGATGGCCAGGGTCTTGCCCGGCTTGCCGGTGTCATAAATCGCGATAAAACCGGTTCCTTCGCCTTCAACCAAAGGCAGGCCCAGTTCTTTGCAGGCTTCTTTCAAGCGCTTGCTGGTTTCGAATTCCTTCAAGCCAACTTCCGGATATTCGTGAAAATGATGCCGTTCGGCAATCATGTAGGATTCATATTTCTTTGCTAATTCTTTGATTTTTTCATTGAGGGACATAGTTTCTCCTTTTGATGTTCTCATAATGGAACAAACCTACTCCTGCACCGCAGCCCCCAGGCTATCAAACGATAGCCTGGGGAACTGCTTCTTCCCCTGAGACAGGAGGTCAACAGTAATTCAATTCGTATAACTAAGAGCAGACAAAACTGGCGATAAACATAACCACGAAGGCGCCGCCAATCATAATCAGCACTTTCGGTAAAGCCCATCTGAACCATTTGTCAAAGGGCAGGTTCGCGGTGACGCAGGAACCAACCGTCCAGCCCAACAGCGGGGAGACGATGTTGGTGAAGCCGTCGCCGTATTGGAAGGCCATGACACCGACGTTGCGGTTGAGCTTCAGGGTGTCGATAATCGGCTGCATAATCGGGATCAAGAGTGCGCCCTTGGAAGAGGCACTGGGGATCACGACGTTGATGACAGAAATAATCGCGGTCATTCCGACATAGGAGACCGAGGACGGCAGGCCTTGCAGCGGCTGCGTCAGGAAATAAATGATGGTTTCCAGAATTTGACCCTTGGACATAACCAGGGAGACGACTCTGGCCAAACCGATGACAAAGCCGACAAACGCCATCGAGGAGATACCCTTGGCGAAGGTGTTGCCGAGTCTGTCTGCATCCATGCCGGCGATAACGCCGCAGATCAAACCAATCAGGATTCCAAACCCAATCATAAACGGATAGAAGGTTGCGGAATAATTCATGCTGTACCAGACGATAATCGGGTATTGGCCCAAGAAGACCGTCAAAAGCAGGATGTCGCGCAGGCCGAAGGTCGCTTCCACGATAGAGGAATCATCAACTTCACCGGATTCTTCATCCGGATCCCAGCCTTGTTTGTACATCGGCGATTTGCTCGGGTCTTTTTTGATCTTTGCGCAGTAGGTGACGACAAAGAACATGCCGATCAGCATGAAGATGTTCATGACGACAAAACGGAAGAAGAAGTTGCCATAGGGGGTCGCGCCCATCAGCAGTTCGTTGTTGACTTGTTTGGTCGGACCGGTACCAAAGCCCAGCAGGGTTGCGAAGGTGGTGATGGCTACCGCCGTAATGTTATCGAGTTTCAGTTTTTTGGCGAAGAGCACGCCGATAGGAACGATTGCAATCAAGGCGTCGGAACCGCCGAAGGCTCCCAGGTACACCATCAGGATGAACATGATGATGATAATCGTGTTTTGGCCTTTGTCTTTCAGCTTGTAGACGGCATAATTCAGTAAGCGGTCAAAGACCTTGCTTTCCAGAATAATGGCAATCGTAGCACCGGAGGTCATAACAGCAAAAACGATGGTCGCACTGCCGGTCAGACCTTCCAGAATGGACATAACAGCCATCCACGGATTCACCGGGGATTGGGCTCCTAAATAATTAAAGACGATGGGGTCGAGTACTTTGCCGGCTTCATCGCGGGCAAAGGACCCTGCCGGGACAACATAGGTCAGGGCGCACATGACTAAAATGAGCCCAAACATGATCCACAGCAGATGCGGCATTTTAAAGCCTTTTTTCTTTTTCTCGCTCATACTTGTTGTGTTTCAGCTAAGTGAAACTCCTTTCTTTGTGGGTAATCAAAAGCTCAGCCCTTAAATGCCATCAGCTCGATTTCGATGCTGGCATCGCGGGGCAGGCGTGCGACTTGCACGCAGGTACGGCTGGGATAGGCTTCGCTGAAGTACGTTGCGTAAACTTCATTGACCTTGGCAAAGTCATTCATGTCTTTCAGAAAGATTGTGACTTTGACAATGTCTTTGCGCTCCATACCGGCGGCCTTTACGATTTCCATGAGGTTGTCCAGTGACTGCTTGACCTGCTCTTCAATTGGTCCCTGCACCAGTTGATTGGTTTCGGGGTCAATCGGCAGCTGCCCGGAAGTCACCAGCAAGCCTCCTTTTTGTGTAAAGGCGCTGTAGGGCCCTATCGCTTTTGGTATGCTACTCATCTACTTGCTCTTCACCTCACTCTCTTCTTTACAATTACCCTACTTGATAAGAATAATTTATCATTGCAATCGCTTTCAGTCAATACAATTACTCAAATATGTCAACTTTCCCAATTTTTAACAAGATTTCCTTATCCTGGATGATAATTTTTTATAATAATTTTTGATTTTTTTCTCTTTTGCCCTATGGCAAAAGAAAACGGAGCCCGTTACGGGATTCCGTTTTCTTTGGATTATGATTAAGCTTTGACCGCTTCCAGCGCTTGCGCGAAATCGGCAATGATATCCTCGGCATCTTCCAGACCGACGGAGATCCGCAGTTGCCCCTCGCCGATGCCAACAGCCGCGCGCTCTTCGGGCGTACGGGAGGCGTGGGTCATCGTAGCTGCATGCTCGACCAGCGTATCAGCATCCCCCAGGGATACCGCATAGCCAGCCATCTTCAAATTGGCACAGAAGGTATTGGCGCCTTCCAGGCCGCCCTTGACTTCGACCACGACCATACCGCCGCCGCCAGCCATTTGCTTTTTCGCAATTTCATATTCCGGGTGCGAAGGCAGGCCGGGATAGTAGACCTTGTCAATCTTCGGGTGCTTCTCAAAGAATTCCGCAACCTTCAGGGCGTTTTCATTATGACGCTCGACGCGGATGTGGAACGTTTTCAATCCTCTTAAATGCAGGTAGGCTACATCCGGGGCCATGATGGCGCCGATGAAGTGGATGCCTTCCTCTTTGACCAGGTAGTGCAGCTTCTCGTCATTGACGCAGACAAAGCCGCCCAGGCAGTCGCCATGGCCGTTGACGTACTTGGTGGAGCTTTCCAGTACGATATCAAAGCCCAGATCCAGCGGCTTGGTATTGTAGGCGGAGGCGAAGGTGTTGTCGGAGACGCTGATGATGCCATGCTTCTTGCACAGATCCGCAATCGCCTTCAAATCACAGCACTTCAAGGTCGGGTTGGCCGGGGTTTCCACATAGATCATCTTGGTTTCCGGACGGATCGCCTTCTCCAGCTCTTCGAGGTTGGTGGCGTTGGCCATCGTCGTATCGATGCCAAAGCGCGGCAGGGTTTCCGTAAACAGGTGATAGGTCGAAGAATAGATGACATCGCCATAAATGGCGTGGTCGCCCTTCTTCAGGATGCCCAGCAATACACCGGAGATTGCCCCGGTGCCAGACCCGAAGGCGACGCAGTACTTCGCGTTTTCAATCGCTGCCAGGCGGTTTTGCAGCATCGCAACCGTCGGGTTGTTGGAGCGTGAGTATACATAGCCCGTATACTCGGGGCTGGCGGGATTCATCCTCGCCTTGAATTGATCCGGTCCCGCAAAGTGGAACGTCGAGGTACGATAAACAGGAGGCGTTTGCGCCCCGAATTGATCCTCGATGTTACCGGCATGAATACAAGCAGTGCCAATTCCCATCTTTTGATCTTTCATTTTGTCCTTCCTTTCGATAATTATTTCTCGAAATCCTTTCTGATTTCATGATACTTTATCACAATGCCTGGTGTAAACGCTTTCGGTTATTGCTTTTTTTTATATTTAGTGATAAATATTTCTTATAAAGGAGTTGTTTGTCCATGACCCTGCAGCAACTGCGCTATCTGGTAGAAATCGAGAAGAGCGCTTCCTTCAGTGAAGCCGCCAAGCGGCTTTTTGTATCGCAGCCGTCTTTAAGTACAGCCATCAAGGATTTGGAAAAGGAACTGGGCATCCGCATCTTCACCCGCAGCCACCACGGCATCCGTTTGACTAGTGATGGCCGCTCGCTTTTGCTTTATGCAAAGCAAATGCTCGCCCAGGAGGAGAAGATCAAAAACCGCTTTCTTGGCCAAAGCGAAAGCACCTCTTTCGTCTTTAGCATCTCCAGCCAGCACTACGTCTTTGTCATGGAGAGCTTTGCGAAGCTTGTCAACCAGTATAAGGAAATCCCCTACTCGCTGCACTTGCGGGAGGTCTCTACCGCCGAGGTGATTGAGGATGTGCGCTCCAATAAGAGCGAGATTGGCATCATCGCCATCAGCGAGAACATCTACCAGCCGCTTAACCGCGCGCTGAAAAAACACGGCTTGCTTGCGACGGAGCTTTTCTCTACACCCATGCATGTGTTTTTGGGCAGGCAGCATCCCCTGGCAAAGCAGGAAAAACTTGACCTGGAGGAACTGGCTGGATATCCCTGCATCATCTTTGACCAAAATGAAAATTCCGAATATCACTTCTCCGAGGAAACACTATTACCGACCACCAATCCGCGCCAGCAGATCTTCATTACCGACAAGTCCACCAGTGTCTATCTACAGGAGAACTGTCAAGCCTATAATCCCGGTACCGGCATAACCCAATCCTCCACCAGTGAAGTGATTGCGGCTTTGCCATTACAGGGACAGCCGTACATTCATATTTGTTGGATTGCCAGAAAGTCGCAGCAGCTCTCTGAAGCTGCCAAGAGCTTTCTGGACTATGTCCAAAAAGCCGTGGAGAAATACGGGAAGACAACATTGTCATCTGACAGTAACTGAGTGTAAGAATAAATAATCCAAATAAAATGTAAAGTTTGCTTGACATTTAGAAACATCAGGTGTAAGGTATATATGTAAAGCAAACTTTACATATTACTGAAACATTTCTTTATTGAGAAAAGGGGGAGAATTATGAAAACAGCAGTCTTGTATCAATCGCGGGGTGGCAACACCCGGGCCGTGGCTGAGGTTATTGCAAGTAGCTCCGGCACCATCGCAAAACCGTACACCGAAGGACTCAATGAACCGGTGGACCGCTTGTTTCTGGGAGGAGGAGCCTATATGGTGGACGCTGATGCCGGTCTCAAGGACTTCATCAATAGTCATCTTGACACAAACAAAGTCAAAGAACTGGTTGCTTTTTCCACAGCCGGTGGGCAGAAAGCTGCATTGACCAAAATCGTGGAGCTTGCCAAGGCCAGAGGAATCAAGGTCAATGAAAACACGCTCTTAATCCGCATGCTGCTCAAAGGCCACACGATGCTGGGCTTAAAAGGCGGAAAACTCAGCAACCGGCAGGTTGAAACCATCAAGGCTTTTGTGGCAAAGCTCTAAGGATATCTATGCTTTTAGCTCCACCGACAAGATGTCTTTCTATGTCATAGCTGTCTGAGTCAAATGGTTAAAAAAGCACTGTCAACCGCCCGCGGCCTAAGTCGCGGGCAGTTGCTGTACTTCTCTAGTACCATCAGTTTTTTGGGTTTCTTTTATTCTTCAGTTGACATTAAAAACTCATCTTTCATTTGGTCCACACTCATGCCTTTATA
>JAISTR010000010.1 GCA_031272515.1 Erysipelotrichaceae bacterium | reverse complement strand
TTTAAACTCAAGCTCAACCCGCTGGCTCCCGATACCACCTTGAGTGAGCTGAGTGTGAATCAGGGAAGCCTGACACCTGTCTTTGATCCGGATGTGACAGAGTACACCATCAATGTAGGCAATGATGTGGATAGTATTGACATCAATGGTTTGGTGAGTAATGACCTGGAAGCAGAGATTGAAAGCGGCAATGGCACCTTCCTACTGTCCGAGGGCAGTAACACCTTCACGATTACGGTCAAGGGCAAGGATGGTGTAACCACCAAGACCTACACCCTGACTGTGATCAGGGCCTTCAAGCAGCAGTCTGTATCATCCTGGGGCATGGGAGGGGAAGTGCCAACCGGGGTAACCAATACCATCAACTGGTTATTGCCCATTGTTGGGATATTGTTAATCGCCTATCTGGGTTATCGGTACTACCGCAAGAAGAAGGACAGTCAGAAATCAGAGTAAGACAATTATAAAAGAGACACAAAAGCCAGAAGGGATGAACCCCTCTGGCTTTTGGTTTGTGATTGTGGATAGAATGTGGATAAGTCAACAATCTTAGAATCTCCCTTGAAACAGGGAGAACCCGCACTTTCGTGTCTGACTTATCCACAATTTACTGGTAAAAAATGGATAAGAAATGAGACAAATTTGAGACGAATTTGAGACAAAAAGTTGTGTGATCCATGGTATAAAGAAGAGGCAAGGACTGGGTGGTGGACGCGAAGGGCTTTCTCTCCCTAACCTCTGCCTGAACTGAGCTGCGTCTGGAAAGGACATTCAGAACTTATGGATGTATTTCTGATTTTGTATCAGCTTGTGCAGATAATCAGAATTCTGATTATCTACTGGCTGAACAAAAAAGACCAGCACTGAGTTTTTTTCCTGGTCCTTGCTTTTATTTTAAGGCATATTTCCTGGTTTGACAATAGGCTCAAGTCTGAAAAGTCTTTCATGCACAAACGGATTGATACTTCTTTCTAACTGCATCTAACTGTATCACATAGAATCTCCACAATATTGTCATAATTGAAGAGCTGCTGAATGCTACAATTTAGGTAAGCATTACGTATTAAAAACGAAGAGAGGAAAGAGGGAAATGAATCGAAAATTCACGAAGAACTGTTTTGCATTTCTGATTGTTTTTGGTCTCTTTTTCGGTTTGTTCTTCAGCAGTTCCGCCACCATTCAGGCAGCCTCAGCTGAGCCTTATGATGTGGGGGAGTACACAGAAGATGAGCTGATTGGAATGTTATTGTATGAAAGCCGTTATTTCACCAATGACACCAGTGTCAGCGACCGTATCTTGGCAACCCTGCAAAGGGATTACCCGACTGACTACCAGTATTGGGCTGACACCATTGCCTACTTCCGGGAAATCTCCAACAATCTGGGTGATCATTTGGATGTAGTCGGAACGGCGACCGGGGCATGGTCAGCCGGCACGAATACATTCACACCCTATCCCCTGGATCAGATTGACGACAGCATCAACACCGGAACCAAGCATGCCTTCATTGTTTTGGGCAATGCCATCTCTGCCACCAACAACGGTTTGAGTGACATCGGCTTAAGGCGGGTGCAGGCAGCGGTGGTTCTGGCTGAAAAGTTCCCGGATTCGCTGTTTGTTTTGACCGGCGGCTATACCAACAATGCCTATCCCACCTGGTCGGAAGCGAATGTCATGGCGACCTATATGATCAGCCAGGGTGTGGATTCCGGCCGTTTGTTATTGGAGGATCAGGCCACCAATACGGTCACCAACTTCACCAATTCGATGGCGACCCTGTATGCCAATGGCATCACCAACATCACGGTCTTGTCTTCGCCCTCCCATGTTCGCAGGGCGGGAATGATTTTCTATGCGGCGATGTATTCCTACGGCAAGGCCAACAACGTTCCTTATGACATCGTATTAAACGGCTATGTGTCTTATTACTACGCCAATGAAAACGAGATGATTACCAGTTCCAATCAGAGTGATTGGAGCAGCATTGTGGTAGCGGATGCCACCATCACCTCAGAGGGCTGGAGCAACTGCTGGAACTCGATGATGCAGGCATTCCCGTCCAATATCCGAAATGCCTACAGTGCCCTGGCGGGAAGTTCCGGCGGCGGACCGGGGGGCGGCGGCGGATCCTCTGCCCTTGGCAGCACGAGCGTCACCCTGAAAAATGAAGGCACTACGGTTGCCACGCTGAAATACCATGCGGACAATACCGCACCCTTGCCTTTGGCAGCTGATATCGGTGTATCAAAGCCTGGCTATTACTTTACCGGCTGGGCGATTTCCCCGAACACGGCGGTTGACTATGAAGATGGAGCAGTGGTGGTTGGCAGTACAAATATCACACTGGAGGCGGTTTATGTGATTGACTATCCACTGTTAAACACAATCCCCAGCTACACCGGTTCTGAAACGATTGCGCCAGAGCTGGGCGGCGCCTACAGTGACTTTGTGCGCCTGGAATATAACGGACAAACCGTGGACCCAGCCAATTATGAAGTGTCCTCAGGCTCCACCATCATCACTTTAAAGAAAGCCTATCTGGATACCTTTGCCAACGGCAGCTACACCTTCAAGGTCATCTTCACCGATGGTATCTCATACTTCACCATAGTGATTGCCAGACCGGCAGCGGTTGCCGCAGCGGCGGTCCCGACGGCGGTGGTGGACCGGATTCCATATCTTACAGGTTTAGCGGCGCTTGCGGGCCTCTATCTGACTTTTAAAGCAGTGAAGAAGAACGACTAAACAAAACCGACAACAAACCAATAAACCTAAAGCCCGGAACGGTTTTCCGGGCTTTTCTGTGGTTTTCCCGCCCCACACGGATTGTTTTTGTTAAGCAGTGATGTTAAAATAGTCTCACGCGGACGCTTAGCTCAGTTGGGAGAGCACCTGGGTCACAACCAGGGGGTCGTAGGTTCGAGCCCTATAGTGTCCACCAGGAAAAACAAACCCGGAATTTCCGGGTTTTTTATTTGGTTTGGGTGATTGGCAAGGATTGACAAAACACAGTGGTTTTTGGACAATCGGTTAAATTTGTTTCAACCTCTCTGTGGTATGATAATACTAACGAGGTTTTTATGGCAGCACAACTACATCAACTCAAGCTCAAAGTCTATGATCTGATCCGGGAGGACGACAAAAACGATCTGTATGCCAATCTGTTTGACGGTTTTATCGTTGCCCTGATTATCATCAACCTGGTGGTCGTTTTTGCGGATACCTTTGAGGAAGCCAGGCAGTACCGCACCCTGTTTTCCATCGTGGAGACAGTCTCCGTCGTGATTTTCACCATCGAATACTTAGCCCGGGTCTGGACCGCAGACCTCAAATACAAACGCCGCAAATACCTGCATCCGCGCGTCAAATACATCTTTTCCTTTATGGCTGTGATTGATTTGGTGGCCATTCTGCCATTCTATCTGCCTCAGGTCTTTGCCCTGGATTTGCGGGCTTTGCGCTCTTTGAGAATGCTGCGCCTATTGCGCATCTTCAAGTTCAACCGCTATACCTCCGCGATGACAACCATCGGTGAGGTCTTCCGCAAGCGCAAAAGCCAGCTTGCGTCTTCGATTTTCATGATTCTGCTTTTGATGATTATCGCTTCGGTGATGATGTACAGCGTGGAAAACCAGGCCCAGCCGGAGGTCTTTGACAATGCCCTGTCCGCCATGTGGTATGCGATTGTGACTTTGACCACCGTAGGCTATGGGGACCTGTATCCGGTGACGGTTTTAGGCAAAGTGCTCTCAGCGGTGATTGCGCTTTTGGGCATTGCCCTGGTCGCCATCCCCACCGGTATTATTTCCGCCGGCTTTATGGAGCAGACCGAGGCGGGCAGACGCAAAGACAAGAAAGCTTACTGTCCCTATTGCGGACACAAGCTCGATGAATGAAAGCAAAAATTTTGCATCATACAAAAACTTTTTGATAAGAAACAATGACAGGAGGAGAGCACATGTTAATCAGTGAAGTGATTGCAAAGATGAAGCAGTATCACAAAGGCACGGTCAACGGCAAGCCGATTGACGAGGCCACCACCCGCGACAAGATTCTCTATGGAGACCCCATGCAGGAGTGTACCGGGATTCTGACTTCCTGTTGGGCCAGTGTGGATGTCGTCAGGACGGCCATTGAGCGGGGCGCCAACCTGATTATTGTCCATGAGGCCTTGTTCTACAACCATGGCGACCATCAGGATTGGCTGTTGGAAAGCGGGAATAAGACCTACCTGGCGAAAAAAGAACTGCTGGATAAGCACGGCATCGTGGTCTGGCGCGACCACGACTATATCCACTCCGGGATTCCCTATGGGGACGGGTATGTGGATGGCATCTTCTATGGGGTAATGAAGAAACTGGATTGGGAAAAGTATCTGGTTGACCCCATTGCCCGGCCGATGACCTATGTCTTGCCCAAGACCACCGCCCGCAAGGTCGGGGAATATGTGAAAGAGCGTTTTCACCTCAACGGCATCAAGGTTTTGGGGGATTTGGACGCTCCGGTAGAGAAGGTCTATATCAGCATGCATATCATGGCCCAGGGGGCACTGGAAAACGAAATCATCAAGAAGATTGACAGCGAACAGATTGACTGTGTGCTATCGCTGGAGCTGATTGACTACACCGTCAGCGAGTATATCCGTGACTCGGCGATGCTGGGCTTTGCCAAAGCAATCCTGGCGGTTGGCCACTTCAATATGGAAGAGTATGGAATGGAGTATATGCTCAAATACCTGCCGCAGGCCTTGGGGGAAGCGATTCCTGCCTCCTTTGTACAGTCTGGCGACATGTATGAGTTTCTGGTATAAGGAGGGGTAGCATGTATAGTGTCAAAGACGAATTTGCGCAAAGGCTGCTTGATACCCTGATTGGCTTGGTAGCGTGTCCGAGCTTATGCGGTACCAGCGATGAAAACACCGCCGTGGATTACATGCAGCAGGTGTTTGAAGGCATGCCTTACTTTCAAGAGAATCCAAAGAATTTGTTGGTGCATGAAATTCCCGGTGACCGCCTAAAGCGCACCTACCTGACGGCTTTCTACCAAAGCCCGCATTCTACGGCGGACACCGTGGTATTGACCGGTCACCATGATGTGGTGGAGGTGGACTGCTACGGGATTTTGAAAGACCTGGCTTTTGATGCAAAAAAATTGACCAGTCAGATCCATAAGCTGTCCCTTAATGACCAGGCCAAAGCGGACCTGGCCAGCGGTGACTATCTCTTTGGCCGGGGAATTCTGGACATGAAGTATGGCCTGGCCTTGTTTATCGAACTGATACGGGACTACAGCGGGGAAGGCTTTCCCCTCAACATCCTGTTTTTGAGTGTTCCCGGGGAGGAGACCAATTCCGAAGGGATGCTGGAAGCGTTGAAGTTTCTGGCCAAAAAACAGGAGGAAGGCTTAAACTATGTGGGCTTAATTCTGGGGGAACCCTCCTCCCGGGGCAATGACAAGGAGCCCAAAGCCGTGGAACTGGGGGCGTCAGGCAAGATGAACCTGCTCTATTTTTGTGTGGGGGTGGTGAGCCATGTCAATGAAGCCTTCAACGGCTTGAATGTCAGCTCGCTTTTGGCAGCAATCCAAAGCCGCATGGAGCTCAATCTGGACTTCTGTGAGAGCAGCCATGGCCAACGCACCATTCCGCCCTCATCCTTAAAAATGAGCGATTTGAAGAAGCGCTACAGTGTCACGACACCACTATATGGTGCCGCATACTACAATATTGAAATCCTGGAGAACAGCTTCAACCACATCCTGGGATTGGCCAAGGATCTGGCCCAGGAGGCAATCCAGGAGGTGATGGACCGCTATCACCGGACTGTCCAAAGCTACAGCGGTAATGGCAAGCGCGATTTGGTCGCCGTGGACACTACCCCGGTGGTGATGACCTATCAGCAGCTGTTCTTGCGCACAAAGGCTGCCACAGTGAATCTGGAAGAAAAGATGAATGAGGCCGTGAAAGCCTGGCGTGAAGAGGGAATGGATAACCAAAGTCAGGCGATTGCTTTGGTGGAACTCTTGTGTGATTTGGACCCGGACAAAAGTCCGCGGGTGGTCATCGGTATCATTCCGCCTTACTATCCCGCCCGCTATCCGGATGTTGAACGGAATGACTACAAAAAGTTCTTCGGGGCGATGCAGGAGATGATACAGGCGGCGCAAAAACATTATCATTTGGACATCGAGCAGCAGGCCTATTGCGGGGTTTCCGATTTCTCCTTTATTGAAGCCGGGGATGTCGAGGGCATGGAAGTGGCAATGGAGAACCTGATCGGGCGCGATCTGGTCTATGGCTTTCCGATGGAAGCTCTTTTATCACTGCATATTCCCGGGGTCGTCTTTGGCAGCTGCGGAAGGGAAATCCATCAGGCCGGGGAACGGATTTATCTGCCGTATTGCCTGGATATTCATCCGGATTTGACCCGCAAGTTTCTGAATGCTTTGGTGAAAAAACTGAAAAAAGTGTAATTGGGGGTAGGAATTTGTCCAAAAACCCGCAATGATAGGGTATGAGGTTCAAGTGGTTTGGGCTTTGTGCCCTTTTTTTCTTGTGGCTGTGGCTGTTTCTGTCTCCTTATAAAAAAAGCAGCAGCCAACCTGAGATCTCCGAGATTAAGGTATTGATACGCGGCGAGGTAGAGAAAGAGCAGACATTGACGCTGCCGCTAAAGAGTACTGTAGGGGATTTGTTGGAGTTGGTTGAATTGAAAGAGACTGCCGATCTGCAGTCCTTCAATCCGGCGACTGTATTGCATGACGGGGATGTGATTACGATTCCTTTGAAAACGGAAAGCGGCTGCATCAGCATCAATACCGCATCTCAAGAAGAGCTGATGAAACTGCCGGGTGTCGGGGAAGCGACTGCCAGGGCGATTATTTCCTATCGCGAAGCGCATGGCTATTTTCAAAGTATCCAGGATTTGATGCAGGTCAAAGGCATCGGAGAGGTGAAGTTTGAGAAACTCAAGGATCTGATCTGTTTATGATGCTGTGGCTTTTGACCTGGAGTGTTTTGGCCCTGTGTGCTCTAAAGCCGCTGGCGCAAAATTTGATTTTTGCGGTGGTTGCTGTTTTGGTTTTTGTCCTTTGGTTTGGCTGGCGCAAGGTCCGGGTGATTGGAGTTGTGCTTTTGGTCTTTGTGCTGCGTTTGGCACTTGTTGAAGATACAGCAGTTCCGCTAAATTGCGGCAGGGTGGAAAGCCTCACCGGTTCAGGTGCTGTGGTAGAGACTATGCGCGGCAAAGTGTTTGTTATTGGCCAGAATCTGATCTATGATCAGGAAATCTGCTTTGAGGGCGAGCTGCAAGAAATCCCAGAGACTTTATCGGATCACACCGGAGGTTTCTACCAGTGGGCCCAAAGCAAACAAATCCACTTTAGTGTAAAGCCGGAAAGCATTACCGTATACAAGACCCCATTCACGCTCTCCAGCTGGCTTTACAGGCAAATTCAGGCGATTGAAAATCCTGTCACCCAAAGTTTTTTCCTGCAGCTCTTTTTTGGGCTGGGTAAGCAAGACTGGGACATTTTTTCCCTGTTTCGCACCAGCGGCCTAATCTATGGCGGTTTGGCGCGGATGGTCCGGGATTTTGTGGGGCGCTATGTCAAGGGCTGGCGCAAAGAGCTGGCATCGTCATTGACGATGGTGTTTCTTTGTTTGAATTTCGGAGCTTGGCTGATTCTGGCGAAGCATCTGATTCTGCGTTTTTTGCGCTGGCGAAAACTCGATTCACGCCGTCAGCTTTGTTATTGTGCACTTGTTTTGTTACTGATTGAGCCGGCCTGGGTGTCTTCCCAATCGTTCTGGCTGGCTTTGGGCATTGAATACCTGTATCAGCTCTATCACTCGCGCCGATTGGCGTTTGCGCTCTCATCCATCCCCCTGCGCTTGGCTACCAGCTACAGTTTCTCTTTTGGCCAGCTGGCACTGGGGCTTTGCCTGCAGCCGGCTTTGCCCGTCATCTGGCTGAGCTGTCTGGTTTTGTGTCTGAGTGAGTGTACCGGGATCTTGGACGGGGTGATAGGGATGCTGGCAAATACCGCTTACCCGCGCTTTGTGCTGACTGGCAAGCTGCCTTTATGGGGGGTATTTCTGTGGTTTCAGCTGGCATCGCTTTGGCCCTATCAGAAGGTCAAAGTGATTCTGTCCTTGTCCCTGGTCCTTTTTTTCAATCAGGTGCAATGGCTCTTTGATCCCTTTGTGACTTTGACTCAGCTGTCAGTGGGGCAGGGGGATGCGATGGTGCTGCACTTTCCCTTTGCGCCTTGTGCAATTGTGCTGGATACCGGACCCCCGACCAGCTATTCCTATTTACAAAATGAACTCAATGCCAGAGGTATCCGCTGCCTGGAAGGATTGATCCTGTCCCATAACGACTCTGACCATGCCGGTAACCGCGACGCCCTGATACAGGATTATCAAATCAAGGCGGTCATTGATAACAAGCAGCCGCAACTGGTCTTTGAAAAAATCACCATGACCCAGCTGCTCTATGACAAACACTATGAAAGTGCCAACGATGACAGCCTGATTCTGTTATTTACCATCGGGGATCTGACTTTTTTGTATCCGGGGGACATCAGTGCAGACGTCGAACGGGATCTGGTTTCTAGTTATCCCGGTCTGAAAATGGATGTGCTCAAAGCAGCGCATCACGGCTCCAAAACCAGCTCCAGTGATTTGTTAATCGACCGCTATCCCTGGCGCTATGCGCTGTTTTCCACCGGTGTGAACAATCCCTATCACCATCCCCACTATTCCATAGTTCTTCGCTATCAAAAAAGCGGTATCCCGACTTTGGATACCGCCAAAGTCGGGGACATCCGCTTCTTTTTCTGGGGTGATCACGCCTTTATCCATACGACTGACAATGAATTTGTTATAATAAAGTAACAGCTATGAATTATTTTCTCTATGGTGAAGAGACCTATCTCTTAGTACAAAGACAGCAGGAAATCATACGCGGGATTCTCGGCGAGGATCCGGACTTTAGTGTGCTGCTGTATGACTGCAATCAAGCGGATTTCTCTTTGCGAAATCTGCTTGATGATGCCAACACCCTGCCGTTATTTGGGGAGCAGAAGGTAATTGTTCTAAGCAACTGCAGCTTCGTCACTGCCAAGGGCAGTATCAGCGATGCGGACGTGGCGCTTTTGACACAGTATCTCAAACAGCCTTACGACCAGACGGTTTTGATCTTTACCTTAGAAAATGGTGATATTGACCGGCGCAAGAAGGTGACCAAGCTGCTTTTGGACCAGTGCCAAAGCCACAGCTTTGAGCGCTTAAAACCCTGGCAGCTGCAAAATACCGCCGCCCAGTTGATTAAAGCGGCCAAGCTGAAGCTGACCCCGCAAGCTTTACAGATCCTCAATGAACGGCTGCCTGGTGATTTGACGACGCTTCATAATGAAATCGAAAAACTGAAGAACTATCCGGGAGAACTGGATGCCAATACCATTGAGGTGCTGATTCGCAAGCCCTTGGAGGAAAATGCCTTCGCTTTGGTCAATGCTTTGAGTGCGAAGGATTTGAAAGCGGTGCTAAACAGCTACAACAGCCTGCTCAACAACCGTGACCCCAGCCAGCTGATTGCCCTGATTGCCTCCCAGTTTCGGGTGGTGTTTGAAAGCCTGGTGCTCTTTGAGAGGGGCTATCATCCCGAGCAGATTGCCAGTGAACTCAACCAGAATTCCTACCGCATCCAAAAAGCCCTGGAAGCCGGACGCAATTCCAGCAAGGAAAGGGTGCTGGAGCTGTTGGCCGCACTTTCCCGCTTTGATACCCAGAGCAAGGCCGGCTTAATGCCAAAGCAGCTGGGCTTTGAGCTGTTTCTGATTCAGGCAACCAGGTGAACCCATGCAAAGCATCAAGGAAATCTTCAAGAGCGGCAAAGGCCCCTCCAGCAGCCATACCCTGGCGGTGGAGCGCGCCTGCAAGCTCTTTCTTCAGTACAATACCGAATGCGTGACCTATCAGGTGGAACTTTATGGCTCCCTGTCTTTAACCGGCAGGGGACATGGCACAGATGCCATCATCCGTGAGACCTTCGCGCCCAAGCCGGTGCAGGTGGACTTTTACTTGGACTGGCTGGAGGATTTTCCCAACGGGCTTTTGATCCGCGGGTTTGACGGGTTTTTTCATGAGGTAGCCAGCTGGACGGTGTTCTCCCTGGGTGGGGGTTCCATCGAAATCAAGGAGCTGGATCTGGACTTCAACAGGGAAGTCTATCCCCATAAATCACTGCGGGAAATCCGTGATTTCTGCAAGCAGGAAAACCTCAAACTTTGTGACTATCCTTTTTACTTTGAAAAGGACCTGAGGCCCTACCTGCAGGACGTCATTTCGCAAATGTTGAAAACGGTGGCGGCCGGCTTGTCGCAAACCGGGGTGGTCAATGAAAAGCTTGGCATCCAGCGGATTGCCAAGAGCTTATATATGAAGGCCAAGTTTGCGGACAGCCAGCAGCAGCGCCTCTATCTGATTTCCTATGCCTATGCGGCGATGGAGGAGAATGCCTGTGGCAAACCCTGTACGACGGCACCCACACTGGGGGCTTCCGGGGTGATCGCGGCTTTGGTGTACTGGCACTATTACCAACAGGAGACTTCCCGCAATGAACTGGTGGAAGCCCTGGCTTTGGCCGGGCTGTTTGGTAACCTGGTCAAGCGCAACGCCACCATCTCCGGTGCGGTCGGAGGCTGCCAGGCGGAGATTGGCACCGCCTGTGCCATGGGCAGTGCTTTTCTGGCCTCCCTTGAACATTTGCCGGACGATATTATTGAATACGCTGCTGAAATCGGGATGGAGCACCATCTGGGCTTAACCTGCGATCCGGTTGGCGGTTATGTGCTGATTCCCTGCATTGAACGCAATGCGGCCGGTGCCCTAAGGGCTTTGGACAGCTGTCTTTTGGCCAAGAGTGTCGGGGACATCCGCAAGAACAAGGTCTCCTTTGATTCGGTGGTGCAGGCGATGAACTATACCGGCGAGAAGATTGCGGTGGAACTCAAGGAGACCGCCCTGGGCGGTCTGGCTTTGGAATTTGCGAAAGATCTGAAAGAGTGAGGGGGAAGAGATGACAAAAAAACTGCTGCGGCTTGGACTGTGTGTGTGTTTGTGCCTGCCGCTTTTTTCCTGCAAAAAGCCGCAGGACAGTGGCGGCAGTACAGAGCCACCCCAAGCCAATGACACCAAAGCATTGGTGCCAAACGACTATGATGGCAATCCGGACTTTACGGCAATGGTAGAGGAATATACCCTGGACCTGTTTGCCCCGGATGATTTTGCCCTCAACTACTATTTCAATAATCCTGCTGACTATGGCATCCAACAGGAACTCTATACCCTGTGGTATATGGACAGAAAAGCCTGGGACACTTTGATGCAGAGCAGCCAGGACTACTACGACCGCCTTTTAAGCTTTGATACCAATACCCTCTCCAGCAAGCAGCTGGTCACCTATAATGTACTCAAGAACACCCTGGAAGCGGAACTGGCTCTAAAGGACTTCTATTATCTGGACAATGCCTATCTGGGCACCTACCTGAAGTTTCAGGCTACTTTGCCAATTTATCTGGAGGAGTTCACCTTCAATAATACCTGGGACATTGAAGCCTACTTCCACATGCTGCAACAGGCGAAGGAGATTTTACCCAAGTATGCCGAGTTGGAGGCGGAAAGACAAAAGCAGGGCGTCGGCCTGGGGCAGAATCTCTTGGATGAGATCATTGAGCAGTGCGAAGGGGTGGCCAATGCCTCTGACTACTACCTGTTAAAAAACTTTGAAAACAAACTGGCGGAGCTGGATTTTTTGAGTGAAAGCGAAAAGCAGGAGCTGATCAAGCGTCACCAGACCTACATTGTGGACTATTTCCAAAAAGGCTATGCACAGTTGGCTGTGGCCCTGCGCGAGATTGATGCTTCAGCAATGACGGATGTGCCCTTGAGCGAGAAACCGGGCGGCCAGGACTACTACAATGCCCTGTTATTGGCCAATGTCGGGATTTCGATGAACGGACAAGAGCTTGATGCTTACCTGGACGCCTGGATGGAAAAGGCCGTTACAGAATTGCGGGCTTTGAAACAGCAGTATGGGGATGAGTACCTGTACTACTGGTCGGCAGAGATGACCGACGCCAAAGACGCCACAGAGCTCTATGATTACCTGTACACAGCGATTGCCAAAGATTATCCGGTGATTGAAAAATCGCTGATTGATGTAAAGAAAATCGATGATGCCAATGCGGACAACACCTCCCCGGCGATGTATTTCACCTCAAAGATTGATGCCGGTGCCAGTGATCCGGAACGGATTCTGGTCAACGGCTACTTCAGCAGCTATGATTATCAGACCTATGCCCATGAAGGCTATCCGGGCCACCTCTATCAGACTGTCTATGTCAAGACTTTGGACTTGCCGATTTTGCATCAGGTATTGGGCGGATATGGCTATGTGGAAGGCTGGGCAACCTATGCCGAGCAGCAGGCACTGGACTATGCGATCATGAGCGAGAAGGACCGTTCTGGCATGTATTGGGATAATATCTACTATTACATCGTGGTGTGCAAGGCGGATGTGCTGGTGAACTACTATGGCTATAGCCGGCAAGAGCTGGCCCAGTACGTCTATTCCACCTACGGACCCTTTATGGATGCGAACATGCTCTACGATATCTGCACGGAGGAACCGACCAATGTGCTGTACTACTATGTCGCTTTTCTGCGCTTTATCGATTTGCGGGAGCGGATGGAAAGTGCCCTGGGGGCTGATTTCACCCTGAAAGAGTTTCATCAGTTCATCCTGGACCGGCCTGCCTACACCTTTGATCAGCTGGATGCAGAGCTGGAAGTGTATTTAAAAAACCGCAACTAGAACGAAATAAAAGAACCCGGGAAACCGGATTCTTTTGTTAAGCGATCTTATTGATTTGGGTAGCCAGGCGGGACTTTTGACGGCTGGAATAGTTCTTGTGCTTAATCCCGTCGGAAACAGCCTTGTCCAGCTTGGAAGTTGCTGTATCAAAAGCCTTGACCGCAGCGTCCTTGTCGTTCGCCGCGATGGCTTTGCGGACATCTTTAATCGCCGTCTTCAGCGCGGACTTGTTCGCCTTGACCGCTTCAGAGCGCTTGTTGTTGGTTAATACACGCTTTTTTTGCGACTTAATTTGGGGCATGGTTCCTCCTTTTTTTGACAAACACGATTATAACAAAGCTGCCAATAAAAAGCAATGTGTGCAAAAATCCGCAGGGAAAAGAATCGCGGTAAAAAAAGAAAAGGGGAATCTTAAATCCTAAGGTAAATCCCTGAATTTTTATTGGTTCATGCATGAAAAAAGCATGGATTCACATATTTCTCCCACAAGGCTTTGATATTGTTAAAGAGGGGCATTACCATGAGTAAAAAAGAGGATAGCTTTTTGGGTACGCAAGAAGTTGAGGGAGAAGCCAAAAAGTCAGGGACTGTCAAGCAAAGCAAGGATGCAAAGACAGCTCCATCTAACAAAAAGCGGACTGTAAGCAAGACAGCCCAAGCAAGTCAAGATTTACCGGCAGTACCAAAAGCCAAAGAGTCAGAAGCACTCAAAAGTGCACAAAAAAAGAAGGCGACTGCCAAAAAAGCCAATAAGAAGACCAAGACCACAACCGGTAAGGTTGTGACTTTGATGACTGCTGCGCCAACCAAAAAAGCAGCAGCCAAACCGGCAGTTAAGGCACAAACACCACAGCCTGAAAAACCGGCTGCTGCAAAACAGAGAAAGCCGGTAGAAAAGAAACAAAAAACCGTTGTAAAAGAGACAGCGGCGATACCGGCAGAAAAACCGCTGCAAAGCAAACCCGCGGTCAAAAAACCGGCTGTTAAAAAAGCCAAGACTGCAGCCGCAAAATCAGATAAAACCGCAGCCAAACCAGCTGTCAAACCGGCAGCTAAAATTGAGCCTGCGGCTAAGATAAAAAAAGCCAAACCAAAAAAAGAAGTTGAGATACAAAAACCGGTTATAGAGCCACAAGAAGCGCAGGTTCTTGCGGATGCAAAACCGGCAGAAAAACCAAAGCGTAAACTCAAAAAGCGCGCCCGCATAGCGCTATGGGCATCTGCTCTTTTGTTGCTTTTTAGCTTAATCGTCAAGTTCACACTGGATTATCTCAAAGAGCAGGCGGCCATCCGCTTGGCAGAGCTGAAGGCCGAGGAAGAAGAAAAGCTGGCCATCACCCTGCCCAAAGAGCTGCCGGTGATTGAGGTATTGACTGAGTTTGAAAGCGAGAAACTGATTCAATCCTACTATGGCATCCAGCTGGTGAGTGATCCGGAATACCTCGACACTTCCACCCTGGGTGAAAAAACCATCCTGTATACAATCACCAGTGAGCGCTATCCCGATGTCTTTAAGACCTTTGAGGTAAAACTGGAAGTCAAAGACCAGACGGAGCCGGTGATTGAGGGAGTCAAAAACATCACCGTCATTGAAGGAAATTCCAAGGACCTGTTGGCGGGAATCTCCGCCAGCGACAACTTTGACGGGGAATTGGATGATCAGATAGAACTGTATGGCAGCTATGATTTCGACAAGCCGGGAAAGTACAACCTGGAGGTCTCAGTAACCGATTCCTCTGGCAACACCGCTACCGCCGAATTCATTTTGACGGTCAACAAGAAACCGGTTGTAGTGGTCGCCAAGGAAAAGACCGTGACTTTGGCAGACACACCAGCGCAGGATGCCGGCGGGGAATACTATGCTCCCACAACCCCCACCTATGGGGCCGCCAACTACTCCCATCCGGTAGTCGCAGCAGCAATGTCACATGTTGGCGGACGACTGATGGGTTGTGAGATGCTGGTGGATCTGGCACTGCAGGCAGTTGGGGTAATCCCGGTTGCCGAAGAGGGAAATATCGCCTTGTATAAGACCGACTATTATGGCAACCAACTGGCTTTGACCGACTGGCGCTATTACAGCTATGGGGAATACTGCTCCTATGTCAATGCCGGTGACATTCAGCCCGGGGACATCCTCTACTGGCCAGGACATGTCGCGGTGTACATCGGCGACGGGCAGGCGGTTCATGGCGGCTGGAACGGCGGCAATGTCGTTGTGAAGGGGATTAACCTGTCGTCCGGCACACCGCAGTATGCCTGGCGCTGCTATTGATTTATAGTTTTTAATCCATATAAGACAAAAGACAGCTGAAGGCAGGCGGCATTGCCTGCCCGCTGTCTTTTTTGTTATACTACGGTCAAGGAGTATCCAATATGAAGAAAAAAATCGACACAAAAAAACGCGTCGAGGGGATACCAGCAACAGGAGAAGAAATCATAGAAAACAGGGAATCGGGTTTTATTGCGCAAGAGTCCCAGGTCACCAAAGAGTTTAGCAGTGATGAAAGTTTAAAAACTGACTCTTTAGCACTATCAGTATGCGCTAAAAGAAAAAAGCCGAAAGACTACAGGCGTGTTTTAACCATAGCCGCAATTGTTTTGGCTTTGGTAAGCGGCATCTTTGGCATCAAGTTCTACTTTGACTATCAGGCCGAGCAAAAAGCACTCCGTTTGGCCGAGTTAAGGGCGACAGAAGAGGAAAAACTGGCGATTACTTTGCCCAAGGAGTTTCCGAGTATTGAAGCTTTATCCACTTACAACACCGAGGAATTGATTCAATCCTACTATGGCATCAAGCTGACCAGTGACCCGAAAGTTCTGGATACCAGCACTCTGGGGGAAAAGACCATTGTCTATACGATAACCAGCGAAAAATATCCCGATAT
>JAISTR010000050.1 GCA_031272515.1 Erysipelotrichaceae bacterium | reverse complement strand
GAGAACTCTTCCTTTTAATATCTTCGAAACACTGCTTTAAGAATTGCGAGTTGCTTAATGGAGAGAGATCAATATTCATGGTTGATTCTTCTTTTTCTTTAGCAGGGATTTCTTAATTTCCAACATTATTACGAGTTCTTTTTCAAACCAAATCTATACACTAAAATGTGAATAATGTCGAATTTTTTTGAATATGCGCAAATTCAGGTATCTCCATCAAAAGGGGACTTGGATCCTGTGAACACCTCTTATTTCAACACCCAAAATCAACATATAAATGTAACATAATATACATTATGCGAAGTGATACTGAAACGGATGTTATTTGGTTTATGCAGAATCAAAATAGCGGTTAAAGCCCTTGTTCAAGCCGCTTTAGATTAGATTTTATAGATAACTACTCGGATCATTATCGAAATAATTATTCGTGTACTGCATTTCGGACCATTGAGTTGATTATGGTAATCACTCGTTTAAATCATTTTGCAAGACACTTATCTTACTGAACTATTTTACGTCGCTATAAATAAAGTTAGTTGTCTACCACCGTTATTTATCTGGAAATATATTGTTATTACAATACCAGGCTGCATTGCCGTCTTAATTCATATTTTGAGTAAAAAGAAAACAATTGTGTCTAAAACAATACAATACAGGTTATCTGAATAAAGCAAGAAGTCCCTCTTCTCTCCTGATTATATTATATGTGAAACAAATCACAATGTCAAGTATTTTTCTATTTGTTTTTGATCACTTTGCCTAAAACAGTTCATTACCCTTTTTGTATGATCCGCTTCTTCTGCCGGGAAACCTATAGTGATTCACAGGTTTTGTATCCGCTCCACTCCCCTTCTGTGTTCACCATATGAATCCTTATATAACAAACAAAAACCATTCCGTTATAGAATGGTTTGGTATATCTCTAGCTGGTATTTCCGGCTTTGACCAGAAACGAGTTGACTGATTCGGAGAAGCTCTCCCAGCTTTCCTGGAGTGATTCCAAATGCATTTCCCCCAAGGTTGTCAAGTGGTAATAACGGCGTTTACGTCCATCTACTTCCTCTTCCCTTACGGTTAGAAACCGCTCTTTCAACAAGCGTCGCAAGATTGGATAGAGGGTAGATTCAGAAATATCAAAGAGTTCTTTAATCTCCTGACCGATCT
The DNA here is from genome assembly GCA_031272515.1 of Erysipelotrichaceae bacterium. Taxonomy (GTDB): domain Bacteria; phylum Bacillota_I; class Bacilli_A; order Erysipelotrichales; family Erysipelotrichaceae; genus JAISTR01. Next base: position 9,821 of record JAISTR010000050.1, on the reverse strand, counting down.
GATACCCGTAAGCATCCCCTCTTTTCAATATTGAAAGAATGCAGCAATCCTGGATCTCATTAAGTAGGGCTTTCATAACTTCACCTCAAAAATAATATAACACCACAAGAATGAATTGTAAATATCCAAAAATTCAAAAAAATGCCATATAATTGTGAAATTATTTTCATATTAAAGGCTTATTTCCCCAAAATCCAATTTAATAAACAATATTATTAATTAAAAACCATGGCTTTACACCATGGTTTAGATTGTATCCAATACTTTTATTCAATCTCAGCTGCGCCGACGGCTGCTGGACATTAACAGCACCATCCGCAGGATGGTCATCACCGTTCCCAGGAAACTGGCGATGTAGGTGAAGGCAGCAGCATCCAGCATCTTTTTCACGCCAGCCGCTTCGCCGCTGGTCTGGACAATTCCCAGTTCCTGCAGCTGTACTTTCGCCCTGGCGGAAGCATCAATTTCGATGGGCAGGGTCAATAACTGGAATAAGCCAATCGCCAAAACCCCAGCCAGGCCAATCCACATCAGCCCCATAATCTCTGACATTAAGCCAAAGAAGAAGGCAATCCAGCCCAGCTGTCCGCCGATATTGGCATATGGTAACAGTTTGTTGCGCATGGCAATGAACTTGTAACCGGTGTGATGCTGAATCGCATGTCCGCATTCATGGGCGGCAACGGCAATCGAGGCAATAGAATTCCCGCTAAAGACCCCGGATGAGAGGCGTACCCGCTTGTTGGTCGGGTCATAGTAGTCGCTCAGGGTCGTCTGATCCCCCAAAATAACCGAGACATCGTCAATGCCGTTGGTTGCCAGAATCTGCTTGGCTACCTCTTCTCCGGTCAAGCCGGAGGAATCCTGAATTTGACTGTACTTCTTGTAGGCGCTTTGTACCCCCCATTGGGCAATGCCCATCAGGGCTGCCGCACCGATGTAGAAAATCAATTGTGTGTAATCCATAGTCATTCCCTCCTGACTTTAAAAAGAAGCCGAAGCTTCTTTACTTATTCAATGCATCTTTCAGCGCTTTTGCCGGTTTGAAGGCAGCTGACTTGGAAGCAGCGATGGTAATCGGCTCCTTGGTAGCCGGGTTGATGCCCGGGTGAGCAGCACGGCTCTTGACTTCAAATCTGCCAAATCCCGCAAAGTCTACTTTCCCGCCGTCGACTAATGTATCAAACATCTCATCCAGGGCGGCATCGATAATTTCCAACGATTCTTTCTTCTTCAGATCGAATTTGGCAGCCAATGTGTCTGCTAATTCTTTTTTATTTAAAACTTTACTCATTCACTTTACCTCCATTTCTTAACCATCATAACATAAAATGCGATTATTTCAAGTATTTAAGCCTTAAAACTCGGTTTTTAGGTCGCGTGTCATCAGTCTGACCACCGCTTCCATTGGCAGGAAGTCTTTGTAGAGCACATGGTAGACCTGTTCGGTGATTGGCATGACAATTCCTTTGCTTAAAGCCTCCTCATAGACGATCTTGCAGGCATGCACTCCTTCCACGGTTTTGGTGTTGTTTTGCCAGAAGTAGCGGGAGGAGTTATGGCTGCCGATCAGGTAGCCGGCTTCATAGTTTCGCGAGTGCGGACTCATGCAGGTAACGACCAGGTCGCCGATTCCGGTCAATCCGGTAAAGGTCTCTTCCCGGGCGCCCAGCGGCAGGCCATAGCGCTTGATTTCCGCCAGGCCGCGGGTAATGAGTGCAGCCCGGGCATTGTCGCCCAGCCCAATCCCGGAGAGGATGCCAGACGCGATGGCGATGATGTTTTTAAGGGCACAGCAGATCTCACTGCCGATCACATCGTCATTGCGGTAAACCCGGAAATATTGGTTGGAAAACAGGTACTGCACCTGCTTTGCGGCCTCCAGGTCCTCGCTGACCGCACAGATGACGGTTTGCAGGCGCTGGATGACCTCTTCCGCATGCGAAGGTCCCAAAAGCGAGACAATCGCGGCGCAAAGCTTTGGATCGATACAATTGGCGATTACCTCGGAGAGCCGCTGGTGGGTAACCGGATGAAATCCCTTGGCTACATTGATGATTAATACCGGGTGCTCGAGCACCTGATTCAAGCGACTGCAGACCTCAGCCAAAGCGATGGAGGGGACCGCCAGCAGGACGATATCCGCATCCTTGGCGACACTTAAATCGGTAGTGGCCTTGATGGTGTCCGGTAGAAATGCCTCCGGGAAGTAACGGCGGTTTTGATGGTACTGGTTCAAGTCAAAGACTTCCGCTTCCTCAATCCCCCAGATGGTCACTTCATTGTGGTTGTCACAGAGCACCTGGGCCAGGGCGCTGCCCCAGCTGCCGCTGCCCAAAATCACGATTTTCAAAGTAAATCACCTTCCTTGTGCCGGGCAATCACCCGCAAGGGTGTGCCGGTAAAATCAAATGCCTCCCGCAGGCGGTTTTCCAGATAGCGCTGGTAGGAGAAATGCAGCAGTTTGGGATCATTGACAAATAATACAATCTGCGGCGGATCCACCGCTACCTGCGCACCGTAGTACAGTTTCAAACGCTTGCCGTTATGGGTTGGCGGCGGGGTAAACGTTAGGGCATCCTCGAGGACATCGTTGAGGACGCTGGTGGTAATGCGCCTTTGACAGTTTTCACGCACGCTTTTGATTAAGGGAAACAGCTCCCCTACCCGCTGGCGGGTCTTGGCGGAGACAAAGAGAATCGGCGCATAATCCAGATAGGGAAGCTGCACCCGCAGCTGTTTCTGAAAGCTGTCCAGGGTATAGCTGTCCTTCGCTATGGCATCCCACTTGTTGACGACCAGGATCACTCCTTTGCCATACTCCAGGGCGATGCCGGCGATGTGCTTGTCCTGCTCGCTGAGCGGACTTAAGGCATCGATGACCACCAGGCAGACCTGACTGCGCTCCACTGCCTTCAGCGCCCTTAACAGGGCGTATTTGTCGATATTTTCATAGATTTTGCCCTTCTTGCGGATGCCGGCGGTATCGATGGCCACCCAGGTTTCCTGCTGGTAGGCAAAGCTGGTATCGATGGCATCCCGGGTGGTGCCGGCGATCTCGCTGACAATCACCCGCTCCTGGTCTAACATGGCATTGATTAGGGAGGATTTTCCGACATTGGGTTTGCCAATCAGGCAGAAAGACAGATCGCCGCTGTCAGTTTCTTGGTCTTTTGCGGGTATTAAGGCAACCGCTGCATCCAAGAGATCGCCAACGCCGATGCCGTGTAAACTGGAAAGCGGCAGCGGGTCACCCAGACCCAGCTGGTAGAACTCATAGATATTGGGCTGGTGCATGCTGTCATCAATTTTATTGACACAAACCAGAACCGGTTTTTTGGTCTTCTTTAAAAGCGAGGCGATATATTGGTCCTCGCTGGTAACCCCGGTCTGGCCGTCACAGACAAACAAAATCACATCGGCTTCTTCGCGGGCGATGTCGGCCTGAACGCGGATTTCCTTTTGAAACGGTGCATCGTCCATGGTGATGCCGCCGGTATCGATGATGCGGTAGCTGCGGGTCAGCCATTCACAATCGCCGTATAAGCGGTCCCGGGTTACGCCGGGGGTATCATCGGTAATCGCCAGCCTTTGATTCACCAAGCGGTTGAACAGCGAGGATTTGCCGGCATTAGGCCGGCCAATCAAAGCCAGAGTCCCGTTAATCATGGTCTTTTACAAACCTTTCGTCGATATAGCTGCTGATTTTGGCTATGACCTCTTCGATGCTCATGTCGGATGTATCGATGATGATGGCATCCGCAGCCGGCTTTAAAGGCGAGTTGGTGCGGGTGCTGTCCTGCTGGTCCCGCTTGATAATGTCCGCAGCAATCTCTTCTTCACTTACCTTAAGACCCTTTGCCTGGTATTCCAAAAGGCGCCGTCTGGTACGGGCTTTGGAGGAGGCAGTCAAAAAAATCTTGAGTTCGGCATCCGGTAAAACCACCGTGCCGATATCACGGCCATCCAGCACATAACCGCCCTTTCCTGCAATCTTTTGTTGCAGCGCAACCAGGCATTCGCGTACTTTTTTATGCTTGGATAAAACAGAGGCCATCCAGGAGATGGTTTCGTTGCGGATTTTATCAGAAATATCGATTTGATCCAAGAGGACCCTGCCATCCGCTGTCATCTCTAAAGGCAGGTTCTTCGCGATGTCTGCCATCGCCTCTTCATCTGAGGGGTCCAGCGACAAAAGAGCAGCCTGATATGCGACTGCCCGATACATGGCTCCGGTATCCAAATGGATCAAATGGTACTTGGAAGCAAGTGAATTTGCGATTGTGCTCTTTCCGGCGGCACTGGGTCCATCAATAGCTAGATTAAACTTCATCGGAAACTTGGACTAATCAAAGCGTAAGCGGCAACACAGATAATAACCAACAGGGCGAAAATCAGGACCACCAGCACCACATTGAGAATACGGTTGGTGTTGGCGACTTTTTCACTGACGGTATCCAGTTCATTTTCATAACCGTCCATCACCGCTTTGAGCTGGGTGGTTTCCTCCAGCACCTTTTGCCGGATCAGCCGTTCGCTCTCCATCTTTTCCTGATAGGTGGCATTGCCCGGCTGCGCTTCGGCAGCGGTCGGAATCAGCGGTTCAAAAACAGCCTGCTCATTGTAGTTTTGCTGCGAAAGGTTGGAAATAAAGGCAGCGGAATTCGCCTGTTGCTGGGCCGGTTCACTGCCATAGGACGGGGTATCCCCGTAGCTGGAGTAGGAACTGGAAGAACTGCTGTAGGAATTGGTCCCGTAGCTGTTATAGCTGCTGGAGGGCTGTGCGGCTGTGCCATAGGCGGAAGCATCATAGACTTCCGGTCCGCCGCCTTGCAGGGTATCCGAGCGGTTGGGCGTAAAGGGAATGGTGTTTTCCGCTTCCATCCCGTAGTAGCTCGGAGTCTCGGTATGCGTCGCTCCATAGCTGTCATAGGAAGGCTGACTGAAGGAATTGTCTGTCGTATAAGAATTGCTGCTGTAGGACGGCGTCGGGTTATACGAGGAAACCGGCTCACTGCCATAGGATGGCGTGCTGTTGTAGGATGGGACAACCGGTTCGCTGTAGGCCGGAGCGCTGTTGTAGCTGGGAGTCGGGTTGTAAGTCGGCTGACTGTTATAGGCCGGTTGACTGTTGTAAGCCGGCTGCGAACTATAAGCAGGCTGCTGTGCGTATCCCGAAGTTGCTGAAGCACCGCCGGAAGGTCCGTCGTTGCCGAAAAGCTTGCGGATTTCTGATTCCAGGTCTTCCTTGGCTTCCTCACCGCCGCTTCTCACGCTGTTCATGATATTGGCTTCAGTGGAACTGTTGGGAATAGAGCCGCTACTGACATTGTAGTTATGAACTTCCTTTAAAAAATCATCGATATAATTCAAATCATCACCCCCGTTGTTGTTTGGTGCTGTATTGTAAGACTCGCTCTGACGAACCCGGGTCGGGTCGTAAGAAGAATATGACGGTTCCGGCGCAAAATTGCTCGGCGAAATTTCGTTTAAACGGTTCGCATAGCTGCTGATTTCCGGCGATTGCGAAGAAATAGTCGATTCATTATCAGAAGAGATTTGTTGATGCAACTGCTCATTTCGTTTTGATCTGGAAAACTGTGTCATGGTTACCCTCCGTCATCGTCAGGCGATAATACTATCTTATTCTATCGTAAGAAACGGCTTTTTTCAACAAAACACAACATTATTTCGCCTGATGTTCACATAAGAACCGGTCTAAATGGGGATAAAGGACCATAAAGACGGCCGACAGCAGAATTCCCTTGATGATATTGAAGGGAATGAAGGTGGAAAGAATCAAAGGTATCCGGGCAGCTTCGGGAATGCCATAGAGCGGCAAAGTCACAACATAATTGACAAAACACATCATCAGGGTCATCGCCAGCGTCCCGGCAATACAGCCCAATAACAGGGAGATTTTGCGCTTGAATTGAAGTGAAAACAAGATGGGCAGTACAAAGAACACCCCAGCCGCAAAATTGCCGATTTCGCCGGAAAAACTGGGTTCCTTGGTCATCAGCAGGGCGTGCAGCACATTCTTGAACAGCTGAATCAGGATGGCACCGGAAGGCCCGGTGACAATGCCGCCGATCAGGGCGGGCAAATCACTGAAATCAATCTTGAGAAACGGTGCGGATGGAAACAGGAAACCGACCGAAATCTCCACAAAGTAAAACAGAATCGCCAAAGCGGTAAGAATACTAATCCAAACAATTTTTCTGGTATTTTTCATAGCTCCCTCCAAAAGAAAAACCGGATTGCTCCGGGATACATGAAAGAGGATTTGACTTCTCTCATCCAGACTTTGACTGTCGCTACCGGAATTGCACCGGTTCATCCATTTACGGTCGCGGAGTATACCGCCGGTCGGGAATTGCACCCTGCCCCGAAGTTCAATTTCAGTCTATAAGCCAAAGCGGTTTTTGTCAATTGGAATGAACAGAAGCTATCCTTTTTCGATGATGCTATGGAAATAGGACTCGCAGTTCTTTGGTAATCCCACCTCCAGATAGATCGCAGCTTTGACAGGCAGCCAGGCTTTCATCTGTTTGTATGTAAAACCGCTGAGCTTGAAATAGGAATGCAGATAGGCATTGGTTAAAGTCTTGAGCACTTGTTTGGTCAAAAAGCGGTTCAAAAAGGAAAGTTTGTGGTGCAGATAGGCACTTTTGGTGATTAAATAAGTGCCGGCAACATCGGCCAATGGATGGCCGCTGGTAGCGGCAGTCCAGTCAATAATCCAGGGTGTTTTGTCTTGAAACAGCAGGTTCTGGGGATGAAAATCGCCATGTAAAAGCTGTTTACCATCTGGAAGTTCATTCAGTATATCCAACAATTTCTGTTTTTGTGGTTCATTGAGTGTTGTCTTTTGTAAAAGATTGGTCGCAAAGCCTTTTTTGGAGTCGGAAAGCTCTGAAGCTGCACAAATCTGATGAATCCGGTATTGAATTTCTGCCATTTGTCTTCCATAGTGTTTGGCTTTTTGCGGTTGTTTTCGCAAAAGCGTGTCCATGGTGATATTTTCCAGTTTGTCATAGAGGATTCCCTGACGGCCATCGAAACTCAAACGCTCATAAACCCTAGGGGTCAGGATATCTTTTTCGTAAGCCAGTTTTGCAGCACTGTATTCATTGGCGATCAAATATTCCGGCACCCAGCCGTAAAAGAGTTTCAATACCTTGTTGTTTTCATACAAGTAAACCTCTGCGGTTTTTCCATGACTGATCAAAGTCAATTGTGTCATTGGGCTTCCTCCCCTGCTATCGTGCCATTGTACCACAAGTAAAACAAATCATGACAATTGTCAGGTAGAGCTGCGACATTTGGCACTGTGCCAGCCCATGATTTCTTTGTATGATTTGTCTAACAACAGGGCAATGCCCAAAAAGGAGCTTTCTATGAAAAACCCAACGCAAAAAGTCATTCATGTACTGGCGAAAACCGCCTGCATCACAGCCTTTGTCTTATTATGTATCTCGTTTGGAGCCTTTGAAAAGATGAATATCAATAACGGAGTCGCCGCGGATGTGCTCAAAGTCGTCATCCCGATCGGGGTTGTACTGATCAGCATTAAAATCATTGCCATGATCATTGCCAGATTTGTGCTCAAGAGAAGAAATGCCCAATCCGCAAACGAATTATGGGGCTGCGCTGGCCTGGCCTTCTTACTTGCCGGTTTGGTTTACAACCACAGCCTGATTACCTTAGCGATTCTCTGCTGGGTAGTGGGAGCAATCTTCCATACTGATTACAAGATCACGGAGTGAAGTAAAATCAGCTGTAACCAAAAAAACGCTTGAAACAGCGTTTTTTTATTGGGATTCTCTCCCCTTTTTTTATGACAATTGTCAATATGAATCACAACATTTGACACTGTTTGTCTTTTGTCAAAACCCGTAAGATGAAGTTGTCAAAGGGGGAACGCCCCCAAAGGAGAAACAACATGGAAAACAAAACAAACACTACGATCCGGGTATTGCTGAAAGTCGTCTGCATCTTCACCTTCGTTCTGCTTTGCATCGAGTTTGGTGCGGTGGAAAAGGTGAATGCGAATCTGGAGGCAAAAAAGATTCTTGATCTTGTCATCCCCATTGGTGCCGGTGTAATCGCCTTAAAGATTGTCTTCGAAATTCTCAACAAACTGCTGCATCACACCAGTAATTACAAACTCTGGGGATTGGTTGGAACTGCCTTCCTGTTTGCGGGACTCACCATCCATCGCCATCTGATTCTGGTGGCAGTCCCCTTCTGGGTCGTCAGTGGCATTGTCAAGCACAGTGAAGTCAATGTGCATGAGTAATCAACAGCAATAAAAAACCGCAACAGTCAACAAACTGCTGCGGTTTTTTTGGTATTAAGCTCTGCTGGAATACTTGCCATCCGCGGTGGTAACCAGGACCATTTCTTCATTTTCAATAAAGAGCGGAACCCGGATTTCCAAACCGGTCTCCAGGGTCGCATTTTTGGTGGCGTTGGTTGCGGTGTCACCCTTGACTGCCGGCTCGCACTCCACAATCTGCAAAGCGACCTTGTCCGGCAGGGTGATTCCCAGAATCTCCCCTTCGTACATGACAATGGTGACGTTGTCATTTGGTTTGAGAAACTTCAACTCCCACTCCAAACGGTCCTTGGGAATTTCAATTTGATCATAGGTGCTGGTATCCATGAAGACCAGGGCGTCCCCGGAATCATACAAGTACTGCATTTCCTTTTTCTCAATCATTGCCGGTTCGACTTTATCGCCGCCGGTAAAAGAGATTTCCACAATCGAGCCGGAGCGCAGATTCTTTACCTTGACCTTGACAATCATCTGCCGCATTGCTGTTTTGTTATGTTGAATATCCAAAACTGTGTAGATATTGCCTTCGTATTGAAAAGTGATTCCCGGACGAAGTTCATTGACTAAAATCATTTTATTTACCTCCTTGAGTCCTTAATCTATTGTAAGGAAAGTTACGGTTTTGTCAATCTCAAGCACAGTAAAAAGCGGGTTTCAGGCTGGAAACAGCGGAAACTTCAAGAAAAAAGCGACTTGTCATGCAAATCGCTTTAAAATTACTGAAGCTTTGCCTTTTAAAGAATCATCAATAGACCTTCAGGGAATGTCCTTCCTTGCGAATCGCTTTACGGACAAACTTTGCCAGTTTGTCATTTTTTGTACTCGGACTCAATAATTCGCTTACTTTATACATTTTCGGGTTGATCGAGTCCTCAAAGACAAAGACCTCATCCCGTATCTTCGAAATGATAATCCCTTCCCGACAAAACGCTTGACGTCCTCCCCACGGCTTAAGCCGGGAGATTCCTACCGCCGCCAATGCGGCCTCGGTGGGTTCCTGCTTCATCTGGCAGTCTTATGACCTCGCCATCCGGCAGACAATTTATCGTTCCGGGCGTCCCCCGGTCCGTGCAGTTCTTAAGCTGCGGCTTCCTTAAAAAGGGCGAGGCCGCGTTTTTTAATGTTGACAGCTGCGTTTACATCAGCGTCGTCAGAATGACCGCAATGCACACAAAAGAACTTTGCCTGCGTCTTGCGGTTCTCCTTGTCCACTGCCCCGCACAAGGGGCAGGTCTGGCTTGTGTATGCGGCAGACACTTTAATGTACATACCGCCTTTTTCAGCCATCTTGTAATCCATCTGCTGGTCAAACTCACCCCAACTCTGCTCAAGGATGGACTTGTTGAGTCTGCTCTTTTGTTTGACGTTTGTTCCTGGATTGTCCAATGTCCCTTTGGCAGATTTCGTCATGTCCTTGATTTTCAACTCTTCTGAAAACACGCAGTCGTGGCTTTTGCACAGCGTGCTTGTCAGCTTGTGG
>JAISTR010000035.1 GCA_031272515.1 Erysipelotrichaceae bacterium | reverse complement strand
GTTCCTTGGCAGCTTTGCGCATGTTGTTGGCCAGAAAACCACTGGATGCACCGCCGCCGCAAACCAATAAAACTCTAATTACTGCCATATTGTCACCTCCTGGAGTGGCTTTACAGTTTCATTGTAAAAAGAGAAAAAGGGCAGGGAAGATGAGATTTTGCGCCGGGGCGGTGAAAATATTGTGCTTTAGGCGTTTTTATAGGAGCATTTCCTTAAAAAAGAATTAAAATGGATGAAGATTGGTTCATTTTTGTCTCACTTTGTCTATAATGAAGTTAATGATACAACAAAACGAGCATCGGCTTCTGGAATATCTTTTTAAAAACGATACCTGTCCGGCTTCGCAGTGTGCCCGCTTTCTGGCGGTCTCCAAGCGCAGCATCATCAACTATGTCGCGGCGCTCAACAGCAGCTGTCCCGGACTGATCAAAGCGACCAGCCAGGGCTACCAGCTTGATACAAAGAAAGGACGCCAGGTCTTAAAGGATTTGGAGAATCAGCTGATTCCCCAAAACAGTGTCGAGCGGGTACGCTGGCTAATCACCAAACTTTTGCATGCCAGAAAGCCTTTGTCTTTGATCAAGCTTAGTGAAGAGCTTTGCGTCAGTGAAGCGACCCTGAAAAGCGACATCAAGCAAGTGCGTCAGAGCTTTGCGGAATACGGCTTGTTATTGAAGGTCAAAGACCGGGAGCTGTATTTCAGCGGTCCGGAGCGCAGTGTGCGCAAGATGATTTCTTCCTTCCTCTATGATGAGTCCAAGGCCGGGTTTTTGGATGAAAACATGATAGACCGGCTGTTTCCGGACATCGACATCAAAAAGCTCAGCGACCGCCTGGGAAGGATCTTGCATGAAAATGAGCTCTACTTCAACGACTACTCCTTCTTCAGCCTGCTCTTGCATCTGGCCATCATGATTGACCGGGTCCAAAACGGCTACTGCAGCGAGGAGAAGCCCTTGCCCATGCAGCCGGCGCCCGCCTATCAGCAGGTGACCAATGATATTCAGGAGCTATTGCAGAAGTCGTATGGGATTCAAATCATTCCGGCAGAGATTAAGGAAATCCTGTCCTTAATCCTTTCCCGCACGACCCCCTATGACTTCCAAAACACTGCTTTAGAAAACCTCTCGGCCACACTCGGCAGTGATTACATCGCCTTTGTGAAGGAGGTTTTGGCCTATATCAACGACTTCTACTATGTCAATACCACCAACCAGGACTTCATCATCCGCTTTGCGATCCACTTGGCCAATCTCTTGCAGCGCTCGCAAGTGCAGAACTATTCCCACAACGCCATCATCCCGACCATCAAGAAGTCCTGTCCTTTGATTTATGAGCTCTCGGTATCGGTCTCCCAGATGATCTACAACCGTTTCCATGTACAGATCAATGACGATGAGATTGCCTTTGTGGCCCTTCATATCGGCGCTGCCCTGGAGGACTCTCGCAAGACGGTCAGCACCCTGACCTGTGCGCTGCTTTGTCCGCGCTACTATGATTTGGATATGCATATTTCCCAGAAGATTGGCGATGACTTCCAAAAGGATGTCAGGCTGGAGAATATCTATACCCAAATCAAACCGGAGGAGGACTACGGACCGGTTGACTTTCTGATCAGCACCGTTCCCACCGACTTCAAAACCCTGCCCAGTATCGTAATCAATCCGCTGTATACGCGGATGGACTACGACCGCATCTACAGCCTGGTGGCGAAACTCAAAACCGAAAAGAAACACAAAGCCTTCCAGGACCACCTGTCCGCTTTAACCAGACCGGAATTCTTCTTTGTCGATGAAGGTTTAACCCGGGATGAGGAAGTCATCCCCTATCTTTGTGAAAAACTCCGGCAGGAAGGCTATGTCGAAGCCGACTTTGCCCAGCGCGTCTTTGAGCGGGAAAAGCTGTCCTCCACGGTCTTTGATGAGGTCGCGATTCCCCACTCCTTTCATCTGGTTGCCAAACGCAGCGTGATTGCGGTATTAAAGGATGAAAACAAAATCAGCTGGAACAATCAGGAGGTATCATTGGTGCTCTTGTTGGCGATTTCCCCCAGTGACCAGCAGCTGTTTTACGACATGTTTGAGGGATTGACCTATGCGCTTTCCATTCCGGAGTGTTTCCATGAGCTGCAAAAGGCCAAAACCCTGTCTGAGTTTGTAAAGATTCTGGTCCGCTACGCTTAACAAAACAACGGTCAACGCTTTTCTGCGTTATAATTTGATGGATGAAAAGAATCAGCCTGATCCTTGTGGTTTTCTCTATCCTGTTGACTCTGCCAAGCTGCAGTTCCCCCCGGGAAATCTGTGTGGGTCCCAACTGCACGGAGAGCGCCAGCTTTGCGATTGAGGAAGAAGCAAGCTTGCAGATTGTTGTAAAAAATGACCAGATGGGCCAGGACATTGTCGCCCTGTGGAACGCTGCCCATCCCGAGCATGCCGGGATTGTTTCCTATGTGGTGGACCCCCGCCCCAGTACCGAGCTCTATCAGACCGGCCTTTATGATCTGATGTATGTGGAAACCAGCCAGGTGCCGTTATTGATGGATAGGGCACTGGTACTACCCCAGCGCTTTGATCAATACTTAAGCCTGACGGAAATGGCCTATTTAACGACGGTGGTAAACCGGGAGCAGCTCTACTTTGTCCCGGTGGATACCCGCGGCAACATCTTTGCCTATAATGTGACTCTGCTGGAAAGTTTGGGGATTGATTTGAGTACCACCGGCAGTCATGGACTGCCGGCTGCCATCTCTTCCTGGGAGCAGATCTTTGAACTGTCCAAAACCCTGAAAGAGCAGGAGTCCCTGCCTTTCAGCCTGCTTTATCCGGTGGACTTTGAAGACCGCTGGTATCTCTATCCGCTTTTAAGCAGCGGCGGCTGGGAAATCTTTGCCAATGAGGATGTCTACTACAGCGGCTTTGGCTCTGAGGCCTTCACCAGCGGCCTGGAATTCATTAAGGCCCTCAGTGCCAATCAGATTGACCGGCGCCAGGACATAAGCGCAGACTGGAGCTATGACCAGGTATTGTCAGAACAGTCGGCCCTGTTTCTGACCGTCAATGACTGGCTGTATCTCAAGGACTTCCAGGCCAGCGGCGATTATGTATTGGGCTATGGCCCCTATCCGACCTGGAAGGAAATCACCCCGACGCCCCTGAAGGAAGTCTTCGGCTATCTGATTTATAAAAACACCAGCTTTCCCAATGCGGCTTCTGAGCTTTTGCGCTTGATCTGCTCCAAGGAAATGATTCAGGCCAACATCGATAACCCCGACCTCTACCCCTTGGTACCAAAGGACCAACAAGAGCTGTTTGTATTTAGTGACCCGCAGAAATTGCAGATGATTGATGCCTACCGCTATTCCATCTTGGTTCCGCTCTATGCCCTCAAGGAAAATCCGGCAATCCGCGGCTGGCAATTGTATATGGAAATTGATTTTATCCCCAGTATCGAGGCACTCTATCATAATGAAATCACCATCGAAGAGGCGCAAAGCAGCTTTGAGAATCTGGGTTCCCTCTGGTACAAGGAGCATCGGGTGGCCCCATGAACTGGAAAGACTTTCTGGATGAAGAATTCCAGCAGCCCTACTTCAAAGAGCTCTCAGCGTTTTTGAAAGAACAGTACAGCACCAGGACGATCTATCCGCAAAGAACCGATGTCTTCAATGCCTTCAAATACTGCGGCTATGATAACACCAAGGTCGTAATCATCGGCCAGGATCCCTACCATCAGCCCGGGCAGGCGCATGGGCTTTGCTTTTCGGTGCGCCCTGATGTGGCGATTCCCCCCAGTCTTATAAACATCTTCACCGAACTCAAAAATGACCTGGGTTTGCCCATCCCCAATAACGGGTATCTGGTGCCCTGGGCCAAGCAGGGGGTATTATTGCTCAATGCCGTATTGACGGTGGAATACAACCGTCCCAACTCCCATAAAAACAAAGGCTGGGAGATCTTTGTCGACCATGTGATGAGCGAGCTCAATCAGATGTCCAAACCGCTGGTCTTTCTGCTTTGGGGCCGCAATGCCTTAGAGAAGGCCAGCGGTATCACCAATCCCAAACACCTGAAACTCAGCTGTCCCCATCCCTCGCCGCTGTCCGCCTATAACGGCTTCTTCGGCTGCCGGCACTTCTCAAAGGCCAACGAGTTTTTAATACAGAATCAAGAGACGCCCATCGATTGGAGGCTGCCGGATGTTTAAGAGTGCCCAAGACCTCATCGCCGCCATCATTACCCGCAAGCGCTTCGACCATAGCAGTCTTGACTATTTCAAGGCCGCTTTAAAGGAAATGGGTGACCCCCAAAACGGGCTGAGGATGCTGCATGTAGCCGGGACCAATGGCAAGGGCAGCACCACCAACTACCTTAGAAGTCTCTTGCAAAGTGCAGGATACAAAACCGGCAGCTTCACCTCGCCGCATTTGGTGGTCCACAACGACCGCATCCGCATCAATGACATCAATATCAGTGACCAGGACCTTTTGTATTATGGCAATTTGACTTATCCCCTATGGCAGAAGTATTCTTTGGCGATGTTTGAAATCGACACCCTGATTTCCTTTCTGTATTTCCAAGACCATCAGGTTGACTTTGCGGTCTATGAGGTGGGATTGGGCGGACGGCTGGATGCCACCAATGTCATAACGCCCTTGATTACTGTTATCACCAACATCGGCTATGACCATACCGAACTCTTGGGAGAGACGCTGCCCTTGATTGCAAAAGAGAAAGCCGGCATCATCAAGGAGCATATTCCCTTGTTTACCAGTGAGCGCAAACCAGAGTGCTTGAAGGTGTTTCAAGAGGTATGCAAGGACAGACATGCAAGCATGCAACGCATCGAAGCCCTGCCGCCAAAACGGGTCAAGGACCATCTGGTGCTTTTGGATGACAAAAGAGGGGAGCTGCCGCTTAGTACCCTGGCTTATTACCAGTGTGAAAACGCGACCCTGGCTTTGCGGGTCATCGAGTATTTGGCGGATCAGAACATCATTGCAATCACCAACAAAGAGATTAAGGAAGGGCTGGCTGCCCGCTGGCTGGGCCGCTTTGAAATCATTCGAAACAACCCTTTGTTTATTCTGGACGGAGCCCATAACCAGGAGGGCATCGAAGCTTTGGCGATCAGCCTGCAAGAGTGTCCCAGACCGCGAAGGGTGGTCTTTAGCGCCCTGCGCGATAAGCCCTACACATCCATGCTGCAAAGGCTCAAGGAGGTCTGTGACCAGGTGATTGTCACCCAGTTTGAGTTCTACCGGGCGCAAAGCGCAAAGGATTTGGCAGCAGGGGTGGATGTAATCATTGAGCCGGACTATGAAAAAGCCATCCAAAAAGCCTTGGATCAAAGTCCTGAGGGCACGGTTGCGGTGACCGGGTCTTTGTACTTTATCTCCGAAGTTCGCTGGAAATTTTTGGAAAATGAAAAAAATCAAGTATAATGATTCTGACAAAGGAGATTATTTGTGCTCTATCAAGTTTTTGCCCTGCTCGCCTTGCTTTTGATTGGCTTTGTCATATTCAAGACTCACCCCTGGCACCTTAGTCCCTATGCAATTGCAGTCACTGCCTTAATGGCAGTGCTTTCGGCTGTTTTGGACCTGCTGTCTCTGCGGGTGCCGTTTTTTGGTTTTCCCAGCCTGCAGATCGGGTTTTCGCAATTGCCCCTGTTGCTATTGGGGGGATTACTTGGACCCTGCTGGGCTTTTGTCGGCGGTCTAATACAGGATTTACTCACCCTGCTGATGAATCCCTCCACCCCTTTTCTGGGGTATACCCTCAATAAAGTGGTCATTGGCCTGGTTCCGGCTCTCTGGCTGGCGGGTAGTAAAGGCAAGACCGAAATCCTGTATCGCGTGACCTATGTACTGCTGGGTCTGATTTATACTGTTGCTTTGATTGTCCTTTGGGGCAGTCAGTCCATTGTGTCCCAGGGGACCAGCTTCCTAGTTGAAACCGGGGTGAAGATTGGGGTGACCCTGGCTTTGGCAGCCATCAGCTTTGTTTTGATTCTATCAATCTTTCAGATTCGCAAACGCTTTGAAAAAGAGGAGCATGCCCTGGTATTAGTCAAATGGATCCTGGCGGTCATCACGGTCGAGGTCTTGGTACAATGGGGGCTGACGCCGCTATGGAACTATGCGATGTATGAGATTCCGGTCTTGGCGTCCATCGCCATCCGCCTGGTCAAGGCGGGGGTGATGGTCCCGGTGACCATCATCCTCTGCTATCTGTCCTACCTGAAACTCATGCCCCTGTTAAACCGCAACACCCCTGCACCTATGAATAAGGAGACGACGAAATGACGGAAAACATCAAGAAAATTCTGATTGTCGAAGACGACAATGACATCAACCAAATGTTGGCACAGCTCTTGCACCATAACGGCTATGCCACCTTGAGTGTATACTCCGGTACGGAGGCACTGCTTCAATTGGAGCACGAAGAGATGGACCTGGTGCTTCTGGACTTGATGCTGCCGGGGAAAAACGGCGAGGAAGTGCTGAGCGAACTTCGCTTGAAAAGCAATCTGCCGGTCATTGTTTTGACGGCCATTGATGAGAGCGAGAAGATCGTTGAGCTTCTTCAGAAGGGGGCCAATGACTATGTCACCAAACCCTTCGACAATGAGGTGCTGTTGGCGCGGATTGCCGTGCAGCTGCGCACCAAGCCAACCCAGGAGGTCCGCATTTTGCAATTCAAGGATTTGAAGCTGGACCTCAACCGCTATGACGGCTATGTCGGGGATTCCATCATTGGCTTGTCGAAGCGGGAATTCGAGATATTGAAGCTGATGATGTCCAATCCGGAGAAGGTCTTTACCAAGGCGATTTTGTATGAAGTGGTTTGGAAGGACGTCTATCTGGGAGATGACAATACCATCAATGTGCATATCTCAAAACTGCGGGCAAAACTGGACCACCTGCACCCGGGTGAGGACTACATTGAGACCATTTGGGGTGTGGGCTTTAAAATGAGTGAAACCTGAAAAGACTGAATGATCAGTCTTTTTTTTGGATTAATCCCGGGTTTGTTTTTTTGGATTTTAATGATGTTTTTTCCTTTATTTAAAACACAGTTAAAATTGTAATAAACAATTAACTGTGCTATTTATTGCGAGTACTGTGCTATAAAAACAGCAACTGTGCTATTTATGACACAGTCTGTGCTATTCAATAGCACAGTTGCTGTGTCGTTGTCGATTCCATCCAAGCTATCTGCACCCCATATTCTTTAGCCGTTCACCAAAAACTTTAAGAAATATTTAAGATTTTCTTAATGTCTATCAGCTGTTTTCTGTTGTATGCTTATACTTGATATGGAAAAGCGTGAACAATATAACAACGAACCCGTTTTGACAACGGAAAAACTAACGAAAAGATATAACCAGAAACTGGCGGTGGACCACGTATTTTTATCGGTAAACAAAGGGGATATCTATGGCTTGGTCGGACGCAACGGCGCTGGCAAGACCACGCTGTTTCGCATGATCTGCGGACTGGCAGCCCCGACCTATGGTACCATCACCTTATTCGGCCAGAAAGGCACGAAGGTAAGCCAACGCTGTTTAAGCCGAATTGGTTCTGCCATCGAGTATCCGGGATTCTATCCCGAACTCGATGCCAAAAGCAACCTGGAATACTTCCGCATTCTCAAAGGAGTGGTGAAGAAAAATGCCGTCAATGAAATCTTGGAACTGGTCGGCTTGTCTGATGCAGGCAAAAAGAAGTTCCGGGATTTTTCGCTGGGCATGAAGCAGCGCCTGGCCATCGGCCTGGCATTGCTGGGGGACCCGGATCTCTTGATCCTGGATGAACCCATCAACGGGCTGGACCCCTTGGGCATTGTGGAAGTGCGGGAGCTGCTCTTGGAGCTCAACCAGAAGTCGATTACGATTTTGATTTCCTCGCACCTGTTAAGCGAGCTCTCCCTGATTGCGACCCGCTACGGGTTTTTGAAGGAGGGCAAGCTGGTGCGGGAGATCGACCGCGAAGAGCTCGAGCAACAAAGCCGCAAAGCCTTCAGCATCAAGACCGCGGAAACCTCCCGGGTCCTCAATGTCCTGGAAGCCATGGGCTTCAAGGATGTGCAGGTGGTATCTTTGAATGAAGTGCGTATCTATGACCATAATATCGACAGTCAAGAGGTCATCGAGACCCTGCTCAAACACAAGGTGAAGATATCGCAGTTCAGCGAGGTGGGGGAGAATCTGGAAGAGTATTTTGTGTCCCTCTCGCAAGGAGAAGAAATATGATGAATTTAATCAAGGCGGATTTTTACCGCCTGGTAAAAACCAAAATGTTTTATATCACCCTGCTTTTAAGCATCGGTTTTACAGTAGTGCAGGATTTGTCCTATCTCTCAAGGGAGCCAATCTCCGCTGGCAACCTGACCAAACTGGCTGCCGGCAACTCCGACTTTCTGTGGTACTTCATCCTGATTTTCAGCCTGTCGATGATGGCGAATGACTTCACGCTGAAGACCCACAAGAATGTTTTGACCTCCGGTTTGTCAAGAACCGGGTACTATCTGGGCAAGGGTGTGTTTTTGGCCCTGCTGGCTTTTCTGGTGCTGTTTACGCACTTCAGCCTCAGCTATGTGCTGGGATACCTGAGTGCCGGCGCCGGAGCACTTTCCTTCTTTTCTATCCTGATAAGCTTTGGCCTTCAATATCTTTTGACTCTGGCGGTCGTCGCCTTTTTGACCTTTGTCATCGTCTTTACCCAAAAAGGCACGGCCACTATCTTTGCGACCATCCTCTTTATCACGGCGCCAATGATTGCGATCCGCCTGCTGCAAAGAGTTCTTCCGGTTTTGTCCAACCTGATTCCCTTTGACCTGCGCTTCAACATGCTTGCGGCTTTAAGCCAAAGTGTACAAAGCGGTGATTTACTAAGGATGATACTGGTTCCACTCTTTTGGATTCTCGCTTTCAATTTTGCCGGAATTTGGTACTTTGGAAAACTTGATATAAAATAATAGCAGAAAGGGTGATGCCCCCATGACCGGACTTTTTATAGCCGCCATGATTCTGCTGTCCATAGTGATCGCCCTTTATCTTATTCTGCGCTTTGAAATCAAACGAATCATTCGCGATCTGGACGAGATTATCGATCACGACACCCATAAGCGACTTAGAACCATCTCGCTTGACCACGACATCAGCAGCCTGTGCAGCCGCTTTAATTATCTGTTGGATGAAAACCAGAAAAGCGTATTGGACGCCGACCGTTCGTTTTCCGCTTTCAAGCGGGCGATTACCAACATCGCCCATGATTTGCGCACGCCTTTGACCTCCGCCATCGGCTATGTGCAGATGCTCAATACCAAAAAACTGTCCACCAAGCAGCGAAATGAGTACCGGGAGATTGTCGAAACCCGGCTGCGCAATTTGAGCCTGCAGCTCAATGAATTGTTTGAGTACACCCAGATTGTCGAAGACCGCAAGGTCTTCAATATGGAGAAGATCAATCTGACCAACTTTGTAGAGGAGACTGCCTTGTCCTACTACCACGACTTCAAGCAGAAGGGCTTTGAGGTGAAGATTGACCTGCCTTCAAAACCGCTGTATGCGATTGTGGACAAGCTGGCATTGGGGAGGATTTTGCGCAACCTGATTCAAAACACCCTCAACCACGGCAGTAAAAACTTCATCGTGGGCTGGGATGAGGATACGCAGTCGCTCTTATTCAAAAACGATGCGCCGGATATTGATCCCAAAGTCATCCCGCACCTGTTTGAGCGCTTCTTCAGTGTTGCCAACCGCTCCGGGAAATCCGGTTCCGGCTTGGGCTTAGCCATCGTAAGGGAATTGACCAGAAGGCTGGGAGGAAAGGTCAGTGCCATTGGTATTAACGGCCAGTTGGTGATATCATTAAGCCTGAAAATGGCAAAAGGGGGTAAGGAGCTTGGATCAAAATCAAATTGAACAAAAGGTAGCTTCGATTCGCCGCTCCATACAGTTTTTAACAGTTACCGGCTTAACCTGTCTGGTAATCGGCGTGTTTTCCTTTATTTCGGGGATACTGTCCAGCCGTCAAACCTCGATAGACGGGGCAATGGCAGCCTTTGCTTTTTTGATGATTGCGGCGATTATTTTGTTTGTGTTGAGCTACATGCGCACCACCCAGTACAAGCGCATCATCAAAAACGAAGTGCTGAAAAGCTGTCTGGAAAAACATTTTGACAACGTGAACTACAAGGCGGAAGCCGGGTTTTCCCGCGAGGAAATCGCCTCAACCGAACTGGTGTCCATGGGCAACCGCTTCCACAGCAATGACTATCTGAGCGCCTATTGTGACGGGGTCTACTTTGAGCGCAGCGACGTCCTGGTCCAGGACCACCGCTCCTCTGGCAAAAGCTCCTACACGGTCACTTTATTCCGCGGCCGATGGATGAAGTGGGAATTCAACAAGAACTTTCACGGGGTTTTACAAATCAGGGGCAACAGCAGCCTGGGCTTTCGTTCCCGCAAGCCCTTCAAGTGGGCTTCCAGCCTGCCCAATATGGAAAAGCTGACCTTTGAGAACCCCGAATTCAATAAGCAGTTCACCTGCTATGCCTCGGATAGTGAAGATGCCTATTACCTGATTACCCCGCATTTCATGGAGAAACTGATGAAGCTGACTGACGATTTTGACTGTCCGGTCTACTATGAATTCTTGCAAGGCTATCTGCATATTGCCATCTACAACGACAAGGATGCCTTTGAACCGAAAGTAATGGGGTTTGACCTGCAGGGCTACCAAAAAGAAATTGATGAAGACTGTGCATTATTGCACCAGGTCGTGGAAATACTGAAGTTGGATGATGATCACTTTAAAGCAAGGGAGGAAAACTAATGGGCGTATTGTATGGAGTTTTGATTGGTATCGCAGTAATTGGCATTTGGTTTATCTCTGTCTACAACAGTTTCAAGAAGATGGTGGTGCGGTGCGATGAGGCCTCCTCGGGCATCGATGTGGCTTTGGCCAAGCGCTATGACTTAATCACCAACCTGGTGGCTACCGTCAAGGGCTATGCGAAGCATGAGGAATCGGTGTTCACCCAGGTGGCACAGATCCGCAGCCTAATCAAAGGCAACCGCAGCGCGGCGGCGGATCAGCTGGATGAGGCCAAGGGCAAGCTTTTGGCGATTGCCGAGAGCTATCCGGAGCTGAAGGCCTCGGCGAATTTTTTGGACTTGCAGCGCTCGCTGAGTGATGTGGAAGAGCACCTGCAGGCCTCCAGACGCCTATACAACCACATGGTGGCTGCCCTCAATACCAAGAAGGAACAGTTTCCTTCCAATATCGTCGCCGGCATGATCGGCGAGAGCGGACGGGATTTCTTCCAGGCGGATGAAATCCAAAGGTCAAGGGTGGAAATCGGCTAAGCAACAAGGCACTCAAAACAGTGCCTTTTCTTTTGCGTGCTTTTCAATCAGTTGGTTTTTCTTTGGTTTTTGTTTTTTTCCGGTTTCTTTACCAATCGCTTTTAAAAGCAAAGCGCTTTCATGTTAGAATAAAATCATAAGAGAACAGAGGTGACTTATGGTTCGTAACAACATGGTGGCGATGATCCTCGCTGGCGGCCGTGGTACCCGTTTGTTGGAACTCACCAACAAGGTAGCCAAGCCAGCCGTCTATTATGGCGGCAAGTACCGTATCATCGACTTCCCCTTAAGCAACTGCGCCAACTCCGGTATTGATGTAGTCGGTGTTTTGACCCAGTATGAATCGATTCTTTTGAACTCGTATGTGGCCCTGGGTTCCCGATGGGGCCTGGATGCCAATGACAGCGGGGTTTATGTTTTGCCACCCCGGGAAAAGTCGGAAGGCTTTGGACTGTACCGGGGGACGGCGGATGCCATCACCCAGAACATTGACTTTGTCGATCAGATGGAAGCCCAGTATGTACTGATTCTTTCGGGGGACCACATCTACAAGATGGACTATGAACTGATGTTGAGGTTCCATCGCGAAAATAATGCGGATGCGACGATTGCGGTATTGGAAGTGCCGATGCGCGAAGCCAAGCGCTTTGGCATCATGGAATGCGATGAGAGCTCCCGCATCATCGCCTTTGAAGAGAAACCGCCCAAGCCCAAGAGCAACCTGGCTTCGATGGGCATCTACATCTTCAACTGGCCGATGTTAAAAAAGGCGCTTTTGGAGGATGCCAAGAATCACTATTCCAGCCACGACTTCGGCAAGAATATCATCCCCAACTACCTCAACTCCGAAAAGAAGCTGTATGCCTATCGCTTCAAGGGGTACTGGAAGGACGTCGGTACCATCGATTCTTTGTGGGAAGCGAATATGGACCTGCTGAAAAACGACAACCAGTTGGATATTCAGGATCCTGACTGGAAGATCTATACCGAAGACAATGCCTCCACACCCCACTTTGTGGGTGCCAACGGCAGTGTCCTGCGCTCCTTAATTAATCAGGGCTCCCTGATTGATGGCAAGGTGACCGGATCGGTGCTCTTTTCCAATGTGACCATCAAGGAAGGGGCAACGGTCAGCGACTCGGTGTTAATGCCCGGGGTGGTTGTGGAAAGCGGTGCGAAGGTCACGCGGGCGATTGTTGCCGAGCGCGTGCGCATCGGCGCCAATGCCCGGGTGGGGCATGCCAACTCCGAAGAGATTATCCTGGCAGCCAAAAATGTGAAGGATGGTGAGAAATATGAATGACGCTTTCGGCATCATCAATTTTGAAGATCAGGGAATCCGGATTGAGGGCTTGATGGACTACCGTCCGGTATCCGCCATCTCCTTTCTGGGCCGTTACCGGGTCATTGACTTCGTGCTTTCCAATATGGTGAATTCCGGCATCGACCAGATTCAGGTCTACTTCAAGGAAAAACCGCGCAGCCTGATTGAACACTTGGGCAATGGCCGTCACTACAACATCAACTCCAAGCGGGGCTGGCTGCATCTTTTGGGCATGGAGTCGACCATTCACTCCGAGGTCTACAACCACGACGTCAACACCTTCACCCAAAACCTGCACCTGATTCAGGACATCAACAAGCCCTATGTCGTCATCGCCCCGTCCTACATGGTCTATTCCCTGGACTACAGCCAGGTGCTCAAGGCCCATTTGGAAAACAATGCCGATGTGACGGTGGTCTACAAGAATGTCGACAACGCCAATGAAGCGTTCAGCGGCTGTGATACCTTGAGCTTTGATGGATCCAAGCGCATTACCCGCATGGAGCCCAACCGCGGCAAGTACAAGATCCGCAACATCTCTTTGGAATGCTATGTCATGAGCAAGAAGATGCTGATTGAACTGGTGCAGCTGGCAGCCAAGACTTCCTCCCTGTTCCGCTTGAAGGACATGATTGCCGATGTGCTTTCGGAATACAACATCATCGGCTACCGCTTCTCCGGCTATGTCGCCTGCCTGAATTCCCTGTCGGCGTACTACAACGCTTCGATGGAGCTGATTTCCTATCCCAAGGCCAAGGAGCTCTTTAAGAGCGACTGGCCGATATATACCCGTACCAACGACTCACCGCCGACGGTCTATGGCGAGGGCGGACAGGTGGAAGGTTCGATGGTCTCAAACGGCTGCTTGATTGAAGGCTCGGTGATTCATTCGGTCATCGGCCGCAATGTGGTCATCAAGCAGGGGGCAGTCATCAAAGACAGTGTGCTTTTGCCCGGCTGTTTTATCGGCAAGAAGGTGGCCTTAAACAAGGTAATCGTCGATAAGAAGGCTTTGATACACCACATCAAAAAACTGGAGGGGACGTCCACCGAACCGGTCTATGTGAAAAACCGGGATCGCATATGAAAAAGAAAAAAATTCTGTTTGCGGCAGCTGAATCCCTGCCCTTTGTGAAAAGCGGCGGGCTGGCGGATGTGGTCGGATCGCTGCCGCAACAATTGGACCCGGAAAAATTTGATGTACGGGTCTGTATGCCTTTGTTTTTAAAGGTTGCCCAGAAATGGCGGCCGATGTTGACGCTGGAATGCAAATACGAGGTGCCCTTCGGGCAATTCAAAAGCATTGCTACGGTCTACAGTTTGAAAGAAGGCCATGTGACCTTCTACTTCATCGAGCATCAGGGTTATTTTGAGCGGGAAGGCCTGTATGGCTATGGTGATGACGGGGAGCGCTTTGCCTTTTACCAATGGGCGCTCTTGCGCTTATTGCCGGAACTGGGCTGGTTTCCGGACATTTTGCATGCCCATGACTGGCATGCCGGCATGCTCGCGTTTTTATGCAAGTGCGCCTGCGGCTTTGACAAGCGCTATCAAAAGATCAAGCACCTCTATACCATCCACAACCTGGCTTACCAGGGAATCTTCCCCAAGGAAGTGCTGGGAGCCTGCTTCGGGCAGGATGACACCCACTATAATGACGGCTCGCTCAAGATGCATGAAGGCATCAGTTTCATGAAGGCCGGCATCATTTACAGCGACCGCATTTCCACAGTCTCGAAGACCTATGCCAAGGAGATTCTGAGCACCCAGTTTGGCGAAAACCTGGAGGGTGTTTTATCCTACCGCCAGGCTGATTTATCCGGCATCGTCAATGGCATTGATACCGCGCTTTGGGACCCGCAAAGCGATGCGCTGTTAATTAAGAACTATGGCATCAAGACCTACAAGTCCGGCAAAGCCGCCAACAAGAAGGCCCTGCAGCAGGAATTGGGCTTGCGCGTGGCAGGCGATGTGCTTTTGGTAGGGATGGTGTCCCGGCTGACCTGGCAGAAGGGGGTTTACCTCATCAGTGAAAAGATGTCTGACATCATGGGCCAGGATTTGCAGCTGATTATCCTGGGCACGGGCGAAGCCCATGCCGAGAACAGCTTCCGCTATATGGAAGACCACTACAAAAGAAGGGCGGTTTACTACTGCGGCTATAATGAAGAACTGGCGCACCGCATCTATGCCGGTGCCGACCTGTTTTTGATGCCATCGCTCTTTGAGCCCTGCGGCATTTCCCAGATGATTGCCCAGCGCTACGGCTGTCTGCCGCTTGTGCGGGAGGTCGGGGGACTCAAGGATACGGTCCAGCCGGTCAACGAGTTTGAAGGGACCGGCAACGGCTTTTCCTTCGCCTTGTTTAATGGCAATGATTTGGTCAATATCCTGGGCTATGCGGCCTACCTCTACTATGTCAAGCCCAAGCTCTATCAAAAGCTCATTGAAAATGCCATGGCAACGGACGTCAGCTGGCAGAAATCCGCCAGGGAATACGAAGCCCTGTACCTTGCGTTAAGCAAATAGCACTGCACCAAGAAAACGCTTTCAAAACAAAAGCAGTGGTTCCTTTTCTAAAACCAAACAAACCGGCCTGATTTTTCAGGCCTTTTTGGATTCAAATGCACGTTTTTTCATCCGCTGTTCAAGCTCAAAAAGTCCGCATTGTGGTATACTATTTGTGCTTATAAAGGAGGAACAACTCATGTCAAAACGTATTGTAACTGACTTGGATGTAAGTGGAAAGAAAGTAATCGTCCGGGTTGATTTCAATGTGCCGCTCAAAAACGGCGTGATTACGGATGACAACCGCATTACGGCTGCCCTGCCAACCATCGACTGGCTGACAGCACATGGCGCCAAAGTTATCCTGCTTTCCCACCTGGGGAAAGTGAATCACAAGGATCCGGAAAAAACCGAAGGTGACAAGAAAAAGAATGATATGGCACCGGTAGCCAAGCGTCTGGCCGAACTGGTCAGTGCCAAGGTGACCTTTGTCCCGGTTACCCGCGGACCTGAATTGGAAGCCGCGGTAGCGGCGATGAAGGATGGCGAAATCGTCCTGGTCCAAAATACCCGCTATGAAAAAGGCGAGGAGAAGAATGATCCC
The DNA here is from genome assembly GCA_031272515.1 of Erysipelotrichaceae bacterium. Classification (GTDB taxonomy): domain Bacteria; phylum Bacillota_I; class Bacilli_A; order Erysipelotrichales; family Erysipelotrichaceae; genus JAISTR01. Next base: position 14,466 of record JAISTR010000035.1, on the reverse strand, counting down.
GACCTGTCCAAATACTGGGCGTCGCTGGGCGACCTGTTTGTCACGGATGCCTTCGGCTCCGTGCACCGCGCCCATGCCTCCACGGTGGGCATTGCGGAATTACTGCCAAACGCCTTGGGCTTTCTGGTCCAAAAGGAAGTCGATGCGCTCTCGGCAGCCATCTACAACCCCAAGCGTCCCTTTGTGGCCGTCTTGGGCGGAGCAAAAGTATCCGATAAGATCATGGTCATTGAAAACCTTTTGAAGATTGCCGACAAGGTATTGATTGGTGGCGGTATGGCCTTCACCTTCTTCAAGGCGCAGGGCAAGGAAATCGGCACTTCCTTATTGGAGGAAGACCGGATTGAGGTTGCCAAGGAAATCCTGGCGAAAGCTGACGGCAAGGTCATTTTGCCGGTGGATACCAAGGTTGCCACTGAGTTTGATGACCCCAAGGACATCCACGATGTGGATTGCGACCATATTCCCGCTGATTACATGGGCATGGATATCGGCCCCAAGACCATCGAACTGTTTAGTAAGGAACTGGCTGGTGCCAAGACCGTGGTCTGGAACGGCCCGATGGGCGTGTTTGAGAAGCCGGAATTTGCGAAGGGTACAGAGGGCATCTGTGCGGCGATTGCGGCCTTGCCTGATTGCAACTCCGTGATTGGCGGCGGTGACAGTGCCGCAGCCGCCATTTCCATGGGCTTTAAGGACAAGTTCACGCACATCTCCACCGGCGGCGGGGCATCCCTGGAATTCATGGAAGGCAAGGACCTGCCGGGAATCGCGGTGATCAGCGACAAATGAGCAAGCGTACACCGATTATCATCGGCAACTGGAAGATGAACAAGACCGATGGCGAAGCGAAGGAGTTTGTGGCTGCCATTGAAAAGGCGGTACCGGAGGGAGCCGATTTTGGCTTCGGCGTGCCCTTTACAGCCCTGTCCGCTTCCCTGTCGGCAAGCAAGAAACTGATCATTGCCGCCCAGAACTGCCACTATGAAGACAGCGGCGCCTATACCGGCGAAATCAGTGCTGACATGCTATTGGCCCTGGGCATCAAGTGGTGCATCATCGGGCACAGTGAACGGCGCCAGTATTTCGGCGATAGTGATGAAACGGTAAACAAGAAAGCCAAAAAACTGTTTGAAAAAGGCTTGACGCCGATTCTTTGTTGCGGCGAGACCTTAGAGCAGTTTGAGGCGGGAGAAACCGAAGCGGTTGTCCGCGGGCAATTGGCCATCTGCTTAAAGGATTTGAGTGTGGATCAGATTAAAAAACTGGTCATTGCCTATGAACCAATCTGGGCGATTGGAACCGGCCGCAATGCGACCCGGGAAATCGCCTCCAGCACCTGCGCGCTGGTGCGCGACCAGGTGAAAGTGATGTTTGGTGAAGAGGCGGCGGCAGCGGTGCGCATCCAGTATGGCGGTTCCGTCAAACCGGAAAACATCGCAGAATATCTGGGCGAACCGGATATCGACGGGGCGCTGATTGGGGGCGCATCCTTGAAACTTGATTCATTTACGGCGATTATGGAAGCCGTGAAGGCATAAGGAGGAACAACATGCCAATTATTGATAGTGTTTACGCAAGAGAAGTAATTGATTCCCGGGGCAACCCGACCATCGAGGTCGAGGTTACCACTTTATCGGGAGCCTTTGGAAGAGCAATCGTCCCCAGCGGTGCTTCCACCGGGGAGCGCGAAGCGCTGGAACTGCGCGATGGCGACAAGAAGCGTTTTGGCGGCAAGGGTGTTTTGAAGGCCGTTGCCAATGTCAATGACATCATCGCCGAAGAAGTGGTGGGTCTGGATGTGACCGAGCAAAACCTGATCGACAAGACCATGATTGAGCTGGATGGGACCCCGGATAAATCGAAGCTGGGCGCCAATGCCATTCTCGGCGTGTCCCTGGCCTGTGCCCGGGCGGCTGCTGATTACTATGGCATTCCGCTTTACAAGTATCTGGGCGGCTTTAACGGCAAGCTCTTGCCGGTACCGATGATGAACGTGCTCAACGGCGGGTCCCATGCGGACTCCTCGGTGGACTTTCAGGAATTCATGATCATGCCGGTCGGCGCCCCGAACATCAACGAAGCGATCCGCATCGGTGCTGAAGTCTTCCACTCTTTGAAGAAAGTCCTGCATGACCGCGGAGCGGTCACGGCCGTGGGAGATGAAGGCGGCTTTGCGCCCAACCTCTCCGACAATGAGGAACCGCTGAAGGTCATCGTCGAGGCGATTGAAAAGGCCGGATACAAGCCGGGCGTGGATGTGGTGCTGGCGATGGATGTTGCTGCCAGCGAATTCTACAACACCGAAACCAAGCTCTATGAACTGAAAAAGTCCAAGGGCGGAACCAAGACTACGGATGAAATGATCGACCTCTATGAAGGCTGGATCAAGAAATATCCGATCGTCTCGATTGAAGACGGTCTGGGTGAGAGGGACTGGGATGGCTGGAAGAAAATGACTGACCGTTTGGGCGACAAGATCCAAATCGTCGGGGATGACCTCTTTGTCACCAACCCGAAGATCTTCCGCGAAGGGATTGACCGCGGGATTGCCAACTCGATTCTGATCAAGCTCAACCAAATCGGCACCCTGACTGAAACCTTCGACTGCATGCAAATGGCGAAGGAACACGGCTACACCTGTGTGGTATCCCACCGCTCTGGCGAAACCGAGGATACGACGATTGCGGATGTCGTGGTAGGCTTCAATGCCGGCCAAATCAAGACGGGCTCGATGTCCCGTACCGACCGGATTGCCAAGTACAACCAACTGATGAGAATCGCGGATGAACTGGGGGAAACCGCACAATTCCTCGGCAAGAAAGTATTCTACAACCTGGAGAAGAAATAAGGATAAATGACAGCCGCTCAAAAAATGAGCGGCTGTTTGAGTCAGGAGGGTACCATGAGCGCAGAAGAAATCATCAAGCAGTTTGGTTTAGAAAGACATGTGGAAGGGGGCTGGTATAAGCAGACCTGGCTGGCGGATACAACGATCCCTGAAGAAGTATTGGGTGATCCATATAACGGCAGCCGCCAAAGCGCCAGCCTGATTTATTTCCTGTTAAAAAAGGGGGAAGAATCGAGATTGCATACAGTCAGCTCCAGCGAGCTTTGGCTGTATCATGACGGCGGCATTCTGGAATTGGAGATCGGGGACCAAAAGGTTCTTTTGGGGCCGGGACACCAGTACCAGGGCATTGTCCCATCAGGGGTGGTGCAGAGCGCCCGGGTTTTAGAGGGGGATTATGTACTGGTCTCCTGTGTCGTCTCTCCCGCTTTTGATTTTGCGGATTTCCGGCTCGTGCAGATTCGGTGAAGACATGAGTATTTCCATGAAACTGACGTTCTTTCTAAGCGCCAAGACCGATGCCCAGGATATTGACCTTTCGATGGTGGCGAAAGAACTGGATTTACAGGACTGTATATTGCGCAAGCGCGCCGACTATCCCCAGGCCACCATTCTGGCTGGGGCTGCCCGCGATCAGCTGTGCTATGAAATTCGTGATGAGAATCAGGACCTCTTGGCCAATATGGTTGACCTTTTGCAAGCGAAACTGGCAGGCAGGGCGGTGAAGGTCCGCCAGCTTTGCGAAGAGCTTTTGATGAGTGCCGGCGTGGAAGTTGTCATCTACCAAACTAACGAAGAAAGCGCATCGCTGATTTTAAGTTTGGACAATATTCTGTTTCTGGCTTCCCTGCAGGCAGAGTTTGCGATTGTGGTGGAAAAGCACAATGGGGATTATCACAAATTTGTCAGCTGAGCTTTTGGGTTACCGCGATTAAATCCTAAAACCGCGTTTGGTTGTATAATAGTGCCATGGGACCCTATATTCTGATTTGTCTGGAGTTTGAGTATGGGACGGTCTTCTTTGACAAGCGGAATCAGCGGTTTCTCTTTGTCCGGGAGAACTTTCCGTTTTCCCTGCGGCCGATTTTTGCGGGCATGGGCTTACTATTGGTACTGTTATTTATGGTCAATCTGCGCACCGGCTTTCTCAAAGAGGGAATCTCCGTTTATAACTGCCTGATGCTGGTGGCGATGGCGGTTGCCTCCGGGCTGTTTGCGGCGTTGTGGCTACTACTCAAGCGCTGCAGCTCGATCAAGGAGTTCGGGGTGGTCTTTGAGGATATGGACTACCTGCGCGCGATGAAAGAGGAGCGCGAGGATATCAACCGCGGTGACTGGTGGCTGTACAATTTCTGGCCGCTGCTGGTGGTTGCGGTCTTTTTGATTGAGTGGTTTTTCTACAAAGCCCCATTTCTTTACCTGTTATTTATCGTACTGATGATTCCGATGCATCTCTATTCGGTTTTTGTCGGTCAGTTTCATGGGGATGCCATCTACCGGACCTATATTGATAAAAACGAAGAAGAGTCCAACCCGGATAATTTTGTTTGATATTTCGCCTTTCGGGTTGTATTGTTAACAAAAGAGAGGAGAGCAATATGAGCACATTACTGCAGTTGAACAACGTCAGTAAATCATATGGTTCAACCCCGGCTTTGTCCGGGGTGAATCTGAGTCTTGAGTCCGGGAAACTGGTTGGCTTATTGGGTCCCAATGCCTCTGGCAAGACGACCATGATCAAAGTCATCAACGGACTCTTGAAGAACTACAGCGGGGAAGTCGTGATTGACGGCGGTCCGGTCGGACCGCGATCCAAGGCGATAATCTCCTACCTGCCGGACACCACCTATCTTTCCGACTGGATGAAGGTCAAGGATGCCATCACCTTATTTTCGGATATGTATCCGGACTTCGACAGCGGCAAGATGGATACGATGCTCCATAACATGGAGATTGACAAAAACCAAAAAATCAAGGCGATGTCCAAGGGCACCAAGGAAAAGATGCAGCTGGCTTTGGTCATGAGCCGGGATGCGAAGATCTACATCTTTGATGAACCCATCGGCGGGGTGGACCCGGCTGCCAGGGAATACATCCTGGAAGTCATACGGCACTACCGCAGCCAGGACTCGCTGGTGATTATCTCCACCCACCTGATTACCGATATCGAAGAGATCTTTGACCAGGTCATCTTCTTGAAGAAAGGCCAGGTGGTCCTGTTTGATGATGCCCAGGCGATCCGCGACAAGGAAGGCAAGAGCATCAATGATCTGTTCAAGGAGGTGTTCCGCCATGTTGTTTAAAATGGTTCGCCACGAATTCAAGGCCAGTTTCAAGACCATGCGGATTTTGTTGATTGGGATTGCGATTATGGATGTCATCATGCTTTTACAAACGCAAAATATCAAGGAGAGACTCAGCTACTATGACGAAAGAGTCAGCCTTGCGGCTTTTGTGGCTATAACCGGTTCGATTTTTCTGTTCTCGTTTGCCTTGCTTTTGGGAACCTTGTTCTTCTATTTTACCAGTGCAATGAACAAGCGGATTTACGGGCCGGAAGGCTATCTGACCCTGACCTTGCCGACCTCCACCTGTCAGATCATGGTCAGCCGTTTATTGGTGGGCTTGATTTGGTTTGGGATTGCGATTGCACTGACGGTTGTTTCCGCCACCATTCTCTATCTGCCCTCCGCCAGTGAACTCTATCAGTATTCCGGTTATCATACCATCATCGAACTGCTGGTTGTCAGCATCATGGAGGATCCGGGAGGTTATTTGAATGCTTTCTTTCAATTCACCATTGGCGTCTTGTATTTTGTGTCCCTGATCTGGTTTGTCAATGCCTTTACCCATACCGGGGTGGTGCGCGGACACCGCGGGCTGGTTGCCTTTGTCATGTTCTTTGTCATTGCCTTTGGACTCAGTACGATTTTCAATAACATGGGTATTTCCTTCGACTCCAATGTCAGCTTTCTCAATGCCACCACCATTTACGATGCAATCTTGGCGCTGATTTTCTTCAGTTTGACCTGGTACTGCCTGGACAAGAAAGTGGAATTGGACTAGAAAGAAAGAACAACCAGGAAACAACACAGAGGCGGCTTTGTTGTCGCCTCTGTTTTTTTGACCTCTTTTATACAAAGCAGGCACAGCAGAGTTGAGTAAACCTTTTTTCTGCTATAATAGTCACATTGCGAGGAGGGCATCTATGAGCGAAGGTAGCCGTGAAAACAAGATGGGTGTTTGGCCTGTCAACAAGCTTTTGATTTCCATGTCGGTGCCAATCATGATTTCCATGGTGGTACAGGCACTCTATAATGTTGTGGACTCCATCTATATCTCCTATTTGAGCGAATCCGCCCTGACGGCGGTTTCGCTGTCCTTTCCGGTTCAACAATTGATGATTGCCCTCAATGTCGGTACCGGGGTTGGGGTCAACTCCTTTCTTTCGAGATCGCTGGGCGAAAAGAACTACAAAAACGTCAATGCCTGCGCCAATCATGGACTGATTCTGGCGAGTATCAGCACCGTCATCTTCATGATTGTCGGCTTTACCTGTGTGCGCCCGTTCTTTTTGAGCCAGACAGCGGATGCCGAAATCATCTACCATGGCGAGCAGTATCTGGGGATTGTGTGCATCTTCTCCTTTGGCATCTTCCATGCGGTGATGCTGGAGCGCCTATTGGTAGCGACCGGCCGCACCATCTACCATATGATTACCCAATTGGCGGGGGCCCTCACCAATATCATCCTGGATCCGATTATGATCTTCGGGCTTTTGGGCTGTCCTAAAATGGGTGCCGCCGGCGCGGCTGCCGCTACGGTCATCGGACAGTTTGTGGCCTTCTTTCTGGCCTTGTTTTTCAACCTCACCCGCAACAGCGATGTCAAGCTAGGCTTTAAGGGCTTCCGTTTGGATTTTACGATCTTAAAGAAAATCTACCAGGTTGGCTTTCCCTCCATCCTGATGCAGTCACTGGGTTCGGTGATGACCTATTGCCTCAACCTGATTCTGATTGGCTTTACCTCCACCGCAGCCGCGGTGCTGGGCATCTACTTTAAACTGCAGAGCTTTGTCTTTATGCCGGTGTTCGGGTTAAACAACGGCATGGTGCCGATTGTCGCCTTCAATTATGGGGCCAAACAGAAAGCCCGCATTTTAAAGGCCATCCGTCTGGCCATCACCTATGCTGAGATTCTCATGTTATTGGGTACCGGACTGTTTATCCTTTTGACACCGCAGCTGTTGGGGCTCTTTGATGCCAGCCCGCAGATGCTCGCTCTGGGCATCCCGGCCTTGCGCATCATCGCCACCCACTTCCTTTTGGCTGGTATCACCATCGTCTTTATGTCCGTATTCCAGGCCTTGGGCAATGGCAAGTATTCCCTGATTACCTCATTGACCCGGCAGATTGTCGTGCTCTTGCCGGTTGCCTGGCTGTTTTCCATGAGTGGTGATGTGCAGAAGGTCTGGTGGGCTTTCCCGATTGCCGAGGGGGTGGCAGTGCTGCTGTCATTACTTTTCTACCGAAGGTTATATCGCCTTCGCATCAATGAAATTCCCGGGTGACAGCTTGCTGTCACTTTTTTTAGCCCGGTAAAACGTTTTTTTTGGAGAATGCTATAATAGATAGGCAAAGGAAGAAGAAACATGACAGAAAGAAAAGAACTTGAAAAACATGCGCTGAATATCCGGCGCAATATTGTCACCATGGTAGCCAAAGCCAAGTCCGGACATCCCGGAGGCTCCTTGTCTGCCGTTGAGATTTTGACCTGGCTGTACTTCAATGAAATGGACGTCAACCAAAACAATGTGGCATCCACTGACCGGGACCGCTTTGTGCTCTCCAAGGGCCATGCCTCACCCGTCCTCTATGCCACCCTGGCGGAAAAAGGCTTTTTGCCACAAGAGGAACTCTTGACCTTCAGGGCCATCAATTCGCGCTTACAGGGACATCCCAATATGCGCTATCTGCCCGGGGTTGACATGTCGACCGGGTCATTGGGCCAGGGATTGGCTGCGGCTGTGGGCATGGCAATCGCCAACCGCCTGGACCAAAAGGACCACTATGTCTATGTATTAATCGGCGATGGCGAGAGTGAAGAAGGGGAAATCTGGGAGTCCGCAATGGCGGCTGCCCACTATAAACTCGACCATCTGATTGCCTTTCTGGACTTCAATGGCCTGCAGATTGACGGGGACATCACCAAGGTTATGAACCCCACACCCCTGGATGAAAAATTCAAGGCTTTCGGCTGGCACGTTTTGACCATTGACGGCCATGACTATGACCAGATTGAAGCCGCTTTGTTTCAAGCAAAACAAACCGAAGGGAAACCGACCCTGATTCTGGCGCATACCATCAAGGGCAAGGGTGTCAGCTATATGGAAAACCAGGCCTCCTGGCATGGCAGTGCGCCCAATGAGGAACAACTCAAGATTGCTCTGGATGAGCTGAAGGAGGTGGCATAATGGCAGTCGCAACCCGGGAAGCCTATGGCAAAGCTTTGGCGCAAATTGTAGTCGAAGATCCAAATGTGGTCGTGATGGATGCGGACCTCTCCAAGTCCACCAAAACCGCTGATGCCAAGGCCGTGTGCCCTGAGCGCCACTTCAACGCCGGTATCGCCGAAGCGGATTTGATGGGGATTTCCGCCGGCCTGGCTGCCAGCGGCAAGGTCGTCTATGCCAGCACCTTCGCGGTGTTTGCGGCAGGGCGGGCTTTTGACCAAATCCGCAATTCCATCGCCTATCCCAAGCTCAATGTCAAGATCTGTGCCACCCACGCCGGTTTGACGGTAGGGGAGGATGGCGCTTCCCACCAGTCGGTGGAGGACATCGCCCTAATGCGCAGCATCCCCAACATGAAGGTGCTGCAGCCCTGTGATGATATTGAAACCGAGGCAATGATTAAGGCGATTAAGGACTTGGATGGACCGGTCTATGTGCGGCTGGGACGGATGGGCGTCGAGCGCATCCATGATGAGAGCTATCAGTTCCATCTGGGCAAAGGCGAGATTTTACAGTCAGGCAGAAAAGTAGCAATCCTGGCTACCGGCATGATGGTGCAGCAGGCTTTAAAAGCTGCTGAACTACTGGAAACAAAATCAGTCATCAAGCCGACGGTCGTCAACTTCGCCAGCATCAAACCGCTGGATGAAGACCTGCTTTTGACCATTGCCAAGACCCATGATTTGCTTGTGACCTGTGAGGAAGCCAATGTCCTGGGCGGTTTTGGCTCGGCGGTCTGTGAAGTGTTAAGTGAAAAACACCCGATTAAAATTGTCCGTATTGGCATCAATGATACCTTCGGGGAATCCGGCAAGCCGGATGCCCTGATTGAAAAATACGGGCTCTCCGCAAAGGCGATTGCCGATACCGTCAGCACACAGCTGAAAAAATAAGTGAAACTTCAGGGGGAAGGAAATGGAACAACTGGTGCACAGCGGCCTGCCGCTGTATCTGGATGAAACAAGTTTGATTCTGGCAATAAGTGCGAGTTTAAAGCTGGAAAGCTACAGCCGCAAAGTCACCGGTGACATGAAGGGACTTTTGGCATGCGAACAATGCATCGATGCCAAAGCCCCTTTTTATGATGTCTACCGCGACATCGCTTATCCCAAAGACCAGGCGTTGTTTCAAAAATATGGCTATCGCTACGACATCACCGTCATCCTGCCGGGACTGGCAGGGGGTGAATGCAAGAAGACCTCAGGGCACTACCACGGCTTTAATCCGACTCATACCAACACCTATGGGGAGGTTTATGAGGTGCTCAAGGGCAATGCCCTGTACATCCTGCAAAAGTGTGGTGACTTTGAGAGTCATCCCGACAGGGTCAAAATTGAGGACCTCTATGCAGTGCGGGTCAATGAAGGGCAGAGCATCATTATTCCACCCAACTACGGCCATGCCTCCATCAACATCGGCTATGGCCCCCTGATCTTCTCTAACCTGGCCTTAATATCCTGCCCTGTGCTCTATGATGCGATCAAGTCGCACCAGGGCATGGCCTATTATGTTTTTAGGGAGGAAGGGCGCCTGCGCTTTCATCAAAACCCGCATTATGAAGATTTGCCCAAGCTCAAAAATGCGGTGGTGCGCCAGAATCCGGCTTTGGGCATTGAGTTTGGCAAGCCGGTTTATCAAAGCTTTGTCGAAAACCCGCAGGCCTTTGACTTCCTGGCTAATCCCGATCCTTACATCGATGCCATAATGGAATTGCTGATGATTACATGAACCGGATGAAAAAACCCGGTTTTCTTTTGTCCTGTGTTATCAAAACCGGTTTTTTCCTCTATAATGTATGGGTATAAGGGGAAGCTGTCTGTTATGAAAATTATTCTGTACGACATCGGTGAGGAAACACTCCGGGCGCATCTGAGACCCAGTGACAAAGAGCGCTATTTCTTTTCAGCACATCCCATGGTAACACCCTGTCAGGGCTGCTTTTCCTGCTGGTTCAAAACCCCGGGCAAGTGCGTCATTCACGACCGTCATAACAGCTTTCTCGAACAGCTGAAAGTCTGTGAGGAAATCAATGTGATTTCCCGCTGTGTCTACGGCGGGCTCTCACCCCAGGTCAAGGCGGTCATGGACCGCAGCTTAGGCATCCTGTTGCCTTTCTTTAAAAACCGCAACGGGGAGATGCATCATCCGACCCGCTATGACAACGCCTTCAAGCTGCGCTATTTCTTCTATGGCAACATCACCGATGATGAGATGGCGATTGCCAAGGATGTGGCTTTGGCCAATGCCGTCAACCTGGAAGCCGATGGCTATGAAGTCTTCTTTCTACAAAACCTCGAGCAGCTGGAGGCGCTGTTATGAAGATCACGCTGGTTCACGGTTCCCCCAAAAAGGAAAACAAAAGCAGTGCCACCCGTTTGATCATCGACTATCTGGCAGAGCAGCTTGCAGGTCATGAAGTACACCGGGCCAATGCCAATTCCCGGCTGTCCTTTCCGATGGATGTGATTGTCTTTGTCTTTCCGCTCTATGTGGATGGTATACCCTCGCATCTTTTGAAGGCTTTGCAAAGCTGGCAGGACCTCTTTATCGCTTACCATATCAAAACCAAAGTCTATGTGGTTGTCAATAACGGTTTCTATGAACCGGGGCAGAATTATCCGGCGATTGCCATGATGAAGCAGTGGTGCAAGCATGCCGGCTTGCTTTGGGGCAAGGCTGTGGCTGTGGGCGGTGGCGGCAGTATCACTGCAGCCGCCATTGGCAAGGGCCCCAACAAAAACCTGGCAGATGCCCTGGACCAGCTGGCGCTGGAAATCACGGAAGGCGGTGTCATGCTGGAGGACGACTATGTCAAAAGTAACCTGTCGCGTGGGCTCTACCGGCTGAGCGCGCATTTGGTCTTCCGCCTGCGGGGACGCCATTACCATGCGAAATTGAAACAGCAGTGAGGTCACAAAATTTGACTTTTGTGTATAATTGAATATATGTGGCTGTAGCTCAGTTGGATAGAGCGAGCGCCTCCTAAGCGCTAGGTCGTGGGTTCGACTCCCGTCAGCCACGCCATTATTGGGAAGTAAGCACGTAAGGGTGCTGCTTATAAAGGGAGGGAATTATTGGATGAAAAAGCTGTTGAATGAATTCAAGGAGTTTGCCTTCAAAGGCAATGTCATTGATCTGGCGGTTGGTGTTATCATCGGGTCAGCCTTCGGGAAAATCGTTTCTTCACTGGTGGCAGATATCATCATGCCGTTGATTGGGGTGCTCTTGGGCGGGTACCATTTCACCGACCTGTCCTTGCATCTGGCCGGGGAGTCCTATCTGCTCTACGGGAATTTCCTGCAAAATATCTTTGACTTTCTGATTATTGCGATCTGCATCTTCGCTTTTGTCAAAGCGATCAACAAGCTGGAGCGCAAGAAGGCGGCAGAACCGGAAGCACCCAAGGGGCCGAGCACCGAAGAGCTGCTGACAGAAATCCGCGATTTACTGAAAAACAAATGAGTTTTACGTCCGCTTAACGTTGAAAACGCCGGGTCCATCACGTATAATAGTGATTGCGCACCAGTGGCGGAATGGTATACGCGCACGTTTGAGGGGCGTGTGGGGCGACCCGTGCAAGTTCAAGTCTTGTCTGGTGCACCAAGCGCAAAACAAAGCCTTTATCACAAAGGCTTTTTTCATTTTTTTGAAATCGTTATCCTTTGGCCTTTTTGTATGGTTGTGCTATACTCTAACATTATGGAGAGAAAGTACAGCACTGTATTGTTTGATTTGGATGGCACCCTGCTGCCAATGGACTATGATGCGTTTTTTAATGTCTACTTCAATGCCCTGTCCTCCTCGCTGGACTGTTTCGGGTTTTCTCGGCAAGTGCAGATGCAAGCCTTGATGGCAGGCATTGAGACCATGATGCGAAATGACGGCAGCCGCACCAACCGTGAAGCCTTCTGGTCGGTATATGAAAACAAGCTGGGGACCACCGAGGCCCAGATCATCGATGTCATCAACCACTTCTATTCCGAGGTATTTCCGACCTTGCAAAGCGGAGCCGGATATAATCCGCTCTCCAACAAAATTGTAGAGGTCCTCAAAGCCAAGGGCTATACCCTGGCCTTGGCAACCAACCCGATGTTTCCCACCACCGCTACAGAGCAAAGGGTGAAGTGGGCCGGGTTAAACTGGGATGACTTCGCCGCCATCAGCTGCTATGAGGACTATCATTTCTGCAAGCCCAACCCCGACTACTTCCGGGAACTTTTACATAACATCAACCGCCAGCCGCAAGAGTGTCTGATGGTGGGCAATGATACCAGTGAAGATGGTTCCTGCCTTTTGGCGGGGATTGAGTGCGTGATTATCAATGACTGTCTGATTGATAAGAAACAAATTGCGACAATTCCAAAAAAATCCTTGCAAGAATTCTATGAAGACGTCCAAAACTGGGATGATGTTACATAAATTGTCTAAATTAATATAGATTTACTATTTATGACGGGGGGCAAAGCGTTTATAATTATAAAGAGATGAAGGTGCTTCCATGTTAGAGTTCAGAAATGTTTCCAAGCAGTACAAGAATGGCGTCAATGCCCTGATGGATGTCAGTCTGTCCATCAACGACGGCGAATTTGTTTACATCATCGGACCGACGGGGTCCGGTAAATCGACGCTGATCAAATTAATTACCAGTGAAGAGATCCCCACCAAGGGGGAAGTCTTTATGGACCAGGTGAATGTCGGTGCCCTGAAACACAATAAGGTTCCCATCTACCGCCGCAAGCTGGGCGTTGTCTTTCAGGACTACCGGCTGCTGCCGCGCAAGACTATTTTTGAAAATATCTATTTTGTTTTGGAGGCCGTCCATATGAATATGGTGGCGGCCCGCCACCGCGTGCGCGAGGTTCTCAACTTGGTCAGCCTGGCTGACAAGGCCAATGCGCTTCCTGATGAGCTCTCCGGCGGCCAGCAACAAAGGGCGGCAATCGCCAGGGCGATTGCCAACCGTCCCAAGGTGCTGATTGCGGATGAGCCGACCGGCAACCTGGACCCGATTATGTCCAATGACATCATGCATCTGTTGGCGAAGATCAACCGGGAAGAGAAAACCACCATCCTGATGGTGACCCATGATGACTCCATCGTCAACCGCTTCAAGCGCCGTACCATTGTACTGGAGCACGGCTATGTCGAAGCCGACTTGAAGGAAGGGGGCTATCTGAAACATGATTAGCCGCTTCTTTCGCCATCTGCGCGATGGCGCCTCTTCCTTAAAGCGCAACTCGGCGATGTCCATCTCCGCTTCCTCGACCGTGGCAATTACCTTATTTCTGGTTGCCATCTTTATCATCCTGGGCGTTTCCGTACAGCAGGTCACCCAATCCGTGCAGTACCGCCTGGTCATCCATGTCAAAATTGACAATGCGGTCACGACCATGACCACCATCAATGACATCGGCAAACAGATTGAAGCAATTGACGGGGTGCGTTCCATCACTTTCTCCTCGAAAGAAGCGGAATTGCAGAAGTTCATTGACGAGAATTCCTTCTATGAACGCTATAAAAATGATAATCCCTTAAACAATGCCTATCTGGTAACCACCAACTCCGGGGATATCCTGGAAGAGGTTTCCCAGCAGATCCGTTTGATTCCCGGGGTCATCTCCACCGAGTATGGCGGCGCTGGCGTTGCCACCCTGGTGGATGCCCTCAACATGATTCAGCGTGTGGGCATGGTGCTGGTACTGGGTTTGAGCATCCTGGCTGTTTTCTTGATTTCCAATACCATCAAAGTCACAATAACCGCCCGCCGCGATGAAATCGCGCTGATGCGCCAGGTCGGCGCCACCAACGGCTTCATCCGGGCACCATTTTTGGTGGAGGGGGTACTGATTGGCGCCTTGGGCGCAATCATTCCGATTCTGGTTTCGGTCTTTGGCTACTATTATATCTATACCGAGAGCGGCGGCCATCTGTTTGCGAAAATGTTTGAGTTGGAGCCGGTCATGCCCTTTGTGCTGATTTTGGCAGGGATACTCTTGGGCTTCGGGATGATTGTCGGTTTGACCGGCAGTTTCATCTCGACCACCAAGTATCTGAGGTGGAAGCGATGAAGAAGCGGATTATTACTTTTATCACGCTTGCTGTC
>JAISTR010000054.1 GCA_031272515.1 Erysipelotrichaceae bacterium | reverse complement strand
CCATTGGCGAAGGACCCCGCAAAGCAGGCGACATTGGCGATTCCCATGGGAATGCCCCTTAAGTCGAGCATTGCGGTCAAAGCCATGGAGGAAAGCGGGGAGGTGGAGATGACATTGATGAAGCCACCAAGGATAAAACCCATAACGACAGGTGACTCATTGGTTGCTGCCAGAACTGTCGTTCCGATTTCTTTGATGATAAAGGAAACTGCCGGATTGATTAGTAGACAAAGGCCATAGCTGGCAATGACACTGAAGATTACAAAGAACATCGCAAAGGCGGAGCTCTTGAATTTCTTCTTTAAATAATCTATGACAAAGTGCAGCAGATAGGCACTTACAAATCCAGGCAGAATCGAAAACTCAATCGCTCCTAAACCGATGGCAACACTGCAAATCAAATCAGTCCCCAAAAATAAGCTGACCAGGATGGCTGCCGCCAAGCCGGAGAGTGATCCGACCATGCTGCCGATATGGCCAAGTGCGGCAATACCAAATATGTCACCCATGACATATTTGAGGATTGCCTCCACCAGAAAAGTCGCAATCGCCGCTTCGGCGATGCCTTTCATGGCGGCTTCGCCTTTGGGGGCTTTGAAGGTAATCAGGGAAAAGAAAAAGAGCACGATGGATAAGTAGAGAATACCGGTCAGTACGGACATGGGGCACCTGCTTTCTATATAGAAAAAAGACTTGCCTTGTGTCTCTGTCCCTTGTGTCTGAAAGCTTATGGTTGCCTCTTCGACGGTACCTGGGTACTCTCTCCAGAGTCGTGTCTCTTTACTGTATGTTTGCCTGATAGCTTCATCAAGGAATCTGGCCGATCCCTGACTTTCTCCTTCGGCTGCCATAGCTGGCATCTTCGGTAAAGATCATTCACTTTGGTATCTAAAAGAACAAAAAATGCTTTATACAGGACTATTTTATCAAGTAAACAGTGATTACACAAGGTAAAATCCTGAATTCACAGCTGTTTTTGCCTGATGTGTTGATATTTTAACCATTTCATAAGGTGTAAATGTGATGAATCACAATAAGTTGCTGTAAGTGAATGTGAAGATTCTTAAAGGAGAAAGTTTTATCAGTTCTTAACAGTGTTTAGCTTTCAATCAGAACATAAAAAATGGATGATAGAACCAAGGGAGATTGAAAATTTTCAACATTTTTTCATTTTTCCCGAAATCCATTTAAATTTAAAATATTCCGATTTTCAAAGCACTTTTCACACCATTCGTCAATAAAATACACACAATAAAATGAGAATCCTGAAACTTTATTTGAAAAAAATGAAATCGCTTTCATAATTTCGTGCTATTGTGTGAAATTTGTGTGAACATTCTCTTGCACAGGATAAAATCGCGGTGTTATAATTTGTCCAGGAGGTGTTCAATCAAATGAACAATTTATTTCTAGCCATTGCGCTCGGCCTATGGTCCGGTGTCGCTATGGTACTCAACCTCAGTGGTGTGGGTGTACGTACTCCTCTGTTGACTGGTGTCGTAACCGGTTTGTGCATTGGTAATGTGAACCAAGGCTTCGAAATCGGTGCAATCTGCCAATTGATGAGTATCGGCTTTTACACCTATGGCGGGGCGACGATTCCTGACTATGTCACAGGAGCCATCTTCGGTACGATTATCTACAACAAGAGCGGCAACTATGACTTGGGTCTGGCAAACGCAACCCTCTTGGGCCTGTTGATGACGCAAATGGACATCCTGGGCCGTGCCACCACCACTGTGTTCCAACACTTGGGCGACGCAGCGTTGGCTAAGAACAGTATCAAGACGTTTGAGCTATGGACGATTCTGGGCACACTGCCGTGGATCCTGTCCCGTGCTATCCCGACTTTCCTGGGCGTTCTGTTCAGCGACAACTTGGCAGCATTCCAAGATTTCGCTAACAGTGTCAACTGGATTCGTTTGGGATTGGCAGTTGTCGGTAAAGCTCTGCCGGCTGTAGGGTTCGCATTGTTGCTATCCTACATGGATCTGAAGAAGTATTGGCCGTTCCTGGCATTAGGTTATGTGCTGTTTGCTTACATGGGCGTTAACACCATTGGTCTGGCGATCATCGGTGCTGCTGCTGGAGCTCTCTATATCAGCACTAACGCAAACGGAGGTGCAGCATAATGGCGAAGACAAACAAAAAGCTATCCAAGAAAGCACTATCGAGTGCTTGTGCTCGCCACAACTGGGCATTGCAATGGTGCTGGAACTACGAACGTATGCAAGCCGCTGGCTATGCTTATGCGATGGTTCCGGTCATCAAAGAATTGTATTCTGACAATGACGAACAATGCCGTGAGCTGGAACGCCACATGCAATTCTACAACACCCACCCGGGTGCATCTGCTCTGATTATCGGTGCAGACGTTGCATTGGAAGAAGGCTATCAAGCCGAAGTCGGTGACAGCTTAAAAGTCGCGCTGATGGGCCCCTTGGCCGGTATCGGTGACACCATTCAAGCTGTTATCGTGACGCCGCCGTTCTCCATCATGGCTGCCGGTATGGCTGCTGAGAGAAACTGGCTGTCGCTGGTGGTCTTGACTCTGCCGTTAATCATTCTGTTCATTATCCGTTGGCCGTTGTTCTTCTATGGCTACAAAAAGGGTGCCGATGTTATCGCTGATGTCAGCGGTGCCGGTACGCTGGACAAACTGCAATCCGCAGCTTCTGTTCTGGGTATGACCGTTGTCGGCGGCTTCGTTCCTTCCATTCTGTCAGGCTTGAAGTTCTCTGATAAACTGGCTACCGTTCAAAAGAACGATGCCGGAGAAGTTATCAGCACTACGACTGTACAGTCCGGTTTGGATGCGATTCTGCCGTATCTGATTCCGATTCTTGCGACCGCTGGCTGCTATGTCTTGATCAAGAAATTCAAGATCAGCCCGCTGATTACGATTCTGATTGTAGCAGCTGTTGCCTTTATCTTAGGCGCGGTAGGCTGGATGTAGTTTCGAAGTTAAAGACTTCAATAAAGAGACCTGGGTTTCCAGGTCTCTTTTTAGATGCTGAAATTGGAATATTTGTATCATAATCTTCAGGGTTTGAGATTAATAAAAGCGAAAGGCTTTAAAACCATACCTGACTGAATAACCCGAGGAATTCAGTTCTCATGTGCCTTACCCAAACAAATCATCCATCCTAACTTCCGCCCTAACGATACCGGTGTGTTTTCCCGGTTTCAGACCATAAGTCGTGATTAAGGTTAAAAATGTTGTGTCTTTTGATTTGGTTTGTGAGGTAAAGACAGATATTTTGTTTCGAAGTTTTTCTTCGTATTCTTTGCCAATCTCAAACTCAGATTGGGCATACTTGATTTCGCAGACATTCACGACATGATCATCACGCTTGATTAACAAATCAATCTGAGCTCCGTTGTTTGGTGTTCTGCTTTGCCAGCTGGAGATCCAGGTGAGTATTCCGGAGATTCCCAAAGCCTTTTCAATCTGTGAAATATGTCCCAGACAAACGATTTCAAAGGCATAACCCCGCCAGGTATCAAGGGTATGTGTATCGCGCAGTGAGGACCAATAGTGGGCAGAGGTAGGATGCTTTTTATTAAGGAAGGTTAACCAGAACAAAGAAAACGGGTCAACCAACTGATAGAGTGCACCTTTCTTTTTGTTTGGATAGGCATAGTATATCCGAATGAAGCCGGACAACTCGAGGTTGGTTAGAGCAGCTGTAATTTCCCCGCCATCTTTTAACTTAATTTCATTTACAATTTCCTCACGGGTCATTCCTTTCTTTTTCTCACCAAGTGCAGTGACAATTTCCAAATAATACTCTGAGGAGCCAAAAAGCGAGGAATACAGCTCGGTGAATTCATTGCGCAGCGGTGCCTGCTCATCAAAAACGATCTTATCCACATTAATAGCGATGCTGAATTGTTTGTCGATGTAATCCAGATAATAGGGAATACCGCCGAATACCATATAGCATTCGATGATGTCATAGCGTTGATAGCCACTGCCCTTGGCATTTAGATAAGCCTCCACTTCTCCCAATGTGAAGGGTTTGAGCAGGATTCGACCGGTCACCCGGTTGTGCAGTCCGCCACGGTCCTGAAACAGTTTCTTGGACATCCAGGAAGCCGCAGATCCGCATAAAATCAAAAGGATATCCTTGCGAGGTGACGCAAATGCATTCCAAAAATATTCCAATGCACCAATAAACCCGGAACGTCTTGTATCAAGCCAAGGCGCTTCATCCAGGAAGATGACTTTACGTTGATTTGATTCGGTAAGAGCGATTTGTTGCGATAACAAATCAAAAGCCTGATTCCAGGTATGTACTTTCTTGTTATCCGGATTTAACCCTTGATTTTTCATGGCGATTGAAAAGCGCTCCAATTGACCTGAGAGCGTTTGGATTTGCGTTGTCCCGGTGAAGGAAAAAAACAAACGATCCGAAAATGTTTCCCGAATCAGGAAGGTTTTCCCGACACGAAGACGTCCGTACACAACTATGAATTCCGATTTGTCAGAATCATAATACTTTTCCAATTGAGCCTGCTCTTTTTTCCTTCCAAACAGAAGTGGTATGGTTGATCCCTCTGCTTAAATTATAGAATGAAACACAAACAATTACGAATTATATCTCTCGGAATCTCAACAAAAATCAACGATTCCGAGAGATATAACGCCAATATTGGCTAAAAATGGCTTATATCCCTCGGAATCTCACAAAAAACACGAGATTCCGAGGAATATAATCTTTTCCAGTCACTAGAAATATCTTGCCTGAATTACTTCAGTACGCTTGCTCTATTTTCCAAAACATGCGAACATAACAAATCCCCAACAAAAAACCGTGCACTTCGTCACGGTTTTTTATCCCAGCCTTCTCAAGAAATCCTTCACATCCTCCATGTCTTTCAAATATGGATCATAGACTTCCTTTGTTGCGTATTTATAGGGACACACCCACATGGTCTGAGTCCCCCAGAGTTCAAAATTATCTATTTCATTGAAGCGGTAGTCCCCGATGGATAAAACACTCTCCGGATTCTTCAGAATCCCCGCAAAGCTCTCATTCAAATGCATCTTTAAACCAAAGGGCTTGTCCGCATTGTAGAGAACCGCATCAAAGCTGTCCAGCATCCCCAAAGTCGACAGCACCTGATCTGAGGTTTCCTTGGGGGAATTGGTTGCCAGAATGACCTGGTACTTCATCCGCAGTAAACTCAAGATCTGTGCCAGTTCCGGATCCGGGCTCATCGCTTCCTCCACGACTTTGCGTATCCTGAAATAGCATTCGTTTTGTTTGCGCTTGGGGATATGCAGGCCGGTGGCAACCATGCGCACGACGCTGTAAGCGTCGCCCGCATTCAAATACACGCTGGAGCCCTGCTCATAAATCCGCTCCAATTCCAAATCCGGACGGATTGCATCAAAGAGCACTTCCCTTAACTGATCCATAGTGGATACCATCGGCAAGCCCCTTAAGTCATAAAACAGGTTCATTCTTAAAAAGCTGCCGTTTAAAATCTCATCCACCAAACCTATGATCTCTGCATCCATCTTCTCATAGTGGCTGCCTTCCAACAGCATCCTCATATACGGCCGGTGGAATTCCAGGTTCTGATAGAGGGTTCCATCCAAATCAAATACCAAGGTCTTCAATACTTCTTTCTTCATCCTTTCAACCCTCCTTTCGCTACGCCGCTGATGATGTGCTTTCTGGCCAGTAAGAACAGGATAATCATCGGAATGACCACAATCGTGGCAGCTGCCATCAAGCGCTCATAACGCACGCCGCCCTCGGTAATAAAGGCATACAAGCCAATCGGCAGGGTACGGGCGGAATTGGTATTGGCAATTAACAAAGGCCACAAGAAGGAGTTCCAGGAGAGAATTGCATTGAGCAGGGTAATGGTGATAATGGAGGGCTTGGCAATCGGTACCATGACCTTCCAGAGGTACTGCCAGTTGCTTGCCCCATCAATCCTGGCGGACCAGTAAAGCGAGTCGGGAATCGACAGGAAGAAATTGCGCAGGACATAGGTATAGAAAATACTGGAGGTAAAGGGGATGATCAATCCCGGTATGGTATTGATCAGATGCAGCTTGGAGATGGTCGCATAGTTGGTGATAATCATCATCTCAAAGGGCACCATCATCAAAGCCAAAAGGCCGGTAAAAAGGATATCCCGTCCCGGAAACTTCAAGCGGGAAAAGGCGAAAGCCGCAAGGATGGTGGTGGTCAAGGTCAACAGCACCACACAGCTGGTTACAATCAGGGAATTGATGAAATACTGGCCGAAGGGGGCGGTATGAAAAGCGTAGACGAAGTTGGTAAAGGCAAAACTGGAAGGCCACCAGGTAGGGGGTGTGGTCGCCACCTCCGCCGGGGTCTTGAAGCTGGAGAGGATCATCCACACATAGGGGAATACCATCGTAATGGCTCCCAAGGACAATAACAGGTAAACGACAATTTTCTTAATGGGGAACTGTTTCATTGCGTCCTCCTAATAATGTTTCCATTTGCGCTGAATAAAGAGCTGTACCATGGTCAGCACAAAGACAATAAAGAATAAAATCACCGCCGCGGCGCCGGCTGTCGCCAGCTGGCGGTTGAGGAAGAACTCATCATAGATATAAAACACTACAGTATAAAGGGAATAAGCCACACCCGGCTTGCCATTAAACAGGGGGAACAGTTCACTGCAGACCTTGAAGGCATTAATCATGTTGATGATCAACACCAAGCCGATTGTCGGTGCCAAAAGCGGCACGGTTATCCGGAAGAAGGTCTTGGTGGTCTTGGCTCCATCGACTTTCGCTGCCGTGTAGTAGAGCGGGTCGATATTCTGCATCCCAGCCAATAACAGGATGATGGTAAAGGGCAACATGCTCCAGATTCCAAAGATGATCAAGGACAATAGGCCATAACGGACATCATTGAGGAAGTTGATGGGGGATACCCCAATCAGCGAGAGCAGGTAGTTGAAGATGCCGTAGTCGTAATTATACATCCACTTCCAGGCTAAGCCGACAGCAGTGCCTGAGGTGACCATCGGCAGGAAGTAGGCGGTCTGAAACAGTCCGGTAAAGCGGATTTTTTGATTCAATAAAGCCGCAAAGAGAATTGCCAGGGCTGTGGAAATCGGCACCACAAACAAGACATAGAGCCCGGTGTTCTTCAAGGCCAGAATGAAGTCCTTGTCCGCCAGTACCCTGGTGTAATTGCCAAGGCCGTATTGCTGGAAGGCGCCGGTTGCCATGCGGTAGCCCTCCTTAAAGGAAATCAGAAAGACATTGGCTACCGGATAGAGGGAGAAGATGATGACCCCCAAAAGGAAAGGGGAGAGATAGAGCAGGGCTTCGCCCAGGGATTTGAGTGGAGATTTCGTCATTGTAAGCGCACCCCTGAATGCGAATCAAAGAGGAATACACCGCGGCTTCGCAAACTGACCGGTACTTCATCACCGATCTTGATCTTGTGCGAAGCATCAATATATCCCCTTAACAAAGTATCACCGATGCGCAAAGCGACGATCTCCTCCTTGCCCATCACAAACAGATTGTCCACCAAAGCCGGAAAGCTCTTGGGGGATTTGTGATTGACCATCAGGCTCTCCGCCCGCAAAGCCAGGGTGACGTGTGTGCCCTCACTCTGGTCTGCTTTGAGCACATCGATGGCAAGTTCTGTTCCCTCTGGAATAAACTTGCCTTTATCAATCGTACCGCTGATTTTATTGATCGGCGGATTTCCCAAAAAATCCGCCGCAAAGCTGTTGATTGGTTCATCATAGAGTTCCTGGGGTGATGCGTATTGCTGCAAGACTCCATCCTTCATCAGGATGACGCTGTCGGAGATGCTCATCGCCTCCTCCTGGTCATGGGTGACAAAGATGGTGGTGACCCCGGTATCCTTTTGGATCCGGCGGATTTCCTCCCGCATCTCCAAACGCAGCCTGGCATCCAGATTGCTCAAAGGCTCATCCAAGAGCAGAAAGCTGGGGCGCTTGGCCAGGGCCCGGGCAATCGCGACCCTTTGTTGCTGGCCGCCGGAGAGTTGATTGGGCTTGCGGTCCATCAAA
Source organism: Erysipelotrichaceae bacterium (assembly GCA_031272515.1). GTDB lineage: Bacteria > Bacillota_I > Bacilli_A > Erysipelotrichales > Erysipelotrichaceae > JAISTR01. The sequence goes on along the minus strand of JAISTR010000054.1, from coordinate 1,899 downwards.
TCTTCGATGTGCACCAGCTTCGCCAACTCACCAGCCCGCTCAAGCCGCTCTTTCTTTGTAACCTTGGCAATTTCCAAAGGAAAGCAGATGTTGGCCAAAACGCTCATATGCGGATAGAGTGCATAGTTTTGAAACACCAGTCCGACATTGCGTTTTTCCGGAGGCAGATAGGTGACATCGGTTCCATCAAAGAGAATCTTGCCTGAGGTCACCGGTGCAATCCCGGCAAGCATGTAGAGCATCGTGCTTTTGCCGCAGCCGGAAGGCCCCAATAAAGCAATCAGTTTCCCTTCTTCAAAGGTCGCACTGAAGTCATTGACCGCGATGGTCTTGCCATAGCGCTTGGTTAAATTTTCAACATGAATCTGCATCCTTCATTACTCCTCCTTTAGTATTTCATCCCAAACCCGGCCATCGACATCCGGCATTGTAAAGCCCAAGATCTTCGCCATGGTCGGCGCTTCATCCACCATATTGCCTTCTTGCAGCACCGCGCCTTTTTTAAAGGCCGGTCCGCTGGCAGCGAAGCAGGTGGTTTCCTTCTTGAAGGGCAGGCTTCCATGGGAAGCCTTGGCGGTCTTGTAATCCCCGACAACCGCATCCGCAAACACATCATCCCCCAGATAGGTATTGCCAAAGGAGATGGGCTTGTCCCCTTCGAGGACAAACTCGAAGGGACCGCTCAGGTGGTATTGTTCTTGTACTTCTTTTTTGGTGAAGAGATAGCCGATGCCATACTTTGGATCCGCTTTGATTTGTTTCAAGAATTCATAGACCTTCTCGTTGTCTTTCTCTGGGTCTTTGACTTCAACCCAGCAGGAGAGGGCTGCAGAGTGGGCATAGGCTGTATAGTCCGTAATTTTGCCTTCTTCATCCACTTTGATAAAGCCGTTTTGTCTTAATAAAATATTCAGGTTTAATACATGGTCCACATCCGATTGGCCATGGTCCCCCAGAATGATGAAGTTGGTATTGTCATAGTCCCCATAGCGTTTGACCGTTTCCAAAATCACGCCGAACTCCTCATCATGTTTCCTTAACTGCTCCGACACCAAGGGATGGGATACCCCATAGGCGTGGCGGGCAGAGTCCAGATCGCACATCTTGATTAACATCACATCCGGCTGACCGAAATCCCGGATCAGGTCCGGGGCAATCGCCATCGTATAGAGGTCCAGGCTGCGGTCCCTGCCTTTGATAAAGCGTCCGTACTTCCAGAAGTAGGCTTCCATCAGGTTGTCGGTCGCATTTCCAATCAGCCATTTCTCCGGATGATAGCCGTTATAGGAATAGGGCACAATCATCGGCATATTGTAGTCGTAGTTTGCCCCGCCGGATACCGGCCAGGAAAGGGAAGCAGTGGTATAGCCGTGCTCTTTGGCATAGTCCAAAAGGTTCTTGCCGGTGATATCGCTCTTCTGGTTGTACCAGGGCGGATTGGGATCAAAGACGGACACCTGTTCATTGTGGGGCAGGTGATGCTTGTCCACATAGGTACCGGTTAATATGGAGACATGGCAGGGGTAGGTGAGGGAAGGGTAAACCGGCAGTACCGAAGTGACCTGGGCACCCTGGTTCAATACCTGCGAGAAATGCGGCATTTGTCGCATCTCCTCCAAATCCCTGCTGCAAAGCGCATCCAAGCAAAAGACCAAGATCTTGTTTTTCATAGGTTCTCCTGACTATAAAGAAAAACGCCGTCTGACGTTTTGGGGATACGAAGGGGCACGAAAACCTGATGCCAAGCAAGAAAAGATGCACACAAGCAAGATTTCATCCGCCTTCGTTTTCATGATGATAGTATACACCAAGAAGGGCAGTTGGTGGACCTTCAAGCGACCGGAAAATATTGAAAAATGATGTGAAATGATGTGAGGAATTATGACAGGTGAAAGAAAG
>JAISTR010000032.1 GCA_031272515.1 Erysipelotrichaceae bacterium | reverse complement strand
ACCCCTGTCAATGCCAATGGCAGTTACAGCTTTGAAGGCTGGTCAGAGACATCCTCGTCCACTACCCCGGAATTTGATGTAGGGGACAAGATTGAGGACATCGATGCCAACAAAACCCTCTATGCGATCTGGCTGGCACCAACGGTAGTAACCTATTCAATTACCTACCATAAAAACCTGCCGGCTTCCGCAACCGATAACATCACGGCCCTGCCCACTGACCAAACGGTCAACTCAGGCGCAGCCAGTGCCGCCCTGGGTTCGCCAACCGGCGCCCCCAGCAATGCGATTGGCAGCTACACCTTCTTAGGCTGGTCCGAAACCGCTTCTGATACTTCGGCAACTTACAGCAGCACCGATACCATCAGCAATGTATCTGCCAACATGGACCTCTATGCCATCTGGCAGGCACCGACGGTAGTTACCTATACGATTACCTACCATAAAAACCTGCCCAGTTCATCGACTGATAATATCTCTGCCCTGCCGACTGACCAAACGGTCAACTCCGGCGCGGCCAGTGCTGCCCTGGGTTCGCCAACCGGCGCCCCCAGCAATGCGGTCGGCAGCTATACCTTTTTGGGCTGGTCGCAAAATGCTTTGGCGACCACCGCGACCTACAGCAGTACCGATACCATCAACAATGTGACCTCCGACATTGATCTCTATGCGATATGGTCTGCTCCGGTACCCAATACCTATAGTATTATCTACAATGACAACAAGCCCTCCGGTGCCTCCGGCTCTGTGACCCTGCCAAGCAATCAAACCGGCATCACCTCCGGCACCGCAAGTAGCGTTTTGGGCGGTCCGACGGGTACCTTCACCAATTCGGATGGCAGCTATATCTTCTTGGGCTGGTCCGAAAATTCCAGTGATACCACCGCGACCTATTCCAGTTCGGGAACGGTTGCGGCAGTAACCGCTGACATGACCCTCTATGCCATCTGGCAGGCGCCTGCGCCATTGGGCCCGGTGGTTACGATCACGTATAATGCGAATATTCCCAGCGGTGCCATCAACAACACCGCCATGCCCGCAACCCAAACCCTGCACTCCGGGGATCAAAGCGATCCGCTGGGGGCGCCGATTGGCCGTCCGGTCAACAGTGATGGTGAGGAATATGAGTTCACCGGCTGGGCGACCTCAGCTTCCGGTTCACCCGTATACGGTTCCGCCGGTACCATCAATCCAATCACGTCTGATGTGGTTCTCTATGCGACCTGGAAAGCTCCAGCTAACAAGTATACGATTTCCTTTGACAAGAACCTGCCTTCAGGCACCATCGACAACGTGGCCGTCCCGGTATCGCAAATCGTCAAGGAAGGAAACGACAGCTCTGCCTTGGGACAACCCAGCGGTGCACCGCAGGAGACTGGCAAGACCTATGTCTTTGATGGCTGGGCAACTTCCGCCTCCGGACCGGTTGTTTACGGTCCCAGTGCCGCCATTCAAAACGTCACTGCCAATATTACCTTATATGCGATTTGGAGTGAAAGTGCACCAGCTACCACAGCTACCATCACCTTCGACAAGAATATTCCCTCCGGCGCCACCGATGGCGTGACCTCGGTACCGGCAGCGCAGACGGTCGCGATTGGCGCACCCTTCGCCCTGCAATCCACGATGGTTCCGGCAGGTGCTCCCTATAACAGCAACGGGTCCTATACCTTTGCGGGCTGGGGTACCAGTCCGACCGGCGCAGTCACCTTCAAGGCAACTGCCTTCAATTCCGGTTCCGGTGTCATCAAGAGTGCGAGTGAACATGTCATTCTGGGTGCCATTTATGGCTTGACAGATACGATCCCTGCCGTAAACGGCAATATCACCCTCTATGCCATCTGGACTGCTCCCGCTACAACTGCATCGCCCACACCCGCAACCCCGGCAGCACCCTACAATCCGCCGGTGGTCCCGACCAGCTACAACATGGAGCTGACCGGCTGGACCGCCCTGTTTGGGGCAGGTGCCCTGATCTTCGCCTTTGCGAATAAGAAAGTACAAAGATTAGCCAAGAAAAAAGAAAACCGCGACTGAGCGGTTTTCTTTTGACTATGAGTCGATTATTGATTCAATGATTCCGGTGCCGGCACAAAGGGATCATCGACCGTGGTCGGCGGTACCCCGTCAGGAATCGGGCAGAGATAGCCGTCCTTGGCATTCTCCTTGAACTCTTCCTTGGCCTTCACTAACAAATCCGGGTTCTCAAACAGGTCCACGGCAGCAGCCGCCAATACCTTGCCAGCCGTTAATAAACCCTTGTGGGCGATTGAGGTCTTGCCGCAGGAGACATTCTGCCAGGAGTGTCCGGGTGAGCCGCCCGCAAAGCAAACCGTTTCAAACTGGGCTGTCGGGGTGAGCCAGGAGACATCACCGACATCGGTGGAGCCCATCGACTGCTTGTCACTGGCTTTATAGGGAACCAAGAAATCAAACAGGGCTTTTTTACCATGGTCACTCAGTTCACTGACCTGCTTGTAGTCCTTGGCATCCACCATCTCCTTGATGCCTGCCAGGATCTCTTCCGGTTGATTCGGGAAGGTTTGCTTCAAAGCGGAGGCAAAGGCCCATTCCTCTTCACTGTAGCTGTCCACGCCCAAGAGTTCAAAGTTCTTGTATAAGATTTCCTCCAATGTATGATTGGCGACGGTGTTGGCGGTGCCGTCGATATAGCGGTAGTCCACCGTCGTCTCGGTCATCATCGCCGCGCCTTTAGCAATTTGGATCACCCGTTTGAGCAGCTCGATGCACTGGCGCACCTGGGTGGAGCGCACCATGTAGAGCACCCTGGCATCCGACTGCACCACATTGGGGCTGATGCCGCCGGCATCGGTAATCGAATAGTGAATGCGGTCGCTGTCCTTCATGTGCTCCCTTAGAAACTGCACGCCGACATTGAGCAGTTCCACCCCATCCAGGGCACTGCGCCCCGCCTGCGGGTCCCCCGCAGCGTGGGAGGCGATGCCATGATAGCGGAACTCCACTTCAATCGAGGAGTTGCAGGTACCCGAGACAATCGCATTGGCAGAGCCCGGATGCCATGTCAATGCTGCATCCAGATTCTTCCATAGGCCTTCCCTGGCCATAAAGGTCTTGCCGGAACCCCCCTCTTCCCCCGGACAGCCATAGAAGATGACCGTTCCCGGGGTTTTGGTTTCTTGCAGGTAATGCTTGATCGCAAAGGCGGCAGCCAAAGAGCCCGCCCCCAATAGATTGTGCCCGCAGCCATGTCCGCTCGCGCCTTCCTTCAGTACTTCCCGGCTTTCGGCCCCGCCCTTTTGCGACAGGCCGGAGAGTGCGTCAAACTCCGCCAGGATGCCGATGATGGGCCGCCCTGAGCCATAGGAACCGCTGAAGGCGGTCTTGACATTGCATAAGCCGCTCTCTACCGTAAAGCCTTCCTCTTTCAATACCTTCTCATACAGGGCCGCTGATTCAAATTCCTGCAGCGACAATTCCGCCAGTTCCCAGATGCGATCGGAAACGTGAGTGAAAATCTTCTGATGCTGTTCGATATAATCAAACAAAGATTGTTTTTCCATAGAACCCTCCTATCGCACTTATTCTACGCTTTTTTTGTGAATGAATTGAGAAAGACACACCGAGAATGCTTCAAACCGGAAAACAGAAAAGCCATCCTATTGTTCGTCATTATCGAACCCCAAAAGATAACAGACCTAAAAATCAAAAAGTCTTCCAGATTTTTCATAGCAAATTCATCATTGTCGTACGCTTTTCATGTTATACTGATGGTGTTAACAGGACGTTGTCCGACCTGTGAAAAAGACAGGTGGAAGAGAGCGACGATAGAAGAGGATTTAGGGGATTTTTAACTTGGGAACATCAGCATAACTTCCCTATTGGTAACGCTTCCTGAAAATTCTTTCATAAATTGTCGTTCGGCATTGTCGAATTCTGTTCGAAATTGTCGAAAAACTCTGTACAATTGTAACCGTTAACATTTATAATGACAACAAAGGAATTGGCCATTCCTTCAGGTTGTCTTAAAAAAAAGGGGCAAGATGAAACCGAGCGTCGATAACAGGAACAACATCAAGTCGATTGTAAAAGCTGCGAAGATCATTGATGCCATTGCTTTTGAAAGGCGATCCATGTCACTTTCAGAGTTATCTGACAAAGTGAAAATCGCCAAAAGTACGCTTCATGGTTTACTGTCCACCCTGGTCAACATCGGCTACATTGATCAGGAAAGTGACAGCGGCTACTACAAGCTTGGGGTGGAACTGTTCGAGTTGGGCAGTCAGATCTCCAGTACCTGGAATGAGAAGAATCTCGCCAAGAGCTGGATGCGAAGACTGGCCGAAGAAGTCAATGAAACGGTTCATCTGGCGATGTTAAGCAATGGTGAAGTGCTCTATGTCGACAAAATGGAGTCAACCCAATCCATCCGGATTGAGACGGCTCCCGGAGTCAAGCTGCCGGCACACTGTACCGGCTTGGGCAAGGTCTTATTGGCCTATCAGCCCAAGAAAGAGTTTGAACACATCCTCGACAGCAAGGGCATGAAAGCCTACACCGCCAAGACGATTACCAACCGCCGGCTTTTGGAAAGAGAGCTGGCCGAGATCCGGCAAAACGGTGTCGGGATGGATGACCAGGAATTCCTGGACGGGCTGCGCTGCGTAGCGGCGCCCATCTTCGATGTCAACGGACGAATTCTGTTCGCCCTGTCGATCTCCGGCCCCCTGTTTCGGATGTCCAACGATGCTTTGGAGAACTACCGCATGAAAATCAAAAACATCGGCATGGAAATATCCGAAAAACTAGGCTATCGTTCACAGAAAGGTTTGTAAAAGAGGTATGGTTTCCTATCAAATTGAGGTGTCATCCTCAGGGGAGCGGATCAGCTGCAAGGATGATGAAAGCGTCCTGCGGGCATTATACCGGAACAACATCAAAGGGATCGTATACGGTTGTTTCGGCGGCGGGTGCGGCCGCTGCAAGATTCAGGTAATTGACGGTACCTGGAATCAATTCAAGCCCATGAGTGCAGAACACATCAGTGCTGACAACCTGAAAAATGGTCTGGTGCTGGCATGCTGCATCACTCCCACAAGCGATCTGCGCATTCGTTTTGTATTGTAGTATGTAAGCCCATGTTTAAGGAGGAACAAAATGGCATTAAAAGGATTACTGAGAGCCTCCATGGCGCAAGTCAGAGTGCTCAACATTGATGACTCTGTTCATTTCTACCGCGACGTCCTCGGACTGGTGGAAGTAGGCAGAGCCGGCGACAAAGTTTTCTTCAAAGGCTATGATGAATTTGACCACCACACCTTTGCGATCCGCAAGGCTGACAAGCCGGGCCTGGATTTCTTGGCCTTCAAGGTTTCCGACAACGGTTACCTCGATGCGTTTGAAGCGAAGACCAAAGCTTTCGGTTTACCGATTGAAACGATCGCTCCCAACAGCGACCAACCCGGCTATGGCAAACGTCTGGCAGTTTCCCTGCCCAACGGCCACCGGATTGACCTGTTCGTGGACGTGGAACAAGCGAAACAAACCCCGGGTCTGCACAATCCGGAAGTCCTGCCCAACGGCAAACTGCCGGTAGGCTGCGGCTGCATCGCTTTCGACCACGCCCTGTTATTCGGCCCGAACTCCGCACAAACCGTCAAATATTTCCGCGAAGTTCTGGAAATGGGTCTGGTAGAAGTCTTGAAAGCCCCGGATGGAAATGGCGACATTTGCTCCTGGCTGACAGGCTCCAACCGTCCGCATGATGTTGCGGTACTGGAATTCGAACAACCGGGTAAGGTTCACCACTTTGCCTTCAAGCTCGAAGACTGGAACCACATCGGACGCTGCGCTGACTTCCTCACGATGAATGACGTCGTGATCGATGCCGGCCCGATGCGCCATGGTATCACCAGAGGTTACACGATTTACTTCTTCGATCCCAGCGGCAACCGTGTTGAAACCTTCGCCGGCGGCTATGCCTATTATCCGGATATGCCGACCCGCGTTTGGGACTTCGACCAAGTCGGAAAAGGAATCTTCTACTACAGCAGAAGACTGCAAGACAACTACCTCACGGTCGTTACCTGATTTAAAATCTGTTGGCAAGATTACAAGCAAAACAGTGACACACCGTGTCACTGTTTTGCGAAAGTGTATTCCTGAAGGAGGGAATTATGAGCAACACGAAACCAGAAATTGCTTTTAACATTAAAACGGGGGCCTACTCTTCCAATTACCATGAATACGGCAAAGATACCAAAACGACACCGATTATCTTCGTGCACGGTTCCGGTCCGGGAGTAACCTCCTGGGCGAACTGGAGCAAGATCCTGCCGGTTTTGGGTCAGGACCATCACGTTCTGGCTCTGGACATGGTCGGCTTTGGCTACAGTGACCGTCCCGAAGGCATTGAATATACTTTGGATGGCTGGATTGACCAGGTGGTCGCCTTCGCCGATGCCAAAGGCATCGAGAAGTTCGACCTGGTCGGAAATTCCTTTGGCGGCTCAATCGCTTTGGGACTGGCTGTCCGCTTCCCCCACCGCGTACGCAAGATTGTACTGATGGGAGCCATGGGGGTGGACTTCTCCCTCACCTACGGTCTGGACAGCGTCTGGGGTTATACTCCGTCTTTTGAAAACATGCGGGCCATCATCAACATCTTCGCCTACAACCGCAAGATCGTCACCGATGCCCTGACGCAAATGCGCTATGAAGCCTCGATTGAACCGGGCTTCCAGGAATCGTTCTCGGCAATGTTCCCGGCACCGCGTCAGCGCTGGGTGAAGGCCCAGGCGAAATACGAAGCTCAGATCTCCGACCTGGACCATCCGACCCTGATTGTCCATGGCCGCGAAGACCTGGTCATTCCGGTGGAGAACTCCATCCGCATCTTCCGCTTAATGAAGCATGCGCAACTGCACATCTTCTCGGAGTGCGGCCACTGGACCCAAATCGAACAAACCGACCGCTTCATCAAGCTGGTCAGAGACTTCGTGGACGAAGCATAACATGAGCAAGGACCTGCTATACCAACAGCTGAGCGAGGCACTCTACAATGCCCAGGCCAGCCATCAGGCGATACCCGCCCTGACCGACAGCCATAATCTGACGCCGGCAGACGGCTATCGCATTCAGTTATTGAATATCGAGCGCTATGTCAAAGAAGGCAGAGTCATCAGCGGCAAGAAGATCGGTCTGACCTCCAAAGGCATGCAGGACATGTTTGGGGTCAATGAACCGGACTACGGACACCTGTTTGCGGATGTGTATTATCCGGACGGAATTGCGCCCATCTCCCAGTTTCTGCAGCCCAAGGTCGAAGGCGAACTCGCCTTTGTCCTGAAGGAGGATTTGCCTTTAAGCGGGGTCACATCACAAATGGTGCTGGACAAGACCGCTTATGTGGTTCCGGCCTTTGAAATCGTCGATTCAAGAATCGCCGACTGGAAGATCAAGCTGCCGGATACGATCGCGGATAACGCCTCCTTTGGCGGCTATGTCTTGGGCAAAGTAAAGATTGACCCGAAGGTCACGGACCTGAAAGCCATTGAAATGACGATGCTGAAAAATGGGGATGTGTATAACCAGGGCAAGGGCAGCGATGTACTGGGCGATCCTGCGTACTGTGTTGCCTGGCTGGCCAACAAGATGGGTGAGTTTGGAATTGCCCTCAAGGCTGGTGAAATCGTCCTGTCCGGTGCCTTTGCGGCCGCCCCGGTGGCGGCGCACGGCGATGTCTTTGTCGCCAAATTTATAGGCCTGGAAGACGTGGAATGCCGGTTTGAGTAAAGGAGAAACTATGGACAAAATTAAAGTAGCGATTATCGGTCCGGGCAATATCGGCAGCGATTTGATGTACAAGATCATGCGCTCAAAGTATATGGAAATGGCGCTGATGGTGGGCATCAAGGAAAGCGAAGGTACCAAGCGGGCTGAAGGACTGGGCATTCCGGTTACCATCAACGGCATCCAGGACCTGTTGGGACATAAGGACATCAAGATTGTCTTCGAGGCTACCAGTGCGGCAGCCCATGCCGCCAATGCGCCCTTGTTGCATGAAGCCGGCATGTTTGCGATCGATTTAACCCCGGCTGCGGTGGGGCCCTATATGGTTCCGGTCGTCAACCTGGACAAACTGCTGCAGATGGATACCGATAACATCAACCTGGTCACCTGCGGCGGCCAGGCTACCATCCCGTTGGTTTATGCAGTGACCCGGGTTGCGGGTGGGGAATACGGGGAAATCGTTTCCTGCATTTCCTCCAAGAGCGCTGGCGTTGGCACCCGTGCCAACATCGATGAATTCACTGAAACCACGGCGAAAGCGATTGAGGTGGTCGGCGGTGCCGACCGGGGCAAAGCCATCATTATCTTAAATCCGGCTGAGCCGCCCTTGATGATGACCAATACCGTGTATGTGAAAATCAAGGACAAGAACTGCGAATTCAAAAAAATCGAGGATTCGGTATTGGATATCGTATCGCAGGTACAGAAGTATGTACCGGGCTATAAGCTGAAAGTACCGCCGATTCTGGACGGGGACAAGGTCACCGTCAGTGTCGAGGTCGAGGGCCAGGGTGACTTTTTGCCGAAGTACTCAGGCAATCTGGATATCATCAACGCAGCAGCTGTGCAGGCGGGCGACCGCATTGCCGCCAGAATGCTGGGGAAGGGAGAATAACATGGGAAAGCGCATCTATGTAGCTGATACCACCCTGCGGGATGGCAGCCACTCCATCGCCCATACCTACTCTATCGAGCAGGTCAAGCGGATTGGACAGGCTTTGGATGAAGCCGGCGTGGACCTGATTGAGATTTCACATGGCGATGGCATTGCCGGTTCTTCCTACAACTACGGGTTCCAGAAGACCGATGAGTACGAGCTGTACTCCGCCGCTGCCAGCGTCGTCAAAAACGCGAAGCTGGGCATTCTGTTATTGCCGGGTATCGGCACTATCGAAGATCTCAAGAAAGCAGCTGCCTGCGGCGTGAACGCGGTGCGGGTTGCCACCCACATCACCGAAGCGGACATCAGTGCCCAGCACATCAAATTTGCGAAATCCATCAACATGTTTGTGACCGGGTTTCTGATGCTGGCGCACATGTCAACCCCGGAAGCGATCAGCGAACAGGCGAAGCTGATGGAATCCTACGGAGCGGATTATATCAACATTGCGGACTCAGCCGGCCATATGCTGCCAGAGCAGGTCGCAGCGGTCATCAAAGCCGTGAAAGCTGCCGTAGCCATTCCCGTTGGCTTTCATGCCCATAACAACCTGGGCTTGGCTACTGGCAATACCCTGGCGGCAATCGACGCCGGGGCGACCTGGGTGGATGGCACCATCGGCGGCTTAGGCGCCGGCGCCGGCAATACCCAAACCGAAGTATTGGCGGCCGTGCTGAGCTTAAGGGGCTACGAAACCAATCTCAACCTCTACAAGCTTTTGGATCTGGATGAGCAGGAAGTGGAACCGCTCAAAAACCATCCGCAGGTCATCGATTCAACTTCACTCATGCTGGGATATGCCGGAGTGTACTCGAGCTTTCTACTGCATGTGAAAAGAGCAGCGGAGAAGTTCAAACAGGACCCGCGGGATATCTTGGTGGAACTCGGACGCCGGGGCATGATTGGCGGTCAGGAAGATATGATCATCGATGTTGCCTATCAGCTCTCTAAAAAATAAGGAAAAGACAAAAGAAAACAAAACCCCTGGATGAAGCAATCCAGGGGTTTTATATACTCCTTTTCACTCTAACCAATAACGTCTCTATATTCTCTTGAATTTCTTTCAGTAATCTTTCCCCTTCTGTATGATGTTTCTCTACAAATGCCTCATCTTTGATTGAGCCCAGATTCACCTTTACATTCAAGAGCGCAGATTCTGCCCCTGCTTGAAGGGCTGCTATGGCACTGCCCAGGTCACTGGCCGTGCTGGTATTGAAAAACTGGCTGATTTCCAAAGCCAGAATGGTTGCCTCTTGAATTTTCAATAATACGGAGTACGGAACGGCAGTTGCCCCTTTCAGCGCTTCTTGGATTTCCAGCGTGCGCCGGCTCTTTTTTTCCTCGGTATCCTTTGGCAAGCCATAAGCTTTCATGACGCTTTCAAACGCGCTGCTGTCCGCATCGACAGCACTTTGAAAGAAAGCGTCCAATTCTCGTACTGCCAATAACAGCTTGGCAGCTTTTTTGTGATTTTGGGCATACTTGGCACTCTTCAAAGTCAAGCCCAGAACCATCTCAAGTAAAGCGCAGCCCAAGGCTCCCTGTAAGGCAGCGACACTGCCTCCGCCTGGTGCGGCGGTATCTGCCGCCAGCTCTTTGAGAAAGTCCCCGGTTTTCAACTCCAATAATTTCTCACTCACCCAGCTCACCTACCCGGTTTTCCAATACCTGCAATTCCGGATCAAAGTCCTCCAGCTGCAGATAATAGGCAGCACTTTCATAAAGTGCTTTGGCGGGGGTCAGGCCGATAATCTCACTGCCGACAACAGAAACCCCATAGCGCCTTGCCTCAAAGCGCACAGCTTCCATGGCCTGATACAAGGGATTCTTGTCGGTATTCACCATATTCATTGAGACCTGCACAATCCCCCGCTCTTCCAGTTTGACGCCAATCGCTTTGATATAGGTATAGCCTCCCGAGGACCCCCGGATTTTCTTCGCGATTGCATTTGCAATCGCAAGGTCATCGGTATTGAGATTAATGTTAAACGCCACTAACGGTGCCCTTGCCCCTACTGCCACCACCCCGGCACTGGGATGGATTTGTGGCTTGCCAAAGTCCGGCTGCCATTCCTCTTGCTTCAATTTCTCGGGCATACCCTCAAACTGTCCCTTGCGAATGGCTGCCAGGTTGACCCGGTTTGAAGACGATGCCGAGGCTTCATAGAGAAATACCGGAATCGCAAGCTCCTCCCAAATCCGCTTGGCGACCACCTTGGACAAAGCCACGCATTCCTCTATACTTACATTCTTCACCGGTACAAAGGGAATCACATCCGTCGCCCCCATGCGCGGATGCTCCCCGCGATGACGGCGCAAATCAATGAGCTCTGTCGCTTTTTCACATAGCAGAAACGCGGTATCCGCAACCGCCTGCGGCTCACCCACAAAGGTAAAAACCGTACGGTTGTGGCTCACGTCCGGTTTGACATCCAATAATGCCACACCCTTATGACTGGTGACAATATCGCTTAAGGCATCCAGGATTGACTGGTCTTTGCCTTCAGAGAAATTCGGTATGCATTCGATTAACTGATTCATATTCCCGCCTCCATCACTTTCCTTAATGGTAGCAGTTTCCCGCTTTTGTCACAAGGAAAAACCATCGATTTCATTGACGCTACCGCTTAAAAAACTTAAAATTGTAGTAATTGATAAGACCTGATTTTCTGGAGGGGCCAACTATGAACCAAACAAAAATCCTGCGCATGCAACTCGATGATTCGCTTCCGGAATACCCGCAGTTTATTGACGGCATCCGCCGGGCTCCATCCCGCGGCTTCCATCTGACCAAGGACCAAACCGAACTGGCCTTAAAGAATGCCTTGCGCTATCTGCCTGAAAGCCTGCATCCCCTGGTTGCGGATGAATTCTTAGAAGAACTCACCACTTATGGAAGAATCTATGCCTACCGCTTCCGTCCCCAGGGACGCATCTATGGTAAACCAATCCAAGAATACAAAGGCAACTGCATCGAAGGCAAAGCCTTCCAGGTCATGATTGACAACAACCTCGACTTTGAAGTCGGCTTATATCCCTATGAACTGGTCACCTATGGGGAAACCGGCAGTGTCTTCCACGATTGGCTGCAATACCGCCTGACCAAAAAATACCTGGAAGTCTTAACGGACCAGCAGACCCTGGTATTGGAGTCCGGCCACCCGGTTGGACTCTTTCCCAGCAAGCCGGAGGCACCCCGGGTAATTCTGACCAATGCCTTGATGGTCGGCATGTTTGACAACATGGACGACTGGTCAATTGCGGAAGAGATGGGGGTTGCCAACTATGGCCAGATGACCGCTGGCGGCTGGATGTATATCGGGCCCCAGGGGATTGTCCACGGCACCTTCAATACCATCCTCAATGCCGCCAGAATGAAACTGGGAGTTCCCCAGGATAAAGATCTGGCGGGCATCCTGTTTGTGACCTCTGGCTTGGGCGGGATGAGTGGTGCGCAGCCCAAGGCGATTGAAATCGCCGGGGGTGTGGGCATCATTGCTGAGGTGGACCGCTCGCGCATTCAAACCAGACTGGATCAGGGCTGGTTGAAGGTCTGCAGCGATAATCTGGATGAGGTCTTTGCGCTGGCCGATAAAGCGCTTAAAAACAAAGAGGCTTTATCCATCGGCTATCATGGCAACATCGTGGATCTGTTGCAGTATGCGGTGGACCACAATATCCATATTCCCCTGCTCTCTGACCAGACCTCCTGTCACAATGCCTACAATGGCGGTTACTGCCCGATGGGCATGAGCTATGCGCAAAGAACGGAAATGCTGAGCAGGGATCCACAGGGTTTTAAGACCGAAGTCGACAAGACCCTGCGCAAGCACTTTGAGCTCATCAAGATTCTGCATGAGCGGGGTTCCTATTTCTTTGACTATGGAAATTCTTTCTTGAAGGCGGTCTACGACGCCGGGGTCAAGGAAATCTCCAAGAATGGGATTGACGAAAAAGATGGTTTTATCTTTCCCAGCTATGTGGAGGATATTTTGGGACCCGAGCTCTTTGACTATGGCTATGGACCCTTCCGCTGGTGCTGTTTGAGCGGGGATCACAGCGATTTGATCAAGACCGACCAGGCAGCCATGGACTGCATAGACCCCAACCGCCGCGGTCAGGACCGTGACAACTGGATCTGGATCCGCGATGCCGAAAAGAACCAGCTGGTCGTCGGCACCCAGTGCCGCATCCTGTATCAGGATGCCGAAGGCAGAACCCGCATCGCTTTGCGCTTTAATGAAATGGTGAAAAACGGGGAACTGAAAGGACCGATCATGCTGGGGCGGGACCATCATGATGTTTCCGGGACGGACAGCCCCTTCCGGGAGACCTCCAATATCAAAGACGGCTCCAATGTCATGGCCGATATGGCGGTGCAGTGCTTCGCCGGCAATGCCGCCAGAGGCATGAGCCTGGTAGCCCTGCACAATGGCGGCGGTGTCGGCATTGGCAAAGCCATCAATGGCGGCTTTGGCATGGTTCTGGACGGCTCAGATCGGGCCAGTAAAATTATCGAGAGTGCGCTGATGTGGGATGTCATGGGCGGTGTTGCCCGGCGCAGCTGGGCACGAAACCCCAATTCCATAACAGTCGCGAAAGAATACAACGAAAAGTATCAGGGACAAGGACATATCACCCTGCCCTTTATAGCGGATGATGCACTGGTCAGCGAAGCGGTAGCCAAAGCCTTCGCGAAAAAGGCCAAGCCATGACCACCTTTGACCTGTTAGTCAAAAACGCTTTTCTGGTCACCCCCTTGGGGAGTAAAGCGAAAGCAGGTGATAAACAGGGCGAGGTTTTCATGATGCCGGAAGCGATGATCGGCATCAATAAGCAACAGATTGCCTATGTGGGCAGTGCCAATCAGGATTATCATGGTGACACCGAAATTGACTGCAAGGGCAGTGTCGTGACACCAGGCTTGGTGGATTCCCATACCCATCTGGTCTTCGGGGGCTGGCGCAGTGATGAGTTTGACCGCAAGCTGAAGGGAGAGTCCTATCTGGATATCCTGCGCTCGGGCGGCGGTATCTTATCTACGGTCAGGGCGACCCGCAAAGCCAGCTTTTTGGAACTGGAAAAAAAGACCCGCTATTTCCTCAAGCTCATGTTTGACTTGGGAGTTACGACCCTGGAGGCCAAGAGCGGCTATGGTCTGGACTATGAAAATGAGAAGAAACAGCTCTTGATCACCCGCAAGCTAAACGGACATCCGGTAGATATCGTCAATACCTTTCTGGGGGCGCATGCCGTCCCACAAGAATACCTTGAAGACCGGAAAGCCTATATTGATCTTTTATGCGAAACCATTATCCCCAAAATCAAAGCGGAAGGCCTGGCGGAATTCTGCGATGTCTTCTGTGAACACGGGGTGTTTTCCAATGAAGAAAGCGAACGCATTTTAAAGGCCGCCAAAGCGGCTGGCCTGTCTTTGAAAGCGCACGTCGATGAGCTGGAAGGCGGTCAGGGGGCACAGCTGGCTGCCAAAATGGCTTGTGTCTCTGCGGAGCACTTGATTGCCGCCGATGATGCGGGCATTGAAGCGTTGGCGAAAAGCGGCACCATCGCCGTGCTTTTGCCCTGCACCTCCCTGTACCTGGATAAAGGCTATGCCAGGGCCAGGGAGATGATTGACGCCGGGGTTGCGGTTGCGATTGCCAGCGACTTCAATCCAGGCTCAACCCCCAGCCCCAATCTGCAGCTGGCAATGAATCTGGGCTGTTTGAAGTATAGAATGACACCCAATGAGGTTCTTTGTGCGGTGACCTTAAACGCAGCCGCAAGTATTGATAGGGCCGATTGTATCGGCACCATCGAGCCAGGCAAGCAAGCCGACCTGGTAATTTGGGATACCCTGCAATTTCCGATGATCTTCTACCGCTACGGGTTCAATCAGACCGGTGCGGTGATAAAAAAGGGAAAGCTGTTTCGATGGAGGAGAAGAAAATGATTGAAATCAAAGGTGAAGGCTTAAGTTTATCCGATGTAGTGCGGATTGCCCGCTTTCATGAAGAAGTAAGGCTTTCAGACAAAGTCATTTCGCAGGTCGCCAAAAGCCGTACCTATGTGGAAGCGATTTTAAAGGAAGAAAAAGCGGTGTATGGCATTACCACCGGTTTTGGGGAACTTGCGAAAATACCCATCGATGCCGACGACCGTGAAGCCCTGCAGCACAACCTGATTATCTCGCATTGTACCGGCGTGGGAGAGCTGTTATCCAAGGAAACCGTGCGGGCTGCGATGGTTTTGCGCATCAATTCCTTAAGCATCGGCTATTCCGGTATCCGGGTAAGCACTTTGCAAAAGCTGGTGGAGCTCTTAAACAAAGACATCACCCCAGCCGTGCCCTCGCAGGGCTCCGTTGGGGCCTCCGGGGATTTGGCACCTTTGGCGCACATTGCCGCTGTGCTGTTGGGGGAAGGCTTTGTGCTTTTAAACGATAAGAGCGTGCCCGCCAAGCCGGTCTTAAAGAAAGCTGGCTTTACCCCCATCAAGCTGGCGGGCAAGGAAGGACTGGCGCTGATTAACGGCACCCAGATTATGAGTGCCATCGCAACCCTATGCGCCTATGACGCTTTGGATTTGATGAAGGTTGCGGATATCGCCTCCGCTTTGTCACTGGAAGCCCTGCGGGGAACCCGTACGGCTTTGGATATGCGCATCTCCCTCATTCGGCCGCATCAGGGCCAAATTCAAACCGCCAAAAATGTGCTGTCTTTAACCGAAAACTCAAAGATCATCGAGAGTCATATCGACTGCGACAAGGTGCAGGATGCGTATTCCCTGCGCTGTGTGCCGCAGGTACACGGCGCCTCCAAGGATGCCTTGAGAAGAGCCATCGAGACGATTCTGGTGGAGATCAATTCCGTCACCGACAATCCTTTGGTGATGGCGGATACCGGTGAGATTCTCTCCGGCGGCAACTTCCATGGACAGCCCATTGCCCTGGTAATGGATTACCTGAAAATCGCCCTGGCGGAAATCGGCAATATCTCCGAGCGACGTTGCTTCCGCTTGGTGGACAGCAGGCTCTCGGATTTGCCGGAATTCTTGACCGCTTATCCCGGCGTCAACTCCGGCTATATGATTCCCCAATACACCGCCGCTTCGCTGGTATCGGAAAACAAGGTCCTGGCCCATCCGGCTTCGGTGGATTCCATCCCCACCTCCGCCAATCAGGAAGACCATGTTTCCATGGGGACGATTGCAGCCAGGCAGGCACGGATGATTTTGGAGAATGTCCGCCAGGTGTTGGCGATTGAGATGATGATGGCTTGCCAGGGCATTGACTTTCTGGCGCCATTGACACCAGGCAAAGGCACTGCGGCCGTGCATGCCTGCATCCGCAAACAGGTTTTGCATCTGGACAAGGACCGCATGCCGGCACCGGATATTGCGAAAATCTATCAGGCAATTGTCAATCAGGAACTCATTTCCGTTGCCGAAGATGCGGGATGCAGTTTGGAAGCAATATAATTTAGAAAAATATATCAAAACGCAAATAAATTAATTGTAAACGTTAATTTTAATCATTTTCATTATTTTTTATTGTATTTTTCTTGACAAAATGCATAATATCCACATATTATTAGTTCAAATATGAGCTGACATAGTGACCGGGTGTGCGGGAGAAGCCGGGCATGGATGTTGGTTTTGTTGTTTAAGGGGGGATTTACCATGATTGTGAAATACGCAAAGAAGATGCCTTACCTTCTGGCAGTTCTGGCCGCTTTAGCCTGTGTTGCTTTTGCTTTATTGGGTAATGCGCTGTTGGTGTTAGCGGGTGAACAGCTGACTACCTATCTGCCCACGAACATTGCCTTTTTGCTTTCCGGGATTGTCTTTTTGGTTCTGGTCTGGAAATATAAAGCGGATTTCGGGGTGCGTTTACCGGTTGCCATGTCCTTTAAGGTCTGGCTGGCTTTGATCCCGGTGATACTTATGGAGATCGTGAGCCTGGTGCTGGCTGGGGTCACCCCTTATCTGAGTGCAATGCCAATCATCGTTTTGGAGATGCTGGGGCTTTCCATCTGTATCGGTATCAATGAAGAGGTTTGGCTGCGCGGCTTTGCCTTAACTGTACTCAAAGAGGTCGGGGTGAAGAAAGCCATCGTGTTTTCCTCGGTGGTGTTC
Source organism: Erysipelotrichaceae bacterium (assembly GCA_031272515.1). Classification (GTDB taxonomy): domain Bacteria; phylum Bacillota_I; class Bacilli_A; order Erysipelotrichales; family Erysipelotrichaceae; genus JAISTR01. Next base: position 23,753 of record JAISTR010000032.1, on the reverse strand, counting down.
GGGGTTTTGCACCTGGCCAATCTGGATTTCTCAACCAATATCACCCCGGTTTTGACCCAGGTATTTGTCGCGGTCTTTGCCGGGATTGTCTATGCCTTTATCGCCTACCACAGCAAGAGCCTGCTTATCCCCATCCTCTTCCATGCGGCCCATGATTTTCTGGGGCTGATTTCCAATCCCACGGATTTTGATGTACAGATCATGCTGCTGCAGGCTGCACTGCTTTTTATCAGCATCGTCATCTTCTGGCGCATCACCTTTTCAAAAGCCAGTGATTCCCAATGAACACTTTCCTTTCTGACCTTTTCCCGCATAGGACCACCGCTCAACTGCGGTGGTCCTATGATATAATGCCGGTATGAGCACTTTCAACAGCAATAAAAAAGTGAATTGGAAGTTCTATCTTTCCGTTTGTACGATTGCCCTTCCGGCTATTCCATCGCCTATACGGTTTCCGATATCTTCTATACCCTGTTTGCCGGCATGGGTGCCGCTTGTACCTACTTCATCTCCCGGGTCTTGGGAGAAAACAAGCTGGAGGAAGCGAAGAGCAACGCCTACCGCTTATTGAAGTTTGTCACACTGGTGGCTTTGGCGGAGGGTGTGCTCTTTATCCTGGCGTCCTTCTTCTTTTTCAGCCTCTACCAAAATACCGCAGCAGAAACCCGCAACTATGCTTCCTACGTCTTAATTGTCATGGGCTGTTTCTTCTGTGTGATGACCTTCGTCAGCCAATGCTATATGACGCTAAGAGCGGGCGGTGACACGAAGTTATTGATGTTCTTTGACTCTGGCTTCCAGTGGCTGGTTTACATCCCCTTTGTAGCCGCTATCGCCTACTGGAGTGATGTGGATTTTTACTGGCTGTTCTTTTTGAGCCAGCTGCCGGATGTATTGAAAGCCGTGGTTGGCTGGATCATTGTGAAAAAGGAGAAATGGGTTAAGAACCTGACAATTACAGAAGGAGAAGCAACATGAAGAGTTATCGCAAAGAGCTGCATTTTCATACCCCTACCCGCAGAGCCTTTCTCAACATCACTGACAAAGTCGAGGCCGCTTTAAAGGAAAGCGGCATTCAGGAAGGCCTGTGTCTGGTGAATGCCAAAAATATCACTGCCAGTGTGTTTATCAATGATGACGAGGCTGGTCTTCATCAGGACTTTGAAGCATGGCTGGAAAAACTGGCGCCGGAGAAACCGTACAGCCAATACCACCATAACGGCTATGAAGACAATGGCGACGCACATCTCAAGCGCACCATCATGGGCCGGGAAGTGGTGGTGGCAATAACAAAGGGAGAGCTGGACTTCGGGACCTGGGAGCAGATCTTCTATGGCGAGTTTGACGGCAAGCGCGACAAGCGGGTGCTGGTGAAGATTATCGGGGAGTGAATCCCGGGACGGACTTTGCCTGTTGAAAAAACCCAAAAAACCACGATAACAAGAGTAAAAATCGCCACGCTGTGGTAGTCCAGGGTGAAGGGATTTTTCTTTTGTGAATAACAGTGAACCCGTTTAATTATCTGGTCCTGCTCTAGCAAATGCCTGAAAACCAATAGCCGATCAGTAGCCGAGAACATCAAAAAAGCCCTTGATTCAGGGCTTATTTTCATTCTGGTGCCGTCGAGGTGAGTCGAACACCCGGCCCCTTCCTTACCATGGAAGTGCTATACCACTTAGCTACGACGGCGCGTAACAATATCTTACCTTAAAAACGGATGGCTGACAACCGTTTTTGACCAAAATCTTGGCATGGGGACGGCATTTTCTGCCGTCCCCATAGAATCTGTTATTCTTCCTTTTTACGTTTTACGCGCATGACACCAAACAGTGCTGCGGCTGCCATCATGAAGATCCAGGTCGCATACTCAGCACCATAGGCGGTGTTGATGGAAGCCGGATCATCCGGACGCCGGTACATACCGGCATCGGCATGTTCAAACCCCGGTACCACGCTGGCCCTAAGCAGGATGCCATCGCTGGCATAGCCGACGATGCGGACACCGCTGCTGTCGACGTCGGAGTCAATCAGGTCGGCGTTGAGCGTTGCCAAGGGCGAGTTGTAAGTCGGATCACCCAGGCTTGCCTTATTGACATCCTGCGGTGAGAATTCAAACTTCGCATTCGGTTTGGCGAACTCCACTTTATACATCAGGGAGGCATTGGGTTCCGGAAGTCCGACACTCGGGCTTCCCGGATCATCGCTGTCCCAGTCGCCATAGAAGCTGTAGCTTCCATCAATCCGGGTCGTGGCATCCGCAATCTTGGTGTAGGTAGCACCGCCATCGCTCGACATGTACAAGCTTACCAGAACTCCGGAAATCGGGTTTTCGACTGCCGCAATCCGGTTGTCATAGTCATAGCCGACCGGATAGCTGCCGTCATCCTTGATGCCGTTTTTATTCAGGTCGTTCCAGACCATGCCGGAGAGATGATAGAGTTCCGGCACCAAGCCGGCATCGACATCCGACACGCCCTTGAGTACCATGCCGGTATCCCCGGCGCTGTACTTCAGGGTGATATCCAGGGTGGCGGCTTTGAGGCTTTCGACATCACTTGCATCCGGATCCGCTTTGGAGTCATAGCCTGTCGCTGTCCCGGAAAGCGTATCCGTGATGGCCCAGACATATTCCTCATACGGCGAACTTAAATCCGTACGGTCGAAGCGTACCTGGTAGATGCCAGGCAGCAGATTGTCGAAGGTATAGGATCCGGGCTGCTGGGTAATGCTGCTAATCCCGAAGCCCAGGGCGGCGATGCCGGTATTGATTTCCAGGAAGGGAACTTTCTTCTCCACCGGTACCGGTGTCGCAAACAGGCTGATGCCAAAGGGCGAGGGTGCCGGGTCCGCAACGACCTTGACATAGTCACCAACACTGGCGTCATAGCGCCATAATGAGACGGTGACCGTGGTGCCGCAGGCGGTATCCAAGAGACTCAGACCCGGTGTGTAATTGGCCAGGCAAGCGCCCCACAATAAGCTGGTATCACTCGGGTAGCTCGGGAAGGCATCGCCTTTATAGCCGTCATCATTGAAGTCACGGAAGATGCTGCCGCTGATGGATACGGTCTGTACCAGACCGGCATCGACGACGTGCCCGGATTTCAAAGCGAACAGTTCGCTGTAGTACTTGCCGCCAACCGGCGTTTGATAGATATCGGAGTCATGCTCCGGATCAGCCGGGGTGGCATTTGTATAGGTGAAGCCATAATTTGCATCGGTCGGTTTGACTACCTCAATCCGATAGGTGACCTCGCCGATGTAGCCGGGTTGCCCGGAGGTACCATAAGGCGTACCATAGGAGGACTGCTGTCCATAGAAGTAGTACAGGCCGTTGGCATCGGTGAAGGTGCTGTCCCAGGCATCCGGATCCGGATCACTCGGGTCGGCTTTATCCGGGAACACTTCCACGGCATCAATGTATTTGTGCAGTTTCACGGTCACATTTTCCATGGGCTTATCCCAGGGATCAGTGCCGTTATCAGCAGTGGTGCTAAAGCCATCCGCATCCATGTCTTCCCAGACCAAACCGGAAATCACATCATCGCCCGGAATCAGAATCAGGTGAACATTCTTGGGTGAGGCATACATATCCACACTCACTTCATGATAGTAATCATTGGTATCCGGATCGAGTTCCGCCACCGGAATATTCATGGTGTAGCTTACAGAGATGTTGTTGATCGCTTCCTTGCGGGCATTGGCTGCCAACAGGGCAGGTGCATCCGCTGTGGCCGGGGCATTCAGTTTTACCTTGTACTCAATCGAGATCAGGGTGTTTTCCTTGAACAGGGTTGTGCCAAAGTCGAACTTGACTGCCTGGGCATCCGGATCCAGTCCGGTAGTATAGGCTGCCGTCAACATGTCGTTGTAAACCGACACGCCAGCGGTCGCGGAAGAGACCACGACATCCTCGATTTGGAAGCCGGAAATGTTGTTGGTGAAGGATACCACCGAGGTCCCGTCATAGACCAGGGTACTGATGCCCTGCGCCGGATCATTCACGGTAATCGTGTATTCCCCACTCAATTTGTAATAGTCAAGCAGGCTTGCGTTCCAGCTGGTGCCGCGCACATCGCCCGAAGCCGGTAACAGGTCATAGATTACCACGCCTTTGGTATCAAACTTCGGTGTTTGCATGCGCAGACGATAGGTCACGGTATCCCCGAAGTAGATTTCCTGCGGGGTCGGATCGTTGTCCAGACGCCAGGTGGTCAATTCACCCGTATCTTCGTGATAGACCTGTTGTGATTTTTGGATGGCCATGGAGGACGAAGCCATAATCGGCTCGTTTTCCACTGCCGCCCTTACAAAGAGGTCATAGCCGGCTTCTAACGGGAAGTCCTCTCCGAAGGCTGCCAGTTTGTCATAGTAAGCCTGCGATTGGGCCGGGGTTGTCCCGGTCTTGCCATACCAGGTATTGGCATCGGCACCGACATAGACCGCATTGGGATCAATCATGTTCTTGACATAAGTGCCGGTGTAGTCCTCAATGGCGGCTTCGAAGCTGGCTCCGGTCGGATAGGTCGCCGAGAAGGACAGCGGCGTTCCGCTGGTTCCATAGATTTCATTGGTGATGCTGGAACGCGGGACGATTGTATTCAATTGATAGTAGGTTTGAACCGTAATGGTTTCACCCGGTTTCAAGGTGAGATTCGGGAAGCGCCAGACCAGGTAGGTATCGTTGTTGTTTTCGAAGTTTACCCAGGGGTTGGAACGGCTGTCAAAGACGCTGCCGTCCGGCAAAGTCAGGATATAGAACTTCAGACTCATCGCGTCTTCTTCCATTACGTCAATCATAATCGGATAGGCCAAATCGAGATTATCTGCCGTCGCCACATTGGTCAGGGTCGACGTATAGGCAATATAATCATTGGGTTCCGGAAGCAGACCCGGATCTTTCGGGGTTTCGCTGTCCAGTGTCAACGGACTGCTGCTGGAATAATAAATCGCATCCAGGGTTTTGGAAACCCCCATTAACGGGCGCTTGGGAGCATTGAGTTCCAGTTTCACCGTATCTTCGCCCTTGAGGTCTTTTTCATTATGGACACCCGTGATGGTCGCGGTGTTTTTAATGATGGTGACTTCCGGCTGACTGGCGGTCGGTGAGAACTTGTTGAAGGTCACACCATAGGTGACACTGCCGGGTTTAAACTGGCTGCCGACCCAGAGGCTGTCTTCATCAAAGACATTGCCATACGCGTCTGTTGCGGTCGCATTGGCCGGATCCATGCTGGAATACTCAATGGTAAAGCCGGTTACCTTGAAGGGTTGGCTGGAGGTGTCAGTCAAATTGCTGAGATTCCAGGTTTGGCTGCCATCCAGTTTCTTCCAGGCAAGCTCCTGCGTTTCGGCTCCATTGGTCACAATCACCCTGGCCCAGACAGCACTGTAGCTACCGTCCTTTTGGGCTTGGGCACTGGCATAAGCTTCGGACTTGCCAATGGTAATATAGTTGATTGCATAGGTCGGATGATTGGCGGCACTGCTCGGTATCAAGGTTTCCGTATTGCCAACCATACCGCTGAAGCTGAAGCCCGGATCGCTGATGGTGTAGTTGAAGATGGGCAGACCGTTGGTGATGACCGGGTTGGCAGAACCATCGCCATTGACGGTTTGCGGGTCAATCGTATAGGTGGCGCTGATATCGCTCTCGCGCAGCACCGTGCCGGAAACATCCGCAACACTCTTGTCCGGTGTCAGCTTGGGATCGCCCGGCTGGCCATCCACAAAGGTCAAAACTGCCGATTTTTCCTCATCGCTGCCGCTAATGGTGATGTATTGGACATTGGTGGAGAACCAGTCATCAATCACATAGCCATACGGCGCCTGCGTCTCCGCGACACAATAGGTGCGGGACTCAGAAACATTGAGGTAGAAGGGATCGAAATAAACATACCCGTCCGCCGTGCCATCCGCACTGGCACCGCTTACCGCGGTGGTTGCACCATCGGTAATCAGCTGAGTCTTGGCGGTGGTGTTGACATTGCCGTTGTTGTCAATTGAAGGCACTTGGATGAGCGCCGGAGTCGTTTCGCAATCCGGAATGGTATTGGCTGCATCCTTGTAAACCGGTTGACCGGCTCCATCGACTTTTTGTTGATAGAGGGCAAAGGTCGCACCTTTCACCAGCTCTCCGGTATAGAAGTCTTTCTTCTCTACCGCAATCTGATAGCCGTTGAAGGGGTTCTTGACCTCCAGCAGGTTGCTGTCAGCCGTCCAGGTGGACAGGCTGCTGTTTGTTCCGCTGAGAACCATGGTATTGGTATCAGGGTCATAGACAGCGGTAATGGTTGCATAACTGTTTTTGCCCAAATAGTCATCATCCTTAATGGAAGCACTGGAGCAGGTGTCAGCATCCAGGGCACAGAAGTTTTCATTCAAGCCCAAATATTCCAGGCCGGCCCCGATGTATTCCAGAATCCGGTATTCCCCTTCCTGGTCGATGACAAACTTGGCAACACCGGTTGTATGGGTCGCATCGCTTGCCCCCAGCCAGGTGACCTGGGCAACACCGACCTGGTCATAACAGGCAGCGCTGTAGTCACTTAAGAGATGGTCAGAGTCAATGTCGCAGTTTGCTTTACTGGTATCCTTGACAAACAGGACAAAGGGCATGCCGACGATCATGACATCTTTGGCGACCGAGCCCGGGATTCCTTCAATCGCCGGATATTCAGCCCACTTCTTGACATTGAGGGTGACCACTGGCGGGTTGAGGAAGCCGGAGGCGTTGACATTGTCAGGATCTTCAAAGCCTTCATAGTGCGGCCCGACGCCGGCAACAACTGTTACATTCACTTCATCACTGCGCAGCGCATAGCCGCTGGGCGCCGTGATTTCCTTATAGATATAGGTTCCGCCTGTGGCGTGGAAACGATACTTCACTCCCGTATTGTTTTCAATGATACAGTCGCTTGGCGGCGTTACGGGACCATGCTCATCATAGGTGGCGCAATAGGTCACGATGTCTTCGCTGCCATAGTAGTAAATGGTACGGTCCGCCTCGACGATCGCAAACGGTTTTTCGGTGGTGATGGAGGTCACTGATGCACTGGCGACCGGGTAGATCAAGAAGACCGCTCCGTCCAGGATGTCGGAGGTCCCGCCATCCTTGCTCGCCAGTTTCCAGATGCCATAGGTACCCTCTTTGGAGGTGTTGTAGAAGTATTGAACATCCACATCCTTGGAGGAGACTAACGGATGGTCAGCATCGTTTTCATCTGTTCCGCCGATAAAGTCATGGTTGGTCAGATAGACAGCACCGCCATCATTTGTGATTTCGAAATAAACCGGGGTGGCATCAATACTCCAGTCACTATTGCTGGATACGGATGTTTCCACCACTTTGTATAAGCCGGGCGGCAGGTTTTCCCTTACCCCGATATTGGCATCGGTTGCGCTGTTCCAGGTAATCACACCGTTGACGCCCTCAGAGGTCGCAAGACTCCAGGTTTGACCGCCATCAAAGGATTTGTACAAGGTAAACGTCGCGCTGGTCAGCGTGCTGGGAACCTGGGTTGCTCCGGAGCTGGTATAGTTGACTTTTGTACCCATGGAGTTGATTCCGCCTTTGCGGATAATCAGGGCTCCCTGGGAGGCGTGGTTGACATTGATGGTGATGATGCCGGTGTCCGGATCCACAGTCAGCCAGATGTCCGCATTCTTGGCGGTGGAATTCACCGGGTTTGGCAGGATTTCCACCCCATCCACCTTAATGCTGGTGATGGTGGCATCCGCTACCGTAACAACCACCTTGCCGCCAAGGACATTGGGGTTGCCGACATAGTTGTCTGCCAAAAGCGCGGTTGTCGCGTTACTCAAAGCATCCATGCTCAAGGTATACTCGCCATCCGGCAGGTTATCGAACTGCTTCGCAACGGCATTGATTACCGCATAGTCATTGTAGGCTTTGCTAAGTGCAACCAGGTCATAGTTGGTCGCGAAGGTGTCTTCATACATCTCGACCCCGTTCCACCAGTTTTTGACCTTGATGTCCGGTTGCTGCTTGTTGGTCACATTGATGACGAAATTGCCGTTTTGATAATCGCTGATTTCAATCAGAGCGAACTTGGCCCCGCTGGCATAGCTGACTGCCGTGCTTTCATCAGCGGGCAGATGCGGCCTGCTGTTGTCGCCGTTATAATGGCCGTCCGGATAATCAATGGTATAGGTCCCAAAGATGTTATAGCCGGTGGCACCTGCGACTTCTTTAAGCACATAGTAGCCAGGCTCCAGCGTAACAGTAATGATGCCGCTCGCATTGGTCGTGAACTGGCTGACGCCATCGATACTGACCGGGGTGGCAAGCAGGTGGTCCAGCGCATCGGCTTTGACTGCTGCCAGTCCATTCCAGGTCTTGGAATCGGTTGCGCTATATTGTGTCTCTACCCAGGCTGGATCAACCTGATAGATTTCAAAGGTTGCGCCGGGGATGACGGTTGCGCTATTGGCAAAGTCGGTTTTCTTGATTTGTAATGTTCCATAGCCGCGGGTGTTATCAATTTCCGGGGTGATGGAAATGCTTCTTCCTTCATAAGTCATCGTACCATAATAGGTCTTGTTTCCCTGGTCGTCCCACTCATTGAAGAAGCCGCCGATGCCACTGTTGACATAGGAGCCGTGAACCGTCACCAAAGTTTGGGTCGCGGTCTTGCCGAAAGCCTCCGGCACCGTACTCATATCTTCCTTCCAGATAAAGGCATAGCCAGGGGTGCTGCCGGTGGTGGCATGGTTGGCGCTCAGCATCAGTTCTTTTGCTTTCAACTCATTGATTCCATAGGAAGGATCCGCAATCACCGCCGCCCAGTCTACACCGGTTGCGTTGGGGGTGAAGGTGGATCCGCTGAAAGAGCCGGAATTAAAGACCGCACTGGCATTGATGAAACTGGTAATCATCGGGCTGTCCTTTTTCGAGGTCACAGTCGCAATAGCTGTGCCACCGATGGTGGGCAGTTCTATGTAGCTGGCCGGGTCATCCAAGTCACCCATGCCATCATAAATTGCCGGATAGATGTAGAATGTCACATCCTCCAGTTTGCCGTCATATTGATTGGTGGCATCATCCGCATGATGGTAGAGTTCCAGCAAGCCATTCGGCAAGCGGGAGGCACCAATCTTGTAAGCCCATAATTTGATGTAGGTTTCCGAGCCTTCCCCGCGTCCGGTATCCAGACGGTTGGAGTCTCCAAAGATAATGTCCGCGGTCCTATCATCATCATCGATTTTTCCATCATTATTTACATCTGTTGTCACCTGTGTCAAATGCAGCAGGTATCCGTATTGTTCATTGGTCGGGGTTACGGCAGTCCAGGTATCATCCAATACGGAATCGATTTCTCTTTTCCCGCTGCCGTTGTAATTGGCATAGGGATTATCATGTACATAGACCGTGGACTGTTCATTGTATTCATTCGGGCAGTTTGCGGTATTGGTTTCACACTTCAAGCCACTCCAGCTTCCCAATTCGCCATAGTTCAAGCCGGGTTTGGATTCCACAATCCAGTAATCGCCAAATGGCAATTGTGAAGATTTGGCATCATTCTTGGGATCCATGCCATAGGTACCGGTGGAAATGGTTTGCACAGGTGCCAGCACGGTTCCGGTACTGGTTCCGTCACTGGTCTTGGGCCCCCACTCGCTATTATCCGAATACTGTATCGCCTGATAGATTTCAAACTCGGTATCATAGACACCCAGCTCTTCCCACCCGGCATCCTTTTCCGCCTGGTTTTTAAAGTCTACGGTCATGTCGATTTTGCAGGTGGGATCCGTAGTGGAGGCGCAGGGGGTTGCGTTTGGTTTTCCGCTGTCCAGGCCGGTTCCGCCATCATCCCCTACCGGACGCACCGGCAGTTTGACGATGTGAATGTAGTAGGGCTCGATGCGGTTGAGGATGTTGTATTGTCCCTCACCATATTTCGAGACATCAGCCACCGAGTCTTCGATTTTTGCGATATAGGCGCTCTTGTCTGCGTTTAATACAAAGGTAAAGGGAATATCATCCACCTTCAGATAGGCCAGCGGCGTGAGCTCCCCTTCCGGCTGATAAACCGGGGCGGTGGTCTCTTCCAAGTAGTAGGTCTTGCTGGGATCAAAGGTCTGATTGATATCGAGCACCCCGAGCGGGTTGGTTTGTGCGGTTCCGGTATAAATGTAGATTTTTGTGGCTCCATTCAGGTAATAAATGCTGAAGGTCCCACCGGAAATATCATCAATGCGCCGAACATCGTTATTGTAGAAATTGGTCTGGCCTTGCTTTTTGAAGGTGATGGTCGGTTTCTTCAGGTTTCCCATTTTAATGTTGATGACGCGATTGGTGCTGTCAATAATGTATTGGGAGTTCTTAATGATGCCGGCTGTGGCATCATCTTTTGTATCACTGCCAAGGCTCCAGTCCGCACTGCTTGAAGGTACGCCGTCACCGGTAATCGTGAAGGTGATTTCTTCGCCTGGCAGCACATAATCAGCACCGCTGTTGGTTGCGGTCTGCACCACTTTGTAGGTTTTGTTGAACTGCAGCTGAATGTCCGCATTGCTATTGTCCTTAAAGACAAAGTAGCCGCCGGCATTGATGGTTGCGGTTCCAATCAACGCACCGTCTTCGTACAGATTAAATGCGGCGCTGGTGATATCAGCACCGGTTGCGGCATCCACCGCTTTGACTTTCGCGATATAAATCGGGGCGTTTTTCAAAGTCGAGTGGGTTACGGCACCATTGATACCATCGGTTTTGGTTGCGGGATAAGCTGCTTCATGATAGTAGTCCTTCTGCGTAATTGTGAAGGAAGGCAGATTGTCCTTGATGGCTTGCGATACCGAAGAAATCGCGACGCTGTCCAAAAGCGTCCCGGCGGGGGCAAACACCGAAGCCGGGTTGGTTTGGGCGATATAACCACTGGGTACATCATATTCCACCGCGATATATTCGCCGATCTTAACGTTGGTGAAGGTTACGTTTGTGGAACTTCCGGTAGAGGTCGCAATAACCGGATTGTTGCTGCTGTCTTTCACCAGCACATAGTTTGAACCCTCGACTTTGTACAGAGCGAATTTTGCGCCCGCCAACATACCAGAGGTATCCGAGCGTTCCTTGATAAAGGAGACGCTGGGCAGATAGGCCTGCACAAAGACAGCCGTCTGCTTGGAGCCGTTGTAGGCGATGCTGGTATTATAGGGCGGTGTCGAATTATTCACCGTCACATTGTCTTTGACATCCGAAGGCACACTACCGGTGACAACCACCGTGACATTGCCCGTGCCTTGACTTGCGTCAGTACCCATGCTGGCAACCGTCGTCATATTGGCCGGCTGATTGGTGGGAGCCACTTCATAAGTGCCTGCCGGTAATAAAATCTTGTAGATTCCATCGGACCAGCCGTTGTTGGGTAAAACCGCGATGGTTTGTCCCATCAGTGCTCCGGTTTTTGCCTCAATGGTAAAGCCGTAAGCGTTGGTTTGAATATCATCTAAGGGGCCCATGAGCTTGCTGTCGATTGCCAGCTCGCCCCAGGTCGTGGTATCGATCAATAAGCCTTCTGAGGAGACAAAATTGGACGCTCCGATTGGTTTGGAGTTCCACTTGCCTGCTTCAATCACTACTGTGACATTGTCGGAATATTTAATAAAGGTATAGGGAGCGTTGGTGGAGGACGGTGTATAGGTTTGTCCACCGATGACCAGCTCTTCTTCCACGATATGATAGGTCCCCGGATAGATGCCGACTTTCTGATTGTTGGCATCGGTAATCAGGGCGACGGCATTGGCCTGCCCGTTGATTACGAAAGTCGATCCCGGAACCACAACTCCGTCCGCAGATTCCAGGTGGAAGGTAGCCTTGAAGTTGCCGATGATGGCATTGGGAACCAAGCCGCCGGTATACATGGAACTGGCAAACTGCTTGCCGGTATAGATGGAGCCTTCATTGCGCTTGTAGTAGACTTCAAATTTGTTTACGGTGGAATTGCTGGAAGCAATCCCGGTGAGGTCTGATTTGGCTGTGTCCAGAATCAGTTTCGGCATGGTATTATCCGTGTCGTAGTACCCCAAATCATAATCCTGCTGTAGGGTATAGGTTTTCCCCAGCGGCACGTTTTCAAAAATAATATTGCCGTTTACATCCGAGGTGCCATAGCCGATGACGGTGGAGCCGTCCATCAGTTTGAATTTGGCACCAGACGTGTTTTCATAGAGGGGGTCGCCGTTTTGGGCAACTTCAAATTCTTTTTGTTGGGAGACATGCACCTGAATGCGCCCGGTGGTGTCGGCAATGTTGGTAATTGGCAGAGTGTAGCCTTCCACATTATCGATGTACATCTTGGACACACCGTTTTCCGGCTGTGTCACTTTGATTTCGTGGGTAGCAACAGTTTGGAAGTAACCGCTGATCTTCTGGCTTTCAACCAGGGTATAGGTACCCGGTTCCAGGCCGGCTGTAGCCTTGCCGAAATCTCCGGCATCACCGAAGGTGAGGCTGGATCCGGAACTATTGAGGATCAGGGATTTTTCCAGCGGAACATTTACCGTATTGCCGCTGGCATCTTTGATTTTCGTCAGGGTGAACTTCACATTGGAAGCATCCCCTGTCGCATATGGTGTCGCATCATAGGCTTTTTCATAAGCCGAAGCCAGGGTTGTATTGTACGCCTGGTCAGGCTGTCCGCTGACGCTGATATTTTTCGTGATGGTCAAGCTGGGCAAAGTGGGTTCCAGCTGTTTCCAGCCAAACTTGGTGGAAACGGAGTTGCCGTTTAACCAGCTGCCGGAGCTTGCTGTAACCGGTTTATAGTAGAGCTTTGCTTCGTTGTTAATCTCAGCCAAAGGATAGCTGGAGGTATCGGTAAGCATCTTGGTATAGTCATCCTTGTCAAAGGTGACATTGACGGTGAAGTTCTGGTTGGTGACCATATTGTTGGTCAGGGGAACCGAAAACTCGAAGGTCGTACTGGTATTACCAATCGTAAAGTCGCTGGCACTGCTGGCTACCAGGGTATCGCCATTCTTGATTTCAATCAAGGTCGGCTTTTTGCTGTAGCCGCTTAAGGTATCGGAAATCTTCACTACATCCATGAAAATCCGGCCCTTGTTGCCAGAGCCGTTGGTGGATAAGGAAACGGTATAGGTGACGACATAGTTGTCTTCATTGTCCTGCAGGATGACGTCATTATAGGGACGTCCCACCAGGTCCGTAAAAGCCGGTGTCGTCGGGGAGAGGGATTTCACCAAAGACAGGTCTTCGTTGGTGTTCCATTGCAGGGTGACACTGTTGCCTTCATAGACGCTGCCGCCGCTGGTGACGGGGATAACACTGCTGGCGGAACCGTTGAAGGTTGCGTTGAAAATATAGGGCTTAACAGTCAGGGAAGTATCATCAGGAGTGGTACCATTGGGGTAGGTATAATACAGGAAAACAATATGCGTTGAAGCCGGTTTGCCATAAATCAGAAGGTAATTCTTCTGTCCGCTCAAATCGCCGAAGCCTGCTGGCAAACCAGTGCTGATATAGGAATCATCAATGTAATAATCGGTGGTGGATAAAGCCGCCAAGAGCGCGTTTTTATCGAAGGTTCCACCAAGGTCCGGATCCGGGACCGGAATTGCTGCCACCCAGTCTGAGTAGCCGCGGATGTTGAGAAAGAGCTCAGCCCGATCTCCGCTTAACATCCCGGTTGGATTGGCACTGCTGACAGTGACGGCAATGGAGTTGTTCTCCGCCCTTACCGGCACCAGAAAGCCGTTGGTGGTGAGCATAAAGCTCAGTAAAACAAGAAAGAGCCTTGCAAAAAGGCCGGTGCGACGTAATGTCGTCGTTTTAAGTTTTTTCCCCTTCATATAAAAAATCTCCTCTCCTGAAAGAATGAGATCTCACCAGGATCGGAGTTTTAACGTACGTGCAGGTATACTCTCCCCACACCCAGTCTGTTGCTTTGAAACACCCAGACCAATTGATTCATCCCCCTTAAAAAAGTTTCCCTAGAGATGAAAAAATCCCCTTCTCCACAGTGCAATCTCCCAAATCCAAATTCCCCAACAAAAGACCCATCTACATCATAATTTCTTGCTTAGGCTTTGTCAATTGAAATGTGAAGATTTTTTCACAATTTATTTGGATCATATGAAAAATACCACGATGTTTTCATGGAATATTTCAGAATAGGCCTGGACTTTCAGTAAATTATGGGAAATGAAAATTCACTTTTGGGTCTGAATTTAGGCAATTTATGAGCAAAAACAAGGCAGTCTTGCATTATGGTAAAAAACGGTTTGTTTTTTGACTCTTTATGTTTATTTAAACAATCTTTTCGATTGCTTTGAAAAAAAGAAAAAAGCGGGATACCGACGGTCTTTATTCTGACCTAAAAAAGGTTTTTCAAGTATACTTAAAGAATAAAGAACGGGGGTTTGAAATGAAAAAAATCTTTGATGAAGCCGCCTTCGCACAAGCCAAAAGTGTCAGCTTTGCGAAAGCGTCGCCGGATGAGAGCAAAATTCTCTATGGTGTAAGTGGTTTCGATTATGAAAACGACAAGGGCTTGGGCTGGCTTTGGCTCTTTGACCTTGCCAAAAACACCTCCCGCCAGCTGACCTTTGATGGCGAAAGTGGCAGCGGTGACTGGCTGGATGATGGCACTGTATTCTTTACGGGCTTAAGAGGAAAGGCCATCAAGGAAGCGGTGGAAGCCAAGGATCCCTTTACGGTCTTCTATGCTTTGCCGATTGATGGCGGCGAGGCAAGGGAGCTGTTTCGGGTACCGGTAGCAGGTGCAAGTGCCCTGGTAATTGATTCTGACCGCTTTTTGATCTTTGGCCTCTATGATGCCGGGGAGCACAAAGAGGAACGGGAGCTGGTTACCATCTATGATGAGTATCCCTACCACTGCAATGACGATGCTTTCGGGATGACCAACAAGCGCCGCAACCGCATCTGGCTGTACACCTTAAGCAAGGATAAGCTGGAGCCCATCACCAGCGAGCTCTTCCATGCCCAGCAGCGGCTGCGTTTTGGCTATCAGCCGTTTTTGTCCAAAGACAGAAAACGCCTCTACTTTGTCGGTGAAGAATTCACGTCGCACATGAACCGCACCCAGCCGGTGTGGGTCTATGATGTAGAAACAAAAAAGGTCCGCAAGCTCTTTGACAACGACCGCTATCTCTTAATCGACGGGTTTGAATTCAAGAACCGGGTCTGGTTTGTGGGCACTTCCGCAACCCTGGAGTTTTGCAGCACCGACTTGATCAGCGTCGACAAAGCCGGCGGCAGCTACCGCATTGAAGTGCAGCCGCAGCCCTCCTTGCATTATGCCCTGGTGGATGGCGACAGGATCCTTACCGCAAGCGGCGATCGGGAGAAGACACCCATCTGCGCTTATCAAGACAAACAGTTTACCACGATTGCCGAACCGCACATCAAGGTAGAGTCCAGATTATTCAAGGCAGGCGGGCGTCTGTTTTACGTCGGGCGTGAAGCCATCGGGGTCAGACAGCTGAGTGAAATCGTCGATAACAAAGCGGTTGCCCTTACCGATGTCGGCCGCGATTACCTCAAGAGCTACAGTTTCCAAAAACCCAAGGCCATGATTGCCAAGAGTCCCCATGGGGAAGTACAGGGCTGGGTAATAAAGCCGCATGAGAGTAAACCGGATCAAAGCTACCCGGCAATCTTATGCATCCACGGCGGTCCGCAATCCGCCTACAGCGATTCGCTGGATCCCTATATGCAGCACTTTGCGGCGCATGGCTACTATGTCTTCTTCTGCAATCCCCATGGCTCCTCCAACTATGGCAGGGAGTTTATGGATATCGATGACAAATACGGAACCATCGACTTTGATGACATCATGGCCTTCACCGATGCGGTACTGGCCAAATATCCGATGATTGACCCCAAGCGGCTGGGCGTCACCGGCGGCAGCTATGGCGGCTATATGACCAACTGGGTAATCGGACATACCGAGCGTTTTGGCGCTGCGGTCTCGATGGTGTCCATCTCCAACTGGATTTCGATGTTTGGCACCACCGATGTTGCCTTCTTTGTCCAGGATGGACAAAAAGGCAACCCCTGGGACCATCCGGAGAACATGTGGGAGCACTCCCCGCTCAAATACATTGACAAAGTCAAGACCCCGACCCTGTTTTGTCAAAACAATGAGGACTACCGCTGCCCGGTCGAGCAGGCAGAGCAGATGTTGACCTCGATGCTGATTCGGGGGGTTGACGCCAAGATGCTGTTATTCCACAAGGCTTCCCACGGCCGCATGACCCCCAAGCAGACCGCAATTCGCATGCGCGAAGCGCTGGCCTGGTTTGACAAGTATCTGGGATAATTCCAAACAAAAAAGGTCATTCGACCTTTTTTGTTTGAAAAAAAGAACCTTTGGTTCCTCTTCTCATTTCTGCCTGTTATGATGCCAGCGCAATAATATCCACTTCAGTTCAATCGCAAAGGCATCCGCCATCACAAAGATTACAGGCGCAAATACCAGAACGGCGGTTAAAAAGACTTCGTAGGTTTGCCCTATGAATATCTGTCTTCCAAAAATCAGAATACCGATGCCCATGGTCAAAATCATCACCGACATCATGATTCCAAACAGGAAGGTGCGCGCTTTTGCTACAGAGATACCCTTCATCCAAAAACACTCCTCTCATACCGGTTATGTCTATTTTACCAAATATCAGAAGGAATAGCGCACCCATATTCTGAAAATTACACCAGATTCACACAGTTAGTTCTTCGGCAGGGTAATGATAAAGCAGCTCCCCTTGCCGGTTTCGCTTTCAGCCTTGACCTTACCGCCATGTGCTTCGACAATGGTCTTGACAATCGTCAGGCCCAGTCCGGCTGTACCGCTGGCGCGGTTTCGCGACTGGTCCGCACGATAGAAGCGCTCAAAGATGTAAGGCAGATCTTTGTCCGCAATGCCCGGACCCTGGTCGCTCACCCGGATCTCGGCAACCTTGCCAGAATCGCTGAGTGTAACCGAAGTCACGCCATTGCCGTGTTTCTCCCCATTGTTTTTTAAATTAATCAACACCTGCTGCATACGCTGTTTATCGATTGGTACCACTAAGGAAGGCCCGCTTGCCTCTGGGAAGGTCTCTTGTACAAAAGCCAGTAAATCCACAGGTTCTTTCTTCAGCCTTTGGACATCGCTTTCAGCCGTTGCCAAACGCTCCATATCCGCAACCAGCGACCCCAAGCGCTGCACCTGCTGATAGCAGGCTTCTATCCGCTCCGGGCTCGCTTGCATGGCCCCTTCCAAAATCGCTTCCAAATTGGCGCTTAAGGCGCTGATGGGCGTACGCAGTTCATGGGCGACATCGGCGCTTAAGCGCTGGCGTATCCGGTCCTGGATTTGAATGTTTTTGATGTACTGCCGGTTGAGATAGGTCGTAAACAGTGCCCCAGTCCCCAATGCCAATAACAGCGAGATGATACAGGCGGTGTGCATCCGGGAACCGTAAAACACCAGTCCCAGCATTGCCAGAATTAAAGTAGCACCAATCAGAAAGTATTTCATCCGTTTGCACCCCACTTATACCCAAGACCAAAGACCGTTTGGATGGCGTCTGTGCCGATTTTCTTGCGCAGGTTTTTGACGTGGGTATCGATCACCCGGTCATAGCTGTCAAAGCGCTCATCAAAGATTGCATTGATTAATTCCTCGCGGGTAAAGATACGGGCCGGCTGGCGTGAGAGAATCTGCACAAGTTTGGTTTCGGTGGCGGTAAGTTTGACCTGTTGAAAGGCTGTCGGCAGTTCGCTTTGCGGCAAGCGCCGCAAAACGGCTTTGATTCTGGCAACCAGCACTTTTAAGCTGAAAGGCTTGGTGATATAGTCATCCGCACCTATGTTCAAGCCATGCAGCTGACTGTCTTCCGAGATTTTCGCTGTTAACATAATGATGGGCAGATTGCTGGTCTCTTTGATCCTGGCACAAATCTCTTCACCAGAGAGATCCGGCAGCATCAAATCCAGCACCATCAAATCAACCGTCTCGTTTTTTAAAATACCGAAAGCGTCCTTAGCACAGGAAGCGGTCAGGACGCTATAACCCTGCTGTTTCAGGTAGGCCTGAACCGGTTGTAGAATGCCCGGTTCATCATCGACAACCAGAATCGTTTCAGTCCGTGTCATACCCGGCATCGCGGATTGCCTGTTTGAGTTCATTCAGGGAAACTTTGTTTTCGTCATACTCGACATCGGCAGCATTCTTTTCTAAGCTCACCACCGCATTCTCTACCCCGGCACACCCAAGCAAAGCGGTACTGACTGCCTTGACACAGTGCTCGCAGCCCATGCCTTCAATGTGAATTGTGTTCTTACTCATGTTTGTTTCTCCTTTGCTGATTCTATTGTAAGCCATCTTTGTTTACTCATTGCTGCTTTTTGACCTTGGCTTATACGACATCCATGCCAAAGCGATGATGATGACCGCTATCGGCAGGATACAATGCCAGTGATCCACCAGAAATTGCATAGTCGCCTCCTTTTTTTACTTTTCAGCCAGGACCGTGATGGTCCCGCGTATCATTCCCATCCAGCAGCTGTATTTGAACTTTCCGCTTTGGGTGGGCGTGAAGGTGATGATGTTCTCCCCTTCAAAAAAGGTATACTCGATTCCATATTCGGGAATGATGATGCTTTGATTGCAGCCGGTAAGGGCTCCCTTGGTGACCGTGATGGTCCATTTGACCGGAATCGACTGTGAGACTGTAATCTTGGGATAGCTGCCGCCGCTGTAGGTAGAGTGCACGATTTGCACGCCATCGATGACCTCGCCGCTCAAGGTACTGCTTTGACTTCCTGTATCTTGAAAGAATGGCAGTGAGAAGCCGGATAAGGACAATCCCTGCGAAAACATCGTTAAGCCCAAAACCGTTACAATCACCGCTCCGACAGTCATCACCTTTTGGGCGAATTTTTTCGTGAGGAATCCGGACAGGGCGGACAAAGAAAACATCAAAGGCAGCGTACCCAGTCCGAAAAGCAGCATGCTCAATCCGCCCGCAAAAGGTGAGGCGGTGGACAGGGCGTAGAGCTGCATCGCCTGCAGAGGTCCGCAGGGCATCAAGCCATTGAGCAGGCCTACATAAAGCGGTGTCCGGTTTTGGCCCGCTGTCCGGTTTGTCAAAAACCTGGGCAAACGCAGGCTTAAAAACTTCAGACCATCAAAAAGGTTGAGCAGATTGAGACCCATGATAATCATAAACACCCCGGCCAGAATCTGAAAAACGCCCTTGAAGGTGCCATCCAGGGTAACGACCTGACCCAAAGCGCCGACAATCACACCGGTCAAGGTGTAGCTGATTAAGCGGCCGCCATTATAGAGAACCGCTGTTTTTGGCGGGTCTTCTTGGTTCAGGCTTTGCGAAAGGTTGATTCCCCCGCACATAGCGACACAATGCACACTGGTCAGCAAGCCTACCACAAAGACCATGCCAAAGTCCATGGAATTTCGCACCAGCGGCAGATAATCAAATATCGGCAGACGGGAAAGCAGGATATAGAGGGCAGCGATAATGATGAGGATGCCGATGCTCTTGCGGTAATCGGTTTTATTCTTCAGCTGGTTTTTCGCAAGGACCTGGTAGTCCAGATTACGGATACTGTGACGGATTTTTTTTGCGGAGACCCTATTTTGGTCATAGATGACCTCAGCCTGCCCTTTGGGATAGCTGGCCTTTACCCGGATTACGCCGGGCAATTGCTTCAGGGTAGATTCAATGCGATGCTCACAGTTGGTGCAGGTCATCCCACCGATATGAAAGCGCTCGTTTCTAAGCTGACTCGCCATGATCCTTTACCTCTTCTGTTTGTGGCTTTTGATTGATGGTACAGCAGTCCAGCCTTTCCTCTCCATAGTGCTTTTTGTTTTCGCTTGCCAGGTTCTCAAGCCAATTGTTGATTGCCTGTTTGAGTTTTTGTGTCAGCTTCATCGTCCTGCCTCCTTACTTCTTGAGTATAGAGCAGACTTTTGTGGATTGTATGTGCATCAAAAAGAATTTTGTAAAGACAAAAAAGGCAGGTGTTTCCACCTGCCGGCTTTTGTCTTTATTTTGTTACTTCAAGGTTCTGGCGAAGTAATCCACAGTACTGCCGATGACCTGGGCATAGATATCCGCATTGCTGCCATAGCCACCAAAGCTGTGGTCACTGGCCGGGACAACCAGATTGCCCACGGTATGGGCATTGACCATCGCCGCAATAACCGCATCGGTAATCGGTTTGGGAACTGTGCTGTCCACACCGCCGGTAATAACCAGCACATCACCGGTGAAGCTCAACAGATCCGCTTCCGGATTGGAGTCGCGTACCGTCTCAAAGAAAGCATAGGGAACATCAATGACCGAGCCATAGAACTCATAGGGAAACAGCGTACCCGGTGCATTGTCCTGCAGCATTGCACTCATGTCTTCCACCGACCCAAACAGGGTGATGGCAGACAAGCCTGCGGAGGCTGCCGGTGCCCATAATACCATCGAATCAATACTTGTATGCGTCACAAACATCGCCGCAACCCGGCCGCCCATGGAATAGCCCAATAAGCCGATCTTGCTGTCATCGACATTGATGACACTCTTTGCATAAGCCAATACCGTATCGGTATCCGCCAGCATCGTATCCATATTGTAGTTTTCAAAGCCTTCCGAACTTTCATTGCAGCCCGGCATATCAAAGCGGATGCTGGCTATGCCGACTTCTGCCAAGCCGTTGGCTACATCCGTAAACAGCCCTGCTTCATCACGGCTGCCATTAAAGCCGTGCAGCAGAATCACCAAAGGATAACCCCCTGCCGGTTCATCCGTTGCCGGAATCACCAGCGTCGCTTTGGTGGTGGAACCGCGGTCGGTGGTAATTTCCACATCCCGAATTTCAATTTCCTTTACGACCGGATCTGTTGTACCTGACCCGGAGCCTGTTTTACTGCCGCATGAAACCAAAATCAGTGCCAATAAACTCAATAAAATAAGCTTGGTTTTTTTCATGAAAAAACCCTCCTTAAGCTTAAGTATAAAGCACAAGACCGCTTGATTCAATCCGTTTATCAAGATTCAAAGGGAAAGCGCAAACCCCATACTGCTCTTAAGGCATCACAAAGCTCTAGAGCTTTCAAAGAATCCCTCCATGGCATTTGCGGACATTCGCACAAGCCCGCTTCAATAGCACTCTTGCAGGCTAATACCTCATACTCATAGCCGGTGATTTCGTCTGCCGGTTTGGCTTTGCTTTGGATGACCTGACGGTCTTTGTCATAAACGGTGTAAGAGAGCGGGTGATAGTGACCGTTCACCTCAATGGTACCCTGGTCCCCATAAATATGCCACAGGTTGCTCATTTGGTGCAGCAGGGAACCGCTCAACAGCGCCATGCGATCATTTGCATAGGTCAGGGTAATCTGGTCTACTGCATCCACCCCGGTTTGATACATCTGGGCTTTGGTGACAAAATCTGAGTAGTCAGGTCCAAACAAAAGGAAAGCCAAATGGATTGGATAGACAGTCAAATCCAAGAGTGCACCACCCGCCTGTTTGGGATCTACCAAACGCGGGACATGGGTCAAAATCTGTCCATGTCCGACACTGATTAAGGACGGGGTGCCGATGATGCCGCTATTTGCCAGTTGAAATATCTCTTTTGTTAAAGGCTGAAAGCGGGTCCAGAGGGCTTCGCAAAGCAGCAGCCCCTTCGCTTTTGCGAGATTCATCAAATCCTGTGCCTGCTTCGCGTCCGTGCACAAGGCCTTCTCGCAAAGGACATGCTTGCCATGACTCAGGGCACCATAGGCCTGCTGGTAATGGGCCTGGTGCGGGGAGCCGATATAGACCAGATCTACATTCGGGTCTTTGCTTAAATCAAGGTAATCCCCATAGGCATGGGGAATCGCAAATTCCCTGGCAAAAGCTTCCGCTTTATCAATGGTACGGGAAGACACTGCTGTTAACACTGCCTCTTTCATTTGGATGACTGTGTTGGCAAACTTATGCGCAATTCCACCGGTGGCAATGATGCCGATTCGAAGTTGTTCCATCGTGATTTCCTTTCCCCTGTTATGTTGGTACTTTCATTATATGTCAGATCAAGCTGTGATTCTATGATTGCGGCAATTCCGGCTCCAGCAAGTCTTCCATACGACAGCCCAAGGCCCTGGATAGTCTTAGCAATGTCAAGACCTGGGCTTTGTTGATATCCTTTTGCCTTTGCTCATATAGCTGCACCATCCGTAACGTTACGCCTGCTGCTTTCGCAAGCGCAGCTTGTGTTAATCCGGCAGTCCTGCGCATCTGCTGCAGCCGGCTTGGCTGTGCTTGTAACTGCCGGGCAATCAGTTGGTCAGTCAGTATGACAAACTTACTTGTATCCGCTTCGTGCAAAGTCGGATAGAGATTCAGCAGGTGCTCGATCGTGACTCCCAATTTCACAAGTGTAAAAAAATCCAAACCGGAATACCATTGATAATAAGCCATAATCCAGCCGGCCCAGTATTCCGGACTCCGGCTGAGGTTATTTGAAGGGGGAATGTTCAAGTATTCACCCTTGGTCTGATAATTGACCTCACTGACCAGTTCCGGTCCGGACATCCCGGCAACATATTTCGGTACACCCCTTTCAAAGCCGGAAGCTATTTTGCTGATTAAAAACAAATCAAAGAATTCCGCCAATTCATAATGACAGTCATAAACAGCATAGTCAAAAGCTTCTCCCAAAAGATTCATGGCGTCACTGAGATAAGTTTCTGAATAAGCGCGCATCGTCATTCTGCCACTCCTCTCTGATGATATCCAATATATAAACAGCATCCTTTATCTGCTGAAGCTGTCGCTGAGCTTGGTATATCTCTCTTGCCTGCAGGTCTCTGGACATCCGTTTGACATAATACTGACTGGCTAAAGCTGGATGGGCAGTTTGAAACGAAAGTTGCTGGAAGGCGGTTTTCGACATTAGTACGGTCTGCTCACCCAGATTGCCAAGGTACATCGCCGATTGCAGCTGCGCCAGCGATAAAGCGCTGTTTAAAAAAGCATTGGCAAAAGAAAAATAGGAATCATCCGCGCGGTAGCCGATGATGACATCCGCGCTTTGTACATCCGGGAAAAAGTGCGAAAGCAGATATTCTTTGGCTGCCGCAGCCAGATCATTGGATAGCCGGAAGGTTCGATGTTTGAGCAGCAATGCCAGCCAATTCAAAATGTGATACTTTTTGTCTTGAAGATTTACTGTAACCAGGCCTTCATCAGAAAAAAGGTACTCATTCGCAAAACCATCCTGGTCTGCCTGCGGACAAGCCCATTCTTTGGCAAGTTCGATTTCTTTTGTAGTATAGAAACCAAGGCCATAATCATTGTGCGGGTTTCCATATCCGTAAATGGGTTTCTCAATCAGGTTAGGCGAACCATGAAACAACGTTTTTTCAGACATAGCAGTTCTCCCTGTCATACTAGACATATCTATTATATCCCTACAGGGATACTTTTGTAAATCAAAAAGGGATTCCCCAGCTCTGGCTAAAAAAACACCCCGCTTCATGGCGGGATGCTTTCACCTTATCAAACATCGCCGTAAAACCCCTGCCTTTAGGCATGGGGATATAAAGCAAACCCGGGAAAAAAACTACTGCCATTCTTCTTTGCTGGATTTGAAAGGCATGTAATTGCATCCAGCTTCTATTAACCAACAAAATATGTTCACTTTATGCTCGTTGATAAAAATTTTTCGGGGTACCTGTGTTATAAATATGTTATGGACGTAGAAA
>JAISTR010000031.1 GCA_031272515.1 Erysipelotrichaceae bacterium | reverse complement strand
GTCTCGGCTTTGATGCTGGTTGCACCGCTTAAAAGCGCACACAGCAAAAAACCGATGCTGAACAGGATTCTGATTGTCTTTTTCATATCGAACCTCCTACTGTTCTCAATTTTCTTTATACTTGCAGGCGCATCTCCCAATGCGGCTGCAGCACTCGTTCTCCCCTTATTTCGTGCAAATTAATCATATTTCAAAAAACGGGGAATATCAATAGAATTTTGCTGGTTATTGTTCGATAATGCCGAAAATTTCGTGGATTCATCTAATAAATAGCAACGATTATTGATAAAAACAGTAATTCAAACCAGAAAAGAACGAGTTGGTATCCTATAAAAAAGCATAGTAAAACTCTTGAAATTGCATAAATTATTGAATGATAAAAGAAAAAAAGAAAGATTTGTTAGAGTCTTTTCCAATTCTCTAAAACCCTAATTTTTACACAAAAAAATACATTGTTTCTGAAAACAGAAAAGACAGCTTGAATGTTTGAAGCTGTCTTTTCTGGTGTGCAATGTACTTTCTTTTTTAAAACAAATGCATGACATCCATGAATTTAAAATTCTGCCGTATAATGATTGTCGACAGATACGGGAGGGCACATGCGCGATTTCACCAAAGGGAATGCAACCAAACACATCATCATCTTTGCCCTGCCGATGCTGGTAGGGAATATTTTCCAACAAATCTACAATGTAGTCGATGCCATGGTGGTTGGACAGTTTGTCGGCGGCAGTGCCTTGGGTGCGGTCGGTACCGGCGGCACCCTGTTCAATTTTCTGATTGCCATTTTGATGGGATTAACGACCGGTACTTCGGTTTTGATTTCCCAATACTATGGAGCACAGGAGTTTAATGGTCTCAAGCGCACAGTCTCCACCAGCATGATTTTCTTTTTCGGAATGCTGATTCTTTTGACTTTCGGCGGCATCTGGGCAGCCCCTGCCTTGCTCACTATACTCGGCGTCACCCCGGAGATCTTTCCTTTGGCTGTTATTTATTTGCGGGTGATTTTGGGCGGGATGGTCTTTACCATCACCTACAACATGTACATGGCCTATCTTAGGGCCTTGGGCAATACCCGCATCGCCTTGTATTCCTTGGTTTTGGCAGCTACGCTCAATGTTTGCCTGGATCTCTATTTTGTAACCCAGCTTAATCTGGGAGTCTTCGGGGTGGCGATTGCCACCGTCATCTCCCAGGGTGTAGCGGCTGCGATCTGCTTTTTCTATGTGCTGAAATTTGAACCTTTACTGCAGGTGAAAGAGTGGGTCTTTGAAACAAAAATCTTCCGCAATATCCTGCGCTACTCAATCCCCGCAGCGATTCAGCTGTCGCTGACTTCACTGGGCATGTTAACCATCATGAGCCTGGTCAATTCCTTTGGAACCACTTCGGTTGCCGGCTTTACCGCTGGCAACAAGCTGGATCAGATGGTGACCATGCCCCTGGCCAATGTGAGCGCTGCTTTATCCACCTATGTAGCCCAGAATATCGGCGCGAATCTGGAGAAGCGCTGTCGGGAGGGACTATTTTCCGGACTCAGGATCATGTTTGTCTATGCGATTTTCATCTCGCTTGTCATCATGGTAGTCGGTCCAACCCTGGTGGGTTTGTTTGTCAATACCAAAAGCAGTGATGCCGCCCAAATACTGGCAGTCGGCCTGGAATATATGCACATCATGGCTTTTGCCTATTTCCTGTTTGCGATTTTCTTCTGCTTCAACGGGTTCTTCCGCGGGGTTGGCGATGCTTTGATGGCAATGGCGATGCCGGTCTTCAGCTTAGCGGTTCGGGTGCTGTTTGCCTATATTCTGGCTAGAGGCTTTGGCATGGGAATTGAAGCGGTGGCCTATTCCATCCCCATGGGCTGGGGCTTGAGTTCCCTGGTCTCCGCCATCTATTACCGCGCTGGCAAGTGGCGGGGCAAGGCGGCTGTACAAAAACAGGCAAGTGCCTAAAAAAACCGCATAGAAGCGGTTTTTATTTAGGAGAAACTATTCTTCGCCTTCCTGCTCTGGGGCAGGGAAGTTCGGGGGATTTTGTCCCTGTTGATTGGGGTCGGGGAACTGTCCCTGGTTTTCCGGGATTTGTCCCTGATTATTGGGGTCCTGATTATTGGGGCCCGGGAAGCCGCCATTATTACCCGGCCCGCCGCCAGGCGACTGGTTTTGAAGCTGCGAGGAGACAGTGACTTCCTGGAAGGTGTCATTGATCAAAACGGTATAGGTTTCACCCTCCAAAAAGAAGGGGAGGATGATGACATAGGAAGTCGCATCCGTCAAGAGGGTCTCAGTCAGCAGCACATCCTCAATCGCATTGGAGATAGCCAGGGTGTCTCCCTTTTTAAAGTTGCCGCTTTGGCTGAAGCCCGGGGTAATGGTTGCCGGAAGATCAGAATCCAGCGGATCGCCATCCGTCGGGGCATTGATGAAAATCAAAGCGGTACCGCCGGTAATATTGAGGTAACCGTTGGAATCCAGACCGTCGCTTTGTGAATAAAGGCGCAGAAATCCACCGTTCATTGTAAAGGAAGGGGTGATGTCTTCGAAATCCGTGGAGGCGTTGATGCCGTCTTCCCCGGCGACGACGGTGATATCGCCGTCTTCAATGATGATTTCTGAGGCCTCGATTCCCTCATCATCCGTTGTCACAAACAGGGTGCCGCTTTGGATGGTTAAGGTATAGTCACTGTGAATTCCCTTATCAGGCGAGTTGGTTGTCAGCCTGCCATTACCGGTAATAATCAGGGAACCCTTGGCATTGATGGCGCCGTCATCTTCAGATTCAAGGGTGTTGTTGTTGACCAGCTCAATGGTGATTTCCTGGCTGGCAGGATCCGCTGCTTCCCCAAGAATGGCGGGTCCGCTGGCGCTGTGAATGTTGGCGCCATCCAGAATCAGGGTGACCTTTTCGCCGCTGACCACAACGGGTCCGGTGATGTTGCCGGACAAGGTATAGGTGCCGCTTTCACTGTATTCACTGCCGATATCCGTATTTGTATCAGACGAACTGCCTTGCTTGGAGCAGGCACCAAAGAAAATGGCTGTGATGATTAATATGATGATGAATAATCGCTTTTTGTGTTTGAACATAAATATCCCCTCCATTAGTGATTATAGATAGAAATTATGGCAGAAATAGGAACAGCTTTCAAGTTTTATATAGGGTGAAGGCAAATATCGTCTTTTGATTTTCACTGTTGACGGTAATCTCTTCCTTCAAAGCCTTCAGCAGCTCCCTGGCAATCGCCAGGCCTAGGCCGGTTCCCTCCGTGCTGTGGGCTTTATCCGCTTTGTAGAAACGCTCAAAGAGATGGGGCAAATCCTGAGGACTGATCTCTCCCAGGTTTTCAACACTGATTTGATAGTGGTCGAGGTTCTCCGTGATGCTGACGGTTACGGTGGAATCAGGCATGCCGTGCTTGAAGGCATTGTCCAAAAGTATAATCAAAACCTGCTCGATCCTATCAGAATTGCTCATGACGTTTATTTCGTCCTGTACTTCCGGCAGCACCAGCAGTTCTTTCTTCTCCGCAAACTGCACTTTGACATTGCTTAAAATCTCAACAAAGTCAAAAGGAGATTTCTCCAAAGCGGTCTGCCCGCTTTGAAGGCGGGAGAGCTCCAGCAGATCATCCACCAGCCGGGACAGGCGCATGCTCTCCCGCACGATGCTGCTGTAGAAAAACTCCTGGCGTTCACTGGTATTGGCCAAGCCATCCAGCAGGGTCTCGCCCACGGCCCGGATGGAAGCGATGGGCGTGCGCAGTTCGTGGGAGATGTTGGCGACATAGTCGCGCCTTGTCTGCTCCAAAACTTCGCTGCGCTTGGCGAAGACATTCATGGCTTTGGACAATTCCCCGATTTCCCCGGGCTGACTTTCGTCTGCCCGCTTGGAGAAGTCGCCTTTGGACATCGATACGGCTACCTCCTGCATCTCCCTGATGGGGATGACCAGCTGTCGGGCCGCAAAGTAACCGGGAATCAACATGATGCCAAAGGCAATCAGGGTGCTAAGGACCAACGCCAGATTTAAGCCGAAGGAGGCACTCTGGAGCTCTTGCAAGGAGCGGGTGAAGACCACCGCACCGCTTAAATGGCTGGCGGTTTCAAAGGGTACCGCCACCACCAAATAGGTTTTTGCGTCATTGGCTTTTTTGGTCAGTACCAGCTCCTTGCCGCTTAATAGCGACGCATAATCGGCTTCAATCAGCTGGAAGGCTTCCTCTTGACTCAAGGGCTTGAAGTCTTCATTGGGATGTTCACTGAAAGGCACAAAGAGCGCTTCGCCTTCTTCATCAAAGACATACAGGGAAGCACCGAGGAAGTTGCGGTTGCCCTGCTGCCATAAGGGCAAAAGCGGCTCGCCTTCCTGTTCCTCATCCAATTCCGACAACAGGGAGGCAATGGTGCGGGCAATCGGCAGCAGCTGTTTCTGCTGGGTGGAGACAGCCATCTTTTGGGAGATGATGATGTAGATGGCAGCGGACAAGAGCCCCGATAATAAAAGACCGCTCAACAAGAGCAGAATAATCTTTTTAAAAAGGATGCTGCGGGTCATCCTTTTACCTCAAATTTATAGCCTACTCCATAGATGGACTTGATCCCCCAGTCTTCGCTGTGGGGCAGTTTCTGGCGGATGCGCTTGATTTGGGTATCTACCAGTCTGGTATCGCCATAGTAGTCATAACCCCAGACCTGGTTTAACAGCTGCTCTCTGGTAAAGACCCGGCCGACAGCAGAACACAGGGTGTAGAGCACCTCCACTTCCTTGGGGGTGCAGTCAATTCTGACGCCATCCACCTTGACCTCATAGCCGGCCAGGCTGACGGATAGATGCGCAAAGCTCAGGGTATCATCATTTTCGTCCTTGTTCTTTTCCATCCTTCTTAGAATGGCTTTGAGGCGGGCGACGACTTCGCGGGGGGAGAAGGGCTTGACGATGTAGTCATCCGCGCCCAGCTCCAAACCTAAAATCCGGTCAATTTCCTCACCCTTGGCTGTGAGCATAATCAGGCCGACATTGCCGCTGCCGCGGATGGCCTTGCACACATCCAGTCCGGAAACCTTGGGCATCATCAGATCCAGGATTACAAAATCAGGTTGTTCGGATTCAAACAGTTGCAAAGCCTGCTGTCCATCATAGGCATGCAGGCAGACAAAACCCTCCGCCTGAATATATTCCTTCAAGGTTTCGTGAATGATATTCTGGTCATCACATAACAAAACCTTCAGTGGTTCTTTCATACAAATATTGTACCATTTTGAGTGCAGGGGTGATAAACAAAAGGGCTCCAAATCGATGCGAATTCAATTTCCTGCCTTAATGTCCTCCCCACGGCTTAAGCCGGGTGATTCCTACCGCCGCTAATGCGGCCTCGGTGGGTTCCTGCTTCATCTGGCAGTCTTATGACCTCGCCATCCGACAGGCAATTTAGCGTTCCGGGCGTCCCCCGGTCCGTGCAGTTTCTAAGCTGCGGCTTCCCTTAAAAGGGCGAGGCCGCGTCGTTATATGTTGTCCAATGCTGTTTTAGACTTGTGTCTCCCTAAAACTTTATTTGCACTTTGTGGGTTTTTGGATCTTTCTTCATTCATAACATATTTATAACACAGGTACCCCGAAAAATTTTTATCAACGAGCATAAAGTGAACATATTTTGTTGGTTAATAGAAGCTGGATGCAATTACATGCCTTTCAAATGCCGCAAAGAAGAACGGCAGTAGTTGTTTTCCCGGGTTTGCCTTATATCCCCATGCCTAAAGGCAGGGGTATTATGGCAATGTTTAATAATCCGAAAAATCTTGTGAATACGGTGGCTGAAGCAACAATTCTGTCAGGAATGTAACTTTCTTTTATTCAGTATACTTTTAAAAAGAATGTGTTAAGATGAATGAAAAAAGGGGGTCCTAATATGAATCAAGCAAAACCAGAGAAGGGCAGATGTCCGGTGGAGGCAACGCTGGCCTTGATCAATGGCAAGTGGAAACTGCTGATTTTAAAAGCGCTGTCGCAAGGACCAGTCCGGTATTTACAGTTGGAGCGTACGGTAGAAAGAATCAGTGCCAAGGTTCTCACGCAGCAGCTCAGGGAGATGGAAGCGGATGGTTTGATTTCCCGCACCATCTATCCGGAGATTCCGCCGCGGGTGGAATATGCCCTGACGGAGATGGGTGTTTCCATCTTTACGATTTTCGGGGAGATGCGCCGCTGGGGCTTATTGCAGCAGGATCAACTGGGCACGGTCTGCCGGCAATGCCAGAATTGCCGGCCGGTACCGGTTGAAACGAAAGCAGAAGCGAATGCCGCTTCTGCCTAAAGAATTTTGCCATTATCAGGCCCCGGCGTCAGGATATAGCAGACTTCCGGTTCAACCACCACCGCACCCTTGCAGGGCATGTGGTGCCTGGCGGTGAGCTGCTTGCCGCGGTCCACCAGCTTTTGGGCGGTGCTGTAATAAGCTTTGCCTTTGATCTGGTAGGCTTCCATGCCTTCCTGCGGATGGGCTACAACGGCAGCACTGGACCCGTTCTTGATGTTTTCCACGGTTTTGTTTAAGAACACCTGATAGAAGACAAGATGATCATTCTCATCAATTTCATGAAACAAATTCATGACTGCGTTTGGGGTATCGCCGCTGGTTGCCAGCACCCACAGCTTGGAATTGGCTAATGCGGTTTTTACTTTTTCCGGTAACATATTGTGTTCCTCCTGTTGCCTTCAGCTTATTTTGTAAAAGGGGTTTTGAGAAGTACGCACTTGCTTGTAACCTTCCTTACCGGCAGGTAAGCAGGGACAGAGAATAATGAAGAATAATGAAAGATAATGAAGAAATTAATTTATTATGGGCTTGCATACTGCTTTTCAAATCAACTATGCAATAACTATTCGTGATTTCCGGATATAATAAAGACAGGTTTATAAAGGAGGGGTACCATGAGTCCAATCAGTAAAGAAGAAAAAGAAGCCATCATTCAAAAGAACCGGGAGTTTCTGCAGTTCCGCCTTCTGGATGTAGAACCAAGCGACCAGGAGAAAAAGCTGCCGCAGCCACCGCTTTACAAAGACCCGAAGGAAGGCGCGAAGCTGATTGATTTACCCAAAAACTACCGGGACGCAATTGTCAACAACGACTTTCTGGACGTAATTGACCAGCGCAAGAGCGACCGTGTCTACAGCGGTGAGACGATTACGTTATTGCAGCTGTCCTATCTGCTCTGGGCGACTCAGGGCGTCAAGGCTATCCGCGGCCAGAACTATGCGACCATCCGCACCGTTCCCTGCGGTGGTGCCCGGCATGAGTTTGAGTGTTATCTGCTGGTCATCAATGTGGAAGGATTGGCTGCGGGAACCTATCACTATCTGCCAGAGACGCATCAATTGGAATTTTTGAAGCCGGTGAAGGATGCACCGGAGATGGCGGATATTCTGATGCGTCATCAAAGCTGGGTCAAGCACAGTTCGGTGCAGTTCTTCTGGTCTTTATTGCCTTATCGCGCAGAGTGGCGCTATTCGGTCTATGCCCACCGCATTATCCTGGTGGACATCGGCCATGTCGGTGAAAACCTGTACCTGGCGGCGACTGCTTTGGGTTTGGGTACCTGCGGCATCGGCGCCTTTGACCAGAAGGTCTGTGATGACCTGTTTGATTTTGAGGGAACCGATGAATCAACCATCTACAGTGCTACCATCGGCGTCAATGTAAAAGTAGAGAAAGAGTAACTTTGTCAGCAACAGCAGGGGTCTGCTGTTGCTTTTCAAATAACAAAAAACCTGAACCAAACATTCTTTTCAATCCAAGTTAAGACTCTTTTAAGTTTTTTGTTTTTCTCTTAATGCTATACTTAAAAAAAAGGAGAAGGGGAGCGATGAAAAAGGTTCTTTTGTTGTTGCTTGCGGTACTCTTGTTGTTGGTTGGCTGCAAGAAACAATTAACGGAAAAAGAAAAGGCTGAAATCTTTGACAAAGTTGACTTGATTCTCAGGGATCAGGGATTTTATGAGTTTCGCACAACTGGTGCGATGATTCAGGGAAACGCCGGTACGGCGGTTTTTTACTCCACTGAAACAAAGGATACAGTTTATATTTCTGCTTTGGATCCAGAGCTTTATTTTGCCTATTATCCAAACCAGGACAAAATCGTCCTGTTTACTGCTTTTGGGGAAAACCAGAATACCATCTGTGAACAATCCAAACAAGTTCAGGGTTGCTTGGAGTATGAATCCGAACTAAATCTGATCAAGGAATCTTATGAAAAACAACTGAGTGATTGGGGGATTACCGGCGAAGAACTGCTGGTCTATGTGCAAATGAGCACTAAAGATCTGCGAAAAATACCGGTTGGCTTGATTTATCCCAACCACATAGATATGGCGCAAATGATACAAGTCCATAACGCTTTTCTAAATAATGGCGGCTATGCGGTGTTGTCAGGCCAATATCATGCTTTTCATTATTATGATGATGGCAGTGTCGGAGATACCTATTTTTGGTGGAGCGAAGAAGGAGTGAAGTTTCGCGCGGAGAATACGATTTCTTCAGGTTCTGACAAAGGATTTTGGGTTGAAGAATACAATGCCACAAATATGATACTGACATTTTCCGGCGATTATCCGGATTGTTATTACGATTTTAAGACTCGTGAAAGTGACTGTCCCAAATATTTGACAGAATTTGAAGGGCGCACTTCGGATCACGTTTGGTTTTTGGATGAGATGGATTATATGGGGTTAATCAAGGAAGACCTTTTATTGCCATATGACTATGTTTACTGGATGTCGATTTATTTCTACAGCAACTATTCATACACGATTAAATAACCAATGGTTTCGATATCAGGGATTAAAAGAGGAGAAGAAGAATGAAGAAAAGTCTGTTGGTGCTGGTGATTGTCTTGTCACTGTTTGCGGGGTGCAAAAAGAAGGAGTTGTCCGCTGAGGAAATCAAGAAAATCTATGACAAGGTGGAACCGGTTTTGTTTGCGGACGGTTATTACAAATATAAAGTAACTGGAGTGGTGGTGCAGGGACACTCTGGCTCTGCCATCTATTATTCCCAAAGCAAAGCGGATCTCGGCTATATCACCCAAATCAACGATGCGGTATTTGGAATTTATTATCCCAATGTCAAAGACATCATCCTGTTCTCTGGCTTTGGCGAAGAACAAGGTACCATCTGCGAGAAAACCGGCAGTGAAGATTCCTGCAGTGCCTATGAAGCGGAAGTACAGCAGATCCAGGAGGAATTTGAAGTAAAACTGAAAGCCTGGGAAATCACCCAGAATGAACTGACGGTTTTTGCGCAAAAAAGCACCAATCCTTATCCAAAATTTCCGGTGGGCATGATTTATCCAACCCCGGAGGAATTGAAGCAAATAGAAAAGATTAATAACAACCTGAACTACTATGGAATGCTGCGCAAGGCGAGCAATCCCGACAGTTACCTGTTTGAGTATGTCTATGAAAACGGGCAAGTACTGCTTACAGAGTTTACCTGGCTGCAGGATGATGTGCGCTTCAAAGTGAAATTTTATTCTTCCAAGGCGAAAACAGACAGTGACCTGATTATCGATTACGACTATGGAATCCTCTCCAGGAATTTACTGATTCAAGATCCAAAAGGCAGCTGTTATTTTAACTTCGATACCAAAGAATCCGACTGTGGCAGCAATTACACGATTTATTTTTCCAGAATGGGGGAATTGGATTATTATGAAACCTTCAAGGAAGAAGTGAATCTGACGGACGAAGACTTCTTGCTTCCCTACAACATTCCCGCCTTTATGCGCATCTATAAGGATGACCATTTCGATTATTATCCAGAATAGTTTTACAGACTTGAAATTCTCAACGAATCACCAATTAAAAAGCAGCATCCCCCAACGGATGCTGCTTTTGATAGACGGGAAAATTTGACTGGTAAACTATTTCTTATAGCCGCACTTCGGGCAGACCCCGGCGTCATTGAGCAGGATGCCGCATAACGGACAGCGGTCCTTCTCCGGCAGTGCTGCCACAGCAGAAGTGCCATATTCCTGGCTGGCACCATTGACGCCGCTGGTGAAGGTAATCTTGGCAATGTTCAGTTTGTCTTTGAGTAAGCTGTAGACAATCTTGATCATGCCTTCCACCGTCATCGTTTCCTTGGTGACGACCAGCCGGCATTCCGGATAGGCAGTAGCCAGTTCATTCTTGAAGGCCGGACCCTTTTGCTTGTTGCTGGGAGCACCGTTGCGGACGCCTTGTTTCTCATAGACATCGAGGATCGCCGGCAAAAGCGGATCATCCTCGCGCAGAATCAGGGCATGGTCGAAATTCTGCAGAACCTCCCAGGCAATCTTTTTGATCTCGTTGCAGGGGAATACCATGTTTACCCCGGCGTTGATGCTGTCTTCCACTTCAATCGTCAGAATTCCGGTGTGCCCATGCAGATACTGGGCTTCGCCCTTAAAGCCATAAAAACGGTGGGCATACTGCAGGTCTAAAGTCGAAAAGCTTCTCATGTCTCTCTCCTTTGGGCGGTGTTTTTTCCGCCGTGTCAAACAATTATCTTCCATTCTCTGCACTTCTATTCTAAGCTAATCCAAGCAATTTTACAGTTTTCAGGTTGGTTTCCTGGTGGATTTAACCTTGCGGCTACTTCAAGGTTTGCTCCCTTGCTGTAAAATTTAAGACCTCTGCTAAATAAGAATAGTTCCTATTCAATAATAATTTACAGTAAACGGTTTTGATAGTCAAGCAAAGTACTCATGTTAGGTCAGAGCTTTGAAAGATCGTGTCAGTGGGGATGGGATTATAATGAGAATGACAAGAGGAGGGAACCATGACAAAAATACTGATTATCGGCGGTACCGGCACCATCTCCACACCCATTACCGCCTTATGTGCAAAGCGCTCTGACTTTGATGTGACCGTACTCAACCGCGGCCATAAAAACCATGACCTGCCAGAGAATGTTAAGGTCCTGCAGGCGGATATCCGCTCAGAAGGCATCGGGGAAGTACTGAAAGATCAAACCTTTGATGTTGTCCTTGACTTCATCCTGTTTACCCTGAAGGAAGCAGAGAGCCGGGTAAGACTATTCAAGGGCAAAATCAAGCAGTATGTCTTTATCTCCACGGTCTGTGCATTGGACCACGAAGAAACGCTTCTGATTGATGAAACGACCCCGCTCTATAACAAGCGCTCCGACTATGGCAAAGAGAAGGCGACCATCGAAGTCTATTTTAGGGAACTCTTCAAGGCTGGAGGCTTTCCGGTCACGATTGTACGTCCAGCCCAGACCTACAGCAACGAACGCATTCCCCTGTCTGTAAAGGGCAATGGGTGCTGGCCGGTGGTTTTAAGAATGATACAGGGCAAAGAAGTACTGGTGCATGGCGATGGGCAATCGGTCTGGGCCAGCACCCATGCCGATGACTTTGCGACTGCCTTTGTGCCCTTAATCAATAACCCCAAGGCTTTGGGGGAAATCTACCAAATCACCAATGCGCAGCCCCATACCTGGGATAAGGTTTATCAGATACTGGCGAAAGAACTGGGAGTCGAATACAAGCCGGTCTACATACCCACCGATTTGCTCAAGAAGGTCAAGAAATACCGTTTTGACCAATCGATTGACGGCGACAAGCGCTGGTCCTGCATCTATGACATTTCGAAAATCAGGGAGATGGCAGCAGACTGGGAGATCACAATCCCCATAGAGGAAGGGCTGAAACGGTATCTGGCTTATATGGAGGCCCATCCTGAGAAGAAGGTGGAAGAACCGGAATTTGATAAATGGTGTGATGATACGATTGCGCTATTGCATAAGCTGGAAAAGGCCTTTGCGGACGAAGTGGATTGATTCCGCTTTGACAAGTCTCACCAACAGTCATTTCCTTTAAACAAAGCCTGCTTTTGCGCTATAATAACAGGGAAAGAAATGAGGTAAAAACTATGGCTATTCCGTTTATCGTTGAGATTTCTGCCCGCCATGTACATGTATCCGACAGTGATCTGGAGGTCCTGTTTGGCAAAGGTTACAAGCTGACACCCAAGAAGTGGCTGTCCCAGCCTGGCCAATATGCAAGCGAAGAGAAGGTGACGGTTGTCGGTCCCAAGAAGGAACTGGCAAATGTCAGCATCCTGGGCCCGACCCGCGCTGCCGCCCAAGTCGAGCTCTCCGCTACCGATGCCCGTTCCCTGGGCATTGAAGGCGTCATCCGCGAATCCGGTGACATCGAAGGGACCCCGGGCTGCACCTTGATCGGGCCGGCCGGTTCCCTGGAAATCAAACAGGGTGTCATCATCGCCAAGCGCCACATCCACTTCACACCAGGGGAAGCAGAAGCCCAGGGTGTCAAGGACAATGACATCGTTTGGGTACGGGTTGATACACCGCAGCGTTCCATTATCTTCGGGGATGTTGTGATCCGGGTGAAGGATTCCTTCTCAGCGGCAATGCACGTCGATACCGACGAAGGCAATGCAGCCGGTATTACCGGCGGTGTGGAAGGAAATATCGTAGTACTCTAGAAACTTCAAGCGAAGTTTCTTTTTCACTCTTATGCCGTTTCTGCCAACAACCAAAAAAGAAATAATGGAAGCGGGCTGGGACCAGCCCGACTTCATCATCGTCAGCGGGGATGCCTATGTGGATCATCCCTCCTTTGGCGTGGCAATCATCTCCCGCACCCTGGAAGCCTTTGGCTTCAAGGTGGCGATTCTGGCACAGCCAGACTGGCGCAAGCCGCAGGACCTGCTGGAATTGGGCTTACCGCGGCTGGCTTTTATGGTGTCCGGCGGCAATATCGACTCGATGGTCAACCACTACTCTGTCAACCGCAAAAAGCGCAAAAAGGACCTGTACAGCGATGAGGGCATCATGGGCAAACGTCCGGACCGTGCCACCATCGTCTACAGCCGCCTATTGAAGCAGGCAGCACCAAAAGTGCCGGTCATCCTGGGCGGGATTGAAGCATCTTTAAGAAGGCTTTCTCACTATGACTATTGGGACGACAAAGTCCGTCCCTCGATTCTCTTGGATGCAAAAGCGGATCTTTTAATCTATGGCATGGCGGAGAACACGGTGGTGGAAGTGGCACAGGCTCTAAACAGCGGTTTGGCAATAACCGATATCTCCTGGATCCGGGGAACTGTCATCCAAAGCCAAAGTGCTGTGGAAGGGGCTGTGGTTCTGCCGTCCTTTCAGGAAGTAAAAAATGACAAGAAAGCGTATGCGCAGAGCTTTAAGTTGCAAAACCAGAACCGCGATGCCATATCCGCAAAAGTGCTGGTTGAGCCCTACAGTGATGTCAGCCTGGTGGTCAATCCCCCGGCATTGCCTTTGACAAGGCAAGAGATGGATGATACCTACAGCTATCCCTATATGCGCACCTATCATCCCAAATACAAGTTTGTCCCGGCGATTGAGGAAGTACGCTTCTCCCTCATCAGCAACCGCGGCTGCTTTGGCAGCTGTGCTTTCTGTGCCCTGACCTATCACCAGGGACGGGTGATTACCTCCCGCTCCAAAGAATCGCTGGTTAAAGAGGCGATAAAAATCACGGAGATGCCGGACTTCAAGGGCTACATCCATGATGTCGGCGGACCGACCGCCAACTTCCATCAGCCTTCCTGTCAGAAGGCAAAAGAAAGCGGTGCCTGCGTGCACCGCGAGTGTCTGCATCCAAGATGCAAGAACCTGGAGGTCTCCCATAAAGAGTATGCGGATATCCTTGAGACCATTGGAAAACTGCCCAAAGTCAAGAAGGTCTTTGTGCGCTCGGGAATCCGTTATGACTACCTGCTCTATGATAAGGATGACACATTCTTCCGGCAGCTGGTTTTGCATCACATCTCCGGCCAGCTCAAGGTGGCTCCTGAGCACATCTCCAATCCGGTTTTGGACTATATGAAAAAACCGCATCATGAAGTCTATGAAAAATTTGTATTGAAGTTTGAAGCACTCAATAGGGAATACAATAAGAATCAGTTTCTGGTGCCTTATTTAATGAGCTCGCATCCCGGCAGTACCCTGCAGGATGCGATTGCCCTGGCCCAATATTTAAAGAAAAACCACAAACGGCCCCAGCAGGTGCAGGATTTCTATCCGACGCCGATGACCCTGGCAACGGCGATGTATTATCTGGGCTTTGACCCCCTGAGTAATAAACCAGTGTATATTGCCAAAACCAACAGCGAGAAGCTCAGTCAGCGGGTGCTCTTGCAACCGACATTGCCCAAGAACCGGCAGTTGGTACTGGCAGCTTTGAAGGAAGCGGGGCGCAGTGACCTGATTGGCGAAGGGGCTGATTGTTTAATCAATAACCGCCCGTACCGGAGGACTTATGACAAACACCATTGAAGCCGTCTTCTTTGATTTGGACGGCACCCTGTTTGAAAACAAAAATCAGGTGGTACCGCCTTCCGCTTTAGAGTGCCTGTACCAGCTCAAAGAAAAAGGCATCAAGATCATCATCTGTTCGAGCCGGGCCCCGGAGGAGATGGAGCACTTTCCCCGTGAAGTCTATGACCTCTTTGACCTGGTGGTCCAAAGCGGGGGAACCATTATCCTAGAGAAGGGTGAAGTGTTGCGCAAGATCCCTTTTGTCCACAGCCAAATCAAACAGGTGATTGCGTATTGTGACCAGCATGAAATTGTCTGCCGTTACAGCACCCCCTCGCAGGGCGGGTATTTCTCCAAATACAAACGGGACGATGTCGATGGCATCTTTGCGTATCTCTATCATACAATGCCGGGCCAGAAACCCTACGAAGATGAAGAAGTGACCGGCTTTTATGCCTATCAGACGGATGATGATACCAAGGCAGCCTTGGCGGCTTTGATTCCTGACGCCAACATCATCAATCTGCGCCGGGTGCTGGAGTTTACCCCCAAAGGGGTGAACAAGGGCTCGGCAATGGCCTGGTGCTGTGAATACCTGAAAGTAGATCCCAACCATACCATGGCTTTTGGGGATGGCTACAATGACATTCCCTTATTTGAAAAAGCGGCCTTGAGTGTTGCGGTGGGCAATGCCAGAGAGGAAGTGCAAAAGGCGGCTGACTTCGTGAGCAAACGCAATGATGAGGATGGTATCCGCTATGCTTTAAAGCATTTCGGGCTGGTGTGAAAACGAAAACCGGTTCTTGGTAACAGCCTTGAGCCACCGCTTTAAAACAATTGCACGAATTCCTTCACATTCCCATCAAAGTTCCAATTTTTTCGGCGGGTGTACGTGATATAATGCTTTCGGTATCACTCATGAAAAAACCCAAACACATTTTCATCGTAAATCCCAAATCCGGCAATGGCAAAGCCCTGGACACCGCGTTTTTAATTGACGAGCTGCTCAAGGACAAGTTTGAGTATGAGCTGATTGAAACCAAGCAGCCGGACCATGCCAGTGAGATTGCCTCCCGCTATCACAAGAAGGACAATGTCATTCTTTATGCGGTGGGCGGGGACGGGACTGCCTATGAGGTGCTCAACGGCTTGGCTAGAGATGTGCCGATGGGCTTGATTCCCTGCGGCACCGGCAACGATTACATGCGGATGTTTGTGCACAAATACAAGAAGATCAAGGATTTGATCATGGCTACGGTGGAGGGCGACAATGTTCTGGTCGACTATGGCGTTGCCAATAAGCGGCGCTACCTCAACTGCTGCTGCATGGGCATTGATGCGGAAGTGGTTGACCATGTCAACCGCATCTCCCGCAAGTATCCCTTGCCCCGCAAGCTGGTGTATATGTACTCGGCGATTGTCAAAGTACTCCACCCGACCCGAATGAATGCGAGCATGGTCATCGGTGAAGAAAAGATTGACAAGAAAGTGATTCTCTTGACGGTCATGAATGGCAAGTACTATGGCGGCGGCTTCAAGCCGGCCCCCATCGCCAGCATTCAGGATGGCAAGTTCGACATCGTCTTTGTCGATGACATGAAAGTGATACAGATGCTGGGACTTTTGCCGAAGTATTTCTCCGGCAAGTATGAAGGAGTACCGCAGATCCATACCTTCTTTGAAAAGAAGGTGTCCCTGGTCTGTGACCGGGAGCTGCTGTATTGCTGTGACGGCGAAGTCTACAGCGATTCGAAAATCGATTTTGAAGTCGTGGAAAACGGCTTGACCTTACGCTTACCCAAAGGAGCAACCATCTTGCAATGAAACTGGAAAACGAAAGACTTTATCTGGAAGCTGACAACAAAGGTGCGGAAGTGCACCACCTGATTGACAAGCAGACAAACATCGAATACATCTGGCAAAGAGACCCGCAGTACTGGGCAAACTGCAACCCGATCCTGTTTCCGGTCATCGGGCACTCTTATAATAACGAGTATCTGTTTGGCGACCAGGTGACCACCATGGCCAATCACGGCTTTCTGCGCTATGTCCCGTTTGCGCAAATGCATCCGCAGGAAAACACCATCAGCTATCAGTTCTCTGCCGATGCACAGACCCTCAGCCAGTATCCCTTTGACTTTACCCTGCAGGTCTATTACACCCTGGAGGCAGACGGCTATCTGGTAGAGTACCGGATCATCAACAAAAGTGAGAAAACCATGCCCTTCAACTTCGGTCTGCACCCCGCTTTCCGGGTGCCCTTAATGGAAGGACAATCATTTGACGACTACAGTCTGACCTTCACCAATAAAGAGAACCAGAAGGGCTTCGGGGAATTCACCCGGATTCCCTTGTCCTATGATTTATTTGAACAAAAGCATACCCTGGTATTTAATAACCTCAACAGCATTGCCATCGGCATCAGCGATGGCAGCCATGGGGTTTGGGTATCGACCGTCGGCTGGCCGGTGGTAGCGGTATGGACCAAACAGGCAGGGGCACCCTTTGTGTGCCTGGAGCCCTGGTTGAAAAGGGGAGAGCGGGTAGAAGAGTTGTTGCCTTTTGAGAAGCGGGATGCGGCCATCCTGTTACCCAAAGGCAAGCAGTATTCCTTGAGTTACCGCGTGCGCGTGTATTAAAAACGGAGGTGCCCCTGATGAGAGTAATCGTATGCGAGAATTATGAAGAAGTGAGTGACAAGGCCAATGAACTCATGCGCTTTTTGTTAGAGTCCAATCCCCAAGCGGTATTGGGCTTGGCAACCGGGTCAAGTCCGATTGGACTTTACCAGCGCATGATTGCCGATAACAAGGCCGGGCTGGTGAGTTTCAAACAGGTTGTAACCTACAACCTGGATGAGTATGTGGGCCTGCCAAAGGACCATAGCCAGACCTACTATACCTTCATGCATGAGAATCTCTTTGACCACATTGATATTCCAAAAAACAGTACCCATATCCCGGACGGGACCGCTGCTGATCCAGAATTGGCGGCGGCGCAATATGAGGAAGCCTTAAGCAAAGTACAGGTCGATTTGCAAATACTGGGCATTGGCTCCAATGGCCACATCGGTTTCAACGAACCGGGAACATCCTTTGATGCCACGACCCATGTGACGCCGCTGACCCAGAAGACCATCAGCGATAATGCCCGTTTCTTTGATGACGACCTCTCGAAAGTGCCGACAAAGGCCATCACCATGGGAATTGCGGATATATTAAGAGCCAAGCGGGTGTTATTGATCGCCACCGGCGAGAAAAAACAGCAGGCCATCTGGGGACTGGTCAAGGGACCGGTGACAGAAGAGTGTCCCGCCAGTGCCCTCAAGGACCACAAGGATGTGACGGTGATTATCGACAAAGCAGCAGCAGGAAAATTGTAGGCAGATTTCTTTTTAGCGGGATAGTAACATGCTATAATGGCGACGAATGGAGGTTGTAGTACATGAAAGTCATTAACGCCAATGAGTTTGACAAAACCATCGAAAGCGGCAAGGTCCTGGTGGACTTCTTCGCAGACTGGTGCGGCCCTTGCAAGGCTTTGGCACCGGTGCTGGAACAGCTGCACGATGAGTCCTATGATGCGATTCCTTTTGTGAAGATCAACATCGATGAAAACCCGGATGTAGCCGAACGCTTCGGCATCCAAAGCATTCCGACCCTGATCGTCTTTGACGAGGGACAGGTGAAGAAGCAGCTGGTGGGTTTTCTGCCCAAGCCGATGCTGAAGAAGACACTGGACGAAGTACTCTGAGACACAGAAAAGACGAATGAAGGTTCGTCTTTTTTTATCAAACATTGCCGTAAAACTCCTGCCTTTAGGCATGGGGATATAAGGCAAACCCGGGAAAACAACTACTGCCATTCTTCTTTGCTACATTTGAAAGGCATGTAATTGCATCCAGCTTCTATTAACCAACAAAATATGTTCACTTTATGCTCGTTGATAAAAATTTTTCGGGGTACCTGTGTTATAAATATGTTATGGACGTAGAAA
>JAISTR010000014.1 GCA_031272515.1 Erysipelotrichaceae bacterium | reverse complement strand
GACATTGAGTATTCTGTCATCAATCCTTTCGCCAATGCCTTTGGGTATAATGGGGAGGCGCATAAC
Organism: Erysipelotrichaceae bacterium; assembly: GCA_031272515.1. Classification (GTDB taxonomy): domain Bacteria; phylum Bacillota_I; class Bacilli_A; order Erysipelotrichales; family Erysipelotrichaceae; genus JAISTR01. The sequence continues at coordinate 13,903 of JAISTR010000014.1, read as the reverse complement.
TTTGATGGCAGCCAATACTTAAGGGCGAGATACTATGATGGTAAGAGTACCTTGTTTATCAGTGTAGACTCGTACTTTGGAGAGCTCACCAACATCAACTCCAGAAACCGGTACCTGTATGCTTTGAATAATCCTTACAAGTACTGTGATTCCAGTGGGAATGATGCCTGGGATATGTTTGGGGGAGGAGGGAGTTACAGCCCAACTGTAGCTGGTAGTTCTTCCGCTTCCAAGAAAAATAACACTTCAACTCCTTCACCTTATTTACAATATGGTTTAGGAACACCCAGTGATGTTACTTATGGTTCTTCATCATCATATGTAGCACCTGTTATCAGTGGTTCCAACATGTTATTTGGAACAGGAATTCCGGGTGACCCTGGAAATGGAGTCAGCGGAACAAGCGGAACAACTGGATCAGGAACTGGTACTGCAAAGATAGTAGTGAAACCGCCTGCACCGGTAGACCCAAGTGTAGATGTAACCAAATTGGATCAAGACATCCAGAATCTTATTGCCACAAAAGCCGCATCAATTGGCATGTCCTATGCGGAAATGGCAAACATGGTTCAATTTGATTTGAATCTGATGTACCTGAGTGGGGAAGATGTAGCCGGGAGTTTATACAGTCGGGTTGAAGGTATCTGTGATGCCATAATACAAAACAAGACCAGTGAATATTCTACGAATAATGATTTTACAAATTCCACGTTGAATGCAACGAATTATCAGAATCAACAGTATTCGTATACATATGAAACTAACTATGAACACGTCGGTGCACTCATAGGTTTCGCTGTTGGTGGTGTCGCAGCTGCACTAATATTTTCAGCTACAGGAAACCTAGGGCTTGCTTCAGGGACTTGGATGCTTGCGACTGGTGCAGGAGATTACATTCAATATGGAAGTGATTCTGACAAAATCTGGATGATGCAAATAGGCGCGGGCTTAGTTGTTGCCAGTTCTGCCCCTCAAGCTTTAGGAGCAATCATGGGTGTATCACCTGCGGCATTAAGTGGAGGAGCAGTTGGTTTAGCTGTAACAGGAATACAAGGAGTTGGTGTTGGTGGTATAACTTGGGGAGGATTGAATGCTCTATTTGGAAAAGAGGAAATAGAGAAAGCTGTAGGAGAAGAAAATTATGAAGTTATTGATATGACAATCAATTCAACTTTGTCATTTTTCACCCTAGCTGCATATTTAGGACAATATCTTTATAACAACGGAAACAACAATAATGTAACAACTGACACAAAAGAATCATCAGCATCGAATCAATCTACAAACTCAAAGACTTTAACATATGACAATATTGATTTCGATACATATCAGGAACTGAGGAAAGAAGCAGAAGCCTTAAAAAGTAATGGCATTACCGATATAGAAATCCATCATATCCTTGAACAGAGATTTGGGAAAATGGATCCTGATTTAATCACTTGTGTTGCTTTAACACATGCTGAACATGTTCAATTCACTCAAGCTTGGAGGGATGCCTTTGCATACGGGCAAACAAATTATGGAGCTCTAACACCTTTGCAAATTTATGAAAAAGGAAAAGATGTTTATGCAGACTATCCGGATTTATTAAAAGCGTTATATGATATGTTGTTCCCTTAATTAGGGAAGTCACTAGGAGGAAAAGAAGATGAGATATGTCAGGCGTGCTGGTTTTCGAAATAGATCTTCTGTGACAGACAGTTTTAAAAAAATGTTGCTAAAGAATAACGTTATCATTGATGAGTCATTAAAGGAGTCTGGGTCAGAACTATGCCATTTTTATATTTATACTGATGATCCTTTGTATCCTGAAGTTGAAAAATTCATCAATGAATACGGATCATTTTCGATGCTTTTTACGGAATTTAATAATGATGAATTTAATAATGCAAAATGGTTAACAATGCGAATGGTTTGGTATTATATCTATTATGATAAGGCGGTTGAAGCATATTACAAAGAGAATCACAAAGAAATGATTGGCATTAGAAAGGAACCTAATTTCGGAAATAACCGTCACTTCACTTCTTTGTATTCTTTAGATGATGAACTACTCATGAGTGTGCATATGAGCGAGATGATTGGGTTGCAGCAATTTACAGGAATTGAAATTAGAGATGTAATGAATTTAACAAGAAAAGAAATATCAAACAATACAAAATGGTTACGAATCACCTCTAAACTTCCTACGGCATTTTCACTAGACTACAACGAAATTCAAGAAAAAATAATACATAAAGAATCGCAAAAAGAGGATTATATATTGACAGGAAAAGAATTATACTTGAATCATAGCGCATTTGAAGAAGTACATAATGATGTGATGCTTACTTCAGATTACTTAAACTCTCGCAGAGGATTGATTATCGTATCCCAAAAATTCTACCGTTTTATAATTGAGAATAAGCTAGGGCGAGCACTAATTTTTGAACCGATTTTTTTGGTTTAAGATTACTCAGAAAAAAGCTGTTAAGACCGTACAGGGTAAAAGTGCTAGATCCTTTACAAACAGTATAGAGGTATGTGGCCAATAAATACCCCCGCACATGCAAAGTATTGCGATTTGGCGGACCCTAATTATCTGTGTTTTGATAATATTGAACTATCAAGCATGTTTCTCGTAATCATTTAAGGGAAGTGCTACTATGAAAAAAAATTATTGTTTGTCTGTTATTCCTTCTGCTGAGGTGGTAAAGAAATATGAAAAAAGGTAGTATCAAGAATCCTGTGTAAACGTGGTATCCTGTAATTTACAAAACAAAGAAAGTTCCAAACCCGCTCACCGCTTCCCTGTTTTCGCTATCCCCCAAATCCTGAGTGTGTTACACTAAAGATAACCAAACGGTTTCGCTTTTTGTCTACGGGAGGGATTACAGCCATGCCTGACAATCATTTTGGAAATCTGTCAAAACGGATGCAGCACTTCCGCCGGGAAGTACTCGATACAGCTCCAACCATCTGCGCACAGCGCGCCGTGCTGATCACGCAGAGCTACCGCCAACATAAAAACCAGCCCAGCGTCGTCAAACGCGCTTTGATGCTGAAGAATATCCTAAAAAACATGAGCATCTATATCGAAGAGGATACCCTGCTGGTTGGAAATCAGGCCACCGCCAACCGCGCAGCGCCGATCTTTCCGGAATATACCCTGGACTTTGTGCTGAAAGAGCTGGACTTGTTTGAGAAACGGGACGGCGATGTCTTTTTAATCAGTGAAGACACCAAGAAACAGCTGCGTAAAATCGCGCCGTTTTGGAAAAACAACAACCTGCGCGCCAGAGGCGGAGCTTTACTGCCCGAAGAGGTCAGTGTCTTTATGGAGACCGGCTTGTTTGGCATGGAGGGAAAGCTGAACTCTGGGGATGCCCATTTGGCAGTCAACTACGAGAAGCTGCTGAAATACGGCTTGAAGGAATACGAAACAAAAACAAAGCAATACCAAAATAACCTGGATTTGACGATTGTTGAGAACCTGGATAAATACCAGTTCTATAAAGCCGCCTTGATTGTGATTGAGGCGGTGAAGATCTATGCCAAACGCTTTAGTGACCTGGCTTTAGAGCTGGCACAGACTGCCAAAGGCAAGCGCAAGGCAGAGCTGTTAAAAATCAGTGAGACGGCCGCCCATGTGCCCTATCATCCGGCTTCCTCTTTTTTGGAGGCTTTGCAGTCGGTCTGGTTTTTGCAGGTGATCTTGCAGATTGAATCCAACGGGCACTCGCTGTCCTTCGGCCGCTTTGACCAATACCTCTATCCGTATTACAAAAATGACCTGGACAAAGGTGTAATCACAAAAGAGGAGGCCTTGGAGTTATTGGCAAACCTCTGGATCAAGACCCAGACCATCAACAAGGTGCGAAGCCAATCCCACACCGCCAGCAGTGCCGGCAGTCCGCTCTATCAAAATGTCACCATCGGCGGCCAGACACCGGAGAAAAAGGATGCGGTCAACGAACTGTCCTTTCTCGTCTTACAAAGTGTGGCCCAAACCCGGCTGCCCCAGCCCAACCTGACGGTCCGCTATCACAAAAACCTCAACTCCGACTTTATGAATGAGTGCATCGAGGTCATGAAGCTGGGCTTTGGCATGCCCGCCTTCAACAATGATGAAATCATCATCCCATCCTTTATCAACTGGGGTGTCAAAGAACCGGACGCCTATAACTACAGTGCCATCGGCTGCGTGGAGACGGCGGTGCCGGGCAAGTGGGGTTACCGCTGCACCGGCATGAGCTATCTGAATTTCCCGAGGATTTTGTTGGTGGCGATGAATGACGGCATCGATTTGAGTACCGGCAAACGCTTTGCGCCCGGCTTTGGCCATTTTGTCAACATGGACAGCTATCAACAGCTTTTTGAAGCCTGGGACAAGACCATCCGCTATATGACAAAGATGAGCGTGATTGTGGAAAACGCGGTGGATCTGGCATCCGAGCGGGAAGTGCCGGATGTGCTTTGTAGTATCCTGGTGGATGACTGCTTGAAAAGAGGCAAGACCCTCAAGGAGGGCGGGGCGGTCTATGACTATATCTCCGGCTTGCAGATTGGCATCGCCAACATGGCGGACAGCCTGGCTGCCATCAAAAAACTGATCTTTGAGGAAAAAAAGATCACCTCTTCGCAGTTGTGGTCCGCCATCCTGGAGAACTTCGAAAGCGAAAAAGGCAAAGAAATCCAGCGCCTGTTAATCCATGATGCCCCCAAGTATGGCAATGATGATGACTATCCCGACCAGCTTTTGGTAGAGGCCTATCAAAGCTACATTGAGGAAATCAGCCACTATCCCAATACCCGCTTTCAAAGGGGGCCAATCGGCGGCATCCGCTATGCCGGTACCTCCAGCATTTCCGCCAATGTCGGACAGGGTGCACAAACCATGGCCACCCCCGATGGCCGCAAGGCTTATACGCCGCTGGCGGAGGGCTGCTCGCCTGCCCATGGCATGGATAAGCGGGGCCCGACCGCAGTGTTTAAAAGCATCACCAAGCTGCCCACTGACAAGATCACCGGCGGGGTGCTGCTCAATCAGAAAGTCACACCCCAGGTGTTAAGCAAAGAGGAGGACAAGCAGAAGCTGATTGCCTTATTGAAAACCTTCTTCAACCGTCTGCATGGCTACCATGTGCAATACAATGTCGTCAGCAGAGAGACGCTATTGGATGCGCAAAAGCATCCGGAGAAGCACCGGGATTTGATCGTGCGGGTAGCTGGCTACAGTGCCTTCTTTCACGTACTGTCGAAACAGACGCAGGATGATATTATCCAAAGGACACAACAGAAACTATAGGGAGGATGTTTATGGAATTGCTGTTTGATATTGCTGATGTCCAAAAGATTAAAAAGTACATGGAGTACTATCCGATTACCGGGGTAACCACCAACCCCAGCATTTTAAAGAGTGCCAACAGAACCGATTTCTTTGCGCATCTAAGGGAAATACGGAGCCTGATTACTGACAAGAAGATGCTGCATGTGCAGGTGCTAGAGACCAGTGCCGCCGGGATTTTGAAGGAGGCAGACCGTATCCAGGATGAAATTGATGAGAATGTCTACATCAAGGTTCCGGTGACCCAGGAATCGCTCAAGGCGATTTCAGCCTTGAAGAAGCAGGGCGCAAGGGTCACCGCTACCGCCATCTACAACAAGATGCAGGGCTTTGCGGCGATTTTGGCCGGAGCCGATTATCTGGCACCGTATTGCAACCGCATGGAGAACCTGGAGGTTGATTTTGTCGATGTGATTTGCAGTCTGCGAAAGATGATTGAGGAAAACGGCTCTTCCTGCAAGATTATCGGTGCCAGCTTCAAGAATGTCGCCCAGATGAACAAGGCCCTGCTGGCGGGTGCCCATGCCATCACGGTGGATCCCGCTTTGCTTGAGAGCGCGATTGACAGTGCCGCGGTCAAGCAGGCAGTGAAAGGCTTTGCGAAGGACTGGCAGAGTCTCTATGATTGTGATTCCATATTGGATTTGTCATCCGAATAAGCGAAACATTCAGGTGGTAGTGATAGTACAGACGTGATAAAATTGATAGGGAAACTGCTTTCATCAGAAAAGAGCAGATGGTAGTCTACCAGGATTGACAGGAGGGCAGATGAGCTATCAGATTGGGGATGTAGTGGATGCGGTGGTAACCGGAATCCAGCCCTATGGTGCTTTCGTGGCACTGGACAACAATACCAACGGTCTGATTCATATCTCTGAAATTTCGGCCGGTTTTGTCAAGGACGTGCACATGTTTGTGGAAATCGGGGACAGGGTGACGGTGAAAATCATCGACATCGACCCCCAAAGCAAACAGGCCCGGCTTTCTTTGAAAGCCCTCTATCAAAACCGGGCGAGACAGTTGACCAAGGCCAAGCTGCCGGTCAACCATATCGGATTTTCGACCTTGAGGAAACTTTTGCCGGATTGGCTGAAAAGAGAGAAGGGAAAGAAATGATTAAATTTGAAACAAAGTACGGTTATCTTGATCAGGACTTTGCGTCCTGGCAGGATCGGGTCACAAAAGCCCATAATGCGCTGGTCCAAAAGAACGGAAAGGGCAATGACTTTCTGGGCTGGCTGGATTGGCCGCTAAACTATGACAAGGCGGAATATCAAAGAATCAAGGACACCGCAGAGGCGATTCGTGCGAATGCTGAGGTACTGGTTGTACTGGGCATCGGCGGCTCCTACCTGGGGGCAAGGGCCTTCAGTGAGATGGTGCTGGGCTTATATCCGGCAGACCGGGAAGTAGAGCTGCTTTATCTGGGCAACAGCTTCTCCGCCAATTACTTCCTGCAGGTACAAAACACCCTCAAAGACAAGAGTGTCTATCTCAATGTGATTTCCAAGTCCGGGACCACCACCGAAACCGCCATGGCGTTTCGGATGATGAAGCACTGGATGGAAGAGACCTATGGCATACAAGAGGCCAAAAAGCGCATCATCGCCACCACTGATGCCGCGCGCGGAACCCTGAAGGCTTTAGCGGACCAGGAAGGCTATGAAACCTTCACAATCCCTGATGATATCGGCGGCCGCTTCTCCGTCATCACCGCCGTCGGCTTGTTGCCTTTGGCGGTAGCCGGGGTGGATATCGATGCCTTATTTGCGGGATTAAAAGAGGGGATGGCGGATTTCAGTTCGCCAGACTTAGACAACAACCCGGCCTACCGCTATGCGGTAGCCCGTAGAATCCTGAATGAATCCGGAAAAGTCGCAGAGACCTTAGTCACCTATGAGCCGCAGCTGGCGATGTTTGCGGAGTGGTGGAAACAGTTATTTGGGGAATCGGAAGGCAAAGAGGGCAAAGGCCTCTTTCCTACCTCAGTCGTCTTTTCCACTGACCTGCATTCCCTGGGCCAGTTTATTCAGCAGGGCTCAAAAGTTTTGTTTGAGACCCTGTTACTGGTAAAGACGCCCACGCTGGATGCGATCTTCCCGGATGACGGGCAGAACCTGGATCAGATGAACTACCTGGCGGGAAAGTCTTTGGACTATGTCAACAAACAGGCTTCCACCGCCACCTTGCATGCCCACTACCAGGATGGACAGGTGCCCAACCTGATTCTGGAGATCGAGGACTTGAGTGCGAAGAGCGCCGGGTATGTGATTTACTTCTTCTTCAAGGCGATTGCCATGAGCGGTTATCTGTTGGACCTCAATCCCTTTGATCAGCCGGGTGTGGAGATCTACAAGAAAAATATGTTCAAACTTCTGGGGAAACCCGGATATTAAGAAAACGGCCATTGGCCGTTTTCATTTAAGCGAGTTGAGTTGTTTTTTTAGTCTACATAATAGATTTTGTCTTGAGGCCAGAAGGCAATGGCACTGGCGACCAAGAGCAGGGTACAAATCAATACGATTGTCATTGCATTTCCTCCTTTGTGACTTCAGTATAGAAAAGAAGAAACACAAAGGGAAGGGTTTTTCGGCCAGTGGTTAAAAAGCAGGGCCAAGAGGATGGAAAGTCGGTGTGAAATGATTTGGGATAAACTTGACACCAACCAGTGCAATCTCATTTATACAGCTTGTATACTTCCAGATACTCGTAGGGCATAAATAAATCCGCCCAGGCCAGGCCGGTATCAAAGAGGATCGTCTCCCGGATTTCCTGGACCAAATCATAGCTTTCTTCCTGGCAGATCTGCGTACCCGGATCCTCAATCAAAGCGGTGGAATCATAGTAGTACTGACAGGACTCAACAATTGTTTCGCTATCATCAAAGAGGTCCACCCAGGCGAAGGTTTCACTCAGAACCAGTTTCGCATAGACCGCCTCTCCCTCATAAACCAAAATCACCAAGCGCTTGTCCACCAGGGAATTCAGGTAGTAGCTGTGTTTTTCCTGGGCACTGCTTTTGTCAAGGGATCCGGTTTCATAGTTGATTAAATAACCCTTGGATAGCAGGGTGTCAATCGTTTGGATGATGGCGGTTTTATCGGTATCACTGATATTGACCAGGGAGTTTGAGATGAAGCTGGAAAGATAATCGCCGCCCTGGCTGACATCCGCCAAAGTGACGCCGCCATTGCTTAAGACGGAGGGGACGATGTTATCCTGGATATCCGCCACAAACTTTTGTAAGTCTTCATCGCAGGCTTCGCGGTTCTCCGCGATAAAATCAGACGCCGAGCCCAAGGGCGCATAGTAGCAGTTGGCATAGACAATGACACCGGACTCCAGGATTACATAGGCATTTGGTTCTTTGGCCGAAAGGTCCAAAACATACGTGACATCATAGGTGTAGTCCTTGTACTTCATGCCGGTAATGGAGGTAATTAAGCTCAGGGTGTGGTTGGAGGTTTCGCTGAAATCCAAAACGACCTCCAGTTTGTTTTCCTGGTCATACTTGCGCAAAGTGTTGTCGCTGGAAAAAGTAAAACCGTTGGCCAAGAGGGCTTGTACGGTTTCCTCTTTGCTTAAGGGGTGAATCTGGTCTACCGGGTCAGTGCTGCTGTCGGTTTTCTTGACGCAGCCAACCAAGACAAGCAACAGCATGAGGATTGTGCATAAACGTTTTTTCATAGTCTTCTCCTTGGAGTTCTACTAATAAAGATAGATCTCGATATAGGATTCCGGCAAAAAGAAATTCTCCCAAAGCAAGCCGGTATCATCCAGAATCATCTCCATTATGGCATAAATTTCTTCTTCGCGGGAGGGGTCACAAGGGTTTAAATTTTCCAAATCCGGCGGCAGTGCACCCTCCTTCAGGCTCACATAGCAGACTGGCACGGCAATCCCGTCCTGGTACTCTTGGTACACGGTATAATCCTGGTAATAGGCAATCAAGGCTGCAGCATTATTGTTTATGACGGTTGTGACTTCCAGGCGTTTGTCACCCTGATAGATGTCCAGCAGGGAAATGGCATAGTTATCCTGGTACTTGGTGATGCGGCTGAGGCTGGTGTCAATTTGGTAGCCTGCTGCCAATAATTGGTCGACTATCTGAACATAGGGAGCCCGGGCTGCCTCAATCATCTTGCCAATCTGTACCTGCATGTACTGGTGCCAATAGTTTTCTTCCAGTAACAGGTCTGCCTCACTTAAGCCGGTGCGGGCCAGGATTGGATCAATATACTCTTGCTGTAAAACTTCCATCACCGCCAGCTGTTCTTCATCACAAATGATTAAGCCGGACTCAAGCGGGTCAAAAAAACAAGTGATTGTTTGACTGTCGCTATACAGTGACAAAAGGTCGTGGTATTTTGATCCGGAAATCTCGCGGTAGTAGATAAAGATATACTCGTTTCCCTGATAGGTTACGGTGGCATCACCCCCGGAAAGAAGCAGAACATGGGTATCATAGCCAAGATTCAAGAGAATCCAGCCGTTTTGGTCCAAATTGTAGGCGAAGATATTGCCATCGGTGACCCAAAAGCCGCCGGCCAAAAGCGCAGTAACCACCTGGGTAGAAGTCTTGTCTGTGACGGGCGGTTTTTGGTTTGCTTGTTGAGACGACCCGCTACTTTGTTTGTTGGTGCCGCAGGAAAAAAGCAAAACAAAAAGGCACAACAATAAAAGCGTTTTCTTCATGTCATTTCCCCTTACTGAGCTTTGCCGAAGGTCTCATAGATATCGATATAGGAATAGGGCAGAAAGAACTGCTCATAGGCCAAGCCGGTATCGCCAACCAGCCGGTCGCGGACGGACATGATGGTGGCACTGTTATCTAAATCGCAGGCTTCGTAGATGGGCGGTTCGCTGTTTTCGTCATTAAAGGCCAGCGAGCAGGTTGAAAGTTCCTCCCTGCTTTCCTGGTCCAGCCAGCTCAGTATGGCGCCATGGGGTGAGAAGGAGATGATGCCAAAGCGCGCATTATCAAGGTAGAGCTCCACCTGCAATTGTTTCGTGACAATCGAGGAGTCAAAGAAGCGGATAATCATTTCCCCGCTGTCTTTTTCGATGGTTTTGGTCTCGGGAAAGATGACAAAACCGGCACCCAAGAGTTTCTTGACCGCCTCAATATAGACCTGGCGCTCCTCCTTGGTCAGGTTGGCGATGGCGCTGTTGAGATAGGCTTGCCAATAGTCCGCATCCAAAACCAAATCCTGCAGGCTCAAATCCGCTTCAGCCAAAGTCGGGTCAATCAGCGTGCCCTTGAGGGTGGTGATGATGTTAATTTGACTGCTGTCACAGTCCTTGTAGGCGGAAGGCAAAACTTGACTGGAGTTCTTCTGTACGCAGAAGAAGGAACTGTTTTCATTGAACAGATACAGCTCCGCATTGGGGTTTTGGGTATCCAGGGGATAGGAAAGCTGATAGTCATATTCCTGGTTGTTGTATTCCACCAGGTCGGAAAGGCTGTAGATGTATAGGGTACGCTGACCCGCTGAGAAAATGATAAAGATACCGGAAGCATCATTCTCCAGCATTTTTTTCAGATTCATGGTTTCGTTAACCGGGCTAAAGCCCGACGCCAAAAGCCGGCCGATGACCTCCGAGGGCTCCAGGGTCGAGGGAGCCGGGGTTGGGGTCGGGGTGCTGGCTTCAATCGGCTTGGAGCAGCAGGCTAACAGGCATAACAGGAATAAAACAGGAATGGATTTTTTCATCTTCCCCCACATCGCAATCAAAAAACCCGGTTTTCCAGGCTTTCGCCTTTGAGGTAGTGTAAGATATTGCGCAAGAGCTGTATCTTTCTGCGCTCGCTCACCAGATCCGAGTCCCCGGACATGTGCGGTGTGATGATGACCCGCGGATGGTCCCAGAGCGGGCTGTTGGGATCGAGCGGTTCCTTCTCAAAGACATCGAGTACCACCGCCAAAAAATGACCTTGTTGTAGTAAGGCAATCAGATCGGCTTCGACGATCGTGGTGCCGCGCCCGATATTGATTAACAGGGCGTCTTTTTTACTCAAGGACAAATTATCCCGGTTTAAGAGCTTTTTGGTAGCTTGGTTTGCGGGCAGGGTATTGATGATGATGTCCGCTTGTGGCAGCCAATCGTTTAGTTTCGCCAAAGGCGCACATTCATCAAAGAATTCAATGTCCCGTCCGTCAGTATTGATGCCAACGACAAAACAGCCAAAGGCCTTCAGCCGCTTGGCAATTTCGCTGGCAATCGAGCCGGTGCCAAGCATCAGTACTTTCTTGGTATAAAGTTCCAGGTTGGCTGCTTCCCGCAGCCATTCCTTCTTTTTTTGTCTTTCTAAATAAGTGCGGTCCTCTTTATAAACGGCCAGGATCTTGCCGACGACATACTCGGCGATGGGGATGGAGTAGACGCCCCTGGCGTTGCAGAGTATGACCCCGCGGCGTTTCAAATCATCGGTGTCCAGGTAGTCAAAACCGGCGGACATCAGCTGCAAAAACTTCAGGTTCGGCAGCTTTGCGGCAACGACTTCACGCGAGCCGATGGCGACTTCAGTTTGCTCTGAGGGGGCATCTTGAAGGATGGCTCCGGCTTCTTGCAATTGTTTTTTGTCGGCGTTTGTTAGACCGAAACGTTCAGTGATGTAGATATGCAATCTCACACCCCCTTTGTATTTTTCAAGTATACCATAACCGTATGTTGCATTTGTGATTGGTGATTTTTTGAAAAAGCGGTTTCATGATATGATAAGTGCACACAAACCATCCCATGAATACCATTTACCACGAATTGTTCAAAGCCATTCATCAGGGGAAGTGGCTGACGATTGAGTATCAAAACAGTCACGGGGAAATCACCCGTTACTGGATTGCCGTGATGGACCTGGATATTAAAGAGCGCCGGCTGCGTGTCCAGGGTTTTCATCTGACAAAGCATACCCTGATTCAGACCAGCATCTATCTCGACCAGATCATCACCTTAAAGGTGGTGGAAGGGACGATTGCGGAAGTCAATGAAAGACTGATCCAGGACATCTATGAAAACCCGGGCAAGTACCGCCAGATTTTCCCCGACAGCGTCAACCTGAAGATTCTGGACTATCTTTTGGAGTGCCACCGCCTGGACCAGACCCCCTTTGTCAAGCAGAATACCCTGCTGAGCCACTTTGACCAGGATGTCTTTATTAATGAGGAAGCGACCCTCAGTAAACCGCAGTTTCTGCAGGTGGTCTCTTTTCTGATTCACCAGGGTCAGCCCAGTCCAATCTCAAGCCAGGCGATGCTATTACAATCGCTGGCCCTCAATGTCATCTCCATTCCATATGACCAGGGGCTCTATGTGCTGGCTTACCGGCGTTTGGATTTTGATGTGAGCAAGCGCCGCTTCCGCCTTGGCCCCTTAACCTTTTTAAGGGAGAACAACCTGGATGGAATCAAGGTCTCGATACGGCAGTTCCTTTCTCCTTCGGACTATTGGCTTTTGGATGAGAAGGAACCTGATTTGGAGCTAATCCGCGACAAGATCACCGAGCGCACCGGGAAAGGGGTCGATGATCTGCCCCACCTGCTTTTGTTGGAAAACCTGTTTTCCTTTGATCTGTCCAAAGAATATGAGGCCATCAATCAGATGGCGAATGCAGACAGGCTCTCCTATCCGCTCAAGGCTTTCTTCGGGCAGCTGTTACAAAGTCCCGCAAGCACCAAAGCAGTGCCTTTGTTATTAACCCACCGCAACCTCAACCGCGACCAGCTCTTGGCCATGCAAAGTGCCCTGACCAAAACCCTGACCTATGTGCAGGGTCCGCCGGGGACCGGCAAGACCACCTTGATTGTACAGACCATCATCACCTGCTTCACCCATAAGAAGCGGGTGCTGTTTTCCAGTAACAACAACCATCCGCTGGATGCGGTTTACCAGCAGTTTGAAAAACTGAAATACCATAATCAGGCAATGCCTTTGCCGATACTGCGGCTGGGCAATGCGGAGGTGATGGACAAGACCCTGGACCATATCGGTGAGCTGATCCAAAGTGCCTTGAAGGTGAAAGTACTCAAGGAGGTTTTAAAGCGCAAGCTTGAAAACCGCTTTGAAGAAACCAAACAGCTCTACTATCTTTTGGCCAACTACCAAAAGATTCTGGACATCAAAGAGCGCTTAAAAACCATCGAGGAACTTTTGAACCAAAACGAGCAGTTTCACTTCCATATGGAACTGCAGCATCAGCGCGAAGTGCTCAAGAAGAAGTTATCAAGGTTGGGGGAGGTGCGCGATGAAGTGCTTTTGGACCTGTTGCCCAAGGACCAAAATGACTTCTTTCAGTATCTCTACAAAATGCGAGCGGGAGAGCCCACGGTTTTAACCGTGGGGTGAGAGCGAGCACTTCAAAAGGCAACCCGCTTCGGCGGGTTTTCTTTTAAGCGAACGAAAGAACATACTTGCGTAATCAGCAGAAATATGCTAACATTTCTATTATGAAAGACGCATCTGTTGCAAGAGGATACAGGACGAACGAGACGACGGTGTACTGCTGCCGTTACCACATCATCTTTTGCCCGAAATACCGGCGCAAGGTTCTGACGGAGCAGATCGCCAAAAGGTTCAAAG
>JAISTR010000034.1 GCA_031272515.1 Erysipelotrichaceae bacterium | reverse complement strand
CGTAACAGCACCTCACCCCTCTTGAATTCCTCTGCCAATGTAAACGGTTTTGCACTGTCACTCAGATTCACAATCACCATCACCCTTTCCTTCTTATTCTCTCTGATATAGGCGATAACATCCTGGTCAATATCCTCAATCTCCCTTACTTTCCCATCCCAAAAGATCGGGTCTTTCCTAACCTGCAATAAGTTCTTGTAAAAATGGTAGACTGAGGAATTGGAATTGAGTTGTGCCTTAAGGTTATTGTTGACATAATCCGGATTCACCTTTATCCAAGGCTCTTGATTTGAGAACCCCGCATATTTACTGTCATCCCATTGCATCGGGGTTCGGGCGGAGTCCCTGCCCTTCTGGCTGATGATATGCAAAAGCTCTTTCTCTCCATACTTTTCTTTGAGTAAAGGATTCCTAAAGGCCAGGATCCCTGCTATGTCCCGCAGCTCCTCTTCGCTCTCAAATTCAGAGTTCACCATGCCCAGCTCTTCTCCCTGATAGATAAAGGGAGTTCCCTGCAAAAAATACAAGGCACAGGCCAAGGCCTTGGCCTGTGCTTCCCGCTTTGTATTGTCTATAAAGATGCGGGAGACAATCCTGGGTTCATCGTGGTTGTTATAAAACAGGGTATTCCAGGATTTCAGATACAGTTGCCGCTGCCAGCGAAACAGCACCCGCTTGAGGTCCTTGATCTCAATCCTTCGGTGGTTGTACTTGAAGGTCTCACCACCATCCAAATCATTGACCTCAAACTGAAAGACCATGTTGAGCTGACTTTGGTCTGGCGGCGCCATTTTAATGGCAGCCGCCGGACCAACCCCGGCCATCTCCCCAATCAATAACACATCACTGTGGATTAACCTGCCTCTTAGTTCCCTGAAATAATCACCCAACTTCTTTCCTGCGGCCAAGCGCTCCATCGGAAACGCTTTGCCGTTTTGGTCCATGCTTGCATCACTGAAATCATCCGGCTTATCCAGATAGGAGACCGCATCCAAGCGAAAGCCATCCGCGCCCTTCTCTATCCAGAAGTTCATGATATCTGCCATTTCTTTGCGCACTTCTTCATTGGCCCAGTTTAAGTCCGGCTGGTAGGGCGTGAACAGATGCAGATAGAACTGTTGTCTTTCCTCTACATAGGTCCAGGCACTGCCGCCAAAAAAACCGGTCCAATTATTGGGGGGCAAAAGTTCCCCCTCCCTGTTCACCTTCCCCTCTCTCCAGATATACCAGTCCTGATGGGAAGTGTTGTGCTTGCTCTTTATAAACCAGGGGTGCTGATTGGAGGTGTGGTTGAGTACCAAATCCAAAACCAGCTTCATCCCTCTTTGATGGATCCCCTGTGCCAGCCTTTCAAAGTCTCTCATCGTGCCATAGCAGGCTTTGATGGAGCGGTAGTCAGAGACATCATAGCCATTGTCTTTGTCCGGACTTTCAAAAAACGGACAGATCCAGATGAAGTCAATCCCCAGCCCTTTGATATAGTCCAGACGGGAAGTGATTCCTCCCAGATCGCCAATGCCGTCATGATTGCTGTCCTGAAAGCTCTTGGGGTAGATCTGGTAACCGGCAGCTGTGTAAAACCAGGCTCTGCTATTCGCCATACAAAACACTTCTGACTTCAGCACTCCAGATCTTATAGCCTGCACTGTTTAGATGCACATTGTCGGATTTGAAGATGCCCTCTTTGGGCTTTGTGGGGCTGTCCCTTAAAGCCGAAGCCACATCGATTATTTCCAGGTAGGAATATTTCTCTGCCAGGCTCTTGAGCCCGCTGTTGAATTGGTCATCGTCTTTAAAGTGATCACTGGCAGCCGTTGTGGAATAGACAGTCAAAGCATAGAGTTTCGCACCGGGAACCTTTTCATGAAGCAGGGTCACCAGTGTCTCCATCTCCTTTAGCGACAGCACCACATCCGGGTTGTCTTTATGCAAATCGTTGGCGCCCAGATAAATCAAAATAATCTCAGGTTTAAAAGGCACAACAAGCGAATCCACCTCCGGTATCCAGTCACCGATCACTGCGCCGGGAATGCCGACATTCACGGCGCTGTTTGGCTCTAAGTCTTGCTCAAAGGTGGACCAGAAGAACATGGAGGAGGAGCCGATGCAAAGCACATCCGTATCCGGATGTCCAAACAGTCCGTACTTGACCTTGTGATACATGCCCACTACGGCTACCATGTTGTAAAGCACCAAAACCAGGCAAACAAACAGGGTAACCAGAATCACGACAATCCGGATAATCCATTTTTTCAGTTTCTTCATGCTCAAAGGTTCCTTCCCGCCAGAAGTCTCTCCCCTTCCTCCCGGCTGATTTCATTGTGGTTCACTTGACTCATAATCTGCACGTCCTTATCTGTCAGCTTATAGAAGAATATCAGGATGAGACTCTGCAATACTGCTCCAATTGCCGGCATGATTGACACCAGATACCAGATTCCTTGCAAAGCCTGTGCACTTTGTACAGTGCTGCCTTCCTGAAACTGGAAGGCAGCCAGAAACATCAAGCCAAAAGCCGAGGCCAAGGCATTGATCAGCTTGCTGGCAAGGGATTGGATGGAGAAGGCGGTGCCTTCCGCATGGATCCCGCTCTTGTAGGTCCCGTACTCCGCAAAGTCCGGGGCAAATAAGAAAAACAAAGTTGTGTGCAAGCCCATTGAGAAGCCACGGATGATGGTGCAGACGATTACGAGAATAACATTTGCGTACCCAGCAAAAAGCAGAAAAACCGAAACTGCAATCGTAATCGCCTGCGCCATCAGAAGCAGGGTAATCTTATCGATCTTGCCAATCACCTGTTTCACAAACACCATCGCCACGATCCAGGGAATAAAGCCCGCAAACAGCAGGGCGTTGATCATACTCTCATCACCCAGGTTGTAAATCGCAAAGAGGTTACCCATATTGCCGCTGGTATTGGTGATGCCATAGACCACGGCTGAGAAGAAGTAAATCAACAAGTACTTATTGCCTTTCAGGTAGGTCCAAAAATCCCTTAACTTTGGCGGTTGTTCGGATACCGGGGTATAGCGTTCCTTGAGAAGGAAGCAGCCTGGCAGCATCGACGCCATCGAGAGCAGCGCAAAGAGGATGATGGTGACCTGCCAGCCCAGGTGCTGATACATCCAGGGGATAAATACCACCAGAAAAGCGGGAACCAGGGCGACGATCTTGGAGGTCGAGATAATCTGCGAGCGCTCTTCGGGGTTGTCACTCATGGCGGTGGTAATCGCGAAGTAGGGCACCTCGGTCAAGGTGCTGGCACTGTCATAGAGCATGTAGGTCACCATGATATAGACCCCTTTGAGCCAGCCGGGAATCCCGGAAGGCACAAAGAACATTAACGAAGCCGTGAATGGCAAAGCCAATGTCGCGATGCGCATCCAGGGCAGAAACTTCCCGCTTTTAAGGCGGACCCTATCGACAATGACCCCGAAAATCGGGTCATTGATGCCATCCCAGATCTTTGCAATCAAAAAGACCAGGGCCAGTATCTCTGCGGGGATCGCCGCCTCTGTCAAACAGTACTGATTCAAATAGGTGCCGACCAAAACAAAGTAGATGCTAAGGCCAGTCCCGTAACAGCCAAACAACAAGCGTTCTGCAAGCGAAGTCTGATAGACCAGTTTCTTGTTCATGTTTTCTCCTTGTGCATGTATGCTTGAATCAAATGCCAAAAGCCCTTGAAGGAGTGGTGGTTGGCAATCTCCAATAGGGCTAATACCATCTCGTGGTTGATCATCCCGTCCCCATAGACCTCCAGGGCATAAAACGGCAGATAGGGTTCAATGTTTAAAAGCATCTCGCTCTGGCTGTATTCCGCCTGCTCGACCTGCCCCTGCTTCTGCACTTCCTTCAATAAAATCTTTTCCAGATAGCGGCCCAGCCAACAGCTGCGCAGCTCCTTGATGGTGGACTCTTCATGGAAGGGGGTAGCCTGGTAGACCGGAAGCTTGCGCCCCAGCAGCTCTTCAAACTGCGCATCGCTCATATTTTGGGGGTCACCATAGTTTTCAACCTTCTCCAATAGCTCATCCGTGTCCTGGTCACCCAGCACCAGGGTTTGGCGCAAGCGGATGTCTATGCAGCTCTCGCCGACTTCCACCCGGTAGTAGCCCGCATGGGTGCGCCAGTTGTTGCGCCTATTATCAAAGTAGCTGAAGTCTTCCTCACAAAGGTCAAAGCAGATTTCTTCGCTTTGTGAAGGCTCCAGGTACACTTTCTTGAAAGCCCTTAGCTCGCGCAGCGGCCTGTCGATGGGGGAATTCTCCTCACCGGTGTAAAGCTGCACGACCGTAGCCCCGGCAATGTCGCCGGTGTTTTTTACCTGTAAAGTGACTTGAATCTGATCCTTTTCCTGCTTCACCTGTAAATCAGAGTATTCAAAGCTGGTATAGGAAAGGCCATAGCCGAAGGGAAACAATACTTCTTTCTCTCTGCTGGTGTAATAGCGGTAGCCGCTGAAGATCCCTTCCTTGTAGGGGATGATGTGCTCACTTGCAAAGGTCGTGGCTGGCTGGTCTTTTAAGTTTAAAACAAAGGTCTCTGCCAAATGTCCGCTGAAGTTGGCTTTGCCAAAAAGCAGTTCATACAGCGCTTCACTCGCACCTTCCCCAGGAAGATAAGCCATGACCACAGCATCCACCTTGTCAATCCAGGGCATTAAGATAGGGCGTCCCGCAAACAGCAGGACAATCACCGTCTTGTCATTAGCTGCGGCCGCTTCAATCAATTCCACCTGTGCTTTGGGTAGGCTCAAGTCAAAACAGTCTGCCCCCTCGCAATCCCGCTTGCCAGGAAAGCCAGCGCAGAAGACGATGGTATCATGATGCTCCATCAGCTCTTTGGCTTGTTTAATCAGCGATTGATCATAGTCTTCCGCCTGAAAGCCAGGCGCATAGTCCACCGGGATATTCTGCGCTTTCAGGATGTCCAAAAAACTCGGGTTTTTGCGTGCGCGCATATTGGCAGAACCGCCGCCATTGTAGCGGGGGTGCGTCGCAAATTCACCGATGAGGGCAATGCCCTGATTTTGTTTCAGGGGCAAAGCCTGGTTGTCATTTTTTAATAGGATCACAGATTCCAGGGCAGCCCGGATTGCCAGGTCACACAAAAGGTCTTCATCGATGGTTTCTGTCTTTTCTGTGGTCTTTTGACTCAACTCTTTCAGCCTTTGTTTCACTTTTAAAAGCTGCTCTTCTTTTACAATGCCTTGGCTAAGGGCCTGTTTGATTTGTTTGTGGTGCCAATTACTTTCCCCTGGCATCGCCACATCCAGCCCGGCATTCAGGGCTTCTTGCGGGTGGCGGATGCCACCCCAGTCACTCATGACCAGTCCCTCAAAGCCCCAGGTATCACGCAGTAAATCACTAATCAGTTGTTTGTTTTCGCTGGTGTAAATGGAATCGACTTTATTGTAGGAGGTCATGACAGCCCAGGGTTTCGCCTCTTTCACGACCATCTCAAACTGCTTCAGGTAGAGCTCCCGCTTGGTGCGCTGGTCAGCGATGGAATCGGAGGTGACCCGGGCGGTCTCCTGGTTATTGAGCGCAAAGTGCTTGATGACGGCCCCGACCTTTTGTGACTGTAAGCCTTTGACAAAGGCTGAGGCCAGGGTCCCGGTTAATACCGGGTCCTCGCTGAAATACTCAAAGTTGCGCCCGCCCTGGGGACTTCGCTTGTGGTTGATGGCTGGGCCCAACAGTAAATCGATGCCCCGACTTTTAGCCTCTTTGCCTATGGCTGCTCCCAGTTCATACAACAGTTCCACATCAAAGCTGCAGGCACTCAAGCAGGAATAGGGAAAGGCAGTGGTTGGCAGGTTGGTCAAATTCCCGTTTTCATCCCGGCCTTCCTGGCGCAGACCGCAGGACCCGTCACTCATGGTGACCGCCTTTAAGCCTTCCTCTTTCCACTCTACTGTATGCCAGTTGTCACTGCCATTACTCAGACAAATCAGTTTGTCTTTAATCTCGCTCATGTTATTCTCCGATGTATGGTAACTGCCCTGGCTTTGGCAGTTCGCACATCCTGGGGTTTTTGGGGATTTCAATCCGGATATCCTGGTAGTTGACCACCCAGGAACCATGCCCCATCTCTTCCTTAATACCGCTATTATCCAGGATGGAATTGGCACAGGCCAGATAGCGCTCAATATAGACCGGTTCAATCGGTCTTTGGTGATGGCCGGCATAGAGGGTTGTGAATTCCTCTTTGCGCTCTAATAGCTTTTCCATCGAGTCCCGATAGGTCTTGACATCGGTGGACCCGCAAAGGTTCAATAAGATGCCCATGGTACAGACCATATCCCCGGTGTAGAGGATCTTGCGCTCCTTGTCCAAAAAGCACAGGGAACCGGTGGAGTGTCCGGGGGTCACGATGACCTCTACATGGCGATCACCCAAATCAAAGACCTGGCCATCTTTTAAGGGTTTTGGCTCTGGCAATGGTTTGGGCTTGAGGGCCGCTTTTACAAACGGTGCCACAAACGGTTTGATAAACCATTTGGACTGATACTTCAAGAGCGCGATGATATAGGCCGGGTTTTGTTGTAATGCCATCACCTGAAAGTCATCGGGGTGTACCCAGGTGTCTTTGAAATAGGCGTTGCCGCCAACATGGTCAAAATGACCATGGGTGGCGGCTACGGTGATGGGCTTGGTGGTAAGGGTGGAGGTGACCTTGCTTAAATCATCGCCGCCGATGCCGCTGTCAATTAGTAAAGCGGAATCCTCCCCCTCCAACAGATAACAGTAACAGGGCGTCCCGATATAGTGTTCCTCAATCAGCCAGGTCTGCGCATCAATTTCTACCACCACAAATTTGTCTTTGAATAAAGCCATCAGTTCTGCCCTCCCTGCAAAATATTCAATACTTCCGCTGACGTCATTCTTGCCATCGGCTTAGCTTGGTCATAGCGCAGCGGCCGGATATGATAGTGCTTCAATAACCAGAGCACCGCCTTACTGCTCATTAAGAAGGTCTCCCTGGCCCGGCTTTTAGCCAGGACCTCTCCCGGGTTCTCGGCATTTCCGCACTGGCGCATTTCTTCATCATTGAGTGAGGGATGCACCACAAAGAAATACTGGCCTTCCGGAATGCTTCTGAGCCATTTAAGGATGGAGATTTGGGACTTTGCCATTTCCATTAATCCAGGCGGCAGCTTGTAGTAGTACATGTGGTCAATCAGCTTGTGCTCTTTCGCAAAGTCTTCAATGGCCTCATCCAGCCCGGGAATGACGAGCTCTGGCATCATATGGGTATCCAGGTAGCGCACATCAAAACCCAGGGACAGCAGCTTTTCATACTGGGCTTGAATCTCTTTTATAATGACAGCAATCTTCGGTTTGGTGCTTTCAAACACCCTTGGGTCATTATAGAAATATCCCTGACTGTCCAAGAGTCCAGAGTCTTGCTTGAGGTTTGTGACCGGTTTCCACTTGACCTTGTCCCACTCCGCATTGAGGGTGATGTGCAGGCCAAAGCATACATCCTTGAACTGGTTGAAGCGCTTGGCCGCATCCTCAATAAAAGGACCACTGGCCATCAGCGAGACATTTTTGATAAAGCCGGCCTTAAGTACTTTTTCAATTGCTTTGTTGGCAGACAGGGTGCTGCCGCCATCATCCGCACGGGTGATAAAGGCAATGTCCTTTTTCATGGATGGCTCCTGAAGGATTCAAAGAAATCCAAAACCGGGCTGACATTCTCTTCCCTTAAGAAGTAGTCGCCATCCCCGGCATGCCCGGCGTCATTAATGACCTTGAGTATGATGTGGTCCGGGTTTGCGACTTGTTGATATTGTTTCATAAAATCCAAAGACTGGGTGATGGGCACCACCAAATCCTTGTCTCCATGCATCAGATAGAAAGCCGGCGCATCAGGTGTAATCAAAGCCGTGGCGTTGACACTTTGCAAGAGCTCAATTGCTTTGGGGTCCTCCTCTTGATAGGGAAAGCCCAGAAACAGGGAGTACAGCTGGGCCAATTGCGGCTTTAGAAATTCCGGGATGGACTTTGCTAAGGCCTTTAGGTCCATTAATGAACTGAGGGCTGCCACACCCTTGACTTGAATGTCAGGGATCTCTTTGTAATCCGCCAGTCCGCAAAGGCTGACCAAATGTCCGCCCGCGGAGCTGCCCCATAAAAACAGGTTGGAAAGATCCATTTTATTTAAGTAGTGGCTTCGCAAGAAGCCCAGGGCTTTGGCTACATCTTTTCTGGCTGCCGGGAAGGGATCCTTGGGTGCCAAGCGATAGTTCAGGCTGATTAGGACATAGCCCCTCTCTAAAGCATAGAAGCCGTCATAGAGGTGCCAGTCCCGTTTGTCGCAATGGGTGTAGCCACCGCCATGAATCAAAAAAAGCACCGGTCTATGCTGGTCGTCATTTTCCGGATAATAGATGTCCAGCTTCTGAAGCGGATCATCCCCATAGGCGACATCCAATTCTTTGTGCTTAATCCAGGCAACGGAAGGAATCGGCGCCTGTTCCTCATCAAACTGGTCGGTAATCCACTTTGACCGCAATGCTTTGGGATCAATCATCGCGTTCTCCTTTATCTATGTTGATAGTTGAACTATTTCAACACTATTGTAAAGGAGTAAAGCGCTTACTGCTATTAATTTTTATAGGTTTTATATCATAATTTATACAATTGAACGGATGTGTAGAATTAACAGGATTGATGGTGTCAATCCAAAAAAAGGCAGGGATCTCTCCCTGCCTGTTGGTTATTTGAGTTCTTTACCACTCAGTGCGAAGTAGTGGTTCTCGCCATCCGCCGTCAGCGTGATCTTGAAGTTTCCGCCGACTCCGGAAATGCTGTCATAGGCAGCCTCCACCACAAACTTGTCACTGACGAAGTCGTAGGCGCCGACCTTCCCGTCCTTCACCACACCATAGTAGCGGCCTTGTTCGAAGACTTGGTTGCCATAGGTCAGGGCATCATTGGATGCCAGCTTCATTCCAATGAAGTTGCCTTTGGCATCGATCATCTCCATATCCAGGGAGAAAGAGAAGTACTTCCCGGCGACCGCAATCGGATTTCTGACATTCACACCCTGTACGGTTGCTGTTACCTCCCCGGCCTTGTTTACCAGGATGGCATCATCGGTATTGGCGTCATAGAGGACAAAGATCGGGTCCGCATCCGTCCCGAAGATGCCGATGGGGTCATAGGGAGAAAGGTCATACATCGACGCTCTCTCGGAGAAGCGCTCAAACAGCAGGTTGCCCGCTTCATCATAGAAATAGTAGCTGCGGCAGTTGTCGGTCGTGCAGTTTTCCACGCGGTAGTCAATGCGATAGAAGTAGCCAAGTCCCAGCGGATGCAGCACATCCAGGCGGTCGAAGGTATAGGTGCCCTTGATGGTGACCATCTCCACGATGTCGGAGGCGCTGTTGCGCTCGGTCGCGACCATCGGGTGGTTCACATCGCAGATGGTGCCGGTATCATCAGACACCGTGGAAGCCAGAATCTTGTTGTTGACCACATCATAGATTCCAAAGCCGCCGTCATCCCCCTTAAAGAGAATCGCATAGTTGGCGTCCCCCTGATAGCAGGACAGCGCCGCATAGCCGGAAACTTCCTGGGCTTTGCCATCACGGATGACATAGAGCTTCTTGGCCTCATTGCCTTCCATCAGCATCACGAATTGATACTTCTCAGCCGTGGCGCTGGGGAACCCGGGCAGATGGAACCGCTCGGAGGCATTGGCGGTGGACAGCAGGATGTCCTTCTTGCCATTGATGACCACAAACTTTTCATTGTCGGCGACAATCACTGCCGCCATGCCTTGATAGGTAATATCGATGTCTTCATACTGATCTTGCAAAACAACTTCTCCGGTGGTGGTAATCACCCCGTAGAGATCTGATTCCTCGCCCTTGACTTTGATGTAGTTGTTGGTTTCATAACGGTACACCATCCCGGTCTTGGAGTAGGAATCCCAAACTTCATAGTCGACTATTACTTTGCCATTATGATCTGCTAAAGCGTAGTCATAGTGGTCATTCTTGATTACAAAGGCATCCAGGCCAACTTTCTTGATTTCATACTTTTCCGGTGCCTTGTATACCGCTTTGCCTTTGGTGTCGATAATGGAATAGATGCCATTATCCTTGATGACGGCATAGCCGCCGTCAAAGGCGCTTTCCCTTTGTTCCACCAACAAGGCGGTATCCACACTTCCCAGCTTGTCACCATTGAAGGCATAAACGGTGGTCACCCCATCTTTGTCGATGGCGGTGTAATAGGTGCCGCCGCTTTGGGTTACATCCACGGTGCCGGCGGAAGTGTTATTGTTCTTGGCGCCGCAGCCGCTTAATACCAACAGGACCAAACCAAACAAGACAATTACTTTTTTCATGTTTGTTCTCCTTTCGGCTTCCATAGCCCATATCTATCTATAGGTTTAGTGTCTGTTTACTATTTGTTTACTTCTCCTAAACCTCTTTCATTATAGGTTACCCCTGCTGTATGTCAATAAAAAACAAGAAAAACTTTGTGAAACTTTGTGAATAAAATATCGTGGATGGTCCTTTTTTATGGAGGTTGTTTCTGTCTTTTTTTGATATATTGCGATACTCAGCGCAAAGTGCTTAAATTTAACACTTTGCGCTGAGTATCTCGCCATATTCACCCTTGTTTCAGCTCTTTATTGCGGTACACTTGCGGACTGACCTGGTAGTGTTTTTTGAATAGGGAAATGTAATAGCTTTCTGAGGAAAAGCCATACAGCTGGGCAATCTCACTGATTTTAAAATTCTTCTGCCGTACAAAATAGAGGGATTCATTGAGCTTTCGCTCTAATATGTACTGGCTGACTTTCTTGCCGGTCTGCTTATGAAAAAGGGTCCCGAAATAGCTGGGGTTAAGATAAAGGATCCCGGCCAGCTGCCTAGCGCTGAGCTTCTCATGCAGGTGGAGTTCTATATAGTGCAGGGCCTTCTGTACGGGGGCGCTGACGGCCAGCTTTTGATGCTCGCCTGCCAAACGCACAAACAGCACCAGCAGTTCTTCTTCATAGGCCAGTACCGCCTCGATGTCATTCAACTCCTCAATCTTGAGGATCACCGCATCGTTTAAGGCAAAGACCTCATCCGCCGCTACGCCAGAGCGGATCACTGCCCGGGCGACAATCACACTGGTACAAATCACGGAGTTCTTCGCCGAGCGCAGCGGATCCTTCGCCAGGATTGCCTTGGCCCCGGAGGCATTGATGTGCCTCAAGATGGCCAAGGCATCCTCTTTCTTGCCTTCCATCACCGCTTCACAAAGCTTCTCCTCCAGCTGAAAGGAGGTGTGACGAAATACCCCTTCCCTATCATCCGCTATTTTTTCATAGTAAGCCTGGGGGAATTCCCCCGGCTTATTGTCACTTTGTGCCTTCATACCAGTTTTCTATTTTATCCAGGGTCTCGCTTTGCCAGTTGGACTCCAGGATATCCACCCAGGTACACTCAAACTGATGGCGCAGCCAAGTCATCTGGCGTTTTAAGAACTGCCGGGTATGGGTGATGATGGCGGTGCGTACTTCTTCTAGGTCAAGTACACCGGAAAAGTAACCGCGCCACTCGCGGTAGCCAATTCCCTGCATGCCCCGGCGCGAAAAGGCATCCGGATCATTTTTTAAAATTTGCGCCACTTCCTCTTTTAAACCGGCATCCAACATCGCATCCACCCGCTGCTCAATCCGCTCCCAAAGTAAACTCCTTTTGGTTGTCAGGGATACAAACATCACATCATAGACCGGTTTGTGCTCCTGCTTCGCCTGCACTTCACTTAAAAGCACCCCGCTTTGGGCACTGCTCAAAGCCCGCAATACCCGCCTGCGGTTATGGACATGCAGCTTTGCGGCGGTGTTTGGATCGAGCTCTTGCAGTTTACTATAGAGCTGCTCATTGTCCATGCTCTGATAAGCAGGATCCGGGCTTTGGTTGTTTTCGACAAACTCATAGTCATAGAGCACCGCCTTGAGATACAAGCCCGACCCCCCTACCAGAATCGGCAGTTTCCCGCGGCGGGCGATGTCATTTAGCCTGGCTCTGGCATCCTTTTGAAACTGGCTGACATCATATTCATCCTGCAGATCACAGATATCGATTAAATAATGGGGAATCCCTTCCCTTTGGACAAGCGGGACCTTGGCAGCCCCGATATTGAGTTGTTTATAAATGGCGATGGCATCACCGCTGACAATCTCACCATCCAGCGCTTTGGCGACTTCAATCGCAAAGCTGCTCTTGCCGACACCGGTCGGCCCGCAGATACAAAGTACCTTCACCTTAAAAACTCCCTAGTCAATTGGGTATCGGAGATTTTGATGAAGGTCGGCCGTCCGTGCGGGCAGTGATAGGGCTGCTTGCAGGAGGCCAAATCGTCCAGCACCCTCTGCATTTCCTCATTGCTTAAATGACGGTTGAAGCGGATGGAGGAGTGGCAGGCCATCGTGGCTGCTGCCCGCTTTCGTAGCATCGATAAATCGGTGCTCTTCTGGCTGATGATCTCATCCACCATTTTCGTACAGAAGTCCAGTACATCCTCCTTGGCCATCCACAAGGGAACCTTGCGGACCACCAGGGCATTATCCAGAATCTCTGCCTCAAGCTGCACCTCACCAAACCGCTTTACCAATAGCTCATTATAGGCACTTTGGCTGGGGGTCAGCGGGAGATAGACCGGAATCACCAGCTCGGTTTCCGGCTGATTGGCCAGGCTCATCTTTTGATCAAAGAGTTCATAGCGGTAGCGCTCCTGGGCGGCGTGCTGGTCGATGATATAAAGACCATCCTCTGCCTGGCACAATATGTATTTCCCGTGCAGCTGACCAATCAGCCGCAAAGCCGGGAAAACATCGTCACTAAAAGGAGTCGGGTTGTCTTGTTTTAAACCAGAATCCATGGCGGCGGACTCTGTCTCGCGAATCGAGATCTGCTCAAAGGCCAAATCCAAGGCCGGTTTATAAAGCGGGGCCTCACTACTCACCGCCGCCATTTCCGGCGCCTGCATCTTTTCCTTCAAGACCGTCTGCAGGGTGCTTTTCACCAGGTCGTATAAGCGCTGGTGCTCGGACAGGCGGATTTCCCACTTGGACGGGTGCACATTGACATCCACCAGCTGCGGGTCCATCGTCAAGTCCAGCACCGCTATCGGATAGCGGTCAGGAGGTAAATACGGGGCATAAGCCTCCGCCACCGCACTGGTCAGTGAGGGGCTTCGCACCAATCGGGAATTGACAAACAAGGTGATGTAGTTGCGGTTGGCACGGTTGATGGATGGCAAGACCGCCACCCCGTTAATGGTGTAATCGTAGTCACTGCCATTTACTTCCACGCTGGCTTTGGCCGTGCTACGGCCATAAATCTGAAAGATGACATCGATCCTTGACCCGTTGCCGGAGGTTTGTAAGAGCTGCTGATTGTTGGAAGTCAAGGAAAAGGCAATGTCGGGATGGGCGAGCGCAAAGCGCTCGACAACCTGGGCCACTGCTCCACTTTCATAGTTGAGCGAGCGCAGGTGCTTGAGCCTTGCCGGGGTTTTCAAAAACAATCCCTTGACCTTGACGGTTGTGCCCTGCGGGCACATTTCGCACTCCTCCACTTTTTTCTCGCCATAGTCGACGATGACTTTTGTGCACTCACTGCCATTGCTGGTGATAAGCTCGGTTTCACTGACAGAAGCGATGGAAGGCAAAGCCTCCCCGCGAAAACCCATGGTGCTGATGCGCCAGAGGTCCTCGATGCCGGAGATCTTGGAGGTCGCATGGCGCTCAAACGCCATGGCGGCATCAACAGAATCCATCCCGGTTCCATCATCACTGACAGTGATGCTGGTGATGCCGCCATCTTCAATGGCGACATCAATCCGTTTGGCCTTTGCATCCAGGCTGTTTTCCACCAGCTCCTTCACGATGCCAGCGGGCCGCTCGACGACCTCGCCGGCAGCAATCATATTGGTGAGATGGCTGTCCAAACGGATGATGCTCATTTTTCCATCTCCTTCTTCAAATCATAGAGAAACTGCAAGGCGTCACGCGGACTCATCGCGTCCGCGTCCGCCTGACTCAGGGTATTTAAAATCCGCTTTTCCTTGGCGGGAATCGCTTCAATGATCTGCAGCGATGACTGCACCACCCGCTTCTTGGACTCCAGTTCCTTTTGTAATGTCTTTGCCCGCTCAATCACCGCTTCCGGGATCTTCGCCAGTCTGGCGACATGCACCCCGTAGGAACGGTCGGCTTTGCCCGGTTTGATCTTATAGAGAAACTCCACATTCTCCTTGTCTTCCTTCACACTCGCGTGCACATTGAAGACGCAGGGCAAAGAATCCGAAAGCGCGGTCAGTTCGTGATAGTGGGTGGAAAACAGGGTAATGGCCTGGATGGCGGAGCCGATGTATTCCAGTATCGCCTGTGCCAAAGCCATGCCATCATAGGTGGAGGTCCCCCTGCCGATCTCATCAAAGAGGATCAGCGAGTCTTTCGTTGCATACTGCAGCGCCTGGTTGGCCTCCAGCATCTCCACCATAAAGGTGGACTGGCCAGAGAGGATGTCGTCGCTGGCACCGATGCGGGTAAAGCAGCGGTCAAAGAGAATCGTGTCGCAGCTTTTCGCCGGGACATAACAGCCAATCTGGGCCAGAATCACAATTAATGCGACCTGGCGCATGAAGGTGCTCTTGCCGCCCATGTTGGGGCCGGTGATGATGCATAAACGCTTCTGTCCTTCAATCTGCAGGCTGTTGGGGATGTAGTGCTGTTTTCTTAGCGTCTCCAAAACCGGATGGCGGCCATCTATGATTTCCAGTCTGCCCTCGCTATTGAAGCTGGGCTTATGATATCCTTTCGCTTCGCTGACTGTGCTCAAGCTGTAAAGCGCATCGATGGCTGCCAAGGCCTGGGCCAGCTTCTGCAAGCGACCCAGATACCCGCGCACCTTGTCCAAAAGCTCGGAGAAAAGCTGATTTTCCAAACGGATGGATTTCTCCTTGGCGTGCAGGATGCTCTCTTCCTTTTCCTTGAGCTCAGGGGTCACAAAGCGCTCGCCGTTGGCGAGGGTTTGTTTTCTTATATAGTCGCGTCCTTGTAGCATCGGGATATTGGCTTTGGAGACTTCAAAGTAATAGCCAAAGACCCGGTTATAGCCGACCTTGAGGTTCTTGATCCCGGTTTCCTCACGCATCCTGGCTTCCAAATCCAAGATCCACTTCTGGTCATCCTTCTGCAGCTGGCGCAGCTCATCCAGCTCTTTATGATAGCCATCCGCAAAGATGCCGCCATCCTTGGGATTGACGGGCGGGTCCTCTACAAAGCAGCCATCCAGCTCTGCCAACAAATCCTGGCAGCCGTCAACGTCCATTAGGCTGTAGCGGCCGGCTGCGCCATTCATCAGCTTTTGGATGATTGGCACCTGCTGCAAGGTTTTCGTCAAACGGATACAGTCCTGGCCATTGGCGGAGGACAAGGCAAAGCGGGTTGTTAAGCGCTCCAGATCATAGATCTGGCGCAGAGCCAGCTTCAGGTCATCCTTGCGCACTTGCGAAGCCAAGAGAAAGGCGATGGTGTCCTGCCGGTCCTGTATTTCCTTTAAATCCCGCAGGGGTTTTTCAATCCATTTTTTTAACAGCCGGCTGCCCATAGCGCTTTGAGAGTGGTCGAGAAAGGACCACAGGCAGTCATTTTTGCCTGTGGGTCTTAGCGGCTTGGTCAATTCCAGGTTGGTGATGGTCGCATAGTCCAGCTGCAGGATGCGCTTTTCATCCTGGCTCTCCGGCGGCAACAGATGCGCCAGAAACTGGCGCTGGGTAGCCATCAGGTAATTGACCAATAGCCCGAAGGCCTGTTGGTTGTAGGGTTCGCTGATATCTTTGGCCAAGTCCGCATATTCCTGCGGTATGGCGGCGTTTTCCAGATAGGATAAGGCGATGCTGCCGTTTTCGCGGATGATTGCCAGGTATTTGCCAGGGAAGCTCTCGCTGACCACCAGTTCCTTTACCGATTGCTTGAGCAGCTCCTGTAATAAAGCGGAACCGGACTTGGCGACAAGTTTTAGCCCGCAGTCACCGCTGGACAAATCACAGAAAGCCAGGGCAATCCCGCTTTGGCATTCAAAGGCTGCCCCCAGAAAGACATTCTCCCTCTCATCGGTTAAGTCGCTGCTCAGGGTTCCGGGTGTGACCACCCGGATGACATCGCGCTTGACCATGCCTTTGGTCGTTGCCGGGTCTTCCAGCTGCTCAACGATGGCAACCTTGTAGCCGCGTGAGACCAGTCTTTGTAAATAGGAATTCAGGGCATGATAGGGAACCCCGCACATCGGGATGCGCTCCGGCTGGCCGCCGTTGCGTCCGGTTAAGACCAGGTCCAATTCCCGGGCCCCGATTTTCGCATCCTCGAAAAACATCTCATAAAAATCCCCGAGACGATAAAACAGAAGAGCATCGGGATGATTCTCTTTGATGGCCAGGTATTGCTGCATCATCGGGGTATAGGAATCCATGGCTTTATTATAAACCATAGGGGAATGACACAACAGCAATAAAAGGCGCGCGCAAACAGGAACCAAATTATTTTCCATTTGGAAAATTATTTAAAGTCATCAAAACCATCCAGTCCTGCTTATAACAAAACGCAAAAACCCGTCAATCAACGGGTTTCATGATTGTTTTGGTACTCAAACCGTATTCGCTTTTCCCCTCAATGCTCTCTCAGTGTGCCTCCATAAACCTTCTCACAAAGTAGCGCACCAGTTTATAGGGAAAGCGTTCCAGTTTCTTTTTTGTCAAAGCCAGCTTTTGGCGTATTTCGATATGCTGGGGACACTTGCTTTCACACAAGCCGCAGCGCACGCAGCGGGAGGCATTGTTGTCCTTGACCAATAGCGCATACCACTTCAAAGCATAAGAGTGGGAGTGCAGCTTGGTGTCATTGAGGCAGGCAAAGCAAGCCGGAATATCCACGGATTGCGGACAGGGCAGACAGTACCCGCAGCCGGTGCAGCCCACCAGGGTCTCCTGACGGATTAGTTGGGCAGCCTTTTGGTACAGGGCCAGTTCCTTGTCACTCAAACCATTTATTTTGGCGTCCTCTGCGGTTTTTGCGTTCTCCTCAATCATGTCTAGTGAATTCATGCCCGACAGCACACTCAGCACCTCTTTATGATGAAGCACAAAGCGCAGCCCCCTGGCCGCATAGGAATAAGTCCCGGCTTCATCCCAGAGTTTTTTGGCCTTGGGCGGCAGTTTGTTCACCAAGGTCCCTCCCCTTAGTGGCTCCATCACCATCACCGGAATCCCCTTCTTGCCCGCATAGCGCAAGCCCTCTTTGGAAGCCTGCACATTTTCATCCAGGTAGTTGAACTGGATCATGCAGAAGTCCCAGTCATAGGCATCCAGGATCTTGATGAATTCTTCTTTATAGCCATGAAAGGAAAAACCGATGTTTTTGATTTGACCGCTGGCTTTCTTCGCTTTTATAAAGTCCAAAACCCCCAGCTCCACAAGCTTGTTCCATCTTAGATAGCTGGTCAAAATGTGCATCAGGTAATAGTCAATCCAAGTGGTTTGTAAATGGCTTAGCTCCAAAGCGAAGTAGCGCTCAAAGTCCGCTTCCTTATTCACATAAGCCTGGGGCAGTTTAGTTGCCAGAAACACCTTGTCCCGGACCTGGTTTTTCGCAAGAATCCGGCCCAGCTTCTCTTCGCTGCCGCTGTAGATATAAGCGGTGTCAAAGTAATTCACACCCAACTCAATTGCCCGTAAGATCTGGGCTTCGCACTCCGCCTCGCTTTTGGGTAAGCGCATGCAGCCAAAAGCCAAAGCGGAGAGTTTGTCCCCGTTTTTGGGATTCATGCGGTATTGCATTATACCTCCACGCCCAATAGCTGCTTTGCGATCAAACCAATCAAGAAGGAAACCAAAGCGACCGACAGGGAAATCGTCACCATCTCCAAGAAGCGCTTTTTAAAGGACAAAGCCTTGGCGGTCGCAATATAGTAGTTGAATAAAAGGATGATTAAAACCACAATCGTAATCATCACCACAAAGGCCCAAAGATACATGTCATCCGGGAAGAGCAGATACGGGGTTACCATCAGCGCGACCGTCACCACATAAGCCGCCCCGGTATAGAAGCAGGACTTCAGGGCGTTGGGGTTGTCTGCCGCCTTCTGGGCCAGGTAGTTGGAGGCCGCCATGGAAAGCGTCGCGGAGATACCGGTAATCAAAGCCGAAAGCGCCACAAGTTTGGTGTTGGTGAGAGCGAAGGTCAGACCGGCAATGGTGCCGGTCAATTCCACCAGGGCGTCATTTAAGCCCAGCACCATGTCGGCGACATAGTCCAGCCGCTCTTCTGCCAATAAGGCAATCAGTGCCTGCTCATGTTCGCTTTCCTGCTTCAGGATGCTTTCAATCTCTGGTGTATCCAGCGAGTGCAAAAGGATGTCCGCTTCAAAGGAAGCCTCCTTTTTCTCAGACAACTGCAGCACAAAGGTATAGCCGAAGATAAAGCCCAGAACCTTTGCCCATAAAACGGCAATCGGATTGGCTTTAACATCCTGGTTGGTGAAGGTTTTATAGATTTGATAGTGGGTCGCCTCGTCACTGGCAATCTTTTCTAACAGAGCCTTGTCCTTGGCCTGTTTGACCCGTTTGGCCAAGTGCAGATAGATCAGGTGGTCGGTGATTTCGTTTTGTTGATAGCGCAGCAGTTTGGTATTCAGGTTTTGATTGACACTCATGGGCATTCTCCTGCTTTTTAGTGTACCACAGAGCTAAAAAAAACAGGCGGAACCTGTTTCTTTATTTGATGTACTTCGCGATGTTGGCGGTCGGGTCGATAATCGGCTGCAGGATATCCTTCTCTGCGGTCAGAATAATCGTAACCCCCGGACCATGCCCGGAGAGGAAGCTGTCGCCATGGATGATGACACCCACCGAACCGGCGCCCTTCTTGAAATCCGGACCATAAACATTCGCATGGTCTTCAATAAACACCAGATCCCCAAAGCACAGGGAACCCAGATTGTACTTCTTAAAGGCTTTTCTGTCCCGGGTCATGATGTCATAATCCCCGGACTTCATTTCCGCCGACCCCAAACCCGAGCCCATTAATCTGGCCGGGACTACGGTCTTGACGGGCACATAGAGCTGTCCGTCCTTTTCCTTGATATCCAGCTTTTCCAAAAGCCCCGGATCAATGTTCATCACACTGACCAAAGGATAATCGTTCAGGGTCAAACCCTGACCCCAGGCTTTCACCAGGATATTGTCATCGATGCAAAGCTTCTCCAAGGTGTCCTTGTCAAAATAAATCATGACGTGTTCAATGCCGCCGTGTTTGCCGGTGACATAGCCCTTGGCGCCTTTCGCATCCCCGCTGACAACCACCGCTTCGTTGCCGATGCAGGCAAGGTGGTTGTAGGCGATGTCTTCATTGAGTTCTTTGTTTTTGGTGCTCACTCCGGGTTCGATGTGATCACCCATCAATCCCATACAGGGATCTCCGATTTGGAAATCATAGGTAATCCCGCCCATCATCGGCAGTATCCTGGCTTTCCCGTCACTGCCTACCCAGTAAGCAGTACGCATGGTGGGATGGTGCACTCTCCCCCAAACTGATTGTCTGACTACTTTTGCTTTGTTCGTTTTTAACATACAGACCTCCACTTTTCCATCCATTCTTACCTGTCATTATAATACAAGAAGCAAAGATTTAAAACATTTTTTAAGTAAATATTTGATATTTTTCATTTTTTGTATGAAAAAAGTGTAGGATTTCTTGATTTAGCCAATTTATTTCAGTATATGTCAACTATAATTGGAAAATCACAAATGAAAAGACGCTCATTTTGCGTCTTTTTGTTGTGTACCGTATTTCCGGTTGAAACGTTCCACTCTTCCTTGAGCCTGGGCAAAGCGCTGCTTGCCGGTATAGAAAGGGTGGCAGTTGGAACAGGAGTCCACGCGGATGTCCTGCTTGGTTGATCCGGTTTCAAATTCTGCGCCGCAAGAGGAGCAGACTACCTTCGCGGTATAGTACTTGGGATGAATGCCTTCCTTCATGTTTTTCTCCTTCCGCCTTGTTCCACAGTGCGGGAACAAAGTAAGTGCCTTAATATCCTATCACAAACCAAAACACAGTGCAAGGCTATTCTTCAGAAAAAATGCGCACCCATTCTTCGCAGAGCTCATCATAGCTCTGGTTCATCTTCAAGCGGATGGAGTTGAGGTCATAGGAGACATTGTCCGCCTTGACCACAATCCGGGTGGATTCACGGTTCTTGTCAAATAAGCTCAAAAAGGCGACCAGGGTTTCCTGGACCGAGGCGCGCACCAGCTGCGCCACCGCCGCCCTTTGGTATTCATCCAGGCTGTCCAGTTCCTCTTTTGCGCGGTTGCGGGAATGGGAACCGCTGCCCTCCAGCGCCCACATGGCGCGCATCAAAGCCAAATCCCTGGCCTTGGCAACTTTCGCACCGAAATCATCCAGGAGCTGTTGGCGTTTGATGTCATCCAATTCTGTCATATAAATCCCTACCCTTCTGCATCCGGGAAATCCTCACGGACAATCTTTGCGCCCAAAGCCTGCAGCTTGCCGTCAAGGTTGTCGTAGCCCCGGTCGATATGATGAATCTTGCTGATGAGGGTTTCCCCCTGGGCGATTAGGCCCGCAACCACCAGACTGGCGCCGCAGCGCAAATCGGTAGCGCTGACGCGGTCGCCATAGAGCACCGTCGGTCCGTTGATGATGGCCTGGCCCTGCCCCAGCACAATGTCTGCGCCCATGCGCTGCAGTTCCACGCAGTGTTTGAAGCGCTCGGCATAGATTGTTTCACGGATGCGCGACTGGCCATTGGCCTGGGTCAACAATACCGTCAACAACTGCTGCAAGTCCGTCGCAAAACCCGGGTAAGGCAGGGTTTGCACGTCGACCGGCTTGAGCCCATTGCTCTTGCGTATGGTGACCTGGTCCACCGCCACATCCATATCCACATTCATTTCCTTGAGTTTGGAAATCAGCGCTTCCAAGTGCAAGGGAATGATGTTCTCCACGGTAAGCTCGCTGGCAGCAGCCGCGGCAATGATCAAAAAGGTTCCGGCTTCAATGCGGTCCGGGATGATTTCATGGTAGCACCCGTACATGCGGGTAACCCCTTCGATGGTGATGACATCGGTGCCGGCACCGCGGATGTTGGCCCCCATTTTATTCAACAGGGTGGCGACATCGATGATTTCCGGTTCCTTGGCAGCGTTGTTGATGGTGGTCTTGCCTTCGGCATAGACCGCCGCCATCATGATGTTGATGGTGGCTCCGACCGAAGAGATATCCAAATAGATGTTGGTGCCGGTCAGCTTTTTGGCGCTGATATGATAGGAGCCCTGCTGATAGTCGACGCTGGCACCCAGGGCTTCAAAGCCCTTCAAGTGCAAATCAATCGGCCGGGGTCCCAGGTAGCAGCCACCCGGCATCTTCATCCGCACTTCGCCATACTTGCCCAAAAGCGCCCCCATGAAATAATAGGACGCTCGCAGTTTGGTGACGCTCTCATGCTCCAGGGGAGCATTCTTCATATGGGTAGGGTCAATGATCAGGGTGTCCGCCTTCTGAACAACCATGACCCCCAGTTCTTTCAATAAATCCGCCAGAAATCCGACATCGGAAATGGAAGGTACCCCGCCGATGGTCACCGTGCCATCATAAGCCAAAATCGCCGCCGGTATCAGCGCTACTGTTGCGTTTTTGGAGCCGCTGATCCGCACGGTTCCCGACAGGGGATTGCCGCCGCTGATTCTGAATATTTCCGCCATAGGGTTCCTCCGTGCTTACATTCTATCAAAAAGTACTCTCTTTTGCACGACGCCAAAAAGACTCAGAACTCGTCTTCGTCTTCGTTGTAATCCTCGTCTTCCTCCAAGTCCTTCACCAACTCCTCCTCGCTCTCCTCGTCATCCACCAGCAAGCTGCTGGTGTCGACATGGGTCTCGTCGTAGGTGTGCCGGCTGCGCAGGTCCCAGAAGTTGTCGCGCAGCATCGTGAAGCGGTTGTCCAGCATCAATTCGGAATAAAAGGAAGCGATTTTGTTTTGGGTTTGAGATGGGGTAAAGCCCATCTTGTCACTGACCGTCTGCCACAGCTGATTAAAACTGACCTTGTCCTGTTTTTTGGTCAGAATTTCAAAAGCCAGGTCGCTCATCGAAAGCGGTACTTTCATGCTCATGCCTCCTACATCATTT
Source organism: Erysipelotrichaceae bacterium (assembly GCA_031272515.1). Taxonomy (GTDB): domain Bacteria; phylum Bacillota_I; class Bacilli_A; order Erysipelotrichales; family Erysipelotrichaceae; genus JAISTR01. The sequence goes on along the minus strand of JAISTR010000034.1, from coordinate 54,911 downwards.
CCGGTGCGGATACACCGATGCAGTCCAACGCATTTTTCAGCGTAATCCGTACAGCCCGTACCAGGTCACTGCGCTGGCTGGAAAGCTCCGGGTCATTTGGATCCAGGACCTTGCATTCCCCATAGAAGCTGTGAAAATCAGCGGCCAGTTTCTGGATATATGTACAGATGCGGTGCGGGGTGCGCTCCCTGGCGCAGTCCGCCACCAGGTTGGGAAATAAGGCCAGCTGCTTCAGCAGCAGTATTTCTTTGTCGTGTGTCAAGCGCTCGTAGTCCTGTGGCTTGGCCAGTTGGTCCGCCGCCTTGAGAATGGAGCACATCCGGGCATGGGCGTATTGGGCGTAGTAGACCGGGTTTTCACTGGACTCTTTGGTGGCCAGGTCCAAATCCAAATCCATGTGGGTGTCGCATTGGCGGGAGGCGAAGAAATAGCGCAGGGCATCGACCCCGGCTTCCTCAATCAGATCCTTTAGGGACAAAGCCTTGCCAGAGCGCTTGGACAGCTTGAACTCCGCCTGGTCCTTGATCATCCTTACCATCTGGATGATATCCACTTCCAGGATGTCGGGATTATGTCCCAAAGCGGCTAAAGAAGCCTTCAAACGCTTGATATAGCCATGGTGGTCGGCCCCCCAGAAATTGACCAGCTGGGTGAAGCCGCGCTCGAACTTTTGTACATGGTAGGCGATGTCGGGCACCAGGTAGGTATAGCTGCCATCACTCTTGCGCAGCACCCTATCCTTGTCATCCCCGTATTCAGTGGTCTTAAGCCACAGGGCCCCTTCGCTCTCGTAGGTCTTATCCCTTTGTCTTAAAGCTTTGAGGGCTTCTTCCACTAGTCCCTGGTCGTAGAGGCTCTGTTCGCTGCTCCAGACATCAAACTCCACCCGAAACAGCTTCAGGTCCTCTTCCAGCTTTTCCTTCTCGGCTTTTAAGCCATAGGCCTTGCATACTTTCAAGGCCTCCTCTTTATCAATGTCCAGTAAGCTCTCGCCCACCTCTTGCTTCAGGCTGGCAGCAATCGCAATCAAATCCGCCCCATAATAGCCGTCCTCCGGTAGTAGAGCCTCTAAACCAAACTGCTGCTGATAGCGGGCATACAGGGAAGCCGCCATGTTGTTGATCTGATTGCCGGCATCGTTGAGGTAGTACTCGCGGCAAACCTCATAGCCAGCCCGCTTCTGCAATCGGGCGACGCTGTCGCCGGCGGCAGCCCCGCGGGCATGGCCCGGATGCAAATCCCCGGTCGGGTTGGCGGAGACATACTCCAGGTTGACCTTCTTCCCCTGCCCGGCACTGGAATTGCCATAGTCATCGCCCTGACTAAGTACCAGAGTGATGACATCCGCCAAAGCGGTCTTGACCAGGGTAAAGTTTAAAAACCCGGGACCGGCCACTTCCACACTGCGTATGATATCCGTATGCGCCAGAAAGCGCTCTGCCAGTGCGGCCGCAATATCCCTGGGGTTTTTGCCAATCTGCTTGGCTAATCGCATCGCGATGTTGGTGGAGTAGTCCCCGTGGTTTTTCTCCCGGGGGATCTCCACAATAATCTGCTCATGGCTCAATGTTAAGTTGTATAACGCCAAAACTTCTTTGGCGATGGTATCTTTTAAGGCTGTTTCAATTTGGTTCATGCACTGCACTCCTCCCACTTCCATTCCATGGAGAAGCCATCCACGACCTCCTCATCGACCACGACATCATAGGCCACATGCAGGGCGTTTTGGCCGAAGTCCAGGGCGTGGGTGTAGGTTTTGAAATGCAGGGTACCGAAGGCCTGGCTGATCTCCACCGGGGCCAGGTCATGGCGTACGCATAAGATGCGGGTGGTGACCTTTTCGCCGTTGTTGCTGGAGATGATCTGCAGGGTGTCCGCAGACAGCTGAAGAACCTCCACAGAGCGCTGCTCGCTCTCCTTATAGGCCAATAACAAGCCGTTTTTGGTCGCAATCTGGGCAATGCCGTCAAAAAGAATCAGGCTTTGATTGACGGAATTGTTTCGCTGCAGGACCACCAGTCTGGCGGTTTTGGTATCCCTGTTATAGCTTTCCATTTCCATTGCATTATATCGAGAATAAAGGGTTTGTCAAGAAAATTGATATGCGCTTCAAAAATCATTTCTGGAATATGTAAATTCCGTTGGGCAAACAGGTAATGCCGTTCACGCTGCCCTTGTCAATCCAACCCATTTTTTCACAGATGTGATTGGGACAGTCCACGTCATAAACCCGGTAGCGGCCATCCTTTACTTCGATATGCACCACCCCGACATCGCCATAGACCTCATAAGTGGCATCCTTGTCGATGTCAAAGGTCAAAAGAATCGAGTCGTCCTTGTAGCGGACTTCCACAATCGTGGTTTCTTTTTTGATAGAGGACAAAAACAGCCAGCCTGATAACAAGGCCAGCGCTAAGATTGACAGAAAAAGCAATTCCTTTTTTTTAATCATGCCAGCCTTTCCTCAATCTCCCCTGCCCGCTTGGGTATTTCCTCAGACAGGTTTTGGCTGCCGGTTTTTGTCACCAGGGCATCATCCTCAATGCGGATACCAATGCCCTCTTTGCGCAGATATAAGCCGGGCTCGACGGTGATGACCATCCCCGGGACCAGTGGTGTTTCCTTGGTGATGCCGACATCGTGGCAATCCAGTCCCAGCGAGTGGCTGACGCCATGGTAGTAGTACTCCCGGACCTCGTCACTGTGCTTAATGACCTTTGCCCGCTTGAGGGCGTCTTCATAGTGGTTGACAAGAATCTGGTTGAGCTGGCCGGTGGTAATGCCCGGCCTTATGGCATCAAAGACCTTGTCCTGGCCATCCAGGACGATCTGGTAGATCTCCTTTTGGCGGTTTGTGAACTTGCCGTTGACCGGATAGGTCCGGGAGATGTCCGCGCAGTACAGCTTTGCGGTTGCGCCCACATCAAAGAGGCAGAGCTCCCCGTCTTTGACAAGCGAATTGTTTAATACATTGTGCAGGATCGTTGCCCGCGGGCCGCCGGCAACGATGCTCTCAAAGGCCTCCGGGCTTTGGTGGCGGTTGAGGATATAAAGGAAGTCGGCCGCGTATTCATATTCATGCATGCCGGGCTTCATGTGTGCCAATACATTGTCCAAGGCTTCATGGGTGATCCTAATGGCCTTGGATATCTCCGCAATCTCTTCTTCGGATTTAACCGAGCGCAGCTTGGCAAGCACCGGGAACAGGTCATAGTCCAGCTCCGGGTTGGGTTGAATGTCGTCGCGCAGGTTTTTGGCCTTGCGGTCGATGACAATATTGGGCTTGTCCTTGAGCCAGAGCGCAAAGTCATCCAGATAGCGGACATCCTTGATCCCGGAGGTGAGTGCCGCTTCCTTTTTGTTTAACAGGCCGCCAATCCATTTGGCCCTGACGGGGTCGGTCTTTTCAATCCAGAGAATCTCCCCTTTTTCTTCTATCGTCAAAACCACATTCGGCCAGATGATGCCGGTTAAATAATAGAAGTTGCGGTTGACTTCAAACGGATAAAACAGGTCGGCGGTGCTGTTAATCAGTGATCCTGAACAAAGCACGGCTGTCACTTTGTTTGGAAGCAGCTTTTTCAAAGCTTGGCGGTGCATTTTGGGATTCATGGTTTTACCTCCTTGGGGTAGTAGATTTTATGGTCCTGCTTGACCTCGCCATGGATGATCGCTTTTACCAACAGTGAAACCTCGGAGAGCTCGTGGACCTTGTTGTCATTGCCCAAAACCCAGATGACCGAAGCCCCGGATTCCTTGTAGGGCGTATAGGGGGTTTGGCTGTAGCTGTCAGTGGCCAGGTAATAGCGGACATCATAGCCGGCAGCCTCCACCTTTTTTGTAATCTGTTTTTGTTGCTGCTCATTGATGTAATCCTGGTAGCCAAAGAGCCGGCGGTTCAACAAGCGGTCTGCCAGATCCCGCAGGATCGGGTCTTCATCCTCGCAAAGTTCGCCAAAGCCATACAGGCACGCGGCGTCCTGCAGCTTGATGAACTCTTTCAAGGAGGGTTCCTCCTTTTGAAACAGCCAGCCAAACATCGGATAACGGGATACCAGAAACGGATCCTGGCGGCTGTTATGAAATAACCGCTCAAAGAGCTTGGAAAGTAAGATTTCATAGCTGCGGGAAACCGGATGATAATAGACCTGCCAGTACATGTGATACCTGGCCATGATGTAGTCCTCAATGGCGTGCATGCCGCTTTGTTTGATCACCAGCTTGTTGTCGCTGGTGCGCAGGGTGCGGATGATGCGCTCCAAATCAAAGTCACCATAGGTGGTACCGGTACAGTAGGCATCCCTTAACAGGTAGTCCATGCGGTCGACATCCAGCTGGGAGCTGATCAGTTGTGTCAAAAGCGGATTGGCATGGCTGTGGTCGATGATGGCCGCGACGGCCTGCGGTAAATCCTTGTCCCCTTTTTTTAAAATATCAAAGATTTCACTGGGGCCAAGCAGCAGCCGTTTGGTCATCTCTTCATGATGGATGCGGGAGATGGCTTCAAAGGAGTGGGAGAAAGGTCCGTGTCCAAGGTCATGCAAAAGCGCCGCCAAAAGCACCGCAACCTCATCATAGCTGCTTACCTGTAAACCCTTGACTTCCTTTAACAGCCGGCGGCAGATCTCATAGGCGCCAAGGCTGTGCGAAAAGCGCGAGTGCTCGGCGGTCGGGTACACCATCACCGCCGAGCCCAGCTGGCGGATGTGGCGCAGACGCTGAAATTCACAGGCATTGATGCAGTCCCAGATAATCTGGTACTCCACATGGATGTACTCATGGATGGGATCGCGGATGACTTTTTCTTCAGGCAGACGGGTGAACATGGGTTACCTCAAAAAAAAGCAGGTCAAACCTGCTTTGGTCAGGGCTCACTTTCTTCATCATTGAGCCCGGGCAGGTGAAACACCTGTTCCCCGGGATTGGAGAAGAAGTACTCTCCCCGGACATAGTTACGGATATAATCGGGGTCCTGCAGCTTTTCCACCTGCTCGGTGAGCTGCTGGTTCTCCAGCTGGACCAGCGCCAGTTTTTCCTTGGCCAAATCATATTCCTGGGACAGCCGCAGGGTGTCCTTGACTTCATTGACAATCAGATAAATCAGAAAACCGGACAAGGCCAGCAGGGCAACGCTGAATAACTTGGTAAACAGCGAACGCACATTGAGCTTCCGCTTTTTTTTGACTTTGACGGTTTTTACCTTCTTTGCCATTGCTGCACCTCCTTGGTTGGTAACCTCATTATAGCTGTTTCACTAAAAAAATCAACGAAACCACAACAGGCTCAGGGCAATCAGGCTTTGTCCCAGGTTGTAGAGAATCAGGTAAGCCGGCTCATGCCATTTCTGCCTGCCGCTTTTGCGAAAGCGCTGAAACAGGATGCAGTCAGAAGCCAGAAACAGGATGATGCCTGCCGGTAATACCCAGGTAATACTCTGGTTAAAAAGCAGCTGCACGCCATAACCGCCCGCAAAGCCCAAAGAAAAGCCATAGAAATAGATGATTGGATAAAGGTTGACATAGTTTCCTGTCAATTGGTGGCGCTGGCTGATCAGATAGGCAATGCACAAAGCCGCAAACAGAAACGGCAGGATGAATGGATCCTCAATCGTGGAGAACCCGGCAATATAGGTACACTGGGCGAAGAAGAAACAGATGACGCCCATGATATAGATACGGAAACGGCGGATGATGCGGTAGGAACCCAAAAGCATGTCCCCAAACCAGCTCAATAATAAGCCCAATAACATCAGCCAGGAGGTAATCAGGGGTGTATGTTGGTTGATGGTGTAGATGGCAATCAGCACAAAGCCAGAACAGGCTAAAAGCTTCACCCATAAACGGTGGTAGTGCTGATTGACACTGGCGTGAACCAACCAGAATACCGCAACTGCTTCCAATACACACAGAGCTACTAACATAACGGCTCCTTCCCGGGAAGAAAAAACACAGGGAATCCTGTGTCTGTCTCTCTAATGGTCGGGGTGACAGGATTTGAACATGCGGCCTCTTGATCCCGAACCAAGCGCTCTACCAAGCTGAGCTACACCCCGATTTTTTTGGTGCATTTCTATAATAGTCTCTCGCTCTGGCTTTGTCAAACAGAAAATCCGCGGGAATCTGCCGGATTCAACCGCTTATTTCAACCTGTCTCTTTGTCCTGGCTGGTTTCTACAACCGCACTGACCAATGCCTGAGTGTCCACCCGGATAAGCCCCTTGTCGGTAATCTTGAGAGCCGGGGAAACCGGCAGTGACAGCGTCGCCAGCGACATGATTTCGTTGGCCGCCTCAAAGCCGCAGCACCGCATCGCGCTTCGTACTTCCAAAAGCTCTTTCGCCAGTTGTTTGATTGGCTTAAGGGAGACGATGCCGCCATAGGGCAGCGGACAGAAATGCCCGTGGTTGTTCTCATCAATACAGACAATACCCCCCTGCTCTTTTAATAGCAGGTTCACCGCCTGTGCCATTTTATCGGGGTTATTGCCGATGACTAAGATATTATGGTGGTCGTGCGCCCAAGAGGTTGCGGCGGCACTGTCTTTGCTCAAGCCGTTTTTCAAATAACCGATGGCCAGCGGGCTTTCGTGGCCATAGCGCTCCGCTACCGCCATTAAGTTGAGGCCGGCACTTTGGTAGTCGATGACACCGTCTTTAATTGTCACCTCAACCTCGGCTTCGCTGGTGTAGGTGGTGATGGGATTGCGGTCCGCCACCCGCAATATCACCTTTGTTCCTTTGGCTTTGGGGATAAAATCCTCTTTTTGTACCGGTTTTCTTTTCAGGGTCAAACAGCGCTCTTGGGGATAGTTCAGGGTGGGGCTTGGCTTTATCAGTTTGCCTTTGGCCACCACCTGCCTGCCGCTTTTAAACACGCTTTCGATTTTGAAGTTTTCCTTATCTGAGAGAAGTACCATATCCGCCAGTCTTCCCGGCATCAGTGCTCCCCGCTCTTTGAGCTGCATCCGTTGCGCTGGTGTCCAGGTTGCACAATACAGGGCATCCTCAAAGCGCATCGACTCTGCCATGGCCAGCTTCAAAAGATAATCCAAATGACCATTTTCTACCAAATGGTCCGGCATCACATCATCCGTGACAAAGCAGAAGAAAGGAAACAGGTTGCCTTTTGTCAGGGTTCTGATGTTTTCCCGGGTAATACTTTTTTCCTGGATTTCCAGAAAGATTCCGGCTTCGCTTCGCATCTTGATCAATTCCGGGGTCTGCAGGCAGTGATCCGAGTCCACCCCTGCACGCACATAGGCAGCACACTCTGCCTCCGTTTTGGCAATGCAATGCCCTTCCAGCGGGGCCTGCGGTTTTGACTGTTGAAAGGCTTTGATAATCGCTTTAGTTAATGTCTCTTCCTGGGCAGTCGCGTCCTTGTTGTTCATGACTTCCCCCAGGGCGATGACCTTGGGGTGTTTAGCCAGGATCCGTACTTCCTCTACCCCGATTTTGCCGCCAGTGGTCTCCAGCATTTCATTGGTGGAGGGCACACAGGAGGGAATCGCATAATAGACATCCAAATCCTGCTTGTGGTCCATGTAATCGATGACCCCCTCTACCCCGAATACATTGGCAATCTCATGGGGGTCTGCCACCACGCAGGTCGTTCCGTGTTCCAAAACCGCATCCGAAAACAAGGGCGGGGTGGTCATGGTGCTCTCGATGTGCATGTGGATGTCGATGAGCCCGGGAATCAGATATCCGCCCTGGCCATCGATGACAAGGTCCCCTTCCTTTTTTTCATCAAAGCCCCAGATACACTCATCCACAACCCGCAGCGAGCCTTTTTCAAAAGTCCGCTGCGGGGTCTTGTAAATCCATACGTTCTCTATGACAAAAGAGCTCATTATATCTCTCCCAAAGAATCCACTTCAATCAAATCCTCGCGCCGGGGTCCGGTGGAGATATAGCGCACCGGGACTTTACAGAACGCTTCAATTGCTTTGAGGTATGTTTTTGCCTGCGGCGGCAGTTTTTGATAGTCGGTAATGCCTTTGATATCGCTTTGCCAGCCCTCAAACACCTGCCAGACGGGCTTTGCCTTATACAAAGCGGAGGTTACCCCGAATTCATCTGTAACCTGCCCATCAAGCTGATAGCCGGTACACATCGGAATTTCCTTCAAATAGCTCAAGACATCCAGGCAGGTCACTGCCAGGGCGGTTGCCCCTTGCAAAAAAGCGCCCTGCCGGGTTGCCACCGCGTCAAACCAGCCCACCCTTCTGGGCCGGCCGGTGGTGGCCCCGTATTCCCCGCGGTCGCCACCGCGTTTCCTTAATTCTTCTGCTTCCTCACCGAAAATCTCGCTGACAAAGGGGCCCTCCCCGACAGCCGAGCTGTAGGCCTTGGTGACGGCGATGATGTTTTGTATCAGATAAGGCGGCACCCCGGCACCAACACTGGCATAGCCAGCCAAGGTGGAGGAGGAGGTCACATAGGGATAGATACCATGGTCCGAATCCTTCAAGGCCCCCAGCTGCCCTTCCAAGAGGATTTTTTTGTGCTCTTTTATAGCATCTCTCAATAAGGCATCGCTGTTGACCCTGTAGAAAGCCATCGCCTTCTTATATCTTTCTAAATCTTCCAGCAACATTTCCAGCGGATAGGCCGGTTTATGATAGAGATGCACAAAAAGTGTGTTGATTTTTTTTAAGAGGTGAACCGCTTTTTGTTTCAGCTGCGGGTCCTCATACAATTGCCAGAGCTGGATGCCAGCCTTGGCGTATTTATCCGCAAAGAAGGGCCCGATGCCGCTTTTGGTGGAACCGAACTTCTCCTCTTTCAAATATTCCTCCTGGTAGGTATCCAAAAGCACATGGATTGGTAACAAGATCTGTACCTTCTCGCTGACGTACAGAGAAAAATCCACATTCTGCTTTTTTACTTCGGCAATTTCCTTGATCAGGTAATCGACATTGAGGGCGCAGCCGTTAGCAATCAGATTGAGCACCTTGGGATAGAAGATTCCCGAGGGCAGTTGATGCAGGGCAAAGCGGCCGTGCTGGTTGAGGATGGTGTGGCCGGCATTGGAGCCGCCCTGAAAACGGATGACCAGATCACTTTTTGCGGCAAAGGTATCCGTGATCTTCCCCTTTCCTTCGTCCCCCCAGTTGGCGCCGACGATGGCTGTTATCATATTTCATTTCTCCTTGATCCAATACCAAACAAATGCTGGTACATCTCATTTTAGCACACATTCCCTGACGCGTAGAGCTTCACACAATTGCCTGTCGAGGGGTGCTTGGAACTCACCTTAAAACCTGCCAAAAAAAGATGAAATTTTCTTCACAAAACGGAAATTTTTGCGGTTGTTCAAACATCTCAAAGAATTGTGGATAACTTTTCATTTTCCAAAGCTTGAAAATGAAAATTTTCAATCTTGTTTCACCCGACTTATCCACAACCGTTTTTATCAGATATACACCGCATTCTCGTAATGTGGATATCTCAAAAAAACCTTGTTTTAACGCTTTTTTTAATACTTTTTTAATGAGGATAAGCTGTGTACGGAAAAAAGATATCCACAATCATCCACAAAATTTAAAAGGCGGTTTTCTGTGGAAAAGTTATCCACAATAAAAAGTTGTGGATAACTGTGGATAAGTCCGCAAAGCGCTTGTTAAAAAGGGTTTGCGGAAAAATTGAAATGTGGATAAAAAAATCGGCGCAAAATTTTCCTTTTTTTTTGGTGGTATTTCGTGTATGATGAAAACACCTGTAAGGATGAAGGATAAAAAAATGACAGTTGTAACACCTTTCAATCTAAAGAACATCTGGACGGAAGTTCTCAACCAGATCCGCAGCGGAGACTACTTCGACGACGTTGTCTACCGGACCTACTTCAGTGAGTCGACACTCTATGAGGTCGGTCCTGATAACCGGGCAACGATTGTGGTTCCGACGAAGATGGCCAAGCTGGTCTTTGAGTCGGAAATCTCCCACGTCAACGATTGCCTATCCCAGATCCTGCAGCAGCCGGTGGAATGCGAAGTGGTTTTTGATAAAGAGGGCATCTCAAAAACCCCCACCTTCCCGATTCAAAAAGAAGAAATCATCAGTGAAGACAACGTTCTTCCTTCCTATACATTCGAAAACTTCATCGTAGGCAACTCCAATCGCGAAAGCCATTCCGCGGCCTTGGCCTGTGCCATCAACCCCGGCCAATTCTATACGCCGCTGTTTATTTTCGGCAACTCCGGTTTGGGGAAAACCCACCTGCTTCATGCGGTGGGCAACTACGTGAAGAACCGTTTGCCGGATAAAGAGATTCTGCTTCTTTCCACGACGGACTTTGTGACCCAAACCGTCAGTGCGCTGCGCGATAAAACGATCGAGCAATACAAGCAAAAACTATTGAACCTGGATGTTCTGTTGATGGATGATGTGCAGTTTCTGGCCGGGACCGACAAGATTTCGGAGATTTTCTTCCACCTCTTCAACGCTCTGGTCAACAACCGCAAGCAGCTGGTCTTCACCTGCGACCGCCATCCCAGCGAAATCAACGGTTTGGAGCAGCGCTTGATCAGCCGCTTCACCTCCGGTTTATCGGTGGGAATCGACAGTCCGGAATTCGATACCGCGCTGGCAATCCTGAAGCAGCGCATCGAGGAAAAGTGCCCGGATCCAACGATTTTTGAACAGGATGTGCTCTATTACATCGCCAAAAACTGTTCCAGTGACATCCGCAACCTGGTCGGGGCACTCAACCGCGTCATCTTCTATGCCATCGACTTCTCAGGCGAAAACAAGATTGACGAAGTGGTGATGTTTAAGGCCTTCCAGGGCCAAACCTCCTTTGCGAAGGCGGAAATGTCCTTCAACACGATTAAAAAAGCGGTCTGTGACTACTATGGAATCACACGCAGTCAGCTGATATCCAAAACCCGGGTCAAAAACCTGGATGTGGCGCGCAAAATCGCCATGTATCTGTGCCGGAAATACCTGGATATGCCCTTCTCCCGCATCGGCGAGGAATTTGGCAAGCGCGATCACTCAACCGTGATGAACGCCATCGAGAAGCTGGAGAAAAACCTCAAGAAAGATGAAATGCTGCGCTCGGCACTGCGCGACATCGAAAAAAAGTTTGACAACTGAAACTTGTGGATAACTCTTCTTTATTTCCACAATAAAAAATGTTAAAATGGGTAGGAAGTAAGGGAGAATTTGCTTCTTATCCACAAATCCACAGCCCTTATTATTATTAGTCTTAAAAAAAAAACAGGAGGTCCCATGCGTTTCAAGATTTCCAAAAGACGGTTCTATCAGGCCCTATCGACAGCAGCCAGAGCCATTTCTGCGAACAGTCCGATTCCTGCCCTTTCTGGAATTCTGATTGAAGCGAATTTCGATTCCATCTCACTGACAGCCAGTGATGCGGATATCTCCATCCGGTTGAAAATCAACCAGAGCGAAGACAAGGACTTTGAAATATTTGATCCCGGATCAATCGTAATTGAAGCCAAGTATATTCTGGAAATCGTCCGTAAGATTGACGCCCAGGAAATTGAAGTGGACAATGTCGACGGTTCCCTGACGCTGTTTAAAGGCAACGCTTCGGAATTCAAAATCAACGGAACCAAAAGCTCCGATTATCCGGACATTGACTTTTCCAAGCCGGAATCTTCCTTCACACTCGCCTCCGACCTGTTCTTGAAAATGGTGGTCCAAACCACCTTCGCCACCAGCGACCGGGAAACCCGCCCGGTACTCAACGGTGTAAATATGCGCAATGAAAACGGCGTGCTGGAATGTGTCGCAACCGACAGCTTCCGCTTAGCCAAAAAGAATCTCCCCTGCTCATTTGATGGAAGCTTCAATATCACAATTCCCGCCAAAAGCTTGAATGAAATCGCGAAAACGGTGGATAAAGTCAACGAAGTGGAAATTGCGGTAAACGACAAGAAAGCGCAGTTCTTATTGGGGGATACCCTTATTCAAACCCGTTTGATTGACGGCGTCTATCCGGAAACCAGCCGCCTGTTGCCGGCAGAATACACCAACGAAATCGAAATGGATTCCCGCGATTTGCTGAATGCGATCGACCGGGCCTCCTTCATCAAAAGCGATGGAATTTCCATCATCCGCCTGCAGATCTCCGGACAGCAGATGATCATCTCCTCCAAATCCCAGGAGGTCGGCTCCTCCAAGGAGGAACTCTCCAATTTCACCTATCGCGGTGAAGCGATGGAGATTTCCTTCAGCGGACACTATGTCTACGAAGCGATAAGGGCCCTGGAGAGCGCCCAGATCCTGATTAAGTTTTCGGGAGAGATGCGTCCCTTCGTGATTTTCTCCAAAGAGGACGACAGCGTCCTGCAGCTGGTTCTGCCGGTGCGCACCTACAACTGATTTTTTCCAAAAAAATGCAAAACAAAACAGAGGTTGAAAAACACCTCTGTTTTTTTGCGTTTTTTGGCTTGTTTTATTGGGCTTTTTGAAGTTTTTATGGTATACTGAATATGACCTTTCCAACTATGAAACCGAGGTACATTTGATTCGTTTGGCAACTGATTACATCACGTTGGGACAATGGTTGAAATTAAAGAGTTTTACAGGCAGCGGCGGCGAAGCAAAAGCCTTCCTGCAGGAAAACGAAATCAGCGTCAACAACGAAAAAGAAAACCGGCGGGGCCGCAAGCTCTATCCTGGTGACATAGTGAATATCAACGGCACAGAATTCCGGATTGAAACATGATTGTTGAGCATCTGGAACTGCGGAATTTTCGCAACTACGACAGTGCGAAAATTTCTTTTATGCCGGGGCTGAACGTGCTGTTTGGTGCCAACGGTCAGGGAAAAACCAATTTGTTGGAAGGTTTATTTTTTCTCAGCTGTGCCCGCTCTTTTCGGGTGAGTGAAGACCGGCAGATGATTCAGGACGATAAAGACGCTGCCAAGCTCTCTGTACGGGTCAGAAACGACGATAGAGAGCAGATTCTTTCCGGGGTGATTTATCCCTCACAGAAGACCTTAAGCGTCAATAAACGGCCGGTAGCGAAGCTCAGTGAGTTTGTAGGGCTATTGAATACCGTGCTCTTCTCCCCTTTGGACATGGAACTGTTCCATCAGGCCCCCCGCTATTGTAGGCGCTTTGTGGATCAGGAACTCTCAAAGGTATCCAGGGATTACCTGGAAAGCCTTCGCAGCTACAACGGCGTCCTCAAGGAGCGAAACCTGGTACTCAAGGGCGAGCATGTGGACATGGTTTACCTGAGCGTTCTCAACACCCGCTTTGTGCAGGCGATGTGGCCGGTGGTTACGGGACGCCGTAAGTTTATCAGTGAACTCAATGCCCTGCTTCCGGATCACTACCAGAAATTGACCGGGGAAAAACACGAGGTACAGCTGCGTTACCGCCCGGGGTTTGTCTGGGTACAAAACGCGGCGGAGCTGGAAAAACAAGTCGAAAAAAACGTCCAGCGGGACCTGACGATGCACCAGAGTGTCAGCGGTGCCCACAAGGACGACCTGGAGATCCTCTTGGATCAGCATCCGGCGGATGGCTACGGGTCCCAGGGACAAAAAAGAATGCTGATGCTGGCTTTGAAACTGAGCCTTTGCTCCTGGATTGAAGCCAAAAGCCAAAAAAAACCGGTACTCCTGTTCGATGATGTGTTCTCCGAACTGGATTTTCGCCATCAGCAGCAATTGCTCAACTGTCTTCCTGAAGGGGTACAAACCCTGATCACCACGACAGATGACAGCGCCCTGCGGGAGTATTCACTCCCCTGTCGCCGGTTTGTCATTCATGAAGGCACGATTGAAGAGAAAAACGGAGGTTGATAAGATGACAGAAAAAGTAGAACACTCGTACAATGCGGAAGACATCCAGGTACTGGAGGGGTTGGAAGCAGTCCGCAAACGCCCGGGCATGTACATTGCGACGACTTCGGAAAAAGGCTTGCACCACTTGGTGCAGGAAATCGTCGACAATGCGATTGATGAGGCCCTGGCTGGTTTTGCCAACGAGGTAAGGGTAACCATCCTGCCCGGAGATATCGTCAGTGTCGAGGACAACGGCCGCGGCATGCCGACGGAAATTCACGAAAAAACCGGCATTTCAACGGTTGAAACAATCTTTACGGTGCTGCATGCCGGCGGCAAGTTCGGCGGCGGTGCCTATAAGGTTTCCGGCGGTCTGCATGGGGTTGGCGCTTCAGTGGTCAACGCTTTGTCAGAGTTTCTGGAAGTATACGTTTACCGCGATGGCGGTATCCACTATATCCGCTTTGAAAACGGCGGCAATACCGTTAAACCATTGACCCGGATAGGGGAGTGTGACATCAGCAAATCCGGCAGCAAGATCATCTTCAAGCCGGATCCGACCATCTTTACCGAAACCACCGTATTCAATTTTGATACGCTGCGCGACCGCCTGCGGCAGATGGCATTCCTTGAGAAGGGGATTAAGATCATCCTGCGCGATGAGAGACTGCAGCCGCCAACCGAGATTACCTTCCACTTTGAAGGCGGAATTAAGGAATATGTTGCTTATTTAAACAAGAACCGCACCCCGATTCAGAAAGACATCATCTACATGGAAGGGGCAGAAGAGGGGATCTCCGCAGAGATTGCCATGCAGTACAACAACGGCTACCAATCGGCGATTTATTCCTTCTGCAACTCCATCAACACCCAGGAAGGGGGAACCCACGAAGAAGGGTTCCGCAACGCCTTAACACGTGTGATAAACAATTATGCGAAGAATGTTGGAGCAATCAAAAACGAAGAAGAAACCCTGCTGGGTGAGGACGTCCGGGAAGGGCTGACCGCAATCATCTCAGTCAAGCATCCCGACCCCCAATACGAAGGGCAAACCAAGACCAAGCTGGGCAATTCCGAGGTCCGCAAAATCGTCTCGCAGATCATGGGAGAACGGCTGGAGCGCTACCTGATGGAAAACCCGGACGAAGCGAAGATCATTGTGGAAAAAGCGGTGGTTGCCGCCAAGGCGAGGCTGGCTGCTAAAAAAGCCAGGGAGCTGACCCGGCGTAAAAACGCCCTGGAAATCTCCTCATTGCCCGGGAAACTGGCGGATTGCTCGTCTACGGATGCCTCAATTTCCGAGATTTATCTGGTGGAGGGGGACTCGGCCGGCGGCTCCGCAAAACAGGCCAGGGACTCCAAATACCAGGCGATTTTGCCCTTGAGAGGAAAAATCCTCAACGTTGAAAAAGCCCGGCAACACAAGATCTTCGACAACAACGAAATCCGCTCGATGATCACGGCTTTCGGCTGTGGAATACTCGATGATGTGGATACCTCCAAACTGCGCTATCACAAGATTATCATCATGACCGATGCCGACGTCGACGGTGCCCATATCCGGACGCTGTTATTGACCTTCTTCTACCGGTTCTTGAAGCAGGCGATTGACGGCGGCTTCATCTACATCGCCCAGGCGCCTCTTTATAAAGTCACCAAAGGCCGGGAAATCCGCTATGCCTACCGTGAGGAGGAGATGGATGGAATCAAGGCGGAACTCGGTGACCGGCTCAACATCCAACGCTACAAAGGGCTGGGGGAAATGGATCCCGAGCAGCTCTGGGAGACAACCATGAACCCGGAGAACCGGACCCTGGTCAAGGTGGAAATCGAGGACGCGATGGAAGCCAACGAAATCTTTGAAATGTTGATGGGGGAAGAAGTGGAACCACGCAAGAACTACATCATTGAAAATGCGAAGTTTGTGGTCAATTTGGATATTTAGAGACAGAAGGGTAAGCAACTATGACAAACACAGAAAAGCCCCATAATCACGGCAATATTTCAAATATTGACATTTCCCGGGAAATGCGCAAATCGTTTCTCGAATACTCGATGTCGGTCATCGTTTCCCGGGCTCTCCCGGATGTTCGCGATGGCATGAAACCGGTCCACCGGCGGATCCTTTTCTCGATGAATGAGCAGGGGATGTACGCTGACCGGCCTTTCAAAAAATCCGCAAGGATTGTCGGCGATGTCATCGGTAAGTACCACCCCCACGGGGATGTGGCGGTCTATGAAACGATGGTGCGGATGGCCCAGGATTTCTCCTATCGGTATATGCTGGTGGACGGGCATGGCAACTTCGGCTCCATCGATGGCGACAGTCCTGCCGCGATGCGGTACACTGAAGCCCGGATGTCGAAAATTTCCATGGAACTGCTGCGGGACCTCAACAAGGACACTGTCGACTTTATGGACAACTACGACGGGGAGGAAAAGGAACCGGTCGTACTGCCGTCCCGTTTCCCCAATCTTTTGGTCAACGGAGCGACCGGCATTGCGGTTGGTATGGCAACCAACATCCCGCCCCATAACTTCGGGGAAAGCGTGGATGCCATCATCGAACTGACCAAGAATCCGGATATTTCCGTGGTGGAACTGATGGATTATCTGCCGGGCCCGGACTTTCCGACCGGAGGCTATATCCTGGGACGCTCAGGCATAAAGCAGGCTTATGAAACCGGACGGGGTTCGATTGTCTGCCGCGGCAAGACCGAGATAGAGGAATACGAGTCTGGCAAGCGTGCCATCATCATCAAGGAAATTCCTTATCAGGTAAACAAAGCGGTGATGTTTGAGCGGATTGCGGGCCTGGCCAGAGAGAAGGTAGTGGAAGGCATTACCAACATGCGGGATGAGTCCAACCGCGAAGGAATCCGCATCGTGATTGAAATCAAGAAGGATGTGCAGGAAGAGGTGCTGCTGAACCAGCTTTACCACACGACTTCCCTGCAGACGACCTTCGGTGTAAATATGTTGGCGCTGGTTAATTATGAACCGCGCACCTTGAATATCAAACAGATGCTGCAATATTACCTGGAACACCAGGTGGATGTTGTCGAGCGGGCGACGCGCTTTGATCTGCGCAAAGCAGAAGAGCGCGCCCATATCCTGGAAGGGCTGCGGATTGCTCTGGACCACATTGATGAGATCATCCGCATCATCCGCGAGTCGGATGATGATGCAGCCGCCCAGAATGCTTTGATGGAGCACTTCGGCTTGTCCGAGGTTCAATCCAAGGCAATCCTGGACATGCAGCTGAGAAGATTGACCGGCTTGCAGCGCAACAAACTGGAAGAAGAGTATCAGGAGATTGAAGCAAGGATTGCGGAATACAAGGAAATTCTTTCGGACCGCCAAAAAGTCTTTGACATCATCATCAATGATCTTACAGAGATGCGCAAGCGCTTCGGCGACCCGCGCCGCACTGAGATTATCGAAGGTGCTTTGGATCTGGAAGACGAGGACCTGATTCCGGTGGAAGAAATCTTTGTGACGATGACCGCCAATGGCTACATCAAACGAATCACCACCGATACCTACCGCACGCAAAATCGCGGCGGCCGCGGCATCAAGGGCATGACGGTCAATGAGGATGATATCATTGATCAATTCATCAAGACCTCGACCCACAACTACATTCTCTTCTTTACCAACTATGGCAAAGTATACCGGATCAAAGGGTACCAGATCCAAAGCGGTTCAAGAACCGCCAAGGGAATCCCAGTCGTCAACCTTTTGAAACTGGATAAAGAGGAAAAGGTCAAAGCGATTATTCCGCAAGGGACAGAAGCACAGTATCTGTTCTTTGTCACCAGGAACGGATTGGTGAAGAGAGTGAAGGTCACTGAATTTGATTCCATCCGCCAAAACGGAAAAATCGCAATCGGACTGCGGGAAGGGGATGAACTGGTCGCCGTTTCCGCAACGACAGGCGAAAACGAAATCATCATCGGCGGCAGCAACGGCAAGGCCGTGCGCTTCAATGAAAACGATGTTCGGCCGACCGGCAGAACCGCCAGCGGTGTGAAAGGATTTAACGTCGATGGATCTTATGTCGTCGGCATGGCCAATGACCGCATGGGCAGCTACATACTGTCTGTGACAGAAAAAGGCTATGGAAAGAAATCGCTGCTGTCAGAATACCGTTTGACCAACCGCGGAACCAAAGGTGTTAAGACGATTAACATCACGGAGAAAAACGGAGCATTGCAAACCCTGAAAGCTGTAAATGGCGATGAGGATTTGATGATCATTTCCACAGAAGGGGTGGTCATACGGATTGACCTGGAAAGTGTTTCGATTCAAAGCCGGAATACCCAGGGTGTGAAACTCATCAACCTGGATGAAGGGAACCTGGTGGCAACCGTCGCCGTAGTTGCCAAGAGCGAAAACGATGAGGACGTTGAGGGAGAGGATCATCCGAGTGATGTTGAAAGCAGACAACCAAAGACGAACCAAGAGGAAAATGTAACAGAAGAAAGTGAAGAAGCTTCGGAATAACCGAAGCTTTTTTATTGGGTTGTTTTTTTATCGAAACAAACACAGATGTATGTGAAACACAAAAGACAACCACATCAACAAAAAACGCCAATTACACGGAGGTTAAAGGGGTTATTAGCTTGAATTAGGCCCAATGAAAAGCAGGCTTAAAACGCTTAAAAAACGCCTCTCAGAGCGTTTTAAACCTGGTAGACTAAGGTTCTTGTCTTCTAAATCGATTGTAGCGGCCAAATGGAAGAATAAGACTAATAAAGGAATAAATTTATTAAATTATAATCGATTATAACCAATTATATCGATATTAGGGTTGATTCAGCGAGTATGATAAAAATTCGTTTTTGTTTCGGTAGGGGGGAAGGTAAGGGTAATATAAAGGTCTTGTGGTTTTGTCGTTTTTTTATTTAAAAACGCGCAGCAGTTGTTTTTGAATCCCAGTCAGGAAAAAGCCGATTGAAAAGGATCTAAAGGTTTTTTAGACGCTGGATTCGAGTGACTAAAGAGGTAGAATGAACTGCAGATTCAAAAGAGTTTTGTCATCAGTTCTGACGCAAAGTTTATTCAAAAGAATGACAGAGATGAGTGATTACAAAAGAGCTATAAACAAAAAAACACTAATAAAAAGGAACAGAAGCCTTCTCGAAATAGGAACTGCAGGTTCTTGGTGGGGGTTGTAAAATGAGCTTTTTTATAGAGAGTTCTTAGAGAACACCTGAATTAAATTCGAGGGCAAAAACACTTCATCGGGCTGGGTTGGATAAGGACAAGATCGAGTTTTTATATGGGTTCCCCGTCATTGAAAAAACTGAAAATCTCGTAGGCACTGTCGTTTTTAAGATTAGCTCGCTTGTAGCTGTTTGAAGCTCGCAAAGACCAAAACAGTCTACTGTTAAATCAGATATTCATGGATGATTGATACAACTCGGCGAAAGAATTCGTGGGTATTCTGAGACGCGTCTTTTTCATGTAATGAAGCATGGCGGCAGTAAAACACACCAGTGCAGCGTGTCTTTGTAAAGGGGAGATACCGGGTTTTGGATCGCTTATTTCGCTGCCATTACCAGTTACAAAAATCGGGATGATCTGTTTGAAAATCTTTAGCCAGCATTGATTTCAGTGCATCAAAAGAATGTGACACCCGACTTATGGTAACCAAGCTCTCGCAAGAAGCCAATCATCAAGACAAGACTGGACAAAGGTGATGGTTAGAATCACAGGTTCAGTGATTCTGTTTTCCCCTCTGCTTTGTCCACCTCGATAAAAGCCGTGATGTTATTGCTTTGCATATAGACCAGCCAAATCTCATAACAGCTACCTTCGAAAATGATTAGTCCGCAGCCAAGTCTCCGCTTTCTTGTTTTTCATGCCTTAATAACGTGCTTTTCGGACCAAACCGAAACTCCTGAGAACTCCTTAATCCACACAGTTGCATAAAGTTCTTCGGAAGAAACGGAGACCCCGATTGTGAATCGTGCAGATATACCAAAAAACTGTTGATTATCTTTTTGCCACCGGAATAAGTTAATGACTGAGCTTTCGAGTCTTATCGAAGCTTTACATGATACCAGAAAGGGAATCAGAGAGAATCTCCTCGAATTGCTTGTCCGCTTGCTTTTAGCCCGATTGAGGGCTTTGTTTACGACAATAGTTGTACGTTGAACAATCATCATAGACGCAGAAGGGCAGGAGAACTGGACAAGCTTCGTGCAGGATTTGTTTTGATACTTTTCCAATAGCTTTATACAGCAACACCTAAAACTACAGTATCAGCTTCAGGTCTATGAACCGATGTATCCAGCTTTATCGGCTGCTATGAACTTATAAAAACCGTAAAATTCTATTGTTTACAACAGAATGTGAGATTTCTCTCTGGCTGATTCTTTCTATGCTGTTGCTTGGTTTTTACGCTTTAAACGGTGATTGAACAAAACCGGATTTGTTAGGCAGCATGATATACTGAGAAAAATAAAAGGGAGTGTTGTTATACCAAAAGGAAACCCGAAGAAAAAGTATACAGGAGAATTTAAACAGCAAGTTGTGGAAACTATGCGGGAAGAAAACCTCAGCTTTCAAGAAACCGCAAAGAGATTCCAGATTCCAAATCCTGCGAGTGTGTCTCGATGGGAGAAAATCTATTTGGAAGAAGGGATAGAAGGGTTGTATACGGCGCGGCAGCACCAGTGATCCAACAACATACAGAAGGAACGAAAGCCACTGGACGAAATGACGGAGGAAGAAGTAATTGCGGAGAATCAGCGGTTGCGCGCAGAGATTGATTGCTTAAAAAAATTGAATGCCTTGGTTTCACAAAGAATCCAGCAAGAGAAAAAGTACAAGTAATCTGGGAACTAAGGCATAAACACAAGATATCGCTGTTGATTGAAGAGGCCGGCTTGCCACCGACCTAGAAGACAACAAGCCCTTATAACAATTTAATCGAAAATATCGCCTAACTTTTTGGCTCAGTTCATTCTTTAAAGCACGACAGCAGGGAAATCTGATTGTCTAGGAGGAATTGGTCTTCCCTGTTTACAGAGAACACCAAACCAATGTGCAGCAAAAGATCCACTAATAAAAAAACCGCTAAACGCATTAGCTCTTTGATCAGATAGAAGAGCGATGCTCACAGGCACCAGCTTAAAACGAATGGGCCCAGGCAATTGGTCACAAACCAAAACAAATTCACAATAAAGAAGACACCAACTAAAAGAAGCATCAAAAGAGCAAAAACCTTGAGCTGTGTTTTGTGTGTCGTTTATTGAAGTTCAGAAAGCCTGCCGGCGAAATAAGCCACCAAAGACACAACCACAAATAGAGCAGCACAGCTTTACACGGATAACACATCAATTGATGATTGTAATCAAAAAAGCCCCAGCATCAATGACGCCGCTTTTCCTCAGACCGCTTTGCATCTTCTGTTTCTCAAACCGGCACCAATCAACAACACAAAAACAAAATTCAGATCTTGAGGTTTATCGTCAACAAAACAAACCACCGATCTTTTAATTCCGTCCACCACCCATAACCCAACACTCCACGCTCATGGAGAGCTAACGACCACACAACCTTTGCAGTAACACCACCGACCACGCTCGTTATTCTAAGCAATCCTTTCACCCTCAACCAACTTGAAAAGAGCTCAAAAGAACACCACATACTCACACAAAATCACGAACAAGCTGCTGCCGCAAACACACATTGCCAACCAAACAACCAGGTCTATTCAACCCCTCAAAACAATAAATAAAAGCCACATTCACACATTTCCCGGGAAATAAGAATTAAGCCTAAATCAAGCCGTTTTTTGAATGTTTCACGTGAAACAAATTTTAGCGGATATATGTGTGAAAGGTGACGCAGAAATACGGATATGAAACAGAGGATTTTGTGTAAGTAGTCGGGATGTTGTCGAAACGGCTGAAAGTTGTATTCGAATGAATCCACAGTCATTTAAAAAAGCTAAGGGATTAATGCCGAAAGAAGGGTGTAGGCAAAAAAGCAGTTGGATCTAAAGCGACTTGGTTTCACGAGCAACAGGAACAATCTTTTTGAAGGTGCGCCTATGCGAAGGAATACTCATAATTTGTCAGCTGTTCTTATGTTGTAATTTGTGGTCTGAACCTTGGTGTTTCCTTTGAACTGGATGGGTTGTGGTATTACCTCGCCTTGTCGTTTATCTAAAAGGCTATAGGTCTAGTCGCTAGTGGTAACGATGTATTTGCCTGCGTGCAAAAGGGCACAAGTCAAAACAATCAGCGACTAAAAAAGGCTAACTATGAAAAGATGAAACAGAGACGCAGAGACCATCGAGATGATTTCGGCTTCTGGATTTATGGAAGTGTTTCGAAAAGAGGTGATGATTGTACAGTGTTGAAGATCGGTAATAACAGTGTTTGCTTTGCGTTGATCATGACACTATTGAGTGTGATTTTGTACCTGCTGTTCTTGTGGTGGCGTAATAAGTCAAAAAGACGCTTGAAAGACTAAGCCGAAAATCAATAATGTCAATCAGATGAGTTCCTTAAAAAAGGCGCAAGGAAACAAACGACGCTTTAAATGATTGAGGAGTGATGGGGAGAAACAATCTCTTTCGGATTATAGTAGTTATCAGAAGTAGGCGAGCAGGGGAATGATAGAGCGAGGCAAACAATAGCGTTCTTGTTGAACTGTGCTGTCATACCTGGCTTCGAGTTGGTTAATTATCCAGTATAAGACGAAGCTCGGCGCGTATAAGTTGTTTCCAGATCGTTGAGTTATTGAGGTTCGGATTTGGTTTATAGCGCCCTTAATCGAGACAAGGAAGAGGGGGTTGTAAGAATTGTGATTTTGCTGCGATTGAACACATTGAATCACCAAACACTGCTGCTATTAAAGGCCAGTTTGTGATCTATATCAAAGCAAGAGTAGAGCGGTGTTTCATGTTATTCAGAGAGATGCTCTTCACCCACTGGGATATCGGATCTGATGCTTTCTCCACTTACTGAAATGAGACCTAACCAGGTAACTCTTAAAATCCTCGGCCAAAGTCCGCAATATCTCCCACACCAGGTTTCTTGGTATGGAAAAGGCAGGGGGAATCAAGGGAAAAAGGCGATTTTAACGGTGTACTAGTCTTTAAAAATACGGAGGTAACACACATCAAATCCAGACAAAAATAACATTATTTTGATATCGCAAAATCGAATGAGAACGAAACGAAAAACCTTATTATTCAGGTGAAGTTTGTGGGGTTTAGCCGGGAGCTCCGCAATTGCAAAGACTTGTTCGGAGTTGGGGTTTATTGATTTACTGAGAAAATTCTTGGGTCGAAGAGTTCAAAAGGATCTTGGTTGAATATGAAAAGGGACTAATAAGATTAATTTAGAGAAGGCTTCAAGAGAGCCTTAAACAACGGCAATTTAATGAGTTTGTTCGAGTGTTGCACCCGAAAGAATAGGGATATGGTTTATAAATGTGATGTTACATTGAACTAAAAAGTCTCCAGCATATTTCAGAAAGAGAAATGCCCAAGCGCTGAGTGTTTCTTGACTGGATAATCCTCCACTTATACAGTTGATGTGAAGCAGTTATGACCCGGGAAATAACTCATTGATTAAGCTGCAGAGGGCGGTTGTAATAGTGATTGATAGCCCTATATAAGGGTGTTACAAAACAAAGATCAACAATTACTCAGGTGCTAAAATTTAGTTCTTATGTTATCACCGCAAAAGAGGCATATTCCATGTACTGTGATTTTGTTGTTGAGAGGGCAAAGAGGTATGGATAATAAGGGAGAACTGAATGAATAGGAACGCATTTGGGTCCAGGCATTTCTAAAAGACGCTGCAGCTGCGGATATTTATCCAGAGTATGCGCCTGATTACTGGTATCCCTATATGGCTGAATACAGCACGCATGGACGATGCCTTAGCTGGCTCTTTGTAATGGTTTAGGATGCTGGAGTACTGCTTACGCTCGGCGCGTATTTTGACGGAATAAGTACTACAGTCGGACGCCTGGAAAATCAGAAATTCAGTCTTCTGAAAGAGGATGATAAGGTTGCTTCCCTCGAGTTTGATGGACCAATGAGAGAGCAGGCTGCCAGCGCTTTGCGATGGATAAAGACCTGGCTTACGAAACCTGTGGAGTGTCTTGAATGGTCTTCAACCGCCTAGGAATGGCGCTTTACCGACGGGATGCTGCTGGCAGCTTCAGGGAAAAATGAAGAGCGCCAAGGGAATCCGGTGCGTAGAGAAATCCTTCCAGCACATATATACACCCCATATGATTCGTTCGATGAGGAATTACTTTTGAAAGTAAAGAAAAAAACCATGCAGATGCAGATTTTTCAACCGGCTCAAAACCGAACGAATTCCCATTCAAATTAGAATTCACGACCCGAAAAATGCTTAAAAATCTAATCTACCAGAAGCTTCTGGTAACTGGATAATAAGCTTGGTTTGCCATTGTTTTTGAGCATTGTAGGATATCGGTATTCACAGGGATGAAGCTTTGATACATTTATAAATTCGATCAAGCAGTTTTTAAGATCATTACTCTTTTCTAAATCCAAAACACCCCTTTGTTTCCGGGTTTTTTCTGATTCATTATCTTCTTTTGCCGGCTCGATAAAAGGCAGCTTTTCATTTGACGTTACACTAATAAAACAATAAAATGAAGGGGATAAAGCAATGATGAGTCTAGTAGGGTTTTGCTTGAAAGATAGAGATACGATGCTTTGGTGGAAGTCGTACAAGCCCAGCCTGAATTCCAACTCTGAGCAAGAGAACCCAGTTCTCCGGAGCCAGCCGTTATCTGGTCGAGCTCTGCAGAACTGCAGAAAGTGGGTGGCACCGCGGTGAACAATTCATCGTCCCAAATCGGGTGCTTTTTTATTGAAAGGGAAAGGATACATCTATGATTGACATTAATTTAATTCGAGAAGAACCGGAACGGGTAAAAGAGAATTTAAGGAAGAAATTCCAGGATGCTAAGATTCCTCTGGTAGACGAAGTAATCCAACTGGATAAAGACCTGAGGGCTGTTAAGACCGAAGGGGACAATCTGCGGGCGCTGCGCAATTCTGCCAGCAAGCTCATCGGCGGATTAATCGGCCAAGGAAAAAAAGAGGAAGCGGAAGCAGAGAAAAAGAAAGTTCAGGACATCGGTGATCAGCTGATTCACCTCGGTGAAAAAGAGGCAGAGCTGGAAGAAAAGGTTCAAAAGATTATGTATGTAATCCCGAACTTGATTGATGATTCTGTACCGATTGGACATGATGACACCGAAAATGTGGAAGTAGAAAAATACGGAGAAATCATTAAAAAAGATTTCGAGATTCCATACCACATAGACATCATGGAAGCCGTCAACGGGGTTGACCTGGACAGCGCACGGGAAACCAGCGGCAATGGATTCTATTATCTCTCTGGGGAGATAGCCAGGCTGTATTCTGCAATCTTCTCATACGCCCGGGATTTTATGATCTCCAAAGGGTTCACCTATTTTGTACCTCCCTTCATGATCCACAGCGCCGTAGTCAATGGAGTTATGAGCTTTGCGGAGATGGAGAACATGATGTACAAAATCGAAGGGGAAGATCTCTTCTTGATCGGCACCAGCGAACACTCCATGATTGGGAAATTCATTAACAAGATTGTAGATGAAAAAGAACTCCCGATTACACTGACGAGTTATTCCCCGTGTTTCCGCAAAGAAGTTGGCGCACACGGAATCGAGGAAAGAGGTGTATACCGGGTCCACCAATTTGAGAAGCAGGAAATGATTGTCGTCTGTAAACCGGAAGACAGCATGAAGTGGTTCGATATCATGTACAAGCTCACGGTCGAATTCTTCCTCAGTCTGGACATCCCATGCCGCGCCTTGGAATGCTGCTCCGGAGACTTGGCGGACTTGAAAGTTAAGAGTATCGACGTGGAAGCCTGGAGCCCGCGCCAGGAAAAATACTTCGAGGTCGGCAGCTGTTCAAACCTCGGGGATGCTCAAGCCAGGAGATTAAAGATCCGGGTGAACGGGGAAAAGGGGAAGTACTTCGCGCACACCCTCAACAACACAGTGGTCGCTGCCCCCAGGGCTCTGATCGCCTTCGTCGAAAACAATGTACAAAAAGACGGAAGCATCCTGATCCCGAAAGCTCTGCAGCCATACCTTGGCGGCCAGACAATCATCAAGAAATAGTTCCACGTGAAACATCAAAATCCGGCTTGATCAAGCCGGATTTTTATTTCCTGGGAAATATTGGAAATAACATTTCCCAGGATATTTCCCGAGGCAAAACTCAAGGCGACAGTACAGGACAAACAGCCCGCAATTGCGGAGCCTGCTAATCTTTAGTATAATGACAGAGGTACAACAAACATATTTGAACCAGGCTAGGTCCGGAAGGAAGCAACCTTAGAAATCCCTGTTTGTGTGTACCTTTTATTTAGCCGGAGGCACCCCCATGAACCAGAAGGAAATTTACATGCAGGAAGCGATCACAGAAGCGAAGAAAGCTTTGGGTCATAATGACGTCCCGGTTGGTGCGGTGGTTGTCAAGGACAAGACAATCATCGGTAGAGGACATAACACCCGAGAGAGAGACAACGACCCGGCAGGCCATGCGGAGATGAACGCCATCGCCGAAGCAGCAGCTAGTCTTGGCACTTGGTTTTTAAATGACTGTGACATCTATGTCACCCTGGAGCCCTGCATGATGTGCTCAGGAGCTATTATGCAGTCCCGGATTAAAACTGTGTACTTCGGGGCGAGAGATCCCAAAGGCGGATGCCTGGTGAGTGTGGTTCCACTCTTTGAGATCAAAGGCTTCCAACATTACCCCTCCTGGTATGAGGGGTTGTGCCAAGAGGAGTGCACATCACTTTTAACTTCATTCTTTCAAAATAAGAGGGGATCAGGAAAGAATTCCTATGACTGATTTGATATAATAAAAGTACAGTTAGTAATAAGGAGATCCCATGGCATATAAAGCGTTATACAGAACTTATCGTCCGTCAACCTTTGAAGAAATTGCTGGACAATCTCACGTTGTGTTGACGCTGAAAAACGCGATTCAAAACAACAAGCTTGCGCATGCTTATTTATTCTGCGGTCCACGTGGAACCGGAAAGACAAGCATCGCCAAACTGTTGGCCAAAGCAGTGAACTGCACATCCAAGGACAAATTGATTTGTGACGAGTGCACCAACTGCAAAGAGATCTCGCTGGGTAACCATCCGGATGTCATCGAGATCGACGCCGCGAGCAACAATGGCGTGGATGAAATCCGTGATCTGATTGAGAAAGTTAAGTACGCTCCCATTCAAGGGAAGTACAAAGTATACATCATCGACGAAGTTCATATGTTAAGTGCAGGAGCTTCCAATGCTTTGCTGAAGACATTGGAAGAACCGCCATCACATGTCATTTTTGTTTTGGCAACGACAGAAGCCCACAAGCTTTTGCCAACCATCATCTCCCGCTGTCAGCGTTTTGATTTCACCAGAGTAAAAGCGACGGACATCGAAGAGAAGCTTTTAAGGATTGTCGAAAAAGAAGGAATTCAAATTTCTGCGGATGCAGTTAAGCTGGTCGCTAATTTGGCGGAAGGCGGATTGCGTGATGCAGAGAGTATCCTGGATCAATGTATCTCTTATGCGCAGGGTGAGATCACCGTCGAACATGTTCACCAGATTTACGGCATCACCACCAGTGAAGAAAAAGTTAAGCTGATCAACAGTATTCTGAATGCAGAGATTTCATCGCTGCTCCAACAATTGGATGCCATTGCCGAGAAGGGCCTTGATTTGAAAAGGTTGACACAGGATTTGATGGATATCTTCAAAGAATGCGTTATTTATGCTTATACGAAAACCCCTGAGTTTTTGACGAAACTGACAGCAGCACATGCGGACGAAATCAACCAGCAGCGCACTCCTACAGAGCTCTTACAAATGATTGATGTGCTTTTGGAAACCTCAAACCAATACCGAAACACTTCCAATGTTCAATCATATTTGGAATTGGGTTTGTTGAAGCTGGCTGATATTGGCTATGTAAGCAAGACTGAAGTCAGCCAAGAAAGCCCCAAAACACCAGTTTCACATAAAGAGGAACCTGTGTTTGAAACACCAGCAGTTCAACCCGCAAAATCAGCGGTTTTAAAGCCTGAAACCCCGCCTGAACCGCCTATTGTTCAAGAAACTACAGTAGCAGCCGTGATCGAACAATTGGCACAAAAGACCTCAGAACCGGGGGCAGTTCCAGCATCACCAACACCGTCTCCTAAGCCAATCAAACCAGTAGAACCCGTAAAATCTCGCCGCGAAGCAAAACAGGATCCGTTCGAAACCGGTTTGTTTGCCTTGGATGCCGAACATAACATAAATGCAGAAGTAATTACCGAGCAGATTGTCGATACAGAACCTGTAACTCAAGCAATTGAAGTAAAACCTGTTGTCAAGGATGAAAAACCTGCACCTACGCTGTTTACACAGGAAGAAGAGCCAGTGTTACCGTTGGCCAAACCGGAAGCTGCGGACATACCTGTTTCTAGAGCTTCAGAACCAGCTTCGGAGCCTGTTATTGAACCAGAATCAGAAGCTGTTTCCGCCAAACCGGAACAAGCAGCCGAATTAGACGAAGAATTTATACTTTCTTTGCTTGTAGGAGCCAACAAAAACAAGCGGCAAGAGCTTTCCCGTACCTGGTTTAAGTTCAAAGACTATTCTGCAGACCTGGAACATGCTGCTGCTGCGAGTAGAGTAGGGCAAAGCACCCTGGCTGCAGTAGGGGAAGGGTACATGATCCTTCGTGTTACCAGTCAAATGCTGGCAAACGACATCAACGAAGAAGAAAACAGAAAGAAAATCGAAGCTTTAATCGCTAAAGAACTGGGGAGCGGATACAGCATATATGCAGTTGATGTTGACCAATTCAAGAGGATTGTAGAGCTTTACCAGGAACGGAAAGAGAATAACACTCTGCCAAAACCCATTAAATTCGCTCAACCCGAGATACCAGCAGTTACAGAAACAAATGACGAGCGTGATCAGCTCGAAAAAAAGATGATTAGCTTGTTTGGGGAAGATGGATTTGAAACGATAAACAAGCCGGAATAGAAAGAATGTTTCACGTGAAACAAAACCGAGGAAAATCAATATGTATCCAGCACTACTAGAACGCATCATCGAGAAATTTCAGGCGCTTCCCGGCGTAGGACAAAAGACCGCAGAGCGATATGCGTTCTTTTTGTTGTCTCTTTCCAAAGAAGAGATAGAAAATTGGGCGGAAGTACTGTTTGAAGCCAGGGACGGAATCAAAACCTGCGAACGTTGCGGCAACTTTTCGGAAGGGGTATTGTGTCCAATCTGCATGGATGAAACCCGGGATCACAAGACTATTTGCGTGGTAGAAAGTGCGAAAGATGTAGCAGTTATGGAGAAAACCGGCCAATATAAAGGTCTGTACCATGTCCTCGGTGGATTGATATCTGCCAAAAAGGGGATACTTCCTGATGACTTATCGATTGAATCGCTCTTAACTAGAGTGAATCGGGAGGAAATCTCCGAGGTGATTCTGGCTACCAGCCTGACAATTGATGGGGAAACGACCTCCCTGTATCTGGATAAAAGGCTGCAGCCAACAGGAGTTAAAGTCACCAGGATTGCCCAAGGCCTGCCAATGGGCGGGCAGTTGGAGTATGTAGATGAACTTACATTAATCAAAGCGTTGGAAGGGAGAAAAGCGATTCAATGAAGACGGATATAGAAATAGCCAGGGAAGCGGTGATGCTGCCGATTGAAGAAGTGGCGAAAAAAGCATTATTTCCGAGGAAATATTTAGATTTATACGGGGATTATAAGGCAAAAATCCATCTGGAACAGTACGAAGAGTCTTTATCAAACCCGGATGGTAAGTTAATCCTGGTCACAGCAATTAACCCTACAAAAGCAGGGGAAGGCAAGACTACAACCTCTATCGGCTTGATGGATGGATTGGCAGCAATCGGCAAACGCGTCATCGGGGCTCTGCGGGAACCGTCTTTGGGGCCGGTATTCGGTTTAAAAGGCGGTGCGACCGGCGGCGGTTATGCACAAGTGACGCCAATGGAGGATATTAATCTGCACTTTACCGGTGATATGCATGCCATTACTACGGTCAATAATCTGATCAGCGCGGTCTTGGATAATTCCTTATTCCAGGGAAACCCCTTGAATATAGATCCAACACAGGTGGTTTGGAAGCGCTGTATGGATATGAATGACCGTGCTTTGCGGGATATAGAGATAGGGGAAGGTGAGAAAAACGGGATAAAACGGGTGGATCACTTCCTGATTACAGTTGCATCTGAGGTTATGGCAATCTTCTGCCTGTCGAAATCTGTAACAGATTTCCAGGAAAAAGTAGAACGGGTAATCGTGGCGTATACCCATGAAGGAACTCCGGTAACAGTAAAAGACTTGGGTATATCCGGCGCTTTGGCGCTGTTAATCAAGGATGCCTTGAAGCCAAATCTGGTCCAAACCCTGGAGAATAACCCGGTATTGATACATGGCGGACCATTCGCAAATATAGCGCACGGCTGTAATTCCATCCTGGCTACGCGTTTAGCTTTGAAAATGGCCGATTATGTGGTGACTGAAGCAGGGTTTGGGGCCGACTTGGGTGCGGAAAAGTTCCTGGATATCAAGTGCCGAATCGCAGGTTTAAAGCCATCTGCAATCGTCCTTGTAGCCACAATCCGTGCTTTAAAGCTTCATGGCGGGGCGTTATATGCGGATTTGAAAGAAGAAAATACACCAGCCTTGCTGGCGGGGATAGAGAACCTGAAAAAACATATCGAAACCCTGGAAGGGTTCGGAATTCCCTTTGTGATTGCTTTGAATCGCTTTGAATCAGATACCCCAGCGGAATTGGAGGCGATATTATCCTGGTGCAAACAGCACCAATACCCGATCTCGCTTTGCGAAGGCTGGGCAAAGGGAAGCGCCGGTACCAAGGATTTGGCACAAAAGGTGGTGGATCTATGCCAGCAGGAATCGACACTGCACTACACTTACGATCTTAACGACTCCATTGAGGATAAACTGACCGCAATTACCCGCAAGATATATGGCGGTTCGGGCATTGAATTATCAGAAAAGGCGAAGATACAGCTGAAAAAGCTGGAGGAATCCGGGTATGGATCCCTGCCTGTTTGCGTTGCAAAGACGCCATTATCGCTGAGTGATGACCCGAAACTGCCGGGAAGACCGAAGGATTTCCTGCTGCATGTCAAGGAATTAACCGTTTCTGCCGGGGCTGGATTCATTGTTGCCTTAGCAGGGAGTATTATGACAATGCCAGGCTTGCCAAAGCATCCGGCAGCCCTGGATATGGGCATTGATGAAGAGGGAAATGCCTATGGAATATTCTGAAACAATCCTCACAACATAATAAAAGCAAATTAAGACGCCGTGATATAATATTCCCAGAGGAACATTCATGGCGTCTATTGCGTATGTAACAGATTCCAATATGATGGAATTCCATCGCTTACATGGCCACACAACGGTTAATTTTTGGCGTTTAACCGCCAAAAAGAAGATTGCTGATTTGCAATACGGCGACTTTGTCTTTTTCCTGACCAAAATCGGTGCCCGCAACAAAGAGAAGGGGATTATCGGGTATGGAGTGATGGAAAAGGATGAACGGCTGAGTCTTAACGGAATGTGGACAAAGTACGGGGAGTTAAACGGCTTTGCGACAAAGGCGGCATTAAAGCAGGAAATGCTGAGCGTGAATAAAGCGGAAACGCTGCCGACATATTTCAATTGCCTGCTTTTGCAGGAGGTAACCTTCTTCTCCCATCCGATTTATCTCAGTGAATTGGGAATAAAGGTATCCAACTTGCTGGAAAGCTATACCTACCTGGATAAACTGCAGGAAGGGACCACCATGAAATTATTGGCTCTGGGCACTGAAATCGGTGCAGATTTATGGAGCAGCACCGCTGATAATGCCCAAAAGCCGGATATATTCCGCCAACAGGCTTACCATATCGTTTCCAAAGCGGCATCCCAATTACCAGTCATCTATACGCGCAGAAAAGCTACGACAGCAGCAGCTTTGCTGGAAGCGGCAAGCCAAAAGGACATCAACTCGTTCGCATTTTGCCGGGAAATAAAATATCTGGGCTGCAGTATCGAAAAAGATAAAGTCCGCATATTCATCCCCGTATTGAATCATCCCAAGCTCAAAACCGAGGAAATTATAAACATCCTGGGGATTGGCGCCCTATGGCTCTTACTGGTAAATAAAGAAATGCGCGCACTGACAACAAAAGAGGTCGCTGTCTGTTATGTGCTACCGGAAGGGGAACAGGAACTATACGACCTCTTGCAAACAGATTTTGAAGTACTTACCGCTTGAGTTTCTTAAACGCTTTTGTAAACCGATGATATTTACCTGGCGCCTGCTTATAGCAGGCGTCAATTCTTTGCAGGATTGTGCCAAACTCATGAAACGTTGCTTCACTGAAGTCAGGGCATTCAAATTCCAGCTCATAGTCTGTTTGTCCCAGATAATGGTTTTCATCAATACACAGGACCCCATACACCAAAGGGACTTCCGTGCGCACAGTTTCCAAAGTCCCCAACTCTTCAAGATCTTCAGGCAGTGAAAATTCCTGACGAAGCTTTGCGATCTTCTTGGTGCTCAAACTGTTGCGGGCTACCGCAAACTCAATTTCACGCACGCCGTCATCATCATTCACTTTCAAAGTGAAAATCCAACGGTGGTTTACTTGACGGATGCGCAGGGAGATTTTGCGCTGGCGCAGGATCAGCTCGGCATTGTCGTAATAGTGATTCACCTGACGGAAGGTAGTGCCACCTGGATATATGTTTTTAAGCAACTGGAATTGCTCGTAAGTGATCAGGCATTTGTATTCACACTCATAACTGTCTTTCATGATAGGCTCGCTTTCAGAACTATGATAAAATAAGAGTGCAGAATTGGGAAGAAAAAACATGACGAAATATCAAATCGTAATTCGCGAAGATGACCACTCAAAAGAGGTGGCGGAAGAATTGAATAAAAAATTAAAAAAGGCCGGATTCAAGCCGGATTTTATTTCCCCGGAAATAATTTTCTGCATCGGGGGAGACGGCTGTTTTTTGGCCGGAGTCCATCAATTTTTGGGCTTGTGTGAAACTGTCGGATTTATTGGAATTCACACCGGCACACTCGGCTTCTTCACCCAATATGCCGGCAAGGAAATCGACAGGCTGATCAAAGACCTTACCACCAAAAAACCGAAGCAAAGAGAACGCAGGTTATTGGAGGTGGAAGTGGGGGACAGGAAACTATATGCGGTCAATGAAGTGCGGGTGGAGAATCCTTTGAAGACGCAGCTCATTGATGTCCAGGTCGGAAAGGAAAAGATGGAGACCTTCCGCGGTACCGGACTTTGCATCAGCACCCAGCTTGGCTCCACTGCCTACAACCGTTCCAACCACGGAGCGGTCATTCATCCGGATTTGGAAATCCTGCAGCTGACAGAAGTAACCGGAATCCATCACCGGCTCTTTGAGTCATTGCAGGCTCCGTTAGTATTAAGTGAAAAAGCGCAGATTACCCTGAGCGCCAATTTTGCCGGAGCCCAGCTTTGTTATGATCACCTTTCCCTGGAATTGAATGACCAGCGGGAAATCAAAGCAAAGCTGGCGGACAAGACGATCCGGTTTCTGGATTATCGCCCCTATGATTATGTCAAGCGGCTTAAAAATCTGTTTTGAAAATAAGCAATCTCCATACCGGAAGATTGTTTTTTCTGGCCCTGCCGTTTCCAGACAGGAAGGGCATTCTGTGCTATCATGAATAAGGTCGAGGTGATTCAATGAAACGATGGAACTCCTTAATGGATATCCTGCAATTCCCCCTCATCATTCTGCTGATTGCCTATTCTCTAAACAGTCTAGGTAGTTTTATTATCAGCCCCAGTCTGGCGAAAGTCGTCAATGTCGCAGATTCGACTTTGTTGTATTCGGTTGCCAGCTTATTGCAAAACTTCAGTACGGAAATCATCATGCACTTTCCGTTGATACTAATGATGCGGGTACTTTATCGCAAGAACGAAGGAACAGCCGCAGCGCTGATTGGGTTCTTCGGTTATTTCCTGTTCAATGTTGTAACCACGTATTTCGGTGCTGCCCATGTTCTTGATTACCAACGCTTTTCGGTTTTGGGAATTCACCACAGTGCAACAATCAACGGAGCACCGGTTGTCCTTTATCCGATTCAAACCGGAGTCATCGGTGCTTTGGTAGTTGGCTACTTAACGCACCTGGCAATGCGCCAGGCCCGCAAGCGTTCCAAATATGGCTTTTTGCCGTACATTGACCGTGATACCTGGTGTACGGCTCTGACCTTGATAGGCTGTGCCATCCTCGGATTGGTATTCAGCTATATCTGGCCATTTGTAATTAAAACCGGAACATCCGTTTTGCAGTTCATCGCTTATGACACGGGAAATCCCGTGAGCCTGTTCTTATATGGAATTCTGGACAGAGTCCTGGGCCTTTTGAATCTGAGCCCGCTGATTCGCAATCCGTTCTGGTTTGGCGATATGGGCGGTTCCTGGCTCAACAGTTCGAATGTGAATTTCTATGGCGATGTGAATATTTGGGTAGCCCAGGTGAAGGAAGGCCTGTTTACCAGCGGTGCCGGGAAATTAATCACTCCGTATTACCTTTTGAACCTGTTTGCCTTGCCGGCAATCATCACCATGATTTATACCAATATTACGGATGCAATCGAGCGCAGCAAGTTCCTGTCTCTGCTGATTATTACAATCTTATTGTCTTACAGCGGTGCGATTTTGCTGCCGATTGAATGGATGCTGCTGCTGTTGATGCCGACCTATTATATTTTCCATCTGTTTATGACCGGATTGCTGTTTTCCGCCTGTCATCTGCTGCGCATCTGGATCAGCTTTAATTTCACTGGTGATACCGCTGTTGCCTCCCCGGGAGGAATATTTGATCTGTTCTTGAATGTGCGCACGCCAGTCGTACAGGATATGCTGATTCTGCTGGCAATTGTCGGCGTCGTGGTGTTTGTGATTTACTTCATTGTCGGCAGGATATTCTACTATCGCTTGTGGGCACTGGATGGTTTACAAACCGGAAAGGGGACCCGCCAGGTCAACGCCTTTGTGGAAGCAATGGGCGGAATCAGAAATATCCGTTTAATCAGTTCCAGCATTATCAAAGTAATTGTCTATGTACACGACCCAATGCTTGTGGACTTTGACAAGGTCCGCTTCAGCGGCGCCTACAAGCTGGTGGAGACACGAACCGGATTCTCTGTGTACTACGGTTCCTCCTCACGCATGATCCGCGACCGTGTGGAAAAGATGGCGAAACAGGAAGAATCCGCCATGATGGTTCTTTAATAAGAAAAGGTATCAATAAATGAGAGTATTGTTACAAAGAGTCAGCGAAGCCAGTGTAACCATTGATCATCAAAAGACTGCTGAAATAGGCAAAGGTCTTTTGCTTTTGGTGGGTATCACGCATACCGACACCAAAGCAATCGTGGAAGCGGTAGCCCAGAAAGTGGCCGGTTTGCGGATCTTTGAAGATGCGCAGGGAAAGATGAATCTGGATCTGAAAGATGTCCAGGGAAGCATCCTGAGCGTTTCCCAGTTCACCTTGTACGCGGATTACCGCAAAGGCCGCCGTCCGGGCTTTGAACCGGCTGCCAAGCCGCCTCTGGCCAGCGACCTCTATGACTATTTCAACCAGATATTGAAAAATGAATATGAAGTACAGACCGGGGTATTTGGTGCTGATATGAAGGTACAGCTGATCAATGACGGTCCGGTCACGATTCTGATTGACAGCGAGGAACTGAGCCATGGCTGAGATTTTATCAGGAAAAGACATTGCGCCCCAAATACGCGCCAAAATACGCAAGACTGTCGATGACCTGGCAGCCAAAGGCTTGCCTATTCCCACTTTAAAGGTCATTCTGGCCGGGGATGACCCGGCTAGCGCCTCTTATGTCAAGGGCAAGGAAAAAGCCTGCCAGGAGGCGGGAATCCGTGTTGAAACGATAAAATTCCCCGAAAATGTTTCCCGTGAAACATTAATAGAGACCATCACCGCTTTGAACAAAGATCCGGACACAGACGGCATCCTCTTGCAATTGCCTTTGCCAAAAGGTTTGGCAGACCGTGAACTGCTGGCTTTAATCGATCCGCTGAAGGATGTGGATGGCTTCCATCCGGTCAATGTCGGAAAACTATACCTGGGGGAGACAGGAATGGTTCCCTGCACACCCTTGGGTGTGATGGAGCTGCTCAAGCACACAAATGTTAACCTAACTGGCAAGCATGCGGTTGTTGTTGGACGCAGCATGCTGGTGGGAACACCGGCAGCCAAGCTGTTGCTCAACCAAAATGCAACGGTTACCATCTGTCATTCCAAAACCCAGGACTTGGGGGCTGTTATCAGGCAGGCAGATGTCGTCGTTGCCGCCGTAGGCGTGCCCCAGCTAATCAAAGGTGACTGGATCAAGGAAGGTGCGATTGTGATTGATGTCGGCATCAACCGCCAAGCCGATGGCAAGCTGACAGGGGATGTGGAGTTTTCGGAAGCGGTTAAACATGCTTCCTGGATTACACCGGTACCCGGTGGGGTAGGACCCATGACCGTTGCCATGTTATTGAAAAACACGCTGACGGCTTACTATAACAGGAGGACCAATGGAATACGGACTGCATGACATCGTCATCATGAAAAAACAGCACCCGTGCCGCAAATCCTTTGAATGGGAAATCGTGCGGATGGGTGTCGATATTAAAATCAAGTGCCTGGGCTGCGGCAATGTGGTTATGCTGGAGCGTCCGGACTTCGAAAAAAAATTAAAAAAAGTAGTGAAACGCGCTGCAGAAGGACAGGGGTAAAAGTTTCATGCCGCTAACTTCTGGAATTGTCGGATTGCCGAATGTAGGCAAGTCCACCCTGTTCAACGCCATCACCAATTCTGCGGTGGAAGCTGCCAATTATCCGTTTGCGACCATCGACCCCAATGTTGGCGTCGTGGAGGTGGCGGATGCCCGTATCGAAGGGCTCAGCGAGATCTTCCATCCGAAGAAAAAAATCTACACCACCATCGAGTTCACCGACATCGCCGGACTGGTAAAAGGGGCATCCCAGGGCGAAGGCCTGGGAAACCGCTTTTTGTCGCATATCCGCGAAGTCGATGCCATCTGCCATGTCGTGCGCTGCTTTGAAAATGCCTCGATTACCCATGTGGAAGGCAATGTCGATCCGCAAAGAGACATGGAAATTATCGAATTGGAGCTGATCTTTGCCGATTTGGCAACGATTGAAAACCGCATGAGTAAAAGCGAACGCAAAGCCAAGTCCCAGGATCCGGAGGCGATCACTGAGATCAATCTGCTCAAAAACCTCAAGGAACTCCTGCTGGCAGGCAAACCTGCCATCCTCTATACCCCCAGCAAGAGTGAGGAAAAAATCCTGGCGGAGCTCTCGCTTTTAACAAGCAAACCGGTCATCTTCATCGCCAACCTGGCAGAGGATGAAATCACCGATTACCAAAACAACAAACACTATCAGACGGTAGAAGCCCACGCAAAGGCCCAGAATGCCCCCGTAGTGGCCATCAGCGCCCAAATTGAGGCAGAGCTGTCTGATTTATCGACCGAAGAGAAAAACAGCTTCCTGGCCGATTTAGGCATTGCTACCAGCGGATTGGAACGATTAATCCGGACCGTATATGACCGCTTGGGATTATGCACTTATTTCACCGCCGGCGAACCGGAGGTCCATGCCTGGACCTACCGCAAGGGTACCAAAGCCCCGCAGGCTGCCGGTATCATTCATACAGACTTTGAAAAAGGCTTTATCAAGGCGGAAGTCTATTCCTACGATGATTTAATCACCTATGGCAGCGAGCAGGCACTCAAGGATGCCGGCAAGCTGCGTTTGGAGGGAAAAGACTACCTGGTACAGGACGGCGATGTCATGCACTTCCGCTTTCATGTATAAAATTACAAAGATTGTGTAAAAATCCGGAATATTTTTAGTAAACAACCGGCAAGAGCCTTGGATTATGGTAAAATCTAAGCAGGAGGTGCCTATGAAACTGATCCTTGCCATTGTTTCCAATGATGATAGTTCCAGCGTGATTTCCGTTTTGAACAAAGCGAATTATCAGGTGACAAAACTGGCGACCACCGGCGGCTTCTTAAAAACGGGAAATACGACGATTATCATTGGTACAGACGACGAAAAAGTTGACCACGCCATTGAACTGATTGGCCAGGAAAGCAAGCGGCGCACGGAAATCGTGCCCTCAACCGCGTCCTATGACATCGGCCGCTATGCTTCCTTTCCGGTAGAAGTACAGGTTGGCGGTGCTACCATCTTTGTCATTGATGTGCAGCAATTCCTAAAAATTTAAGCTTAGAGCAGCAGGAACCAAAGTTCCTGCTTTTTTTAATATGATTCCGCTTTCCTTTTGCCCTCAACTCTAATAGAATAAACCTGTGAAGAGGGGATATAAACAATGAAACAAATGATACTGGGAATTGGATTTACGCTATTGGGGATTGGAGCCTTTGCGGTAGGCCTGCGCGACTATCGTGTTTTCGCAATCATCTTTATCGGCCTGGGCTTTTGTTACAATGCCTATGTGCTGAAGTCCAAGTCAAAATCCATCAATGCGGAAATCGAGGCTATCAATGCGGAAATCAAGGAATCCGTAGATGAACAGATTGCAGCAGGCGACATCTTGGCAGCGCCCTCACAGGTGATTGTCAAGCGCCATGCGGCCTATTTGGAAGGTTCGGGTTTCTTCGTGGATGATATGGAACTCTATTTCAATGGCGAGCCGGCAGGGAAAATCGGCTACAAAAAAGAAAAGACCTTTACAACCCGCGTCAAAAAGAACACGGTGATGTTTTTATGCAAGGACACCCATCAACAGTTTGTCTTCAACATTCAAGAAGGGCAGACCGGGAAAATCAACATCCTCACAAACGGCACCACAGTTGGCTTTGCGGTGGATGACGGTACCCCGGTCAAGGAATCCAAAAGCTATTGGAGCTGGTTTATTATTGGGATGCTGTGCTGTGCTGCCTTTGGGGTAGGGGTGGAATTTCTCAAGGATGAACAGATTGTCTTTATGCTGCCGGTATTGGTGCTGGGAATCTACCTGATCATAGGCCCCGGCATATTTGGCAAGGACTTCACCGGAATCTTTGTGCGCAAAAAGTGAATATTTCCCGGGATATGAGCATCACAACCCAAAGGGAAGGCGTTTTTGCCTTCTCTTTTTTGACCTGAAACCGTATAATGAATAGGCACCAGGAGGTCGCATGAGAATCGGACAATCGACAGACATTCATCCCTTTGCCCCCAACCGCAAACTGATTCTGGGGGGTGTGGAAATCGAATATGACAAGGGTCTGGCCGGACACTCGGACGCCGATGCCCTAACCCACGCCATCGCCGAGAGCATTCTCGGGGCTTTGGGCTTGGGAGATTTGGGAAGTCACTTCAGTGACAAAGATCCCAAATACAAGGATATTTGTTCGCTGTTGTTCTTACAGCACTGCCGACAGCTGCTTTTGGATTATCACTTTCAGATTCAAAACATTGATTCCCTGGTATTGATAGAAGAGCCCAAACTGGCGCCCTATATCAAACAAATGAAAAAAAATATTGCCGACGCCTTACAAATCAGCCCGACGCAGGTGAACATCAAAGCCACCCGCGGTGAAGGCTTGGGCTTTGTCGGCAGAAAAGAAGGCGTGGTTGCCCAGGCAATCTGCCTGTTGGAGGAAGAATGAAAAAAGTCAGAGTACGCTATGCCCCCAGCCCGACCGGGCATCTGCATATCGGCAATGCCAGGACGGCGCTGTTTAACTATCTGTTTGCGAAGCACTACAATGGTGATTTTGTATTGAGAATTGAGGACACCGATATCGAGCGCAATGTTGAGGGCGGTGAAGAATCCCAGCTTTACTACCTGCACTGGCTGGGCATTGACCCCGACGAATCACCGCAAAACCCCAAGCCCCAATATGCCCCTTACCGGCAGATGGAACGCCTGGATCTTTACCACGAAATCGCCAATCAGCTCTTAAAAAAGGGTTTTGCCTACAAGTGCTTCTGCACACCGGAAGAACTGGAGGAAGACTACAAAAAACAAACCGAAGCCGGCATTGCCAGCACCCGCTACAACCGCAAGTGCCTGCATCTGAGCCCGCAAGAGGTACAAGAAAAGGAGGCAGCCGGCCTGCCCTACACCATCCGCTGCCGTGTCCCCGACCATAAGACCTATCAGTTTGATGATTTGATTCGCGGCCATGTCTCTTTTGAATCCAAGGACATCGGCGACTGGGTGCTAATGAAGGCCAATGGCATCCCCACCTACAACTTCGCTGTGGTCATTGATGACCACAGCATGGAGATCAGCCATGTCTTAAGAGGGGAGGAGCACCTCTCCAACACCCCCAAACAGCTGATGCTCTATGAAATGCTGGGGTGGGAGGCCCCGAAGTTTGGACACATGACCCTGATTGTGAATGAGCAGCACAAAAAGCTCTCCAAACGCGACAACAGCATCCTGCAGTACATGAGCCAGTACAAAGAACTGGGGTATTTGCCGCAGGCGATGTTCAACTTCATGGCTTTGCTGGGGTGGTCGCCGCCAGGCGAGCAGGAGATCTTCACCAAAGAGCAGCTGATTGAAATCTTTGATGAGGGCCGCCTGTCCAAATCACCCTCGATGTTTGACAAAGGCAAGCTGGCCTGGGTGAACAACCGCTATCTGCGGGAAATGTCCTTGCCTGATTTGACAAAACTCTGTTATCCCTACCTTGCTAAAGCCTATGACCTCAAAGACAAAAGCGAAGACTGGCTGAACACTTTGGTCAGCCTATATCAGGAACAGTTATCCTGCGGCAGTGAACTGGTAGGGCTTGCTGAGCAGTTTTTTAAGCCGTTTCACGTGGAAGAAGAGGCTATGGAGGTATTGACCTGGGAAACCACACCAATCGTCGTAAAAGCCTTCCTAAAGCGCGCAGAAGCCGTTTTAGAGTGGAATACGGATGAAGTAAGGAAAATACTCAAGGAAACCATGAATGATTCAGGAATCAAGGGAAAACCCCTGTATATGGGGATTCGGGTCGCAGCCTCCGGTTATCAGCATGGTCCGGATTTGGCCAGTACCCTGGTATTATTGGGGAAAGATGAGGTCCTTGAACGATTAAATAAGGCAATTTAAAACCGCGATTCGCGGTTTTCATTTGGCTTTTGCCTTGTGACGCACTTTCTTTTTCGGATTTTTCAGATACAGCAGCAGCAGGCAGAAAATCACGCCGGCACTGGAAGCAACCATCAGCCAGATCCACAAATCAGAACGGACGGCAGAGAGAGAATCCAAAAAACTGGTAGGGTGTAAGATGTTAGACAAAGACGGGGATCCTCCAATTAATTCTATTCTAATACAAAAAAAGGGCAGGGGGAAGACAAAGTCAAAAATGGTTTCGTGGTAGAATACCGTTAGTATGAAAACAAACGGGCGAAACCAAAAGCACTGCCAACACCTGATTATCCTGCTTTTGTGCTGTCTTGGTCTCACCTTTTTCTTTGCCTGCCAAAAAAAAGCGGAAGAAACACCGCCGTTTGCTTATGCCTATGATGAGGATGGACCCATGAAAATCCTGATTGCCAACGATATTCACTACATTGCCCCCGAATTATACAGCGACCATGACCTCTTCTTTGACTTTGCCCTCAATGACGGCAAGATGATGGTGGATATAGAAGAGCTTACGGATGCCTTCATTTTGCAGGTACTGGAAGAAAAGCCGCAGGCCCTGGTCTTAAACGGGGATATTACCTTCAACGGAGAAACGCTTTCCCACGAAGTGCTCGCCAAGAAGCTCCAGGTTTTGAAGGAGGCCGGGATTACCGTGCTGGTTTTACCCGGCAACCATGATATCAACAACCCCTTTGCCCGTGAATTCAGAGAGGGACAGGTCTATTATGCAAGCACG
Organism: Erysipelotrichaceae bacterium; assembly: GCA_031272515.1. Classification (GTDB taxonomy): domain Bacteria; phylum Bacillota_I; class Bacilli_A; order Erysipelotrichales; family Erysipelotrichaceae; genus JAISTR01. Next base: position 13,083 of record JAISTR010000034.1, on the reverse strand, counting down.
ATCAGTGCCCAGCAGTTCAAAGAGATCTACAAGGACTTTGGCTATGACTACAACATTTCCTACGACGAGGAGACCCTGAGTTATTTCTTTCCCCTGAGCCCTTCCCTGTATCTTTTGATGCTGGATGTAAACCAATACGAAAAAAACATGGCCTTGAGCTCTGATCCCTCAGGCAAGCTCAAGGATTCCACCGTATTGTGGATCAAGGACTGCTTTGAAAAAGCCAAGGCAGAAGATGCCCAGGTCGTCATCTTTGTGCATCAGAATGTGCTGGACCAAAGCGTGGTGCACAACAGCGACTACACCATCAAGAACTCGGAATTGCTAAAGAACCTGATGGTGGAATACGGTTATACCCTGAGCTTTTCCGGGCACATCCACATGCAGCGCATCACCCAGCGCAGCTACAATGATGTACTGCTCACGGATGTTGCCAATTCCTCGCTGGTCACCTATGTGCAGGGGTATGGCCAGCTGGTATATACCCCCAAGCAGAGCTTTGTATATGACTTTATTCCCCTGGATGTCGACCGCTATCTACCAAGCTTCGGCACGGACCGCTATGAAGGGGAGATGGATGATTTTTTTAAGTACTCCTATGCCTTCTACTATCTTTTGGCCTATCAGCGCAGCATGAACAATTTGGCAGCCTATGAGCAATTGACAGAGCTGGAAAAGACGCAGATGGCAGAAGCCCAGGCGTTAATGAACACCTACTATTTTGCCGGGATGCCGATGGAAATCAGGCCGGAGGTAAGACTGATGCCGGGCTACTTCCTCTGGAAGGAGCATACGGAAATACCCCAGCGCGACAACTTTCTCAATATGTTTGTCGAGCCCACAACCGACCCCTGGCGGGTTGTGATTGAAATTCCTTAAAACATTAAAAAAAGCCGTTTATCAACGGCTTTTTTTAATGTTATTCTTGATTGATTTCACGAAGCTTGCGGTTGATTTTATCCCGCTGCCCGCGGTAGTAAAGATAGAACAGAAACCAGATTGCCAGAAAGATCAGAAGATATACGACGACAAACTGCAGGATGGCTGTCCATCTGAAATCAACCGGAATCCAGCCCAGATAAAAAGCCACAATAAAGAAGACTGTGCTGCCGATGGCAAAATGCAACAGGGACTTCACCAGCATGGGCAGCCGGTCCACATCATAAATCAGGGTAGGCAGACTCCAGCCAACCCCAATCAGCATGCTCAGCAGGGCGTTTTTGGTGAAGTTGAAATCTGATGACAGGCTGATCAGCCCGCCCGGGGTCGTGTTATCAATAATGATAGCGGTCAGCACCATCCAAAAACTGCCCCAGGTGATGCCAAAGAAGATCAGTTCAAAAATTTTCTTGTAAATGCTTTTTTGTGTTTCCATATGCACCTCTCATAACCCCAAACGTTTCTTGAAAGCGGCGACAAAGCGCCGGGAAATGTATTCGTGGATTTGGTTTTTCATGACCAGATCCAAAGCACCGCCGAAGCCGACATCCACATGGTCAATCCGTTTGAGGTTGACAAGTGCGCTCTTGGAGATGCGAATGAAATCAGGACCCAGGCTGCTCTCCAACTCATAGATGCGCTTAGTACTCTGGTAGCGCACACCCTTGGTATCATAGACCGCGATTTCTTTGCCCTCAGCCCGAATCATTTCGATGTTTTTGGCTTCCAGGATAAAAACCCGGTCGTTTTGTTTGCCGGTGATGACATCACTGCGCACCTCTCCGGCATTCTCCAAGAGCTCAATCACCATCAGCAAATCCGGGGTCAATACCGAAGTGTAGACGACGGCATAGGGCTGTTTCAGATCTTGTTCAATCTTCACATCAACTTTCATAACGGACCTCTTGCAATTCCATTATACAATCAAAAAAACAGGCAAAAATGACCGCTTGTATCATAAAACCGACCGCTTGTTAATAAAGCAGGGACAGAAACCCTTTTTTTCTCTACGATGAAAAAGTCAAAACCAGGAGGTTGTTATGAATGCTGTAATTCAAGTAGAGAACCTGAGTGTGCACTACCGGCACATTCAAGCCGTCAAAAACATCAGCTTTTCTGTAAAAGCAGGGGAGATCTTTGCCATCATCGGACCCAATGGCTCTGGCAAAACCTCCACCGTTGAGAGTATGGAAGGATTGATACATCCGGCAAAGGGACAGATCAGGGTCCTTGGCTATGACCCGCAGAAAGAAAAAGAGGCGATGTATCGCCAGGTTGGGGTTCAGCTGCAAAGCTCCAACTGGCCGCTGCAGATCAGGGTGAAGGAGCTTTTAAAGCTTTATTACAATCTTTATCCAACTCCCCAAGACCCGCAAAGGCTGCTTGCATTATTGGGCTTATCCGGCAAAAAAAAGCACACGGTTTCCAAGCTTTCCGGAGGGGAGCGCCAGCGCTTGAGCATCGCCATCGCCTTGATGGGAAATCCCAAACTGCTGATTCTGGATGAGGTCACCACCGGTCTGGATCCGGCTGGCAGAAGGGGAATCTGGAATATTTTGAAAAAAAGCAGAGAGCAGGGAGTGACCACTGTACTGGTTTCCCATTACCTGGAAGAGGTGGAGGCTTTGGCAGACCGTCTGCTGTTTTTAAAAAGCGGTGAAATCGCGTATCAGGGAAGCCTGGAAGGCTTTGCGCAATACGCGCAACACACCCTGAAGTGTGATACCCATGAAGCATCACTGGAAGATTTATATTTACGGCTTACAGAAGCCGGGTGGGAGGATTAGACAATGATGAGTGATGAAATCTTTACAAAGCAAAAAAGCGTATTAAAAAAAGACAGGACAAGGATGAACACAACCCTCTTTCTCACTGAATTCAAGCTGTACCTGCGCAGTTTCTACGGACCTTTCTTCGCCCTGGTGTTTCCGCTTTTGATGCTGGTTTTATTTGGCAGCATCTATGGCAATGAACCCACGCCGTTTTATGGCGGGAGGGGATCGATGGATGTGATGATGCCCGGCAACATCGCCTTGATCCTCTGTGTTTCCGCTTTTATGGGCCTGCCCCTTACCTTGGGTGAAAACAAGGACAACAGGGTATACAAGCGCTTTGATGCGACCCCGGCGGGCAAAGAGCGGGTCATATTGATCCAAATCCTGGTTCAGGTTGCGGTGACAGTAATCGGAGTGTTCTTGCAACTGGGAGTGGGATGGATGCTTTACCGGGTACAAATCTCGCATCTCTGGCTGCTGTTTATTGGCGTTTGTGCAGCGATGTACTCATTGTTTTCTATGGGTTATCTGATTGCGGCTGCCAGCCCGAATCTGAAGATTACCAATGCGATTTGTTACACCCTTTACTTTGGCATGATGTTTATCTCCGGCTGTTCGCTGCCCCGGGAAATATTACCGGACAGCATCAACCGGATTGCGAAGCTGTTTCCCCTGACCCATACCGTGGATCTATTAAACGGAATCACGCAAAATCAAAGTCTCAGCCAATATTGGCTAAGCTGGGCAGTCTTATTGGGCGGGGGAACCATCTGTTTTCTGATATCCCTTTACCTCAGCAAGAAAAATGCCTGGTGATTAGGGAAGATTTGGGATACACTGCCAGCTGCTGAATAATAAAAAAGGCGAACAGTCAGCTAGAGAAGAAGGCTGGCTGTCAGCAGAAGAGGTCGAAGCAACATTAGGGTTTACAAAAGAACAGTAAACCATTCCTTCAAAACTTGTTATAGAAAACAATCTCTTCAATACCTAGGCTTTTATCATGCATGGGACTTGGCACTGAGTCTTCTGCCGGGTAGCCCATCGTAAAAAAAGCAACCGGAACAATATGGTCGGGAAGGTTGTAAGCTGTTTTTGTAGCAGCAGGATCAAAGGCCATGACCCAGGTGCTGCCAATGCCAAGATCCATAGCTTCCATCATCATGTGGGTTCCAACAATGCTGGCATCCACATCACCGCTGTTATGGCCATCATATTTCCGGCGCCAAACGGTTTGCGTGTCATAGCAAACAAGAAAGGCCAGCGGTGCATTAAAGTGATAGGGCGTACAGTCCTTCAATTTGGCTAATGCCTCTGGTGACTGTATCACCAGTACCCGCTGCGGCTGGGCATTCGCCGCTGTAGGTGCAAGTCTTGCGGCCTCCAGAATCGCATCAATCTTTTCCTGCTCAACCGGCTTTTGGCTGAATCTGCGGACAGAATAGCGCTCTTTGGCTAATGTTAAGAAATCCATAAAAACCCCTCCTTGAATTGTTGTTATTTTACTACGTCAAAATCATTGTCCAACTTTTTGGGTTCAGTTTTCAGTGACCGGTTTTTCCTTTTTCGTCAGTTTGATTAACGGGACACAGGCAAACAGCGCCCCGGCAATACAGGCCTGCATCAAAATCCAGGGCCAGATCACCCGGTCAAAGAGTTCATAATCAGAGATTGCCACACCCTTCAAATCCTTCAAAATCGCAAACACAATCAGGCCGCAGGTCAAACAGGTAACCAGCACCAGCACCGGAAGCACAAAGCCCGCAATCAGGGCGGCTTTGTTGTCAAAGCGCCTTAGTAAAGGCGTCCATACTACCAGCGCCGCAAAGGCACAGAAAGCTGCGGTATAGTATGTCTGCATGCCCGACCACAAACTGCTGTCTGCGGGGGTAAACCAGTTGGTCAGTCCCAGCACAATAAAGACCTCACCCAACATCAATAGAAAGGCCCAAACCACAAACACCATCCGGTACAGGGTATTGTTCTTAATCACGTTTCTTCATCGTCCCGATGTGCCAGATATCACGCACATATTCCTGTACGGTGCGGTCACTGGAGAAGTAACCGGAACAGGCAATATTGATTAACATTGATTCCGCCCACTTAGCAGAATCCTGATATCGGCTTTGCGTCTCACTTTGGGCTTTGCGGTAGGCTTCAAAATCACCCAGGACAAAGTATTCATCATTCTTGTACATCAGCTCATCATAGATGACCTTGAACTCCTCGCGGTTCTCATTGAAGGTCCCGTCCACCAAAGCATCAATGGCATTGGCCAGTTCCTTGTTTTCCCCAAAGATCTTCCAGACATCATAGCTTTCCCTCAATGCTGCCAGCTCCTCAACGGTATAACCGAAGATGACATCATTGTCCCTGCCTACCAGGGCATCAATCTCTACATTGGCACCATCCAAAGTGCCCAATGTCAAAGCCCCGTTCATCATGAACTTCATGTTGCCGGTACCGCTGGCTTCCTTACCGGCGGTGGAAATCTGTTCACTCACATCCGCCGCATTCATTAAAATCTCAGCCAATGAGACGCTGTAGTTGGGCAAGAACACCACCTTCAGGTAATCCTTGGTATCCGGGTCACTGTTTACTTTCACACTGACATCATTGATCAGCTTGATGACCGCTTTCGCAAAGTAGTAGGCAGGAGCAGCTTTGGCCGCAAACAGATAGGCTCTGGGAACAATACGGAAGCTTGGGTCCGCCTTCATTTTTTGATACAGATAGATGATGTGCAGCACATTCAAGAGCTGCCGCTTGTAGGCATGAAGCCGCTTGGCCTGGACATCAAAGATAAAATCGGGGGAAACCTCTATATCCAGGTTCTTCTTGATATAGTCAGCCAGGATAATCTTGCGCTCGCGCTTGACTTGCATAAAGCGCTTTTGAATCTCTTTGTCTTTCGCGAACTTCCGCAATTCATCCAGCTTCAAGGGATCCTTGATATAATCCTCACCAATCGTATCTGCCAATAGAGCCCGCAATTGCGGGTTGGAATACACCAGCCAGCGACGGTGGGTAATACCGTTGGTCTTGTTGGAGAATTTCTCCGGGAACACTTTATAGAAAGGCGCCATGACGTCGTTCTTAAGGATTTCGGTATGAATTTTCGCGACGCCGTTGACACTGAAGGCACCGACAACTGCCAGGTGCGCCATGTGCACCTGCCCGTCGCGGATGATGGAAACCTGGTATTGCAAGGCGCTGTCTGCGAAGCGGTCGCGCACTTCAATCAAAAAGCGGTTGTGGATTTCCTCAATGATCATGTATACCCTTGGCAATAAGGACTGCACCATATCGACCGGCCAGCGCTCCAGCGCCTCCGCCATGACGGTGTGGTTGGTATAGGCCATGCAGCTGGAAGTAATCTTCCAGGCATCCTCCCACAGGTAGTGGTACTCATCCATCAAAATCCGCATCAATTCGGGAATACAGAGCACCGGATGGGTATCGTTGAGCTGAATGACAATCTTTTCAGCAAAGTTATCCAAAGAGGGATAAACCCTTAAATGGGCTTTGATTAAGGCCTTTAAGCCAGATGCCACAAAGAAGTATTCCTGCTTTAAACGCAGATAGCGGCCATGCTCGGTTGAATCATCCGGATAGACGTTTTGGCAGATTTCATGGACATCCTGGATATAAGTCCTGAAGTCCTTGTTTACCGGCAGGTTTTCGGAAGCCTCCGCACTCCAAAGGCGCAGGGTGTTGGTCTGTACGGTCTTGCGGCCTACGACGGGAACGTCGTAGGGCACCGCCTTTACATATTCGCAGTCGACATGTTCAAAGCTCATGGTGCCATCCTCATTGCGGTGTACTTCCACTCTCCCCCAGAAGGGGACTTCCACTGCGTGCTTGGGTTTTCGGACTTCCCAGACATTGCCCAATGCCAGCCATTGATCCGGGACTTCGGTTTGTCTGCCTTCGACAATCTTCTGGCGAAACAGCCCGTATTCATAGCGGATGCAGTTGCCATTGCCCGGCAGGGATAAAGAGGCCAGGGAATCCAGGAAACAAGCTGCCAGGCGGCCCAGGCCGCCATTTCCCAGCCCGGCATCGCTTTCCAGCTCTTCGAGTTCATTGATGTCGATGCCCAGCTCATCCAGGCCTTCCTTGACGACATTGTAAATCCCCAGATTCATCAGGTTGTTGGTCAGTAAACGGCCAATTAAAAACTCCATCGAGAAGTAGTACATTTGTTTCTGCTTCTGTCCGGAGACTTCCTGTTTGGTTTGGCGCCAGTGCTTGGACGCAAACTCGCGCACCATCTTTCCCAGTACGATATATTTCTCACTCGGATGGGCATATCCTAATTCCCGTCCGTATTCCTCTTCCATCTTCCGTTTAAAGTCCTTAATAAACTCATTCTTATTCGTAAACATAAAGCCTCCTGTCAAACATAGTCACATTCTACCATTTTTTACTAAAAAGAAAAAACCATAACAGGGGATATGTGATGGGGAATGTCAAAAAAAGAACTGTTTGTTTGTCAGGCTGTGCCTTATCCTAAAAATGTCCATGTTATTTCAATTCAGCAATCCATTGAGTATTGCCATCTCATTATCTGCTTTTACTGGTATCGTAAAATGTGCAGTTAACTGCAATAAAAAAGCCAGCACAAGTGCCAGCTTGATAATACTCTTTCTCATGTTTTTGTGCCCCCTTTATTAATTCTTAATGGTAGTTGTATTGAAAGCCCCAACCAGCATAGGTTGTGTCGTTATGATGCATCTCCTGGCAAGTATAACTTATTGCCTCCTCTGGTGCATGGCTCCAATCATCCCCATAAGCATCACAGGCTGCAAGCGTCGGAAAAATGAATAAGTAGTAGTCCGCTTGCATGATGTAGTCACATGGTAAATCAGGACGGTATCCTCCCGGGCATGCTTGGCTAGAACTACCAGTTCCAGTGCTTCCACTGTCTGTCCCGGAATTCGTCCCACTATCACTTGTCCCTGTACTTCCCGTACCTGTTCCAGTGTCTCCGGTTTTGTTTGGACTAGGACTTGGGGTAGGAGAATTCTTCTTCTCTACGGTTAAAGTAATGGCTGCAGCGGTTTCATTTCCCGATGAATCAGTGACTTTGTAAGTGATGTTATACACACCGACTTTTGAAGTATTGTATTCTCCCTCGGTAACAATATTCTCAGTCACATCCCCATCATAGTTATCAATAGCTGCAATTCCTTCCCACAGATCCAAATCCCCGTCCTGCTTAATAGTGATATCCTTAGCGCCGCTTATCTCCGGCGGCGTTGTATCCACTACATTGAGTTTCACTTCAAAGGTCTTGGTAATATCACTGAAGTATCGGCTTTGTACCGTGAAGAGGATTACTTTCTCTCCCAAAGTTGAAGTATCAATCTCTTTAGGATCTGCAGAGACCTTTACGCCATTTGTGGAGAGCACCAGCCTTTCGCTGTCGAAACTCGAACCATACTCAAGATCCGGAATGGATTTCACAAACGTGATGTTCAGGTTTGTTTCTTCCGATTGCCGCAGTGCTGCGATTTGCTCTGCCTTCGCTGCTGCCTGGCTTTGGTTTATGTAATAAAAAGACACACTGGTCACCAAGGCAACCACTGTTAGACAAGAAACAACAATCAGCACTTTCTTTTTGTTTGTTTTGATAAATTTGTTCATTCTATCCCCTCAGTCTCATTCTACCATGAGTACATGGTTGACTCCAGATGCTTCGTAACAAAGAACACAACAGACAATACATCAATCAGGAAACATCATTCACACCATACTCCGCTTCCAGCAGCTTTCCAGCCAAATCGACCATCTCCAGGTAATACTGTTTCACGACTGTACAGTCGCTGTTGCGATGTCCGTAACAGATGCCCCCGCAGAGATATTTCACTTCACAATCCTTGCACTTGGGGTTTTGGGAAACACTATAAAAAGCACTGCCTTCTTCCCAGAGATAGTCATAGACAGAGGCAAGTCCGGTGTTGGCATTACCAATGGGGTTTGAATCCTCTGCATATGCCCAGCAGGGATAGATGTCTGCGTCTGGGGTAATGTGCAGATTGGCGCCCAGACTGCAGGAATAGCGCGGATAGAAGGGGGTTTGAAACGACAGCCGGGTCACAGGTTTACGGCGGGATAATACGAAAGGCTCCAGGGTTTTGGCCCTTCCGATGGGCAAAACCCGGGTGATTTCGGTATGGTCCACCCCCAGCTTTGTCATGTTGTCTTTGATGATTTGATCGAGATGGTTCTCTGTCTGCTCTTTGGTCAGGGTCGCCCTTACCCAGATGGCACAGTCGGACTTCAGTTGTTGCCGGTGTGTGAGAAGCTTTGTGATATTGGCAGTAGTCTTCACATAGCTGCCTTTGCCCCGGCGCTTATCGTGTTCTGCTTCATCCCCATCTATGCTCACGCAGATGCGGTCCAAAGCACTTAATAACAAATCAGAGAGTTCCCAATCAAAATCCAAATAGAGGTTGGTGTATAAGGCAAAGCGCAATCCGGGTTTCTTTTGGGCTTTCATTTTTTGCAGTAACTCTTTAAACCATTTATAGGCGAAGGGTTCACCACCGTTTAAGGACACCTCCAAAAAGCCCAGGTCATAGGCATCTGTGATAATTTTCATTGCGGTCTTTAATGGCATATCCTTGTGCCCGGAGGAGGCACTGACACTGCAGTGCGCACAGCGCAGCGGACAGTTGTTGGTGATGTTCAAATAGACCTGCTGGGCATGCTGGCGATAGGCAAAGGCTTTGCCTGGTGCACCGTTTTGACCCCACTGGTAGGCTTTCAATACCCGTTTCAGATTCAGGTATTCATCATAGGGATGAGGACGGTCCTTCGAAATGGAAAGGAAAGGGGTAGGCTTGTGCTCTTTAAGAAGGACAGAGGATTCTTCTTTGGCAAGCGATTGACGGATGCCGGAAAAAAGCGTCTTCAGGGAAAGACCGGCTTGTTCTTTCATGCAGGCAGTATAGGGGTGTTTCTCTTTTGGTGTTGTCAAATAGTCAAACAAACAGCCGCCATGACAGTAGCCAAAGTGCGTGCAGGCTTCACAGTTGGCGTCCTTGGTATTTTGTTGTTTCAGAAGTTCTTGATAAACCGGATTTTGTTCTATTGTCTGCGGGTTATCCCAAATTGTTCCAACACGGTATTGCGGTAGACTGGCGAAGCGGTGACAGGGGTAGAGGTTTCCCTCAAAATCAATCGCCAGGTAATTGCCCAGGCAGTTTGTATAAAGACAAGTCGCTGGTCTTTGGTGAAAGACACCTTTCACCAAAGCCTCGCTCTCGATAATATGGCAGGGGACAGGAGTTTCTTTAAAGTACCCTAAGACTTCTTGATGCAATTCGAGGCTTTCCTGATGGTTCGCTTTATCCAGCGCTGTGCGCAGGGTAAAGGGGACTTCTTCCTTCGCAAAAAGCGCAATGATTTCAGAAACGCGCGAAAGTGCGTTTTTCTCTATTATGACAACCGGGAATACCGGCAATCCAGCGTCTTTGAGCTGGTGTATGCCAGCTAAGGATGCTTGAAATGCGGCATCGGGTTTATCAAGAGCATCTTGATTTACTGAAAGTACAGCTGAAATTTGTACATGATATCTTGCCAACAAGGAAATGAAACTGTCATCCAAATGATGCAGCGGTCCTTGCAGGGTGAAAACAGTCCGGTGGCAGAGGGCTTGCGAGAGTTTTATTAAAGCATGATTGTACCACGCAAAGCCGGCAGAAAGCGGGTCTTCGCCGCCAAACCGGATTGTTCCGGTATTGTTTAACCATAAGCACGATAAAAACTCACTGGTCGCGCTTAGCACTCGCTCATCCATGATTTGATTTTTATCCAGTATCAGGGTTGCCAAACCAGGTTCAAACATGTTGATCAGCTCCCATATGATTACACGTGAAACGTATCATTTGTGGTTTCTGTAATGATTTCTTTGCGAATTACATTACCGCCGCAAGCGTTCTCCGGTGCATAGCAATCCGTGACTTCCTCTACTTCGATTTCTCTTTTTATTGTCTTAAGATTATAGATAGCGCCGTTATAGAGGGAGATTGCCTTTCTGATTTCTTCATCTTTGGCAGTTTTATTAAGCCAATATAAAAGCTGCGCGGCATCAGTGCTATGATTCGTTTTAAGCTGTGTTCCATGAAGGCGAATGATTTCCAGAATCGCTTCCCTTTGATCCGGCATTTCCAAAAGTTCCAACAGCGCTTCTTTTTGCTTGGATTCACTGTTGTTCTTGGAAAGCTTAATCAGAATCTTGGGCAGATGTACTGCTATTTCATCTTTGAGCTTTGAATTTTTAGTGTTTTGATAGAACCGATACAGGATGGAAGCAGAATCGTATTCATGTTCTTTCTGAAGGGCTTGAATTAAGGAGTGAACAATTTCTGCCAGAAAACCTTCTTGGTTTGGTTTTGACTCCAAGGCAGCCAAAGCAGCTGTCCGATCTTCTACAGTACCATTTGTGGCGAAATTCTTGAGTATTTCCAAAGCTTTGTCCTGCTCATTGATACACATAGTGGCCAAAATTCTCGTAGCTTTTGAATTGCCTGTAGAGTTCGCATAGGCAATCAATGTTTCATCAGGATAATGGAGTTCCTTGATTTTATCTATATCCGTACAATTTCCCAAAAGAAGTGGCAAAGCCTTTTGCCGCTCTTCTTCGTTTCCTTGCATGATAAACAGCAATAAGACATCCAGCCGCTGGCTCTCTTTACTGATATGCTTAATTGCCTGCAGCCGTCTGGACAAAGGACGCGATTTTTCCTGAATATACAGTGTTCGCGAAAAATCATCTGTATACTTCAGTGCATAGTCAAAGACTTTATCCGGGGTATCCGGATGGCTCAATACCTCAACAAAATTCTTGGGCTTATTGTTTTTGCGGAGTGCATCTATCGCCCGATCTGGGTTTTTGCTTAACCATGGTTTGAAGAATGACATAATAACATCCTCCTGTTTGTTTACTGTTAAACCTGAAACACTTCCTCCACTTCTTCATCCCATGAGGTGAATGTTGTGGTTGGCGAGCAGATATCATCGACGGAGTTGCAGTTGGGGTCCTCCACAGTTTCGCTTTCGGTATGGGATTGAATCCGGGTGTAGCTGGTGCCGTTATATGCCGCAATCTCCGCTTTCGCACTGTCCTGCTTGGTTTGTTGGTAAGTCTTTAACAGCAGGTTCGCGATTTCTTCTGATTTGGTGGCTTTCAATTCTTCCCCCAGCTTATGGATGATGTCTTTGAAGGCTTTGGAGTCAGGATACAAATCAGCTAAAACCCCCAATGCATAATAGCTGTAGCCTTTTTCTTCAGGTGTTTTCGGGATTACCAGGTCTGCCAGTATTTCCTGGGCAGTTTCGGGACTATTAAGCAGTTTGGCAGCGGATACCCGATCACTGTTTGAGGCTTGTGGATTATGGGCAATCGATTCCAGTATTGACTGGGCTTTGCTTTGGTCCATCATTTTCTTTGCGGCTTCTTCGCGCCAGTAGCTCTTTATGGTATTGTCGGCTGCAATCTGCTCGAGAACATCCTGCTGCTCTGTACGCTGCAGAGCCAGTTTCCAGGCTTCGCTGTATCGTTCTCCCTGAAGCAACACTTCTGAAAAGACGACTTGTTTATCTGCCTTGGACACGGCCTCCAAAGCTTTCGCATGATCTTTGCTTAACCATGGTTTTAATAGCGGCATAATATTCCCTCCCTTGTGCTTCTTCACTTACCTTATATCATGAATGAAAAACAAAAACAATCAGCCCTGCAATCGACTGCTGGAAACAACCTGAAGCCTGATTGCAGGCAATCGAGTCGCTGAGTATCGGTGTACAGGCTTCTGCGCTTGCAATAAATCGTATATCATGGTAGTCTGGCATGAAGTAGATTCAATCGTCCATGATACTGATGGAAAACCTCACCTATCAGACTAAGACCAGGAGGATTTGTTCATGACCGTAAATTCGTCAGAATACGAAATGCTTCATCATAAAATTGTTAATACCCCAAAAGGCGAGATTATCTCATGTATTGGCTTGGGTATGGAATTATTCATTGAACCGGCTAGTATAGAAAACCTGATATTAAACCTGTTAAGTGTTCAGGAGGATTTCTATGACAGATTTTCACCATATTTAAACGAAATTGTTTTTCGCACTGATGAAAATGAAGACTCAAAGTTATTAAAACTTACGCCGAACAAAAACCCTATTCCTCGCATAAGAGAATTAGTCGGGAATTGGGATGGTCAATATAATCCGTACGCGAACACTATTTATCAAACATCGCCGTAAAACCCCTGCCTTTAGGCATGGGGATATAAGGCAAACCAGAAAAACAACTACAGCCATTCTTCTTTTCTGCACTTGAAAGACATGTAATTGTACCCAAGCC
>JAISTR010000016.1 GCA_031272515.1 Erysipelotrichaceae bacterium | reverse complement strand
CCTTCGTTTTCATGATGATAGTATACACCAAGAAGGGCAGTTGGTGGACCTTCAAGCGACCGGAAAATATTGAAAAATGATGTGAAATGATGTGAGGAATTATGACAGGTGAAAGAAAGGAAAAAGCGGTGCAACAATTCCCAAATAGCATGTGAGGAAACGACAGATACTGGATGGTGACTATAAAGGGGTCTTTCGCAAGATTAACTTTGCGGTATATGCGACCCGTGAGGATGATGATAACCTGATGGCATTTCGAAATACTTTCAAAAGAACTAATCAAGAATAAACATCATATTTATTAGGGACAGGTTTCACTCACACTAACTTGGTTTTTGTGAGTGAAACCTGTCTTTTTAATTGAATCATTCTAATTGTTAAACTAACAGCACAAAGATGAACAGGGCGCTGGCAAAGTTGCCCAGAAAGTGGGCGATGGTGCTGATCCAGGCGTTATCGGTCTTATGCATAATGATACAGAAGATGACTGCATCCAGCATGACCGAAGCCAAATCATAGAGCACTACATTGATGCTTCCAGCAGAGTAGTGACCCAGTGCAAACAAAAAACCATTGAGTAAAACAGCAACAATCAAAGGCAGGTGCTTTTTGCTTTGGCGAAAGAAGAAAGCCCGCCAGGCGATTTCCTCACCCAGTGCCGCGATTGCCAGCTGCGGTATTAAAGCCAATACATTGTCCCAGGACAGAAACCCGGTACGGGCCAGGACATGATCAATCATCTCCGGCATAATCCATTTGGCAACACTGATAAAGCCAAAGGCACACAGGGCTGGCAGTAAAATCCAAAACCAGATTGAAGGCTTGCTTAAGTGCTTGCCAACAGTTCTGATACTCAAGCCGCTCTCTTTTAAGGGAATCTGATTGAGGCGGTTGCTGACAAAAAACCAGACCACACCGATGATTACCGTAATCCCGGCAACATTGAATTCTTTGGAAATCAGAGACGCAAACGACAGCACAACCATCAAAGCCATAACCACCAAATCCAAAGTCTTTGTTTTCATGTTAATTACCCCCTTGCTTGATTTGGATTAAGAATGCACTGAAGGCTTCACTTAAAATCTCTGTAATCTCTTGCTTGGTAAACAGCATTCCATTGGCGGCAATCATGCTTGCCAGGCCATGGGTGAGCAGCCAGAGTTTCTTGAGTAAGGACTGAGCTTCTTCAAAGCTGATGCCAACTGCCTGCGCGATACCTTGAAGTAGCGGTTTGTTTTCCTCACTCTCCCAGATCAGATTTGCCTGTCCCCGATTAAAGTGATGACTCATAAACAGAAACTGGAACAGATTTGTTTCCTCACGCGCAAAATCGATGTAGGACATGCCCAGTGCGAACATTGGATTCTGTGTATAATCCTCCATCCGTTTTTCCAGGAAACAATTGATGGTTTCTTCAGCTTTCGCAAACAGGTCCGTCTTGATTTGTTCCATATCACTGTAGAGTCGAAAAATCGGATGGGTGGAACAATTGAGCTCTTTTGCCAGACTTCTGGCATTCAAGCTTTCATAACCATCCCTTTGAATCAGCCTGATTCCGGCTGTCAGAAGTGCTTGTTTGTCGATTTTGCTTTTGGGCGGCATTCTGAGTCCTCCTTTCTGCTGCAAACCATACATAACAAATGTTACGTAACAATTGTTATTATAGAGAGTCACAATAATCCTGTGAAGTGACAATTATCATATTCTTCAGCCAAACAAAAAAAGACTGGAGAAAAATTTTGAAAATGTTTACTAATAAGGCATTGAAATTTTGGATTACTATGCATATAATTACCTAAAATTACGAGGAGTTTCTCTTAAATGAAGTGGTCTTCCAACGGTTTCCAGTCCGTTCGCAATCTGGTCTTCTATCTGCTGTCATCCACCCAAGCCCTGATGATTGGGTTTTCCACCATCCTGACACACCATACCTGTGCGAGTCCTTACCTGACGCATCTGGCAGTGTTATTGTTGCTTTTGGTATTGGACTTTATTGCGGCTGACGCGATTGTGCTGCGCTACAGACAGCGCAAAAGATTAAAGCACAAATAAAAAAAGTCCTGGTTTGAACCAGGACTTTTTCATTTGACTAGTATTGGGACAAAGCAGAATCCGCAGCTTCCTTGGCCTGATCGAGCGCAGTCTGCGCATCCATCAAACCGCCGCAGGCTTGCTCAGCCGCTTTGCCAAGCTCATTGCGCACTTCCGTGGAGCCGGGCAGGGAAGGAACATAGCCGACATTCTTCAAGGATTCAACCAGTACGCCAATGACCGGTTTCGCCTCTACATATTCCTTGAAGCTATCAAGCTCTTGGGCGCTCTTGTAAGGCGTAATCGCGCCATAGCCGATTGCCCACTTCGCATTGACTTCGGTGGAAGTAAAGTACTTCACAAATTGGAAGGCAGCTGCTTCCGTAGCCGCATCCGATTTGAAGATGATGGCACTGGTTCCCCAGGAGTTCGCGTATTTCACCGGGCCTTCTTGGGGCAGTGGGGCATAGCCGACTTCAAACTTGCCGTCAACCGCACTTAAGACAAAGTCCACACCGGCGGAAGAGCCGATGTACATGGCAACCGCTTCCGAGCCGAAGGGATTGGAGAAGTATTGGTCTTCACCAACCAGACGGAAATATCCGGCTTGTACGCCATCCGCATATTTTTGCAAGGCGGCAGCAGCGGCAGCACTGTTGAAGCCAACAGTCTTGGTATCCGCATCCAGATAAGTGGCACCGCTTTGAATGATCATGGCGGTGGCACCGTCAGTCAAGGAGTCAAAGCCGAACGCCGGCTTGCCGGTATGTTCGCTGATGACCTTGGCGGCTGCTTCCAGATCGCTCCAGGTCTTCGGCTCACTCAAGCCGAGTTCATCAAATAAGGTTTTGTTGTAGAACAGGATTTCCCCGGTCTTGATGATGGGGATCAGATAGATGTTGCCATCCCATTGCGATACTTCCGCGACGACACCGGATGTCAGTTCGTCATAGAAATCCGGGATGCCGGTATCCGGGTCCTCAATGTAGGGAGTCAGGTTGACCAAGAGGTCATCCAAAACAAATTCTGAAGCCAGGGAAGGATAGGAGAAGATGATGTCCGGACCTTCGCCGTTGCGTACCGCTTGAATGACTTTGGCATCAAAGTTTTCCAGCGGCTGTGCTTGGGCAACCACGACGATTTCGCCTTCATGCGCAGCATTGAAGTCGTCGATAATCGCCTGCAGGTTTTCCACGTGGTGCTCAGTCAGGGTGTGCCAGATGACAACCTCGACCGGACCGCTCGATCCGCTTGAGGATCCGCTGTTTCCGCAGGAAACCAACAGCAGCAAACTTACAATCAGTAATAACAGTTTTTTCATTTTTCCTCCAGTTATATGGCAAGCACCGAAGGTGCGTTAGCCCTGAGTAAAGAAAAAAACGTCAATGACGTTTTTTCAAAAGACAATAAGGTTATAAAACACCGGCTCATTTGACAGCCGGATAACATAGAACAGGTTTTCAATGTTTTTTCTGTTCATGCCTTAAGTATAGCGCAAAATCCGGTTTTCGCAATATGAAGAAAATGAAAATTTTGCGGAATTTCATTCCGTATATTCAACATCGATTATTTCTTCTTCCTCTGCCTCTTGCGGCGGTTCCAAATGAAAATAGACCTTCACCCGCAGGGAGCGGTTGAAGTACAGGTACCAGGCAATAATGCCAAAGATCGCATAGATGATTTGATTGAAGGTTGCGGAGATACTCTCCTGGTAGGCCGGCAGCTTGGTGGCACTCATGAAATAAATACTCAAGAAGCTCAAAATCATCGTAGCTGCGAAATCCAAAAGGAGAATCCGCTAGGTCCAGATCCAGCCATTCCGGTTTTTCTGAAACAGAAAAAACAAGGCGTAGCACACCTCGATGCAGCCATAGATGATCGAAATCAACATCACCCAGCACAGCATCTTCTCGGCTGGAATCAGCTCCATTCTCACCTGGAACAGCGGATCGGTAAAGTAGCCGACCACCGTCGGGAAATTGCGCAGATTGGTAATCAAGGCGACAAGCAGAAACGCCATATACAGCATCATCCAGCCACCCAGTCTTTTATAGTCGCTCATGGTTCTTCTCCTTTATCCTTTGACCCCATAGAAGACACTGACCCGTACGGACCTCTCGAAATAGTTGTACCAAAGCAGGCAGCTGGAAAAGGCAATGCACATATTGCGGATATTGCTGCCGGCGACTTCCCGGGACAATTCGGAGGGAATTGTCAGCATGCTGATTATTACCACACAGCCGACGATTACCGTGACACTCAGATTGGCCATTAACAGTTTCTGCAGGATATCCGGTGTTGTTTCTTTCCTTTGGAATAAAAACAAGAGTCCGGTTGCCGCAAAAATACAGCTGACCACGGCTGCCAGAATCATCAGCCAGAAGACAAAATTGAGCTGCGGATAAAGTGTAGAAGCTGTCTTTACCGCTTCATCCTTGGTCATATTAATCAAAGAGGGTACACTGGCAGCTGAAAGAATCAGCGTGAGACCCATGGAAATGATATAAAACAAAAGCCAGCCCCCCAGTTTGTTGTACTTCGCATTACCCACAACAAAGTCCTCCTTACCAATAAAATTCTATCATGAGAAAAGAGGATTCCAGAAAATATTTTGACTGGTAAATATTGGTGCGCTGACTTCGGGTTTTTCAGTTCAGACCATATTGCCATAACAGCTGTTCCAAATCGTCGTATTCCAAAGGCGTTGGGATTGAGAAATCCTTGTTTTCTGCCATCGCCACCGCCAGCTGGCGGTAGTGCTTTGCCTGGCTTGATTCCGGCGCAAACTCCAGCACCGTCTGACGGTTGAGCTCTGCCTTTTGCACGATATTATCGCGGGGCAAAAAATAAAGCAGCTTGGTATTTATGGCCTGGCTGAAGGCTTCGCACAGTGCCTCTTCGTTTTCCGTCAAGCGGGAATTGCAGATCAGACCGCCGATGCGCACACCGCTTAAGGGCGCATAGCGGGCAATGCCCTTGCAGATGTTATTTGCAGCATATAGGGACATCATTTCCCCTGAGCA
Source organism: Erysipelotrichaceae bacterium (assembly GCA_031272515.1). Taxonomy (GTDB): domain Bacteria; phylum Bacillota_I; class Bacilli_A; order Erysipelotrichales; family Erysipelotrichaceae; genus JAISTR01. The sequence goes on along the minus strand of JAISTR010000016.1, from coordinate 17,272 downwards.
GACGATGTAGATCTCCTTGGCTTTGCCTTCGCGAATCGGCATCGCAAAGCCACCGCAGACCACATCCCCGAGGATGTCATATAAGACAAAGTCGAGATCGCTGGTATAGGCATGCAGTTTCTCCAGGGTCTCAATGGCGGTGATGATTCCTCTTCCGGCACAGCCGACCCCTGGTTCCGGTCCGCCGGACTCCACACAACAAACACCATTAAAACCGGTATGGATCAACGTTTGCGTGCTGACCGGCAGTTTTTGCCTTAAGGCATCCAAAACCGTAATCTGGGTGCGTCCGCCCAGAATCAGGCGGGTGGAATCCGCCTTGGGGTCACAGCCGACAATCATGACTTTGTGATCATTCTCAGCAAGTGCCGCCGCAATATTCTGGGAGGTTGTGGATTTGCCAATGCCGCCTTTGCCATAGATCGCAATCTGTCTCATGGATGACCTCTGTGCTCTCTAAAGTGGCGTCCGCCAAAAGCGCGGTTATTGGGCGCAACAGGCGGGTGCGACAGTTCAATATAGCTGCGCTTGGATGAATCATCCCAGAAAGCCTTGAACACCGGATCGCCAATGACCACATCATAGCGGGGATCCTGCAGCACCTCTTTGAGTTGCGCTTCATCCTGAATCACAAAATCACCATCCCGCTTGATTTCCTCGTCCAAAATAAACCAGCTGGAAACCGTAACCTTGGGGCTGCCGTTTTTCTTTAGGGCTAGTCTGAGTAAATTACTGGAAACCTGTTCGCCGATAATCAGGATTTCTTTGGGATTGGATAGTGCGTTAACTGCTTGAAGTGCCTGCCCCATACGGCTGTCCTTCCAGTCCACAATAAAGTCCGTCAGGTAAGAATAGGGGATACCCCACTTTTCTTCCATAAGCCGTGCCGCAAAGATGCCAGAGGCACTGACAACGATATTCTTTTCTGCCTGAACGGATTGCTTGAGTCTGTCTAAATCCGTTTGCATGCCAAAGACGGACAGAATCTTATAGCCTTGATGACAGACTGCTTCTTGTATCGCTTGCCGGTCCTTGGCATCAGGGTAGTCCAGGGTATTTAAGCCCAGCAGGTTGACGGTATTAGGAATCTTCTCTTTCAGATCAGAATCCGCCAGCTTCAGCACTTCTTGGTAAGCCATGGACAGCCCTTCATCATAGTAGCGGTTGCCATTATTGTCCATCGGCAGCACGGTAACCCCTGGCAGCTTCTGCTGTAGCATCTTCGCACAAAGGCGGATGTCCAGGTTAATCATCGAGGACACCGGGGCGTGCAAGAGCACGATGAGGTCACAGTCTTGGTGGTCCTTTTGATTGTAATGTTCGTAGTATTTTTCAACATAGTAGTCCAAATCACCCAGAATCAAAGCCATCTCATTGATTTGAAGGCCGACATTAACAGAGGTTTTGTCTTCACGGTGCTCGGTAAGCTGATAGCCGCGCACAGCCGAGGAAGAAGGGTCATGACCGATAATCAAGGCTTTTGAATCCGCAAACATACTGCAGATACCGGTGGAGTCTGTCGCAAAGGGTAAAAGGGTCTGCCAAAGATAGCTCATGATCCAATCCTCCTGATATTTAACTGCTCCGCCAGGTTTTTTAAGGCCGCATAGCCCCAATAGCTCTGCTCACCAAAAGTTTGCCCTTGGGGTCTATTGTGATTGCCATGGTGGTCATGCCGTCCTTCCCTATGGCCATTCGCTAAACCCTGGCGGCCTTGATGATGGCTATGGGACTGGCTTTCGATTTGTATTGGCAGCTTTGGGTGGTTTTGTTTCAGCCATTGGTAATCAGGGTCTTCCTCCAGTACCACTTGAACTTCACTGTGGTCATCCTCATCCATGCGCAAACGCTTGCTGGCGATGATGGAGGTGACCGGAAAGCCATACTCAAGCAAAGCCCGGCTTAAACTCCAGGGACGCATGGCACTGCGCAAGTCCAGGTCCAGGCGGGTGTAGGAATTATTTTGCGGTTGATAAAAGAATTCGTGCATGTCTGTCTGTTGCGCAAATGTCTGGTCAAGCATGCTGTAGGCATTTGCGATTTCCTCACTACGGTAGCTTAGCGGCAGATACAGATAGTCAATCCCCCGCCGCTCTTTCAGACACTCTGCCGCTTCCAACAAATCACCATCCGTAACCAGGATAAGGGAGGCATTTCCGACCTTGAGGAAATCATCGAAGTCCTGCCACTGATTGGCTAATAGTAGCGGGATTTGATTGCTTTTGAAATAGTGAAGCAGCTCGTTTTCCGGGGCAAATGGCGCACTTCCATTTAACAAGAACACACCGGTGCTTTTGTCACTTTGACCTTTGGGCAAAAGCTGATAGATTGCTTTGGAAAACATGCTTGCCAAACCACCGCTTTGGCGGGCAGCCATAAAGCTGATCTGCTCTATATGTGATACCTGCAAGGGCAGAAGTGTCTGCAGGGTTTGGGTCACACCCTCAAAATCTACCCCGATAAAACGCATCGGGCAGCCGGTATACAGAAAAAAGCCCCGGGGTTTGTCTTTTGCCTGATGGTAGAGCTGTTGTATGGCTTCGATGATTAGAGGTTCGGTATTTCCCAAAACGATTTCTGAGTCGGGCAAACATAATGCTGCCCGGCTTTCTTCTGTAAGTGAGCGCCGTGAGCAGTGGCGCACACATTCCTTGGCGCCGATAAACAGTGTTTGGGTTTGCGGTACGGCTGAAAGGCTCGGCCGCTGCCGCCTTGACGCAAACAACTGTACGGGTTGAGTGTTCTCCATAGTTTCTCCTTTACTTAAAAAAAGGTGCACAAGTCTTCATCCGGACTTATGCATCTGCTGCTGCGCGATGGTTTGCTTAGCGATACACGAGAGGTTACCCCCCGCTTACTTTTCTAGATTTGTTATACCTTTTTTTGCGGAAAAATGCAACTGTTGTATTTGACATGCGCTTGAGAACTTGATAAGGTTTAATCAATTAAAAAAGCAGTGCAGTGAATATGGTTTAAGGGTCACAGTGTAAATAAATACTGTGGCAGAAGCAGGTTATCAGGGGGGAATAAAACATGGAAAAACCGGAGGATCGGGTTTCGGATTTTTTGCGTAAAGTCGCAAAATGGGAACAGGAGACTTGTTTTAAACGTCAAAATGCCGCAAAACCGGGTGAAAAGGATTTGCTTGAACAGGTACTCAACCAGCCAATCTTTGAAAGCGGATGGGATGAGGATGGAAGGTATTGTGAAATCCTGATAGAAAAGCTGCTGAGTAAGGCCCTTGTTGAGGCAAGCAGCCAGGCAAACTGGCAGGATCTTGCCAGGGAAAAACTGAAAGAGATCTGCACTGAGTATATTGCTTCCGAAGTAGTGGAAATACTCTGTAAAAGCAAGCTGTTCACTTTATCCTGTGCTAGTCCGTCTATTTATCTGCAGCATGTCATCAGCAGCCAGATGAAAGAAGGCCATGCAATAACGATAACAAAAAGCAATGATGGCCGCCACTATAAATATGACTTGATAGCACAAGCGGACTGTTGGAAAATCACCAGGATACACTGGCGATTCACTAAAAATGGCAAGTGGCAGGAAATGACTTACTTGAATTAAAGATTTGAAGCAAAAGGGGAAGACATGACAAAGAAGGGGAATGCGACAAACTGGTACATTGACTACAGCGGCACAACCGGAAGCGATTTTTTCGGGAATTTGAAGCTGGAAAACCAACAGCAGCTCTTAGACATCCTCAATCTGTCGGTCCCGGAGTTTTTTGCGGAGTACACCTTGTATCGGGATGATTGGCTCTATCCGTATCTGCATCTGGTACGGGCAGGGGAGTACTGGTATGTGCACTATTTCCCTTCCCAACAAGAGCCGGGTTATTTTGCCTTGGATGAAGTGGTCAAATCAAGGGGGACAACCTTCTTTCCCACGGCAACCTATTTTAAGATGGACAACCGGAATCTGGTAACAACGGAGGTGGCACTCCAGGTCGCAAGAGAATTCTATGAAACCGGAGAGAAACCATCCTGCTGCGACTGGTTTGAGTTATGATTCAGTTATAAATCCATATCAGCATAAAAAAAACCGGAGTACCAAGCGGTACTCCGGCAGATAGTGCTGTGTTTTAATCGCCGTAGTAGGCCTTCACGCGTGCGGACTTCTTGAAATAGCTGTACCAGACTGCCAGCATGCCTGCCGCTGCAGTAATGGTAACCGCAAAGGTTCCGGTCAATAAACCGATGTACACGGCTGGCATATCCAGGCGCATCAGTACGACCGCTATGGCCCCAACCACCGCCACCGCAAAGTTCAAAACCAGAATCCTGCGGATTTTGGCAGGTGTTGCCGGCGACTTGGTACGCAAGGTTGAAAGCATCCAGATCCCAAAACCGACACCAATCACAGACAAAACAATATTGAGCCAGATCGAAGGGGTCATTAACGGATACTTGTCCGCCACCGCCGCTAGTGCCGGATCACTTAGGTCCCCGACTCTTTGAATCAGTCCCATGATGCCAAAGACGACACTGACAACACAGCAGACAACATAGAACAGCAACCAGCCCCCCAGTTTCTTGAATTTCGAATCATCCATAAAATATTCCTCCAGGATAGAAAAATACTATCATGAAAAATATTCAAAAAATCAAGAAAATATACATTAAAATAGTTATTTTTTAAATAAATACAAAAAAAGTTGTCATTTCGACAACTTTCACACGATTCAGATTAATTTCTTCATCCTGCCGATGGCGATGGTTCCCGGTCCGGTATGGGCCATGATGACCGGATACAGCAGTTTCACCGGTACCGGAAGCCCGACTTTCGCTTCCATGGCTTTCGCTACTTCTTCTGCCAGCTCTGGGCTGTCCCCGTGGGAGACCCACCATTGGTAGTCAGTAAAGACACAGTCATCGAAGTAATCCTCGGCAACCTGTATCGCTTTCTTGAAGGTACGCACCTTATCCAGGGCCTCAATCACACCTTCCTTGAAAATCAGTACCGGACAGATCTTCAAAAGGTTTGCCAAAGCGGCGGCGGTTGGGGTAATCCGTCCGCCCCGCTTGAGGTATTGAATATCCTCGGGGACAACGGTCACGGTCATGGTTTCATTATTTTCCACCAGGTCCTTGATTTGTGAAAGGCTCATGCCAGCCTCCACCATCTTTCTTACCTGCTCCACCAGATAGATCTGGCCATAGATGACACCTCTGGTATCCAGTACCAGTACTCGATTATCAAAGGCTTCCGCCACCCGGCAGGCAGACTGGTAGGCACCGCTCAAGCCCTTGGAAATACAGACATAGATAACCTGGTCATAGTCTTTCAAAAGCGCTTCAAAGGTGTCCTGGTATACACCGATACTGGCTTGCGAGGTTCCCACTTTTTCCTTCGCCAGCATCCTTTCCTTGAACTCTGAAAAGGAGATTTCCACATCATCGATAAAGGATTTGCCATCGGCAATCAGCGGAAAGCGGATGACAGGCAAATCCAGGGCGGCTGCTTCGGCAGCATTGACATCAGCAGATGAATCAGTAATCACAATTGTTTTCATAGGTTTTTCCCTCAGGTCATCATTATCTCAAAAAATCCGTCTTTTTGTAAGAAATTCAGTTGGGCAAAGCGTTTGACGCAGCCGATTCCGACCGTCCCGGGACCGCAGTGGGTCATAACAATCGGATATACCTGGTGAAACAGTACCGGCTGGCCCGTCATTTTTCTAAGCTCTTGATAAAGCGGCAGGGCGGCTTCATCATTGTCCGCACTCAGCATCACCCAATAGTAGTCCGCAAAATTATAATCCGCAAAATAGTCAATCATCATCTGATGGGCTTTTTTCAGGGTGCGGACCTTGTCAATTGCCAGCACCTCACCCTCAATAGCGCCCAGTACCGGATAAATCTTTAACAGGGAAGCCAGGGCGGCGGCGCCGGCGGAGATCCGCCCGCCGCGCTTGAGGTATTGCAAGTCCTCCGGAATCAGGGTTATGCGCTGTAAATCATTTTCATCCAGGAAAGTCACAATCTCCGCAAGGGATATGCCTTGCTTCAGCCACTGTTTTACCTGTAAGGCAATCAGGGTGTAGGTGAAGCAGACCCCGCGGGTGTCTGCCACAAAGACGCGGTTGGCATAGGCTTCGCTTTTTGCCAGCTTCAGGCCGGTTTCATAGGCCCCGGAGAGGTGGCGGGAGATGGGCAGATAGAGGATTTGGTCGTAGCGGGTCAGCAGTTCATCAAATTTCGCAGACAGCACACCGACACTGTTTTGGGCGGTGTGTACCTGGGAGCCTTCGCGCATTTTTTTGGCGAAGTCCTTAAGACTGATATCATGCTCCTCCTGGTATTCCTTCCCGTCAATAATTAACGGAAACCGCAGCATTTCCAGCTGGTATTTATCTACCTCTTCTTCACTGATATCACAGGAAGAATCCATCAACAACCCGACTTTCATACGCTTCTCCTTTACAGGCTTCATTATAGACTTCAGGCAGAATAAAAGGCAAACAAGACTATCCGGGAGAAAAACGCAAATAATAAATCAGGACAGATTGAAATCGGCTCTATCAAAGACCAGCACCTCGTTTTCTTTCTCGCTGTCTTTCACAAATACGAGTTCCCCGCATGCCTGCACAGACTCTATTTCACTATCTGGTGTTTTAATGATGAGCTCTTTTTCTAATTGCATACTCTCAAGATTCAACAGATAGCCATAGCCAGGATCCACCAAGACAAAAGCCTGATGGTCACCGGCATAGAAATAGAAACCGCTGCAAAATAAGTCATCTGAAAAATGATAAGCACCAAGCGGCTCCAGTTTTGGCCAGGTATATTCACGGAGTACTCCTTCGTAGAAATCCAGGGTCAGAATCCTTTTAGAATCAAGCGAGAATTCAGGGCACATCAGACATAGTTCAGGAAACAAATCTTCCGCATGCCAGCGCTTTTGTCCTGCTTTTAATAACAGCACAGTACTGCCATCCTGACCGGCTGCCAGTTCCAATAACATATCATTAGACTTTGGAACGGCTTTAAGAGTCAACATGCTTTGATAAAGGCTGTCTGTCAGGCTAGTCTCTTGCAAAAGCTCTCCGCCATCACTAATCGCCTGCCACAAAAGGTTTTCCGGGCCCAGGCGTTTGATTGCCCAAAGGACCCCGCTTTTTTGCCAGAGAGCAGCTTCATAACTGCCCGGAATTGTTTTCAAAGGCTTGCCGTTAAAATCGGTGATATGCAAAGCGGTACCCGGTTCAACCATGGCAATCAGGGCATTGTTTGGATGCAGGCAAAAAGCAGAGGTGCCGATTGCGGACTTCTGTTTTTTAAAACCGGTCGCAAAGCTGGTGAGTTGCTTAAACGCTTTGTCGAAGACTGTGACTTTGCTGAAATCTTTGGCATAAAACAAATAGGCTCCGGCATTGTCGCTGTTGCCATAAAACTCTGCCCTATAGGAAAACTTCAGAACCTTTCTGGGTTTGATGATTTGCGCTTCCATAGTTTGATATCCCCTCCTACTCATTAAGAATACCATTTTCATACCAGCATCACTTCATCTGACAAAAAAAGCTGCCGGTATTTCCGACAGCTTGATTTTGTTATTTGTTATCGTTGCAGTGCTTCGTTGCAGGCGGCTTCTGCTGCATCCAGCGCTTCCTGGGCGCTCATTAATCCGGTCGCCACACTCTCACCGGCTTTGCCGATTTCCGTACGCACGTCATTGGAGCCCTGAATCGAAGGCAGGTAGCCGACATGGCTGATGGTGTCCATCAATGCCGGTACTACCGGATTGGCGTCACGATATTCGATGAACACCGGTTGCTCCAGCGAGCTCTTATAAGGTGTTGTAGCTCCGAAGTCCACCGCATACTTGGCGTTGATCTCCGGCTGGATCTGATACTTCACAAACAGATAGGCAGCCTTTTCCGTTGCCTCATCGCTTTTGAAGACCATCATTCCACCGCCCCAGGAGTTCGCATATTCCACCGGGCCTTCCTGCGGCAGACCAACAATCCCCACTTCAAACTTGCCATCGACAGCAGAGAGCACAAAGTCGATACCGGCAGAAGAGCCGATATACATGGCAACAGCCTGGGAACCGAAGGGATTGGAGAAGTACTGATCCTCACCCACCAGCCGGAAGTAGCCTTCCTGTACGCCCTTGCCAAACCACTCCAGCCGCTTGACGGATTCCGGGGTGTTGAACAGGACCGTCTTGGACTCTGTATCAATGTAGTCAGCACCGCCCTGGATAAACATCGCGGTCAGACCGTCAATCAGGGAGTCAAAACCGAAAGCCGGTTTGCCGGTAACAGCAGTAATGGCCTTGGCGGCATTCTCCACATCAGTCCAGGTCTTGGGTGCAGCCAGCCCCAATTCATCAAACAGGGTCTTGTTATAGAACAACACCTCCCCGGTCTTGATGTTGGGGATCAGATAGATGGAGCCTTCATCCCATTGCGAAATTTCCGCAATGATGGACTCAGACAGTTCGTCCCGGAAATTCGGGATTCCGATTTCCGGATCATCGATATAAGGCGTGAAATTCAAAATCAGTCCGTCTTCGACATAGTCTGAAGCATTGGTCGGATAGGCACTGATCAAGTCAGGGCCTTCCCCATTGGCGACAGCCTGGGCGACTTTTGCGTCAAAGTCCTGCAGCGGCTGCGGCTGGACGACCACTTTGATTTCCCCCTCATGCAAAGCGTTGAAGTCATCCACCATCGCCTGATAGGCGGCGGCATGGTGGTCGGTCAGGGTGTGCCACACCACAACTTCGACCGGTCCATCCTGGGCTGCTTTTTTTTCTGAACAGCCAAACAGTGCTGTCATCAGTACAACAGCTAACAATAGCAGTAACCGTTTCTTCATTCTTCCTCCTATATGGCCAGCACCTTCCGTGCTTAAGCCCCCATTAAACAAAACAAAACAGCCTGGAAGATTTCAGGTCAAGACACTAGATTGTCCGGGCTGTTTGTACATGACTCTATTATATATGGTTTTTCTGTGCTGCTCTATTGATGTGAACTGTTATCGCTTTACTCAGCAGTCAAATCCCGCTCCACGACCCAGAAGTTCTTTTCCTCGCGCGTCACTTTGAAGTCGTGGCGCAGATACATGTTGAGCGGTCCGGGATACTGGTCATATTGGTCCTGGGCCATCCGGTTGGGATAGCCCTGCACCAGTCTCGCCCCGGATTCCTTGGCGTTTTCTACGACATGTTGTAACAGCGCAGCAGCGACACCCCGGTGCCGGTAGTCCGGATGGGTCAAAAAGCAGACCACCGAGACGATGGTATCGTCCTTCTTTTTTATCTTGTAGTGCTGGGGAATCCTGGGATAAGCGCTGCGCAGATTGGTATTCACCCAGCCGACCACCTTGGTGTCATCATAAGCCAAATATCCCTGCAATAAGCCGTCATCAATCAGCTCACTGGCACACTTGCGCACGCCTTTTTTGGTGCTGCCATTGATGTTGTTATCAATTTCCTCCTTGGTAAAATGAAAGAAGGTACAGTAACAATAGGACCACTCAGGATGGTCACAGAAGGCATCAAAATCAAAATAGTGCAAAAAGTCTTTCTTGGTTTTCTTGTCCAGTTTCTTAATCACCCATTCTCGCATGCTTTCACCATCGCTTTCTTTTCTTTGTCATAGATATAGCTAACCCCCAGTTCAGGCAGAAACTGTTTCGAGGTCTTTGTGCCCAGTAATCTTTCGGGATGATAACCGTGGCTGGGAATCAGCACCGGCGCATTCACCGCTTCAGCATAGTATTTCACCTGGCAGGGATAGGGGTGGGTAAAGTAGTTCTTTGAAAAGAAGGTCACGTAATCAAACCCGGTGATTTTCAGGATCCTCAAAAGGTTCTGGTAGGCTGGGTCAAACTCGCCGATGGGCATGCCCTGGGCATGCAGGTAGGTGGCGTCCTTGTTGTTATAATCCAATAAATCCAGCAGATAGGGATAGCTGTTTTGAATCAGATAGGCTTCGGGATGGGCATTGATTTCCGCTTTGGTGACCCGTATGCCCTTGCCCCCCAGCTCTTCTATTCCCTTCTGTTTTCCGGTTTCAAAGGACTGGGTATCCGGAATCAGGTAATACGGTTCTTTTTCAAAGAAGTGATAATAGAGATAAGCGGTAGGGGACTCCAGTACCAGTTGTCTGTTGCACGTTTTGGCAAACGCTTCAAACATAGCGATGTCGCTCATCTCGCGGTTGTAGAAGTTGATGGCACATAGGCCTTTTTGGGCTTTGAGGGTTGCCAAGAGCTGCTCTTGCATTTGCGGGGTGCTAAGCATCCCGGGCGGCACCTCTTTATCGGCAATCACCTTTGCATTGACATCGCCATAGATCATCTCCATGGTCGAATCCATAAAGGAGGTGGTCTCAATGACCAGGATGTCGGGCTTGGCGTTTTGAATGGTTTCGAGCTGTTTTATAAAGCGCTCGTTTTTTGGTTCAAACCAGAGGTCTCCGGTATAGTGGATGGTAATATCCGGAGTCTTGATTAAGAAGGCATAGCCTTCGTAGGAATCCTTTACTTCCAGAAAGGGCAGGACTTCGATCTTGCCGTTTTTTACTAATTCGCGATCTTGAAGATAAACATAGTTATGATGATGGCCCAAGACACCTTCCCCGATTTTTTTTAAGGCTTCTTCCACTTTCAGGGCTTTCTCACTGATGTAAACCGGATAGCGGTCACTGACCATGCCCATGGCGGACATGTGGTCCAGGTGCAGATGGGAGACAAAGACCAGGGTATCCAGTTCACACTCCTTGGCAGCCAGTAAGTCAAAATCCAACAAATCTTCCCTGTCGAATAGACCGGGTATGGCAGGCACCTGTCCCAAAACCAGCGCATCCTTGAGCCAGTTTTGATGACGTCGCAATACGGTTCCGTCATAAATATCCAAAGACGGGTCGTAGGCGGTTCCGATTTCCAGCAAAACCCGATGTTTGTCATAAATGACTTCCATGATAACACCACCGATGGTAGTGATGCCCGAATAAAACTTGACTGTAGTTTTCATGTGTTCCCCTCGTTACTGTAATTATACATAAAGCCTTGCTGGAATTGTTGAAAAACCGGGAATTTCTCTTCAGGTAATTTTTGGTAATTGGCCACAAATACAGCCATAACCCGGCACCAGCTTGAAAGGGTAGTTAGAGCGGACCCGGACTTGCTTTGTCACTCTTCAAAGAGGAATTATCTCTCAAAAAAAGAATTGGCAATCTCTGGCAAGAAAATAGTTGACATCGCAACTATTTCAGGTCTATACTATTTCTCAGTGAGGGACAAGATGACATCAATCGTAAGAAGTATTACCACATTATCCAGAATCATTCGCTACCGCCGGGAAACCAGTCTGTCTTTACAAGAGTTCCCGGCGTTTTGGCACAATTATTTACTGACCATCCACCGCCATCCCGGCATCAGCCAGGACCAGATCGCCAAGCGGCTGTTGGTGGACAAGTCCAATGCCGCCAGGCAGCTGGGCAAACTGGCACAGCTGGGCTACATCATCCGTACTACGGATGAAAGCGATGCCAGGCGCTACAATGTGACCCTGAGCGAGAGGGGGGAGGCGCTGATTCCAAAGCTGCGCGATATCCATGACCAGGTGGAAAAAGTGCTGCTGAGTGCTTTGACCTTGGATGAGCAGGAAGCATTTTTGCCTTTACTTGAAAAAGTATTGGATAAGGCCAAAACCGAACTGGCCCAGAGGGAAGAGGAATGAAGACCATCCTGCACTACCTCGGCCGCCACAAGTGGCGCATGACCTTTGGCTTAACCATGAAATTTGTCGGTACCGTCTTGGAACTGGTACTGCCATACCTTTTGTCCTATGTCATTGATACCATCATTCCCCAGGGGCAATTGAATTTGATCTTTCTTGCCGGCGGCCTGATGGCTTTTTGTGCGGTGCTAGCCTATGTCACCAGTGTCTGGGCCAACCGCATCGCTTCCAAAGTAGCCGTCTTGACCACCCAGGAGATCCGCAGCGACCTCTTCGAGCGCATCCTGACCTTAAGCAACCGCCAGATTGACGGTTTCGGGATTTCCTCTTTGCAAACAAGGATGACCGCTGACAGCTATGCGATTAACAACTTCATCAATATGATGCAGCGTATCGGCATCCGCGCACCGATTTTGTTATTGGGCGGGATTACGGTGACGATGCTGATGGATCCGGTATTGTCCGCGACGCTGGTGTGTGCGATGGTTGTCATCGGCTCCAGCATCTTCTCCATCACCCGCAGGGGACTTCCGATATATTCCTTAATCCAAAAGAAACTGGACAAGATGGTACGGGTCATCCGGGAAAACATCACCGGCATCCGGGTCATCAAATCCCTGTCCAAGACCGAATATGAACAAAGCCGCTTTGATGAAGCCAACCAGGATGTGACCGCCAGTGAAAAGAAAGCCGCCAGGATCATGGCTTTGACCAATCCGTTGGTCAACCTGTTCTTAAATATCGGCTTAGTGGCAGTCATCTATATCGGGGCTGTGCGCGTCCAGGAAAACCTGACCCAGGCAGGCAAAATCATTGCCTTTCTGTCCTACTTCTCCATCATTTTGATGAGCTTGATGGCAATCAACCGGATTTTCATCAACGCCATGCAGGCAACCGCTTCCGCGAAGCGGATTGCTGAGGTGCTTGCAACCGCTGATGATGTGGAGATCTCCTACTTTGAGACCGTGCCCAGTGATTACCATATCGAGTTTGCGGATGTGTCCTTCTCCTATTTCGGGGAAAGCAATGATATCGAGCATATTTCCTTTCAGCTCAAAAAAGGGGAGACCCTGGGCATTATCGGGGCGACCGGCAGCGGCAAGTCCACCATCATCCGCCTGTTGATGCGCCAGTATGATACCGACCAGGGCAAGATATTAATCAACGGCAAAAACGTTCTGTCCTATCAGCCCAAGGATTTGCATGAGATGTTTGGGGTGGTCTTTCAAAATGACACCCTGTTTTCCAAGACCATCTTTGAAAATATTGACTTCGGAAGGGGACTGGGCCAGAAGGCGGTTGAGCATGGTGCCAGGGTGGCGCAAGCAGCCGAGTTTATCGAGAGTCTGCCAGAGCGTTATCAGCACAAGCTCACCGGCCGGGCGACCAACCTCTCCGGCGGCCAGCGCCAGCGGCTTTTGATTGCCCGGGCCTTGGCCAAAAAACCGCAGATCCTGGTATTGGATGACGCTTCCAGTGCCCTGGACTATCAAACCGATGCCAATCTGCGCAAGGCTTTAAGGGAAGAGTACCAGCAAACCACCACCATCATCATCGCCCAGCGGATTTCCTCGCTGATGAGCGCTGACCATATTCTGGTTTTGGAAGATGGCAAGATCCTGGGCTATGGCAAGCATGATGAGCTGTTGGCATCGTGCCCGCTCTACCGAACGATTTCCGAAAGTCAGTTGGGGGGTGTCGTCGCATGAAGAAAAAAAGCAATCCGATGGCGCTTCTGCGCTTAGTTCCTTATCTTTTGAAATACAAGTGGTGGCTTTTATTGGCCTTCTTCCTTTCCGCCGGCAGTAATCTTTTAGCCCTGCTTGGTCCCTATCTCTCTGGCAAAGCCATCGATGTGATTGAACTTGGCAGCGGCCGGGTGGACCTGATCAAGGTTGCCTACTATTGTGTACTGTTGGTGGGCTTCTATGCTCTTGCCTCGTTTTTGACCTATTGCCTTTCCATCCTGATGGTGCATGTGGGCAAGTCCATCGTTGCCAGACTTCGTAATGATGTGTTCTTTAAACTGACCCTGCTGCCGGTCAATTACTACGACCGCCAACAAACCGGGGATATCATCTCCCGCATTTCCTATGACATCGATTTAATCAACACCTCGCTTTCCAGCGATTTGTTGCAGATTGCGACCAGCTTGTTTACAGTGGTCGGTTCATTGGTGATGATGTTTGTGATTTCCTGGCAGCTGCTTTTGATCTTCTGTGTAACGGTACCGCTATCGATTTATTTGACTTCGCGCATCACCCGCCGCTCGAAACCGATGTTTCGGGCCAGAAGCGCGAAGGCCGGGGAGTTTAACGGCTACATCGAGGAAACCCTCAGCGGCTTAAGGGCAATCATTGCCTACAACCGGGAAGAGTACACGACCGGCCAGTTTTCGCGAGTCAACCAAGAAACCAGCGACGCCTTCTACAAGTCCTACTACTACAGCATCCAGGGTCCGACCATGGGCTTGGTCAATAACCTCTCATTAGCGGCCATCAGTGTCTGGGGTGCAGTCCTGTTTTTGACCTCGCGCATCACCCTGGGCAACCTCTCCTCCTTCGTGCTGTATTCCCGCAAGTTCTCCGGCCCCATCAATGAGGTGGCCAACATCATTGCGGAACTGCAATCCACCGCCTCCGCGGCTGAGCGGATCTTCAAGGTATTGGATGAGTCAAATGAACCGGCAGATCAAAAAGATGCGCTGGAGCTAAGTGAGATAAAGGGCCAGGGAGCGATGGAACATGTGGACTTCGGCTATGTGGAAAACCAGCTGGTCTTAAAGGACATCAGCTTTGTGGCCAAGGCGGGCAAGACCGTCGCGATTGTCGGACCGACCGGCTCTGGCAAGACCACCATCATCAATCTCTTGATGCGCTTCTATGATGCGCAGAAAGGTGCGATTTTAATCGATGACCACAATATCCTGGAAGTCACCCGCAAGAGCCTGCGGCTTGCCTATTCCATGGTGCTGCAGGAGTCCTGGCTGTTCTATGGGACCATCTTTGAAAACATCGCCTATGGCAAGCCGGAAGCGACGATGGAAGAGGTGGTGAAGGTGGCCAAGGCGGCGCGTATTCACCGCTACATTGAATCGCTGCCCCAGGGCTATGATACCCTCCTCAATGAGGACGCCATCAACATCTCCCAGGGCCAGAAGCAGTTATTGGCGATTGCCAGGGCGATGTTATTACAAAGCCATATGTTGATCTTGGATGAGGCGACCTCCAACATCGATACCCAAACCGAGATTGAAATCCAGAAGGCGATGCTGTCACTGATGAAAAACAAGACCTGCTTTGTGATTGCCCACCGGCTCTCGACCATTCAAAATGCGGATCTGATACTGGTAATCCGGGATGGGGAGATTATTGAGTCCGGCAATCACAAGCAGTTACTCAAGAAGCAGGGCTTCTATCACCAATTGTTTATGTCACAATTCAATTAGGAGAACCAAATGAAACTGAAAAACGGGGAAGAGGTATGGATTCGGGAAGCGGAAGTGAGCGATACACAGGCTTTACTTGACTATATGCGTGCACTCACCTACGAGACCGAATTTCTCTCCTTTGTGCCAGGCGAATTCAACTATACTATGGCCTCGGAGGAGCAATGGATCAAGGACCATCAAAACAAAGCCGGCAATCTGATTCTGAATGCCTGGGTAAAAGAGCAACTGGTTGCTAATTTAAGCATGGGGACCCCGGGACGGCAGAAACTGGACCACTGGGCGACTTTGGGGATTTCCGTAAGGAAGGCCTACTGGGGCTTGGGTCTGGGCAATATCTTAATGCAAAAGGCGGTCGACTTTGCGAAGCAAAGCGGCTTGTACAGCCTGCGCCTGGAGGTATTTTCACCCAATCTAAGGGCGATTCACCTCTATGAAAAATTCGGCTTTAAGCAAGTGGGACGTTTTCAAAATGCGGGAAGGCTGCCGGACGGGCGGTTGATGGATGACCTGTTTATGGAACTGATTGTTAATCCGGACGCCATCTGAATTTCACTCTATCTTTTTTAATAGGCTTGTTGTAGAATAGGAAAGCAGACCGGAGGATTTCATGATTCTGATTGAACTACTCAAAGCGATTTTACTGGGACTGATTGAAGGCTTTACCGAATGGCTGCCCATCAGCAGTACCGGACACATGATTCTGGCTGATCAGTTCTTGCAGCTGGATGTCTCTGAGCGCTTCAAGGAGTTCTTTCTGGTCATTATCCAGCTGGCGGCCATCCTGGCGGTGGTCATTCTGTTCTTCAAGCGGCTCGACCCGATTTTCCACAAGCAGAGCAAAAAACAGCGCAAGCGGACCTGGATGCTATGGGCGAAGGTGTTATTGGCCTGTATCCCGGCGGGGGTGCTGGGGGTGCTCTTTGATGACTGGATTGATGCGAATTTCTTCAATCCGACCGTGGTGGCACTGATGTTGATTCTGTATGGGGTCATGTTTCTGGTCATGGAATTCTTCCAAAGCGTCACAGAGCCCAAGACCACCAGTGTGGATAAGATTTCCTTCCCTTTGGCTTTTGGCATCGGGATTTCCCAGGTCCTGTCATTGATTCCCGGAACCTCGCGCAGCGGTGCGACCATTCTGGGCGGCATGCTATTGGGGGCTTCGCGTCCGGTAGCGGCGGAATTCTCCTTCTTTCTGGCGATTCCGGTGATGGCGGGAGCGAGCTTGTTGAAGGTTGTGAAACTGGGCTTTGTCTATAGCTTAAACGAGTACCTGATTCTGGCTGTCGGGTGTGTCTGTGCCTTCACCCTGTCCTGGTTTTCCATCCGCTTTCTGATGGATTATGTAAAGAAGCACAGCTTTGCGGTATTTGGCATCTACCGCATCGTACTGGGTGTCATCATCCTGGCTTACTTTGCCTTGGCGTAAACACGCGCTCGTAGCGCAACGGATAGCGCACTTGATTCCGATTCAAGCGGTTGTAGGTTCGATTCCTATCGAGCGCGCCAAATGAAAATAACACGCAAATCATCGTTGAAATGCGTGTTTTTTTGTGGATGCTGATCATTTGCGTCTTTTAAAGCGAGGAGAATTCAATGAGTAGAAATTTATTGAGTGATACAATATGAATACGAAGATGCTGTGGCATATAACGGATTCTTTATTCGTGAGTTAATTATTGATTCACAAGGGGTATTCCAATGATAGAGTTGAAAAATGTAAGTGCAGGTTATAAAAATAGTAAAGAGATTCTGACCGACATAAGCTACACATTCTTTCCCGGAAGTGTTTATGTGATTGCGGGAGAGAACGGTTCGGGGAAAACTACATTGTCAAAAGTGATTTTGGGGTTATTAAAACCTACAGTTGGAAAGGTAAATATAGCTCCGGGAATGGTCATCAGTTATCTTCCTGATCATGATGGTCTGTATCAGGATATGACTGTGATGGAGAATATCATATTCCGTTTGGGTTTATATGAACAGAAATTTGACGAGGACAAAGTGTTGGCTGTTCTTAAGAAGTACAATCTTGAAATATATAAGGACTATAAAGTGAAGGAGCTTTCTCTTGGTACAAAGAGGAAGACGGCTTTAATCTGCAGTTCATTAGTTGACTGGCAG
>JAISTR010000043.1 GCA_031272515.1 Erysipelotrichaceae bacterium | reverse complement strand
CCACCAGGATCGGGTCGCCATGCAGGGACATAAGCAGGTTGGCGTCATAGCCGCCTGCCGGCGGTGTTGGCAAACCGTCAATCACGAATTCCACCTCCACCGTTTCATTGACCTTTGCGGTTGTGGTGGAAGGCGTCAGGGTGAAGGATGGTTCGGTTACAGTAATGTGGGTAGGGGCGGAACAAATCTCATCCTGTAGCCAGCTGCCGGTTGCTAGTCCTCCGGAAGCGGTGTCGGATTTGGCATTTTTGACAAAGCAAACCTGGAAGTCGAACTCAGCAGCATAGGCATTCACTATAATACTGGTTTTGATGGTGCCGTTGCCATAGGCGAAACCGCCATTGGTGCTGTCCAGCCAATCCAGCCAGGTATCATAATCTATCCAGCCGTAATTCACACCATCCGTCGCTGCCCAGATATAGGGATGAAACATCGAAGTGACATAATTGGTCGGATAGGTATCCATGCGAATCTGTAAATCCGCATACCACCAGGCGCTGGGATCCAAGTCGCTAACCACGATGTCAACTTCAAAACGTTCACCAGACAAGACAGTGGTCTGGGAAGGATTGAGGGTGATTGTTGCGATATTATCGGTGGTCGATGCTTTGACTTTGGTCGGGCTTTGAAAACTGAAGAATATGCTGAAAGCTACTAAAAAGCTGATAAAAATTAAACTGCGTGTTCTATTCTTAAAAGTACCCATAAAAAGTTAAGTTCTCCTTTCCTATGCATAATTTTATCAAAGAATCACATAGAATAACCATAATCTATCCGTAATTCTGACATATTTAAGAAGATACAGAATTAAAAATACCTGGTAATTTCAGTATAGTTTTAAAAAACCATCAGTGTGCTTTTACTTGTCAAGCGAAAAGAAAATTGGATTTAATCACGGTTTTTATGAATTTCGTTAAAAAACTTACGTTCTTCCTTAACATCTCGTTCAGCATTGTCGAAAGATTATGTGAAATTAATTTTAGGGATAAATAATCAAATAAAGAATTGTGAAAATAGCCAAATTAAGTACATTTTCTTTAAATGTCGTTTCTTAAACAGTTTTTTTGGTTATCTGGGGATTTGAGAGCGCTTGAAAACCTTGAAAATCGCGGTATTCCACCGTTTTTTCCACTCCGGTTTTCGCTGTCTTTGCAGGGAGTGCTTTGTGATACACTATAGTTATGAAAGTATTGCTGGATGTTCAAAGCTGTTACACTCTGTTGGAATGTCCTCTTACACCGAAACAAATTGCGGCAACTGCCAAACAACTGGGCTTTGAAGCCGTTGCTTTATGTGATTTTGGTGTCCTTTACGGTGCGCTGCCGTTTTATCAGGCCTGTCTCAAGGAAGGGATCAAACCGCTGTTTGGCTTAGGCCTGCCGGTTTTGGTCCATGACCTTCCTTATCCGTTTCTTTTAATCGCAAAATCAGCTGAAGGCTATCAGAATCTTTTGAAAGCTTCCAGTACCTATACTTATAACAACAAACCCCTGACCTTAGAGCAGCTTGCGTCGTTTGCCAATGGCAATACCCTGATTGTCTATGGCGAGGGCGGCTGTCTGGAGCCGGCGATGGTGAATGAAAGTGTACCGCAACTGGTAGGGGAACTTTCCGGATTGAAGGCTACTCTCAATGATTTCTGGGTGGGCATCAGCGATTATGAGAGCGCCTATTGGAATCACCGCAATCAGCTGTTGATTCAAGCCTGTGCCCAAAGTGAAATCACCCCGGTTGCGCTTCCAAAAGTACGCTATGCAACTGCCCCGGACCAGGAGATTGCCCGGGTGCTTTTGGCAATTAAAAAAGGCTCAAAGCTCAATGACAAGGAGATTGCCGTAGCCCCCGGACGCTATTTCCATTCCAGTGCGGAATTTGCGGATTTCTACCCGGAAATTCTGCGGGCACCGCTGAATCAATTTTTGGAGCAGCCGCAGATTGATCCGTTTGAAAAAAAGACCAGCCTGCCTGTCTATGAAAACAAAGCGGGGGTGGACAATCAGACCTATCTGAAACAGCTGTGCATCACCGGCTTAAAAAAGCGCTTTGCCCCAAAGGAAGTGCCTGAAATCTATAAGAAACGACTGCTGTATGAACTCTCCGTCCTCTTTGAAATGGGCTTTGAAAACTATTTTTTGATTGTCTGGGATTTTATCCTGCAGGCCCACCGCCTGAAGATCCGGGTTGGACCGGGCAGGGGCAGTGCCGGCGGCGCCCTGGTTTCCTATGTCCTGGGCATCACCCACATTGATCCGGTCGCCCATGGCCTTTTGTTTGAACGCTTCTTAAACCCCGAACGGATTTCCATGCCCGATATCGACATCGATTTTCAGGATAACCGCAGAGGGGAGATCCTGCAGTATGTCTATGAAAAATACGGGGCGGACCACGTCGCCCATATCGCCACCTTCGGGACCCTGAAAGCCAGGGCGGTATTAAGGGATGTAGCCCGGGTTTTGGGCTATTTGCCCCGGGAAGTCGATGAAATCTCCAAGCTGATTCCTGCGGACTTCTTTATTACCCTGCAGAAAGCTTATGACAGCTCCCAGGCTTTTGCCCGGCGCATTGAGGCAAATGAGCGAAACCGCCAACTGTTTTCGCTGTCCAAGCGGCTGGAAGGACTGCCAAGGCATGTTTCGACGCACGCGGCTGGGATTGTGATGTCAGAGCGAGCGCTTTATGAAGTGGTGCCGACGGTCAAAATTGAAAACGAGATGGTATCCACCCAATATACGATGGGATATCTGGAAGAACTGGGTTTGATTAAGATGGACTTTCTGGGCTTGATCAACCTGACCACCATCGAGGATACCCTGGCCTTTCTACCAGAGCCCCCTGATCTGTATAAAATTGACATGAAAGACCCCAAGACCTTTACCTTGTTACAAAACATTGATACCATGGGGGTCTTCCAGCTGGAATCGGAAGGAATGAAAAACCTGCTGCGCAAACTCAAGCCGGTCTGTTTCGATGATATTGTGGTGACCATCGCTTTGTTTCGCCCGGGTCCCATGCAAAATATCGATACCTACCTGAAAGCCAGACAAAACCCGAAATCCATTCATTATTTGCATCCCAAGCTCAAGCCAATCTTAGAAGAAACATATGGAATCATGATTTACCAGGAGCAGATCATGCAGGTCGCCAGCACCATGGCCGGCTTCTCTTTAGGAAAAGCCGATATTCTGCGCAAGGCAATGGCGAAAAAGGATGAGGCAACCCTGCGCAGCGTCGAGGCGGATTTTATTGAAGGCTGCCTGTCACAAGGACATAATGAAACGCTGGCCAAGCAGCTCTTTGAATTAATCCTGCGCTTTGCGAATTACGGCTTCAACAAGGCGCACAGCGTCGCCTATGGCATCATCGCCTATCAGACCGCCTACCTCAAAGCCAATTACCCGCTGGCGTTTTACGCCAGTCTGCTCAATACCGCCCTGGGGGCGGAAACCAAAACCCAGAACCTATTGACGGAGTGCCGCCAGAAGGGGATCAATGTTTTGCCGCCCTGCGTCAACCATTCAGGCTTGCGCTACACGATTGAAGGCCAAAGCATCCGCTATCCGCTCTCCGGCCTGCGCAATGTCGGCACCAGCATCGCTTCCCAGATTTTAACAGAGCGCCAAGCGCATGGCGACTTCGCGGACTTCCATGACTTTGTCGCCCGGGTCCTTTTGGGTCGGGTCAACCGCAAGGCCGTGGAGTCCTTCATCGATGGGGGAGCCTTGGACTTTACCGGGGAAAACCGCGCGGTCCTGCGCGCTTCCCTGCCAGAGGCAATCTCCTATGGAGAGCTGGCACGGGTGGAAAAGGACGGCTTATTTCAAATTGATCCGGAGATGGTCTCCAAACCGCTGCTGTTTGAAGTCGCTGCCGACCCCAACCTGGATTTGGAAAAGGAAAAAGAGGTCTTCGGCTTCTATTTCTCCAATCATCCAATCAGCTATCTCAAAGAGCGGCTCCACTTTACCGGCGATACCATCGCCCAGGCTTTGGCACAAAAGCACTTCACCAAAATTCTGGGGGTGCTCAAAAGGGTCAGGACCCATCGCACGCCCAAAGGGGATCTCATGGCTTTTTGTATCCTGAGCGATGAGACCGGAGAGCTAAGCCTCACCGTCTTTCCCTCCACCTACAAGATGGTCAGTCAATGGTTGGTAACAAAGACAATCCTCGAGGTCCGTGGTACAATAGAGACAAACCGTGAAGCATCCTGCGTAGTCAACTCTTTAAGCCTTGTATCTGACAAAGCGCAAGAAAGGAGTGAATCATGAGTCTTCTGTTGATTGTGGACGATGAGATTAGAATTCGCGAAGTGATTAAGGAATATGCCCAGAACTATGGACATCAGACCCTGGAAGCCAGTGATGGCAGTGAAGCCATCCGTTTGGTGGAAGAGAATGAGGACATTGATCTGGTGATTTTGGACATCATGATGCCGGTGATGGACGGCTTTACTGCCTGCCGGGCAATCAAGAAAATCAAAAATATTCCGGTCATCATGCTTTCCGCGCGTCAGGAAGAATATGACAAACTCTTCGGTTTTGAAATTGGCATTGACGACTACGTTACCAAACCGTTTTCCCCATTGGAACTGATGGCCCGGGTCAAGGTCGCTTTGGAGCGCTCACCCAATGCCCAATCGGCTGGGGAGAACCTGGTCTTTGAAGGGCTGACCATCGATGTCAGCGGCCATTCGGTCTATGTGGATGGCAAAAAGATGCACATCACCCCAAGGGAATTTGAACTTTTATATTATCTGGCCAAAAACCGCAACATTGTCTGCAACCGCACCAAGCTGTTGGAAGAGGTGTGGAAATATGACTATTTCGGGGATGACCGGACGGTCGATACACACATCAAGATGCTGCGCAAGAATCTGGGAGAATACCGCAAATTCATCGTTACCGTGAGGGCGGTGGGGTATAAGTTTGAAGTCTGATTTTTTCAAATCACTGACCTTTCGTTCCTGGCTGTACTTTTCTTCTTTTGCGGTTGCTTTGATTGCGACCATCTGGGTTTTGCAGTTACTGATGATGGATCCCTACTACCGCTCCGCCAAGGAAGAAAGCATCCAGAATGTAGCCGATCAGGTGAAATCCGCCCTGCAGGAGGAATCCCCTTATCTGGACTACGCCTTAAACGACATCGCGGTCAATAACGGTGTCTGTTTTTCAATTTACCAGCTCAGCAGCACTTCCTACAAGGAAGTGATCAGCTTAAAGGATGGCATCGGTTCACCCTGTTATCTCAATCTGCCTTCCTCCATCTTTCAGCCGCTTACACTGGCTACAAGGATGGCGGAAAGCAATGAAACCGTCTTAACCGACTATGTCAACAACCTCAACTATCCCGGTGAGATGATTCTCTATACCGAAAAGCTGGATTTCCATCTGTCCAATTACTATCTGATTGTCAACTCCTATGTGGAACCGGTGGACTACGCCTATGACATCATCCGCAGCCAGCTGATTTTAACCACGCTGATTGCCCTGTCCCTGGCGGCACTTTTGGCCTACCTGGTTTCCCGGCGCATGTCGCAGCCGATTGTACGGATGACCGAGAGCGCCAGAAGACTGGGGGAAGGGGACTATGCGGTCATGTTTTCCGGTAGCAACAACTTCTATACGGAACTGGATGAACTGGCAGATACCCTCAACTATGCGACCGGCGAACTCTCGCGCATGGATGAGCTGCGCCGCGATCTGGTCGCCAATGTCTCCCATGACATCAAGACGCCTTTGACGATGATCCGGGCTTACGCCGAGATGGTGCGCGATTTGACCGGGCAGGACCCGGAAAAGCGTGAGCAGCACCTGGAGGTCATCATCACCGAAGCCAACCACCTGGACCGGCTGGTCACGGATATGCTGGAGCTTTCCCGATTGCAGGCGGCAGCGCTGCAGCTCAACAAGAAAGTCTTCCCGTTCCATCAGCCCATCCGGGAAATCATGAGTGTACTGGAAGGCGCCTTTTTACGCCAGGATGTAATGCATAAGGAAGAGTTCTGCGAGGATGTCAGTGTGTATGGTGACCCGGTAAAGATTGCCCAGGTCGTCTACAACTTCATCGATAACGCCATCAAGCACTCCCAGCCCAAGACCCTGGTAACCATCAAAACCACCAGAAGAAGAGGTGGGGTGATCCGGTTGGAAGTCATCGATAACGGCTCCGGGATAGCCGCCAAGGATTTGCCCTATATCTGGGACCGCTACTACCGGACGGACAAGAAATATCAAAGAGCCGCGGAGGGCAGCGGCCTGGGTTTGGCCATCGCCAAAGGCATCCTGCAGGCGCATCAGGCTAAATTCGGGGTCAACAGTAGCGTTGGGGAAGGCTCGACCTTCTGGTTTGAAATGAAAATCGCAAGTGCGGAGGACAAGGAAAAATGATTGCGACACTGGTCAATGCAGCGGCGGTTTTGGGTGGGACAATATTGGGTTTATTAGTAAAGAAGTTTCTGCATCCAGAAGCGACCGAGACCATCTATCAGGGTCTGGGTCTGTGCGTGGTTTTTATTGCCATCAAGAGCGCCTGGGAGGTCCACTCCATCATTGTGGTCATCGTCTGCATGGCTTTGGGCGGATGGCTGGGAGAGACCCTGAAGCTGCAGCAGCACCTCGATCACTGGGCGCAAGGCCTGCAGGAAAAATACGCCAAAAAGGAAGGCAACCTGGTCAGCGCCTTTATTGCCGCCTCGCTTTTATTCTGTGTGGGCGGGATGTCGATTGTCGGCTCCTTTGAAGCCGGACTTAATCAAAACTACACCATCATCTTTACCAAGTCGGCGATGGACTGTGTCGCCGCCGCCGTATTGAGTGCCACCATGGGCTTTGGCGTGGTCTTTGCCTGCGGGACGATTCTGGTCTACCAGGGCGCCCTGACGCTTTTGGCAGGCTTGTTGCAGCCTTTGTTGACACAGGTGATGATTACCGATATCAGCTGCACCGGTTCGCTCTTGATTCTGGCGACCGGCCTGACCCAGCTCAAGGTCTTGAAGATCCGGCTGGTCAATCTGATACCGGCGATGTTTCTGCCGGTGCTGTTTTATCTTGTTTTGGGAGCCTGGTTATGAAGGTCGTCATCGAAAACTTATCAAAGCGCTTTGAAGAAAAAGTGATTTTAGAAAACGCCAATGCAACGTTTGCCTCTGGCGAAATCAGCTGCATCCTGGGACCTTCCGGCGGTGGCAAGAGCACACTGCTCAATCTGATTGCCGGGCTTTTAAAACCCGATGAGGGAAAGATCTATTTTGACAAAGAGGATGTCACCGGCTGGCCGCCCGCAAAGCGGCATCTGGGCTATGTCTTTCAGGAAGCCGCCCTGTTTGATCATCTGAAGGTGAAGGATAACATCGCCCTGGCGCTTGAGATCCGCAAGCTTTCCAAACCGGAGCGCCAGCAGAAAGTCGAGGAAGCTGCCGGTTTACTGCATATCAGCGATTTATTGGAACTGCCCGCCGGCAAGCTTTCCGGCGGCCAGAAGCAGCGGGTGGCAATTGCCCGGGCTTTGATTATCAAACCTTCGCTTTTGTTATTGGATGAGCCCTTGGCGGCTTTGGACCAGGATCTGAAGACAGCCCTGGCGGATGACCTGAGTCACTTACTGCATTATTTAAACATTACGACCCTGTGGGTATCCCATGATTTGGACCAGGCAGCACGCATCGCCAAACATCTTTACCAGCTAAAGCAGGGAACAATCACCAACATCGACAATTAAAACGGCGCAAACAGGGGAAAACTCCCATTTTTCATAACAGCTGTGCTAAAATATAAGCACCAAAGTCAAATCAGGAGGGAATGTATGGGCGCCGTACAGCTAATTACGTTGAATCAGCAGATTCAGGAGCGTTTTTCGGGGATAAACGGTCTGGAAATCTGCGGTCTGCAGGATTTCCGGGATTTGGATTCTTTTTCCCTGAATATTTTTGATATGTCCTCTCCCGGTTTATGGGAGAACGACACCGACAGTACCCGCGGCATCAATTCCAAGGCGCTTTTGGCGCAGTTCAAGCCGCTGATCCAGCTCAGCAAGGGCACCAACATCGTCATCGCCCTGCCGCAAAACCAGATGTTCTACAGCGGCTTCTCCTTTGCGGATTTTGCCGGAACCAAGCAGTTTGTCCATCAAACCGAACTCAAGGATATGATTCCGGATCTGCACCGGATACTGGTGGAGGTCCTCTATACCATACAGCATCGCATCGTTTATGCCCCGGCCAGACTGGAAGTGGAAAACCAGTTTCTCTCGGCGGATTTTGCCCTGTCCCAAGCCAGTCAGCCGATTGGCGAGGAACTGCTCAACTTCAATGAAGAGCAGGCTGCCGTCGTCCGTTATCCGGACGGGGTGGTTTTAACCACTTTGGATGTTTTGGAATCACCGCCGACCCTGCAGGCCTTTTTGGTCTTTCTGGAAAAGGAAAACGCCGAGAATGTGGCTTTGCCAAACTGGCTGGATGAGGTCGATGTACTCAATGACAAGGAGCTGCGCGCCGAGCAGATCCGCATTGAAAATGAGATCAAATTGCTTCGCAACCAACTGGCAGCTGTGCAACGCGAACAAAAGAACAATACCCAGCTCAAGACCCTGTTAATCAGCAGCGGTGATACGCTCTCTAAGCAGGCGGGACGGATGCTGGCGGAGATGGCGGGTAGTGATGCCATTATCAATCAGGCGGAACGGCGAATCTCCTGTGCCCAGTGCTCGCTGATCTGGTCAGCACAGTCCAGCAAGGGCGAAGCCAAGCCGCAGTTTATCAGTGAACTGTTCAATCAGGTCATGCAGGAGGAAGGGCGCTTGTCCGACCAGGGTCTGGAAGAAAATGTCAAAGGCCTATTGGTTTTGAACGACCACTATGATACCCTGATTTCCGAGCGGCCGCCGCTTGCGCAAAGGATTATCGATATTGCCGAGCGCAATCAGATTCTGGTGCTGCCGGCTTCCTCGCTTTTGATTTTGTATAACAGCTATCTGACCAAAGCCAAAAGCAGTGAGGAAATCATGACCCGCTTAGGAAGTGAAAGCGGTCTTTGGAAAGACTGATAGAAACAAAAAAACCTCCGGTACAGGAGGTTTTTACATGCAACAGCTTGATTTTAGAACAAGGTGCTAAGGAAGGTCAGACCGATGCAGATGCCCAAGACCGCAAACAGAATGCGGGTGGTCTTGAATTTTCTGCCCAACAGATAGTACATGATGCCAAACAGGGCAAGCTGAATCAAGCCCGGGGCAATCTGGTCAAAATAGCTGACCAGCGGCTGGGCAAAGTCGCCAGACCCGACCATAATCGGCAGATCCAGCCAGATTTGTTGATAGACCATACCGCCCACCACCATTAAGCCGACGATGGAGGCACAATAGGATACCGTGTCCATAATGTTGGTCTTAGCCATCGACTTGATGAAGTCGGTACCAAGCTGATAGCCGAATTTCAAAGAATAGTAGCGGATGAAATAGCTGGGGACATTGAATACCAGCAAGAAAATCACCGGTCCCAGGATGCTGCCTGCCAATGAGAAGGAAATTCCCATACCGGCAGCGATGATGCGCAGAGTCCCCGGAATCAAGGAATCACCGATTCCGGCCAAGGGTCCCATCAAGGAGGTCTTGACCGATTGAATCAGACTCTCGTCGAAGATGTCATTTTGGGCGTTTTCCTCATCCATCGCCACATTGATGCCGATTAACAGGGGACTGATCTGCGGTGTGATGGCCATGAAATCCAATCCTCTTTGCAAGGCCGCAATCCGCTTTTCCTCATCATCTTGATAGATCTTGTCAACGGCGCTGGCCAGAATGAAGGAATAAGCGATGTTTTGCTGGCGCTCATAGTTCCAGGAATGGTCCAGGGCGCAGGAGCGCCAGTACAAGCGCCAGAACTCTTTCTTGTCGAGCTTAGAATTCGTTGTCATCGATGACTGCCTCCTTTTGGTTTTTGTTAAAAATCAGATATGCCACAATCACACAGCCCAAACCGGCAATCCCGATGATGGACAGATTGAAGAAGGCGGCAAGAATAAAGCCCAGAAACAAAAACAGTGCGGTTTGCTTGGTCAAAATCATCCGGGCAATCATGGCAAAACCGATTGCCGGGATAATCCCGGTTGCGTACATCAAACCGTCGCTGAGCCAGCCCGGAATGGAAGCAACGACCTGTTCAATCCAGGGAATGCCGAAATAGATGGCAACGGCGATGATGACCGGTCTTAAAAATACACCCCAGGACAAGGAGAACCAGTGCATCAGTTCCACTTTTTTGCGGTCACCCAAAGCGGCATACTTGTCGGCTTTGCTGCCAATCAAAACGTTGATGACAGTCCAGCGCACTTCATTGATTAATTTAACCAGCGCAGCAACCGGAACTGCCAGGATGACGGCAGATTCAATCGGCGCTTTGCTGATGATGACATAGGCGGTTCCGATAACCGCTCCGGATAACATATCAGGAGGGTTGGAGGCGCCAATGGCGAAGACCCCCAGCCAAATCAGTTCAATCGTAGCCCCGCACATAATTCCGGTTTTGAGGTCACCCAGAATCGCACCGATGATGGCGGAGATGACTAAAGGTCTACCCACCAGGTCGATGCCAACCAGGCACACCAGTGTCGGAATGCAGCAGGCTACAAAAATCAGTACGGATGTAAGAAATAAGTTGTCCATAAGATTTCCTTTCTCAGATTACTTTTATGGCATCGACCGCTGTGTCATCCGGAATCATCCGGATTTCCAGCTCAATGCCTTTGGCATTCATTTGTTTGAGCAGGGCAATTTCTTCATCACTGACAAAGACAGCCCGTGAAATTTGTTTCTTGCCTTCCTCTTTTTTTACTCCGCCCAGGTTGATGCTTTTGATTGCATCCACCTTGTCACTCAGCTTTTTGGCATCAGCGATACTGCCGACAATGATAAACAGTTTGTACTTGTCGGTAGCGCCGGAGTTCAGGGCGGTGATGGAATCCTCCACACTTTTGATGACCAGTTTGATGCCGCTGGGTTTGGCAATGCGCAGTACAGCGCTGGCCAGTTCGTCATTCGCCACCCGGTCATTGGCAATCAGGATGCAGTCTGCTCCCAGGTTTTTGGTCCAGGCAAAGGCGACCTGACCGTGCAGAAGACGATGGTCAATGCGGACAAAACGAATCATTGGTACTCCTTTCGGCAAGCCTCAACGGCTTGCATAAACTCCTGGACAAATGCCAGGCTGACGTCACCGGTATCCTTGCGGCTGTCCTTGAAGGTACTGCCGACAATCGCTCCGTCGCAGTACTTCAACTGCGCGCTGATGTTGTCCTTGGTGGTCCCGGCTCCGACAATCAAGGGGAAATCCGGAAGGATACTGCGGAATTCTCGGATTTTCTTTAAGTCAGTTTCCTGACCGGTGGCATCTCCTGTAACACAGATCGCATCACAGCGTTTGGTCGCATCCAGAAGATCTTCCTTCAAGCTGCGCTTGGAGAGGACCGGCTGGTACTTGAAGCGCACACCGCCAATCAGACAGACATCCACACGGCTGCGGTAGAGGTCAAAGAAGGCTTCCAGTGTTTTCTCATTGCGCTCACTGACATGACCGATGACCGAATCCACCTGCATAAACTGCACTGAATACTTTTTGGCCAATTCAAAACCCATGGCATCATGTCCCAGCACATTGACACCAAGAGGAACCGGCAGGGGATTGGCTTGTAGCCAATTCAGCACCCGCTCCATATCAAAGTAATGGCCAAAATAATTCTCGATTAAAACTCCATTCAGTCCGCCGGATACATAGGCACTGATTTCCTCTTGGGCTCTCGTTAAGATCTCCTCAGGCGTTTTGCCCTTGAGGTGAATCACCCCGATGACCGGCTTAAAAACTGGAAACACTTGCGAAAAGCTGCGCATGTTTCACCTGCTTTCTAATATTTATTCCCCAAAAGAACCAAACTAACGGGTCGTAATACGCTTTACACCCGGATAGCATTGATTGTCAATATACTGTTCGTTGTAGTAGATGATCTGGGTAAATTCATCCAGCAAAATCTGACTTTGTTTCAAGAGCGGATGATTTTTCGCACAACCCAGAAATACGGCAAAATCACCTGCTGAAACAGCCTCAAACTCATCAACAAAAGCATATGCTTCCACACCCTTGTTTTGTCGGATCAAATCCATCAAAGAAACATCCTGCAGATTGTTTTCAAAGAGAAAACCGAAATCATCCCGGAAATAATCCAGCTCCAAAATTGCCGGAACACCGTCAATTAAACGCAGCCGCATCAAACGTATGACTGTTGTTTGCACACTCACACCCAGATGTTTTGCTATGGCTTGGTCCGCTTCCATCTTCTCAATGGAAATGATTTGCGTGGAAGGGGTTTTGCCCTGCGCTGCAATCGCCTGGGTGAAACTGCCGTCACCATTGAATTCCCGGTGATACTGGGGCATTGCCACGAAGGTGCCTTTGCCCTGATGCTTCAGTAAAAAGCCATCATTGACCAAGCGCGCAATCGCATTGCGGATGGTGACCCGGGATACTTTATAGGTCTGCATCATTTCGGATTCGGAAGGCAGTTTATCCCCCGGCTTGTATACCCCGGAGCTGATGTCGTTGAGTATGTCGATGCTCAGCTGCCGGGTCAGGCTGGTGCTGCCGTCCTGTTTCAGTGTTTTCATGGATCCTCCTATTGCTTATTTTAATATAAGTTAATATAAGTATTCAATATGGATTTCCTGCCAATTCTTTCCAGTTTCCAATGCTTTGCACGCTTGCGCGCAAAAACGCGCAAAAACGATCAGGGGAAAAAGCGGATGATTGATTTTCCTTTAAAACGCACAAGGAAAAGAGCCAAAACAGGAATTCCCTGACAGAATTCATTTGCTCTGACTTGATGAAAACGGTTTCCTGGGTCATAATAAGGTTGAATATTGGGGGTACATCCATGTTTGTCTTAAACCACCGTCATCCTCATTTGCCACAAGCAGTTTTTGTGGTTTTTATTTTGGCAACAAACCACGATTGATAGATTGATTGATTTTGGACATCAGAGCAGAAAGGAAGAGGTGAAAGATGTCAGAAAAAGCATTTGCGAAGGCAAAGATTCAACCCTTGATGCGGGATGAGATTATCAGCCTGATTGAGCACAAGGGCGTCCGGCGTCCGGCGGTATGCACCGGTCACTGGATTCACATCAACGAACTGGAGGAATGGAAGCAGCCAACCCTCTACAAGACCATTGAGGAGTATCCGGAAGATGTTGTGGTCTTCTATTTGAAAAAGCCGGCTTTATTTGATGATACCGGTAACAAGTACACCTGGTGCGATGTGCCGGGTGCCGATCCCTCCATCGGCCGCACCGGTTCGGTGGCGGTCGATGAAGAAAACGACATTGAATGGGATGTATATGACAAAATCAGTCCGGAATGCCCGGACATCAACGAACCGACGATGTTTTGCAACAATCCGCCGGAAGACGGCCGCTATCGCCTGTTATGGGTATCGGATGGCTTCTGGGGCCGCCTTTGGGACTACCGGGGCATGACCAATTCGCTCTTTGACCTCTATGAAGAGCCGGAGCATGTACATGCGGTCGCCAAGCGGGTGCTGCGCTTCTTCAAGGCCGCAATCAAGCGCGGGGTCGAGGAAGCCAACATTGACGGTGTGAGCTGGGGGGATGACTTCGGCATGCAGCGCGATCCGTTTATGTCGCCTGAGATGTGGAAGGAGTTCTACTATCCCTACTTCAAGGAGTTCTGCGACTATGCCCATAGCCTCGGATTACATACCTGGCTGCACTGCTGCGGGGACTGCCGCAAGCTGATTGACATGTTTATTGAAACCGGGGTGGATGTATTGCACCCGGTACAGAAATACACGATGGATGAGAAGGAAATCGCCGAAAAATACGGTGACCGTTTGACCTTCTGGGCTGGTATGGATCTGCAGAGAATCATGCCCTTTGGCACTGTGGATGAGGTCAAGGCTGAAGTGCGCCACTTCATCGACACCTTCCACCGTCCCCATCAGGGAGGCCTGATTTTGACCCTCAACAACCGGATTCAGGACAATGTTCCCTTGGAGAACTTTGTTGCCTACATTGAGGAAGCCTACCGCTACAGCGAAGAGGTTGGCCAGCGGGAGGCAAAGAAATGATTTCGTTTAGCAAACTGGCTTATGATAATCTCGATGATTTTCTCTATGGCAAGGCTCCCCATCCGGTCGTCCTAAAAAACGGTTTGAGCATCGGCGGCGGGACTTTGTATCCGGAGATCAACTTCACCCTGCCGACCATGCTGATTGAAGAGCACACGATGCCTGAGGTAATCAAGATCTACAAGGAGATCATCACCGGCATCTGTGAGCGGGCAAGGGAGCTTTATGTGCCTGGCTTTGTGGCTGAGATTGAAACCCTGCCGCCGATGACCTTTCATCCAGAGTGGGGTGAGGAAGTCACCAGAACGGTGGTGGAAATCATACGTGAGCATGCCGAAAAATATGGAATCAAGGCGGCCGTACGGATTACCCCCAACGACATAAGGGAAGGGCGCGATTTGGTACATATGTGGCATGGCAGCCACTGGGATAATATTCTGGAAACCTTCACCCGCTGTGCTGAAGCTGGCGCGGAGTTATTGGCCATTGAATCGGTGGGCGGCAAGGAAATCCACGACAAGGCGGTCATGACCTGCGACATCGAAAAATCGATCTTTGCACTGGGGATTCTGGGCTGTAGGGATATGGCAAAACTCTGGAGTGAGATTGTACAAATCAGTGAAAAGACCGGCACGGTTGCGGCTGGTGATACCGCCTGCGGCTTCGCCAATACGGCGATGGTGCTGGCGGACAAGAAATACATCCCGCGGGTCTTTGCGGCGGTGGTCAGGGCATTGAGCAGTGTGCGCTCGCTGGTCGCGGTGGAATGCGGTGCGAAAGGCCCGCACAAGGACTGCGGCTATGAAGGGGTTTATGTCAAGGCGATTTCGGGAATTCCGATTGCCATGGAAGGACGCTGTGCCGCCTGTGCCCACTTGTCCCCGGTTGGCAATGTTGCCATCAGTGTGGCGGACCTCTGGTCCAATGAATCGGTTCAGCACATCCGCTTATTGGGCGGCATGGCACCGACGGTCTCCTTTGAGCAGCTGGTCTTTGACTGCCGCTTGATGAATGAGGCAAGTAGCCAAGGGTTAGATAAAGCCAGAATGCTTCGGGACCTCAACGCCGACAGCGATTCCTATCTGGATCCGCAGGCCTATGTGTTAAGGCCGGATGTGGTCCTAAAGATTGCAGAAGGTATCATTATGGAAGACACCCACTACCACCGCACCAAAAAAGCGGCAGAACTGGCGATTGCGGCCATCCGCAAAGCGCATGATGACGGTGAAATCAAGGCACTGGAGGACAAGGAGCTCAACTATCTCGACTTATTGGAAGAGACGGTAGCGGATATGCCGAGTGATGAGAGCAAATTTATCGAGCATATGCTAGAGGAATGCGAAGGGGAATTTGACCCTGGCAAATACGACATGGATTGACAAGGAGGAAATGAAAATGGCAATTTTGGAAGACATCAGTCAAGCAGTACAAAAGGGCAGGTCCAAGGAAGTCGTGGCTTTGGTACAGCAGGCGATCGATGAAGGCATGGAAGCGAAGGACATCATCGATGCCGGCTTATTGAAAGGCATGGGGGAATTGGGCGTACGCTTTAAAAACAATGAAGTCTATGTACCGGAAGTTTTGATGGCAGCAAAAGCCCTGGGCAGAGGTACCGAATTAATCAAAGGCAAACTGGTGGAGGAAGGGGTCAAGCCGGTCGGCAAGGTGGTCATCGCGACGGTCCGGGGCGATTTGCATGACATCGGCAAATCGCTGGTGCGCATGATGATGGAAGGATCCGGCCTGGAGGTTGTTGATCTGGGCGTGGATGTCCCCGAGGATGTCATCGTCGCTGCCGTAAATGAGCATAAACCGCAAATTCTGGCACTCTCCTCGCTTTTAACCACCACCATGGAACAGCAATCGGTGGTCATCGAAGCCCTGAAGGCTGCGGGGCTGCGCGATCAGGTGAAGGTCATGGTCGGCGGGGCACCGCTGACCCAGGACTACAGCGACAAGATCGGGGCGGATGCCTATGCCCCGGATGCCTATTCGGCCGCGGAAGTTGCCAAAGCTTTTGTGAGCGAATGAGTAAAAGCATTGTAACCATACACATCAAAGAAGGGGAACAACCCCTTCTTTGTGATGTTTTGACGAAACATCAAATCCGTTTCTCTCAGCCTTGCGGCGGACGCGGTCTCTGCAAAAAATGCCTGGTGTCTGTGAAGGGATCCTGCATCTTTTTAAACCACACAAAACCAATAGAGGATTCTCAAGGGTTTAAAAGGGTACAGGCTTGCCAGACCCGGGTCACCGGTGTGATTGAAGTGCAGGTGCCAAAGGATCAAGAGGCTGTGGTCGCAGGTCAAGGCGATGCGCTTGATCTGACTTATGATGATGGCAAGCCTGGATTGGGTATAGCCATCGATATCGGAACGACGACCATCAGTGTCGGACTGTATGATTTGTTAGAGGAAAAGCTCTTGCAGATCACCCACGTCCATAACCTCCAGCAAGCCCATGGCGCCGATGTGCTCTCCCGCATCGACTATGCCAACCGTGGGGGCTTGGTTGAGTTACAAAATGAAATAGTGAGCCAGCTTGAAGAAATCCTGGAAAGCCAGCTGAAGACAGTCGAAAAACAACCGGCTGAGGTGCTGCGCTGTGTGATTACCGGCAACACCACGATGCTGCATCTGTTATGCGGCTTAAATCCAAAGGGCATCGGGGTAGCGCCTTTTACACCGGTCAGCCTGTTTGGAAAGACAAAGCCCATGGACACGCTGTTTCCCGCTTTTATTCGTGCGCAACTCTATCTGGCACCCTGCATCAGCGCCTATGTCGGTGCGGATATTACCTGCGGCATGCACTTGAAAAATATGGGTTTAAACCAAAAGGAAACGATTCTGCTGGTGGACATTGGTACCAACGGGGAGATGGCTTTGTGCCATCAGGGAAAGATTCTCTGCTGCGCCACTGCCGCCGGACCGGCTTTTGAAGGGGCGCTGATTGAGTGCGGCATGAGTGCTGCTCCCGGAGCGATTGAGGCTTTGCGCCTGGATGCGGGCAGGGTGAGCGTTAAGACTATTGCAAACCAAAAGCCCAGCGGCATCTGCGGCAGCGGTTTAATCAGTGCCGTTAGTGCCTTGTTGTCCGCCGGGGTAATATCCGGCAGCGGCCAGCTTTTGGGTGAATCGCACGCCTATACAAACGCAATTGTACAAAGCAATGATGGTTTGCGTTTTACTCTTTGTGAGCAGGTTTATCTCTCCCAAAAAGATATCCGTAATATTCAGCTTGCCAAGGCAGCAATCGGGGCGGGGATACAAACCCTCTGTCAACTCGCGAGGGTAAGCTATTCTGAAATTGACCATTTATGGCTGTCCGGCAATTTCGGCTCTTCGTTAATCGTCAAGGATGCCGCAAACATCGGCTTGATTCCGGATGAATTGGTACCCAAGAGCAGCGGCATCGGCAATTGTGCCTATGGCGGGGCGGTGGCAGCATTATTTGTGTGTAAAAGGCGAAAAGAGATGGAAATCCTGGCAGCACACACAAAGGAAATATCGCTTTCATCCAGCCCTGAGTTTATGGAAAACTACATTGACCAGATGGCCTTCTATGAAGAGTGATTTTTCCTTTATAAGGGGAATTGTCCTCTTTTTTTGTGACTTTAGAGAAATCCTTGAATCCCACAATTGCTTTTATAAAATGATGTATAATAGGGGTAACCTTAGGGAATTGTTATAAGGTTTTTGGGATAAATCTTAGTAATAGGGAGAAGCCGGGGATGGGTTTATTTACAACGAAATGGAAGAAGGAGAAGACCGTTTTTTCTTCCTCCGAAAAATTAAAACAAAAGGGCATTGCCCTGGTTCAAAAAACGCAGAATCAAAAGACGCTGACCCAGATTGCCAAGGAAGCAGTCTTTTCTGAGGTGGCCATTGAAGCGACGAAAAAAATCAGTGATCCCTTCAGTTTGGCTGAGGTCGCCAAAATATCCACTGAAGAATCGGTACTGGACAGTGTGTTTTCACTGTTGAAAAATCAGAAAGCCCTGGCGGATATCGCTTTGCGGGCGAAAGAGCCGGCGGTGCGCAAACGGGCAATTGAGGTCTTGAAGAATCAGGATGTGCTGGGCAAAATCGCAGCACAGGACAGTGATGATGGGGTCCGGCTTTTTGCCATTGACAAACTCAGCGACCAGGTCGCGCTTTGTGAAGTCGCCAAGTTCAATCCCACCGCCAAAGAGCGGCGTGCCGCTTTGGCAAAGCTGGTTGTGCAGGTTTTACTGGCGGATGTCGTCAAGTGTGCGAAGGTCTCGGAAACCCGCAAGAAGGCCTTGGAGAAAATCAGTGACCAGGCAATCCTGGTTGAGTTCGCCAATGGCTACAAGGATGAGAAAATCCGCCTGATGGCCGCCCAGAAACTCACCAACAAAGAGCTGGCTCAGACCTGTTTTATGGAGATTGCCCGGGACTACCACCTATTGAATGAGGTGCGCATCAAAGCCATGGAGCTTGTGGAAGACCAGAGCGAACTGGCGAAGCTGGCCAAGCGCGATCCCGAGGAGGACATCCGGCTCAAAGCGGTGCGCTTATTAAAAGACCAGAAGGCCTTGGCGGATGTCTGTATTTTTGGCGATGATGACAATGTGCGCAAAGAGGGGATCAAACTGCTGGAGAACCAGGATGTGTTGCGTCACCTGCTTTATCATGACAGCGATTCGGCTGTGCGCTTGCAAGCGTACATGGCGGTAAATGAATACCAGCCCTATGCGCATTTGATTTTGGAGCTTGCGGACCAGGATAAAACCGTGCATGATAACGCCGTATCAGAGCTCAAGGGTCTGGCCAGCCAAAAGCCAAAGGCCATAGAGCCGATTCGGGATTGGTTATTGACGATGATTCCGGATTTGTACAAACCGCAAAAGCAAAACAGTTTACCAAAACAGGAGACCGGCCTACTGCGGATCGCCCCGATTGGTGCGGCGGTAGTAAACCGGTACCGGTTGAAATAGATGGTTTTTTTTGGGGAGAAGCACATGAGTGAGAAGAGAGTCAAACAAAGCGATTTTAAGTGGATGGGCAAAAAAACCGAGCGCAAAGTCCTGGCCGCAGAGCTGGTTACCTACGCGATTGTCTTTATTCTGGGCTTGTTGGCCTTTAGAAAGACTGGTATCATTCACAGCATCATCTGTCTGTTGTTTCTGGTGGCAGTGACCGTCTTTCAGTTTATCAAGGCAGGCATGCTGGACACCTTTGTTTATGTGGAAGCCAACAATGGCAAGCCGACCGCGAAGGATTATCAGAAGGTCGAAAAACAGAATCAGCTGTTTATGCGGGCGATTAAGATTCTGGCTTTGTGCATTGTCCTGTCGATTTTGTCAATGCTGTTTTCACCACTCTATTACGCGGCAATGATTGCCTCAGGGTGGATGCTCTTATTTACGGCCTATGCCTTTCTCTCCGGAAGGCATCCGGAGAATGTCAAACATTCCTTCAAGGAGAAGATCCAAAGGATTGGGGATGGCTTGAAGGAATAAACTACAAAGGCTAAAACCTTGGGTAGTTCACGCAAACACGCCCATCAAACTGTAATCCGGTTTGATTTCTTCTCCCGGTTTTACAACCAGAAAATCCTCATCCCATTCTCCCCACAAGAGTTTGTGAATGATGGTGTCAGAGCCCTGCAGGATTTCAATTGTTGTATCTTCAAAGAACACATGATTGGGCTCATCCGCTTTAAAAATATCATCCGCTTTCAGTTTCTCTATAAAGCGCTCATAGAAATGCAGCTGTTCAAAAGGTTCTACTTCAATGTAGATTTTTTCTTTGTTGAATTTTTGGGGGTGAAGGGTCTCCCATAGATAGGCGGCATCCTCTTCGCCATACTCCTCTACAAACTCCTGGTATTGCTTATCAAAGCCGAGGCTTTCGCCAAGCTGTGTTCCTCCCAGATAATCATCGGTGCGCTCCAGGTAGCCATGTGAACTCCACTTGGCACTCAAACGGTGCTCAAAGTGCTCCTTGAATTTCTGGCGGCTGCCCAAAAACAAGGCGCAGCAGTCATGTGCCCGGGGAATCACCAGGGGAATCCCGCTGGCTTTCAAACCGGCGGTCGCGTTGCCGCAAAGCCCGTATCCCAAAAGGATTGCATCATAGGTTTTGGGGTCACAGCCATCAATCGCAGCTTGAATCTTTTCATGCAGCTCTTTTGCGATCGCATGGGATTGCAGCGTGGTGAAAGTCATATCGATGGTATGGGGTGAGGTTGCCGCAATGCGGCTGGCCATGCGAAAGAAGACTTCGCAGCCAATCCATTTTAAGCGCAGGTTTTTTTGGTTGTTTGCGTCTGTTTGACTCATGATGATTACCCCCCGGCCTGAACCTTCAAGCCCAGACGTTCCCCGAATTCACAATATACTTGCAGGTCGCTTTTTTTAAGCATTGAAAGATCCCCCAAAGCATAATCCAGACCCAGCTGCTCATATTTGCCCTTGCCAAGATTGTGGTAGGGCAATAAATGAACTTCCGCTATCCCCAAACTGACAGCAATCCCCAGCATCGTCTCAATGCTCTCGCTGGTGAAATTATAACCCGGGATGCAGGGCACCCGCAGGATGATTTTCTCTTTAAAAAGCCTGGACAAACGGTTCAGATTGGCCAGGATCCGCTCGCCATTCCCCTGACTCATCTCTGTGATAGCCTTTGCGCTGTCTGCTTTTAAATCAAACAAAAACAGATCCGTAAAGGGCAGCACTGCCTCAATATTTTGCCATTTCGTATCCCCGGTGGTCTCGATGGCGGTATGGATTTGGTTTTCTTTCGCTTGCTTTAAAAGCTTTAAAAGCCCTGTAAACTGCACAAAGGGCTCCCCGCCGGATACAGTCAAGCCGCCACTGGAATCACTGTAATAGTTTTTATCTTGAAGCACCACTGTCATCACTTCATCCACGCTCAACTCTTTATAGCTCAAGCGCAGGGCATCGCTGGAACAATGCGCTGCGCATTGTCCGCAACAAATGCACTGAGCACGGTCCAACTGCCACCGGTTATTTAAAAAGCGGATGGCTTTTTGCGGGCAGACGCTCACACAGGTCTGACAGCCGACACATTTGTTTTTTTGATAGAGCAGCTGGTTTTTTGATTGCTGCGATTCCGGATTGGCACACCAGGGACAGCGCAGCGGGCAGCCTGCCAAAAACACGGTGGTCCTAATCCCCGGACCATCGTGCAGGCAAAAGCGCTGGATGTTTAAGACCTTGAGTTTCATGCGCCATCGTACAGGGTCCGGCTCAAGAGCTCAGTCTGTACATTACGGTCCAGCTCCACAAACACCGCGGAAAAGCCGCTGACCCTTACAATCAGATCAGGATATTTCTCCGGATGCACCAGGGCATCTTGCAGCGCACCGCTGTCGATGACGGTGACCATCAGCTGGCAGCCGCCGTTTTTGAAGTAGGTCTGAAACATCAGTTTGATTTTATCCAGGTTCTCTTGGAAGAACGTCTTCTGGAATTTGATGTTTTGTACCGCCCCCAGATGCTGTTTTGGATCCAGCTTCAACAGTGAATTCAACATCGCCGTGGGGCCGTTTTTATCGGCACCGCCCTGGGGATTGTTGCTGGGAGCGAGATAGACGTGCGCCTTGCGTCCGTCCGGGGTCGCAGCGGTCTTGTTGCCCCAGGTGGTATTGGCCATATTGTTGATGATGACAATACCAAAGAAGTCCAGGCCGCGCGCTCTGCCCGCTTCTTTGACACAACAGGTCAAATCATTGTAGGCCTGCACCGCAATCTCATCGACTTCCTTAATGTCATTGCCGTATTTCGCGCAGCGCAGGATATCCCGCTGCAGGGCTTCGTAGCCAACATAGTCATTAAGGAGGGCCTGCTTAAAGTCCAAAAGTGTATATTTATGGTCTTCAAACACCAGCTTTTTAATCGCATATAAACCATCCGCACAGTTGGTGTTGCCATAGGTCTCATTGCATCCGCCCAGATAGCGGACCCCGCCATCCAGAATCGCCTTGCCTCTGGACAGGCAGTCGTTAGTTAAAATGCTGTCAAAGAGATAGGATACAGATTGTTTTTGGAATTTGAAAGAGGTAATCTGGGCATCCGCAGAGAGCTGACAGTAATAGTCATGCAGCTTGCGGTATTCACCATAAAACGCTTCAAAGGTCTTGAGTTTTTCAAGCGGTTGAAAGATTACCGGACCCGACTTGTCCACCCCGTCATAGGGGTCATAGCCCTGGGTCAGGGTCAAAGCCAGGGTCTTGGCGACATTCAGGCAGACATTGGGTGTCCCGACGGCCATGCCCACCAGCGTAAATTCGCCGCAGCCAAAGGGCACATACTGCTCGGCCGTCTTTTCATCCACCCCCATCATCGCCATCACCGCCGGCACATTGACTTCATCGTTATAGAGCGTAGGGTAGGTGGCTCCGCTGGCCAAACAATCCATCGCCATGTCAAAGATCTCCGCACTGGTATCTTTGTAGAGCCTCAGGGTAAATTGCGGCTCCACATAGCGGCATTCCTTACAAACCCTTAAGGCCAGCTTGACAAACAGGTCCGCCGCTTTTGGATTATGGCGTCCCCGTCCACCGACAATCACCCGGCCGTTGACGGTCGTGCGCTTGTTTTCAATCAGCCACCAGAGGTTTTTTACATAGCGGTAGGCCGTCTCTTCATCAATCACACCGTTCTCTAAATCATGTTTTAGAAAACTCCCGACGACATCATCCAGACGTCCATAGTTGATAATACCGCCCAGTATGGCATACAGCCAGACCAGCTGTATCGCCTGATGGAAGGTCTTGGGCGGCTGGCTGCGAATGACACTTAAGGACTCTATGATGACTGTCAGGTCTTTCTTTTGTTGCTGATCCTGACTGAGTTCCAAAGTTTTGATTGTCTGCTGTTTCAAAGTATCACAACACTCACGAAAAAGCTCTAGGCAGGACAAACAGGCTTGATAGAAGCTGTTGTCCGGGGCTTGTTTTTGATATTGGCGAATTTCCGCTTCCAATCCCTCTATCCCCAAACGCACCAGTTTGTTGTAGTCCAGCATCATGCCGGACAGCCGGACCCCGGCAATCAGGGGAGCCGCCATCCCATCCTCATTGAAAAACCCCAGCAGCTTCTCATCCAGGTATTCCTCTAAAAAGCGTGAGCGCAGGTCTTTTTTTAGCCAGAAGTCCTCCAGGGCACTGACCCGGTCCTGCAGTTGTTTTTCTTTGAATTTCTCTTTGAACTCTGAAAGCTTGCCGAAGACACAATAGTGTCCGACCCCGCCCAGTGAGGTCACCGAGCCAAAGCCAATCGGCAGGGTATCAAAGCGGCCCACAAACAAATCACCCGGCTCGATTTCACGAAAGAGCCGCGGGTAAAGTACCCGCAAACAGGCAGCCTCCCGGATATCCTTGGGCTCGCTTTCAAAAGCCTTGTAGGTACGGGTGTATTCCTCCATGATTTCCAACTGTTCCACTAACGGTTTTGCGCAAGGCGGTTTTGCCTTGATCTCCACATTGGTTACGCCATGCAGCGCATCTTTTGCCATAGAATCACTCCTTGCTTTTAGTCTCTACACCGGTCCAGGCCTGTTCGCTCTTGCGCCAGTCGGCTTCCGGCTTTAATCCCCCCATCAAATCCACAAAACGCTTGGCAATCAGCTGCGGCCGGGTGATGGCACTGCCCACCACCACCGCATGCGCCCCCAGATAAAGCGCCTTGATGGCATCCTCCGGGGTATAGATATGTCCTTCCATGATGACCTTCGCCTTGCCTTTGCATAGCTCACACAGGGCCGCAAAGCCCCGCCAGTCCGGCGGCTCTTTGTCAATGGTTTGCGGCGTGTAGCCAAACAGGGTTGGGGCGATGATGTCGGCACCGAATTCCAGGGCCGCTTTTGCGTCCTCTAAGGTTGCCACATCCGCAAAAATCAAAGCGTCGGGAATTTCCTTTTTTACAAGCGGAATCAAATCCACCCGCCGGCGCTTGCCGCCGGGTGCCAAAACCACCTGACAGTCCAGGGCGATAATGGCTGCCCCGGCTTTGTAGACGGCCTTGGCACTATCCAAATCCGGAGTCATGATGAAGTCCGGTTCGGTATCAAATTTAATTTTCCATAAACCGATGATCGGCAGATCCACAGCTTCGTGGATGGCGGCAATCTGCTCGGGGGAATTGGCACGGATTGCCACCGCCCCCGCCCACGCAGCCGCCTTGGCCATCGTCACCACTGTTCTGCCTTCTTCGTGTATGATGTCGCCTGGCTGGCTTTGACAGGACACAATCAAGCCGCCTGCGAGGCTGTCCAAGAGTTTCTTTTTATCCATGACTTTTCTCCTTTTGTCTAAAGGTCAAATAACCAATCTCAAGATTGCCCTGCAATTGCACTGGTCCATAATGGCAGGGGACAAAGAGGGTCTCTCCGCCCTTGAAATTTTTGCCGTTGATTTTGCCACTTCCGCAAAGGCCAATCAGAAAGTAAAACTCCGGTAATAAAAAGCTGCCCGAACCGCTTACCACGATGCGGCCGGCGGTATAGACGC
Organism: Erysipelotrichaceae bacterium; assembly: GCA_031272515.1. GTDB lineage: Bacteria > Bacillota_I > Bacilli_A > Erysipelotrichales > Erysipelotrichaceae > JAISTR01. The sequence goes on along the minus strand of JAISTR010000043.1, from coordinate 95,069 downwards.
CGGGCTCATCGTGAAACAGGGTCAGTTGGCAGCCATCTTTCTCATAAGGGTAAAGCTCAACCATGTCAATTGTCTGGTCGGGGATATTGACACAATCCAAAACCTTCTCAATATGCAGCTCTCGGGTTTTCCCGGTTTGGGGGTCAATCCGGTTGTAGTCATACAAACGGTAGGTTAAATCCGCATTCTGGCTAAATTCAATCAAGGTCAAGCCGCCCCCGAAGGCATGCAGGGTGCCATAGGGGACATCGACAAACTGCCCGGCTTCACAATCGACATAGCGCAAGAGATGCTCCCAGTCTTCGTTTTCAACTTTCTTTTTGAATTCCTCCCTGGTTTTGGCATAGTGGCCCAGTTCCATCGTGCTTTTGCCGCCAATGAAGTAGACCCCGTCCGGCTTGCCCAACCGGCCGTCATGGGCCAGGGCATAGGCATCGCTGGGATGAAGCTGCACCGACATCGGGCTGATGGTATTGGCCATCGCCGCCCGGACGGGCATGGTTGGGGTATTTGAGCCAAAAAGCTCTTGATTGTTTTGATAAAAGCTGGATAGTTTCTCCCCAGTCTCACAAACGATGCAGTCCAAATGGCCTGGCATGGCGATGACATTGTAGCACTCGCCGATATTGGCCAAATCCGTGACAAAACCATAGCGTTTGCTTAAGTCATGACCGCCATACAAGCGCTGGTTGAACACCGGCAGAATATGATAGAGTTCCGGCATTTTTTGTTCCTCCTGATGATTACATTATCGTTTGTCAAGCCCCTTGCGACAAGCGCAATCCCGGCTTTAAACAAAAAAAGACCCTTAAATTTGCCTAAGGGTTGATCGTTTTTGTTCTTTTTGCACGGTTTAAGCGTCCCTTTGATCGTTTTTCACAATTACCATTTGAAAACGTACTTCAATAACAGCAGGATTACTCCGGCAATCACCGGAATCAAAAGAATGCCCATAAAACCGCGGCGTACGCTCTTGGAAAGCCGGTCCCAATCCTTCTGGGAAAACCAGTAACGATCATCCTCGGTGCGGCGCACCGAGTTGGATTCCATCAGGTTGGCCAGGGTGTAGGCGATGATATTGGAGGAAAACTTGAGGTCCTTGAAGCTGGCAACCGGAATTGCCGAAGCGCTGCTATAGGCCTTATGCTCGTGCAGGACTTCCAAAACCTGCTTGGCGGCACTTTTCTGGATATTTGACATGGTTTACTCCTGGTCGCAAAAGCGAATGAGGTCGGGCAGTTCATCGTGCGGGAAATAGGTGGTCAGGATCTGTTCGAAGTTGGAAAAGGTCGCAAAGCAGAGAATGCCCTGTTCCTGCTGCTTTGAACCGTCCGCCACCAGAATGTTGCGGCGGCTGCGGGAAAGCGCATAGTTTTTGGTGGAGGAGGTATCCAGGCTGGTGCAGGAGCACTGCTTCTTCTCCACCGAGAAGCCATTGCAGCCGATAAAGGCGAGATCAAAGTTGAATTGATGAATCAGTTCCAAAAAGTTGCTGGAAAAGACGCAGTGGTGATGCAGGTCATAGACACCGGAGCCAAAGACAATCCGGGGTGCATCCTTTTCCTTCACCTGATTGACAAGCAGGAAGTTGTTGGTGACAATCGTCACGTTTTTGTGGCGGATGTAGTCGTAGATGTAGGCAGGGGTAGTGCCGCTGTCCAGAAAAATGCAATCGCCGTCACTGACCAGCTCTGACGCGACCAGGGCAATCTGCCGTTTTTCCTCCTTGTGGATGTTCCATTTCTTATCCGTGGGAACTTCCGATTGCTTGGAAGTGGTGCCCTTGTCTTTTTTCTTGATGGCGCCGCCATGCTGGCGCACCAGCATGCCCTGGTTGTGCAGCAGGGTCAAATCGCGGCGCACTGTCGCAATGGAAACATGCATAATCCGGGCCAGTTCATCGCTGCTGACCAGCTGCTTGTCATCCAACAGGCGCAGGATCATCTCATGTCTTCTTTCCGCAAGCATAAAATCCACCTCCTTTCTATTCATTATAAAATTAAATAGAAATAATTCCATGAAAACTATCTGAAAGTCGATCATTTTCAATCAAACAATCATGTATTTTTGTCGATTCTGGTGAAAGCGCTTAAATTGAAAAGAAATGGCATAAGTTTTCAGAGATTTTACTAAATTATTAAGATTCACTGGGAAGGTGATTTGTTATACTGAGAAGGAAATGGGGGGCACTATGGATCCTTTGCGCTTTGTGCCGATCTTTGAAAAAACGCTCTGGGCGAATGACCGCTTTGCTAAATTTCAAGGGATAGAGGGTGCCTATGGCACCATCTGGCAGATCAGCGCCCACCCCAGTGCCGCAAACCGCATCAGCGGCGGTGAATACGACGGCCAGCTGTTAAGCACTCTATTAACCAGCGAACCCCAGAAGATCCTGGGGGAGGTCCCGCGGGAGAAATTCCTGCGCCTGTGTTTTCTGGATGCCAAAGAGGACTTGTCAATTCAGGTGCATCCGGATGAAGAATACGCCCAAAAGATTGAGCAGGACCATGGCAAAACCGAAGCCTGGTTTGTATTTTGGGCTAAGGAAAAAAACAGGCTGGTCGCGGGGACATCCCTGAAGGATAAAGCGGCACTCAAAGCGGCGATTGAAAAGGAAACACTGGGAAAACATCTTTGTTATCACAAGATGGAGGAAGGGGATTTCATCCTCATCCCGGCAGGCGAATTGCACGCCCTTGGCGGCGGCCTGACGGTTTTGGAAATCAGTACTGAATCCAATACAACGTACCGGCTTTATGACTACGGCCGCAGGGATGCGGCGGGAAACAGCCGGCCGCTGCACTTAGAAAAGAGTTTTGATGTATTGGATTTAGACCTGAATTCAGAAGTTGTAAGGGCAAATCCCCAAAGTGACAGCATTGAAACGCTTTGTGACTGTGAAGCCTTCAAGGCGGAGCTGTTAAGCATTGAAGAAGGACTGGTGCTCAATACCCAGAACCGCTTCCATGACCTGGTTTGTGTGAGCGGCAAGCTGGAGCTGAAATGGGACGACAAGTCCATGGAATTGAACCCCTGTGATGCCATCCTGATTCCGGCATGCATAGGGCTGTACTCATTGAATGGAAAAGGAAAAGTCATTCGTGCAATGGCAGGTGAAGTGAAATGAAACAAATCGTATTAATCTCCCACGGGGAATTCGCCCGTGGCTTAAAGGAAACCCTGGAAATGTTTGTGGGACCCCGTGAGGATATCCACGTTGTGATGCTGGAACCGGATGAAAGTACCGATACCCTCCGGCACAAATATAACGACCTCTTTTCTTCATTTGACAAAGAGGATGAAGTGATTCTGGCCTGTGACATCCTGGGCGGTTCGCCGATGAGCACGGCTTTGGAAGTTTTGGAGGAAAATGCTTTATTGCAGAAGGCTTTGATATTTACCGGTGTCAACGTGCCGCTGATGATTCAGCTGGCGGTGAGCGCCGAATCCAGTGAGCGCGATGAACTGATCGCGATGGTCCGAAATTCCGGGGAGTTTGCCCCGGGCTACTACGACCAGAACCAAAGTGACACCAGCGCCGAAGAAGAGATATGACCACCAGAAGAGAACGGGAGGCACTCAAGCAGGAGATACAGGTTCGTGACCTGCATACCCGCCGCATCGGCAATTGGTTCCGCATCAGTTTTGCTTTTGGTGGAATCTGCTGCTTGTTGGCCTGGTGCGGCTTCAGCGGACAGTTTGTAAATCTTGTAAAGCTGTCCCCGCTGCGCACGGCCCTGTCCTGGATTTTGGCAGTCATCGGCGTGCTTCTCGTTATTTTTGGTTTACTTTGTTTTCTCAGTTTTCAGAATTCCAAAAAAGTGATTCTGCAGAAAATTGGGCAGCTGAACATTCCAGAGAAAGGAGCTAAGAAATGATCAGTTTTGTACGGGTGGATGACCGTATCATCCACGGCCAGATCGTAACCCGATGGGCCAAAGAGTTCCCCTGCGACGGAGTCGTCGCCATCAATGACCGGGCTGCAACAACCCCGGTACTGAAGCAGTCCTTCACCGCTTCCACGGATAAGAAAGTCTTCATCTGGACTTTCGATGAATTCAAAGACAGATATCAAAAGGTGTTGACCAGTGACAAGAATTACTTCTTGATCACCAAAACACCGACGGATATGGCCAAGCTGATTCTCGATCTGGGTTATACCCCGGGCGATGTCAAGCGCATCGTCATCGGTCCCTGCAACGACCGTCCGGGTACCATCAAGATCGGCATGAACCAGTCTCTGACCCAAGAGGAGGGAGAGGCTTGCGAGCGTCTCTACCAGGCCGGATACGATGTCTACTTCGCCTTGATCGAAGATACCGCCATCGGTTCCTGGCCCAAATTCAGGTCTAAATTCGGTTTCAAGTAATGGGAGACTTGACCGAGTGTAGATAAATACGAAAGGAGATACACTATGAGTTTAATTCAGTGTATTATTCTGGGGATTATTGCCGGTTGTACCGGAGTCCTAGGGGCATGGGGAACGTCAGTTGCGAACTACACCTTTTCCCGGCCGCTGGTCGGTGCCCTATTGGTCGGTATCGTTCTCGGTGATATTCAGGGGGCAATTCTGATTGCCATTCCGATGCAGATCATCTACATCGCCCTGGTTACCCCGGGCGGAACGGTAGCCGCGGACCTGCGGGCTGTGACCTATATCGGGATTCCGCTGGCCTACGTAGCCGCCAAGAGCCAAGGCCTGGATTTCTCCGGGGCCGAAGCTTATGGTCTGGCTGGGGCCTTCGGCGCCCTGGTCGGTACTGTCGGTACGGTTATGTTCTATGGCACCGCCATGATGAACCTCTTATGGCAGCACTATGGCTGGGCCCAATTGGACAAAGGCAATTACAAGATTGTCGGCAAGGTGGATGCCTTATTCCCCTTGATTTCCCAGATTGTGATTAATGTCATCCCGACGATTCTGATTCTGAATGTAGGATCAAACGCCATCGCGTCCTTCAAGGAAGCGCTGCCGATGGGTTCCTGGTATATGAAGACCCTGTTTACCATCGGCTCCTTACTGCCGGCGGTTGGAATCGCCATCCTGTTAAAATCGGTTGTTACCAAAACTTCTGATTTGTTGTTCTTTGTATTCGGTTTTGCCCTGGCAGCTGCCATGGGTGTCAGCCTGCTGGCTGCTACGGCAATCGGCGGAGTCTTCGCCTATCTGAACTATCGCTTGGCGACGATCCATTCTGCCGGACCGGTCATATCAGATGAGGAGGACATATAAGATGAAAAAAGTATCCAAAAAAGCATTGAATCAGTCCTTCTGGCGCTGGTGGTACGGCAACCTGACCGGCTTCACGCATGAGCATATGCAAACCTTCGCCTACATGTGGGCGATGCTGCCGATTATCGGCGAAATGTATGCTTCCGATGAGGAACGCTCGGCAAAACTGGTTACTTACTATCCGTTCTTCAATACCGAACCGCAAATCGGTGCCATCGTTGTCGGCATCACCGCCGGTTTGGAAGAAGCAAGAGCGAATGGCAATACTGATGTAGACGATGAAATGATCAACGGTATCCGGGCCGGTTTGATGGGCCCCTTAGCCGGAATCGGCGATGCCCTGATTGTTGGTACCTATATTCCCATTCTGCTGGGCATCTCTCTGGGCTTTGCAGAAGGCGGAAACATTATTGGACCGCTGTTCTACATCGTAGTCTGGAACGCCACGATTCTCGCCTTCATGCGCTTCATCTATTTCAAAGGCTATGAACTGGGTGGATCGGCCGTGGAAGTGATCGTTGGCGAACAGGCCAACGCGGTTAAAAACGCCGCGATTACCTTAGGCCAGATTATCGTCGGCGCGATGGCAGCCTCCTGGGTTTCCATCCGCACCTCGATTGCTTTGACCGCACCGGGCGAGGATGTCCCTTACCTGGTATTGCAAAACAGCCTGGACGGGGCCTTCCCCGGTCTATTGACCCTGTGCTTCGTTCTGTTCTGCTGGTGGCTGATGGCGAAAAAGAGCCTGTCCCCGGTGAAAGTAATGCTGCTGATGGTGGTCATTGCCCTGGTTGGTGTCCTCTTGGGCGTCTTCGACCCGGGACTCAACTACTAGAAACCAAAAAGAAAAAACTCCTTCCTCCCAAAAGGAGTTTTCTTCTCTTTAAAAGGTTATTTTTTACTCACTGGAGCGCTTGGCCGCAAAGAAGACCGGCCGCGCTCCGGTGGGTTGTTGAGATCCTTTGGCCGGGCTTATGCCCGGATAGAAATCCCCGTCGGGATAAAGCCAGCGCAAATCGTTGTTGATGTGCTCGTGATGATTCAGCATCTCTAGCATCGTCCCCAGCCAAACTTCCTCCGGATACCAAAACAGCATGAAGTTTTGCGAGAGGAAACCGAAGTGCTCGACAAGCAGCCGGGCGGTAGCCCTACTCAAGACAAACCAGGGACTGGTTATAACATAGGTATAGGGGAAATTGCGCTTTTTAAACAGATGAATGATAGATGCCAGCCCCTTGGAGAGCAAGCGTGTGAAGCCTTCGTGCTGAAAGTAGGAGAGGTTGGTAAAGGGGTAGTAGCGCTCATATTTCTTTCGAAGTGAAGGGTCTTTGTGCTCATCACTGTAAATCTGGTAATGGTCCTGGGGGTGCTCTTCTAAATAGCTGACAAGCTGGTCTCTGGGTTTGATTGGCGCCATGCCATCGGTAAGGTTAATGACATAGTCAAACGTCGACTCCAGCGCTTCCCTCAGCATCACCAGCGTGCCCCTTGCCAATGACAAATCACCGGTTAAGGCAAAATCCTGGGCCGGGTAGAGGTGCACTTCGGGATGGTTGCCATAGTAGATGCGCAGCCGGTCCATCACCTTGGGATTATTGTGGATGACAAAAACCTGGTCATCCTCGACGATTAAGGAATCAATCAGGGCGGCGACTTCCAGGTATTCTGAGTCGCTGGTAAGTAGATAGGCAAGATGCATGTTTACCCCCTTGTGCCAAAATTATTATACAATATTAAAAAGAGGACAATCATGGAAGTTCTAAAACCGAAATTCAGTTTGGACACCGGTAAAAAAATCCTGACCGGAAAGCAGATACAAACAGCGAAAAAAACCTATGGCGAAGCCAAAGGATTTTATAAGGAAATCGATTCTTCCCTGTCACAGGACACCCTGATGTATGAGGTGTTTTCCTATGAAGAAGGGGACCTGAAAGTGAGCGGCAACCTCTTCACCGGCCTGACGGTGTTGTACCCGGTATTGGTGAAGGGTGAGTGCAACATGACCCGCGGTCACTTTCATCACAACACAAACTGCGCGGAGATTTATGGCGGTTTGAGCGGGAGCGGACTTTTGTTGTTGATGGATGAAAGCCACAAGACCTGGGCAGAGGAGGTCTTTACGGGCAGTATCCATTATATCGACGGCAGACTGGCCCATCGTCTGATCAATACCGGAGAAGAGCCTTTGCGGGTTTTGTGCGTCTGGCCGACGACCGCCGGACATGACTATCAAAGGGTGGAAGAAAATCCCTTTGGCATCAGGGTATTTAAAAGCGGGGGGAAGGTGGAGTACCGGTGAACTACGATCGTTTTCCTACCATAAAAGCAGAAGGTGCTGCCATTTGCGGCTGGGATGTAATCCGGCACTTTCTGATTCAAAAGATTGACCACATGCCCTTTACCCTGGTGGTGGATACCTATCCCGGGGTGAATGACGAAGAGATTCTTGGTGAATTAAAGAAGTTGAAGCCGGCGGTACTGGTTCAAAGCACCAGCTTTTTTGTGAGTGTGAAAGAGTACCAGAAGCTGTTGGCCCACCATTTTAGTGATGACCGGGTCTTTGGCAACATGTATTATGGCAAACTGACTGATTTTGTGGATCAGCAGAAACTGAAACGGGTCCGCGCAAGGCTGTCTTTGTTTAAGGGTTTGCGGATCGTCTATGGGGTTGGAGCGTCCCTGGTAGAAAAAGCCGACCTATTGGTTTATCTGGATTTGCCGCGCTGGGAAATCCAGCTGCGGCTAAGAGCTGGCGCGAAGAACTTTTTAAGTGAGAACGGCGATGAGGATCCGCTGCGCAAATTCAAGCGCGGCTTCTTTGTGGAGTGGCGGCTGGCAGATAAGCATAAGATGCAGATTTTTGATCAGATTGATTTCTTTATTGATACCACAAAAGAAAACCAACCCAAGCTGATTGACCGTTTTTCGCTCGATAAGGCCTTGCAACATACCAGCCAAAGGCCATTCCGTACGGTTCCCTACTTTGATCCCGGGGTATGGGGTGGACAGTGGATGAAGAAGATCTGCGGCCTGGATCCTGAAAAGCCCAACTATGCCTGGAGCTTTGACGGGGTACCGGAGGAGAACAGCCTTTTGTTTGATTTTTCCGGGGTGGTGATGGAGTTTCCGGCGATGGATTTGGTGCTGCGCTATCCCAGACCATTATTGGGACAGCAGGTATATGCCCGCTTTGGCGCTGAGTTTCCAATCCGTTTTGACTTTCTGGATACGATGGGTGGCCAAAACCTGTCCTTGCAGGTACACCCGCTTACCGAATACATCAAGAAAGAGTTCGGCATGCCCTACACCCAGGATGAATCCTACTACATCCTGGATGCCAAGAAGGGGGCGCATGTCTACCTTGGCTTGAAAGAAGGGGTAGACAAAGAGGAGATGTTTGCGGCCTTGAAAAGGGCCAATGAAGGAAAATCCGGCTTTGATGCTGAGCAATATGTAAACAAATTCCCGGTGAAAAAACACGACCACATGTTGATTCCAGCCGGCACCGTGCATTGCAGCGGTGCGGACACGATGGTGCTGGAAATCAGCGCCACGCCTTATTTCTTCACCTTCAAGATGTGGGACTGGGACCGTTTGGGTTTGGATGGCAAACCCCGGCCGGTGCACCTGCAACATGCTAAAAACAACGTCCAGTTTGACCGCACCACCAAGTGGGTGAAAGCGAATCTGGTCAACCAGATTTATGAGATAGAGGAAGGGGAAGGCAAGGTAGAGCACACTGGACTGCACAGCCTGGAGTTTATCGAGACCAGGCGCTATAGTGTCGAACAAGCGGTGACCATCGACAACAATCACAGCGTTTCCATGTGCAACCTGGTCGATGGCAAAGCCGCCCTGATTACTTCCCCAGCAAACGCCTTTGAACCGTTTGTCGTGCACTACGCCGAGACCTTTATCGTCCCGGCAGCGATTGATGCGTTTACCATCGCCCCGCAGGGCTGCAAGAAGATCAAGCTGATACGCGCCAATGTGCGCTGAAGGAGGAGACATGAAACCCAGCAAACCAGCAGTTGAAATGAGCCCCAGAGAACTGGCCCGCTACATCGACCAGTCGGTGCTCAAACCGGAATTCAGTGAAGCCGAGATTCGCAAGTACATTCAGGAAGGCATTGACTATGGCTGCATTACCGCCTGTGTCAATCCGGCCTCCATTCCCATTGCCTTAGAGCTTTGTGAAGGCACAGACACCGAGGTCTGCCCGGTCATGGCTTTCCCCTTTGGTTTGGACAGTACAAAAATGAAGGTGCTGGAAGCCCGCTATATCCTGGAAACCTGGCCGGCAATCAAGGAAATCGACTTTGTGAGCAATTATGGCTGGGCGAGGTCCGGCAAGTGGGATGAGTTTTATAACGACATCAAAGCGGTGGTGGATGAAATCCACAAGCATAATGCCACCACCAAAGTCATCTTTGAGACCGATACCTTGGATGAAGCCCAGATCCGCAAGTGCTGCGAGCTGGCCATCAAAGCCAAGGCCGACTTTGTCAAGACCAGTACCGGCTTTCTGACCGGCTTTGAAGCGGAGGGAGCCTCGGAGCGGGTAATTGCGATTATGCTGGATGCCTGCCAGGGCCAAGCCAAAATCAAGGGCGCAGCCTGCATCCGTACCCGGGAACACTTCTTGAAACTGATTGATATGGGTATCGACCGCATGGGCATCGGCTTCCGCTCGACCCCGGTGGTGTTGGGGCTCAAATGAAGCTGCAGCTGGCGCTGGATACCCAGAGTTTGGAAGAATCACTGGCTTTGGTAGCGAAGGTCCAGGATTGTGTGGATATCATCGAAATCGGTACACCCTTTATTTTAAAAGAGGGAAACCGTCCGGTTACGGCCATGAAAAAGGCTTTCCCGCAGCTTTTGGTTTTGGCGGATACCAAAATCATGGATGGCGGTGCCTTTGAAGCCTCTGCTGCCTTTGCGGCAGGAGCGGACCTGGTAACAGTCTGTGCGGTGGCTTATGATGCCACGATTCTGGGGGTCATTGAAGCCGCAAAAAAAGCCGGAAAACAGGTTTTGGTGGATATGATTGCCACCAAGGATATTGTAAACAGGGCGAAAGAAATCGACGCCATGGGTGCCGATTACCTGTGCTGCCATACCGCCTTTGACATCCAGTCCACCGGTGCCAGTCCCTTGGCTGAGCTCAAACTGCTTAACAAGGCAATCAAAAATGGCAAATCGGCGGTAGCCGGCGGGGTAAAGCTGGCGACAATCGATGAAATTGTTGAAGAAGGGACACAGATTGTGGTGGTTGGCGGCGCGATTGCCAATGCGCCTGATCCGGCAGCGATGGCCAGAGCCATCAAGGAGCGGATGCGATGAACTATACAAAAACACTGGATGCGATATTGGGGGAACTCAAAGAGGTATTGAAGGATATCCCCCAGGATAAAATCGAGCATTTTGCGGATATCCTTTTGCACTGCGAAGAAATCTTCTGTGCCGGTGCCGGCCGCTCTGGCTTTATGGTACGCGGCTTTGCGATGCGGTTAATGCATCTGGGCTTCAAGAGTTATCTGGTAGGCGAGACTGTGACCCCCAATATAAGAAAAGACGGGGTGCTGGTCATCTGCAGCGGCAGCGGTTCCACCAAGTCGCTGGTCTGCCACGCGCAAAAAGCCCAGGAAATCGGGGCGAAGATTTTGTTAATCACAATTGATCCGGATTCACCGATTGCGAAAATGGCGGAGGAAGTGCTGGTGATTCCGGCACCGTCTCCCAAAGCGGCAGCCCAAAAACAAATCCAATCGGTGCAGCCGATGGGCTCGCTCTTTGAGCAGAGCGAAGGCTTGTTGATGGATATCATCATCATGCTGCTGATGGAAAAGACCGGGCGCGATGCGACCAATATGTTTGCGCGCCACGCGAATCTGGAATAAGAAGAAAGCGACATACACAAAACCATTTCACCAAACTTAACATATCAGGCAACATCCTATTAAGAGACTCCTTTTGTTTTAATAACTGCGATTGGTTACGGAGTCTCTTTATTTTGTTATGAAATTTTGAAACTCTGTTTAGAAGTGCGCAGCGTTTTCTGCGATAATAGAATACGGAAGTAACAGCAGTCACCATAACAAGGAGCAACTATGAAACAAAATGATTACGACGCAATTGTCATCGGTGCCGGACCCGGCGGCGCCACCATCGCCAGTCTTTTAGCCAATGATGGCAAGCGAATCCTCTTGATTGATAAAAACGCCAGTGCCGGTGGCAAGATGACAACCTTTCACAAGGATGGTCACACCTATGAGATGTTTCCCTTGAATCTGATTCCCTATGCGCCCTCGCTTTTTGAAAAACTTGCGGAAGTAACAGGAAAAACAGACAAAGTGCGAAATGTGGCGGCTGAGTTCAAAGGCGACCAGGTCAACATTCTCTATCATGACCGAAATGACAAAGTTCATCTGCTGGATTCCGGCAACCTGTCTTCCTTCAAATCGCTCAAAATGGGTTTGGGTGATATGATGCGCTCTGTTTTGGCAGTGGGCAAAATGCTTTTGATGTCTGATAAAGGACTCAAGAAACTCGAGAAAATTTCAGCCTTGGATTACATGAACAGCCTGAAAATTCCGGAAGTAACGAAGATATTTATCACCGCTGCCTTTGGTGAGGGAGCCTTTGAGATGTCCAGCGACATGGTTCCGGCTTCCCATATGATTCGCGCCTTCCGCCTATCCATCAACAAAAAGAAATACCCGACCCCGCGCTATTACCAGGGCGGTGTCGGAGGTTTCTTTATGACCATGGTGGAAACGGTAGTGGAAAACGGCGGCAGCATCCTTTGGAAAACCAGGGTAAAATCCATCGATATCAAGGATGGCAAAGCCATAGGGGTCACCACCGAAAAGGGCGAGAAGTTTACTGCTCCCCTGATTATTTCCAATGCCGGACTACGCCAAACAGTCTTTAAACTGGTGGGGGAGAAGCACTTTCCCAAGGAATATGCAAAGCGGATTCAGGGATTGCACAGCAACCTGGCAGATGTCGGTTGGCGCTATTTCACCAGCCAAAAAGTGCTTGATTTCTCCACTTATGTCTATTTCCCCTATAATTGCCTGGAACCCTGGAGTGTCTTTGAAGAAATGAAGGATGGCAAGCGCAAGCCACTCAGCAACTACATCTACATCGGCACCAAGTCGGTGTATCCGACTATTTCACCATCAGACAAACAGGTCATCTATGCGGTCATGAGCTGTCATCCTGACCCCAAACAGGACTTGACACCTTATCTCGAATACATTGAAACCAAGCTCAAGTTACTTTTTCCCAAGCTCTTTACAGACGGCGTGATTGAAAGAAAAGAGGTCATGGGCCTTAAGGAAGTCAGTGTTTTGGGAGTGGATGCAATCTTTGCGGGCCAGGGCGGGGAGAGCTATGGCATTGCCAATTCCATCGGCCAAAGCGATGGGGACCGACCGACTTGTGATTTGCCGATCCCCGGTTTATATTCTGTCGGTAATGACACCGAAGGCTTCGGGGTTGGCACCCACCGGGCTTGCGAGAGCGGCTTTCTGACCTATCAGAAGCTTACCGGCAATAAAATCATTTGAATGATTTGAGATCGTATGGCATTGTATTGAAGAAGGATGGAATTCGCATATGAAACAAAAAGCACCCGTGAAACTGAGATTGAAGGAGTTGGGCATTGACTGGCTTTGCATCATGGCCTATCTGCTACTGCTTGCACTCTTCTTTCTGGCTTTCTATCAATTTGCGTTTCACGGCTTTATACCCAAAATGAATGAGATGACCATTCAGGTTTTGGTAACAATCGTTTCGGTACTGGTCATCATTCTGGTCTTTGCGTTTTTGGACTATAAGAAAGGCGGAACAATCGGCAAACAGAAAAGCAATCTGACCGTCGTCTTTGAAAAACCAAGCTTTAAAGCCAGTATACTGCGTAATTTAATCAAGTTTTTGCCCTGGCAGTTTGGACATATGGGAACACTGCATATGCTGCAAATGAATTTTGAATATGACTATACCGCCATGATCTATCACTATCTGGCGATCTTTCTGGCCTTGACGATGCTGTTGATGGGCTTAATTCGCAAGGATGGCCGGCATTTAGGCGATTTATTGGCCAAAACCCAGGTGGTTGAAAAGAAATGAGCTTGCTACACTCCCTGTTTTTGTAAAATTTGACGAAAAACCGGGTGCATGGTATGATATTTTACGTTGTCAGTGCTTGCACTGCAACCGCTCAAGAAACGGTCCCTAAAAAGCTTGGCTTACCGTGATTGGCGAGTCTGAGTGAAAGAGAGGAAAACAAAATATTATGTATGCGGTCATTGAAACCGGCGGCAAACAGCTGCAAGTCGAAGTAGGTCAAACCATCTATGTCGAAAAGCTGGAGGCAGAGCCGGGAGCTGTGGTGTCTTTTGACAAGGTATTGGTGATTGGCGATGCCAGCGTGAAGGTGGGATCTCCATACATCAAGGGTGCGAAGGTCACGGCAAAAGTTGAAAAACAAGGAAAACAAAAGAAGATTATCGTCTTCAAGTACAAGCCCAAGAAAGGCTCAACCAGACGCAAACAGGGTCACAGACAGCCCTACACTTCGCTGGTCGTGGAAACAATCGAGGCCTAGGTTTTGATTCAGGTTACGGTTGAAAGCCATAAGAAACGGCTGAAAAGCCTGGTTGTTACCGGACACGCCCAAAGTGCTGACCAAGGTCAGGATTTGGTCTGTGCCGGGGTATCCTGTATTGTCTTTGGTGGCTGCAATGCCATCGATACCCTCAAGTGCGGGAGATATCACAAATTGACAGATTTGATTGAGATTGTCTCCGGCAATGAGAAGGGCAGCGATATTCTGACGGTGCTGCTGATTCAACTGCAGACCGTTGCCGAAGAATATCCCCATTATGTACAAATCACTTACAAGGAGGTCCAATAATGAAACTGAGACTCGAAATCCAATTCTTTGCTTCAAAGAAGGGTGTTGGCTCTACCAAAAACGGTCGTGATTCCCATTCCAAGCGTCTGGGTGCGAAAAAGGCGGATGGTCAATTCGCTTTGGCTGGCAGCATCATCTACCGCCAGCGCGGCACCAAGATCCACCCGGGCATCAATGTCGGTCTGGGCGGCGATGACACGCTGTTTGCGAAAACCAGCGGCATCGTGCGCTATTCCCGTATGGGCAAAAACAAAACCAAAGTTTCGGTCGTTGCCGCAGCACAGTAAAATCCCTTTTTCGGGATTTTTTTCTAAGGAGTTTTATGTTTATTGATCAGGTAAAAGTAAATTGTCAGGCAGGCAAGGGCGGGGATGGCGTCGTCAGTTTTCGTCATGAGAAGTATGTACCTTTGGGCGGTCCCAACGGCGGCGATGGCGGTGATGGCGGCAATGTCATCCTGCTTGCGGATACCAACAAGTCGACGCTGCTGGATTTGCGCTATAAGCGCTATTTGACGGCAAGCGATGGCGGTAATGGCAAGATCAAGAAAATGCATGGGGCCAGGGGTGAGGACTGCGTAGTCAAGGTCCCCTGCGGAACCATGGTCTATAGCAGCGATGATGTCCTATTGGCTGATTTGGTCAAGGACGGACAAAGTGCCGTGATTGCCAAAGGCGGAAGGGGCGGTAAGGGCAACTGGCATTTTGCCAGTTCCAAAAATCCGGCTCCGGATTATGCGGAAAAAGGGGATTTCGGCGAGAAGCTTGCGATACGGCTGGAGCTTAAGGTCTTGGCGGATGCCGGGCTGGTGGGCTTGCCCAGTGCGGGCAAATCGACGCTGCTGGCAGCGGTCTCCAAAGCCAAGCCGGAAATCGCCGCCTATCCCTTCACTACGCTGTCTCCTAATTTGGGAATCGTGCAGGTGGCGGATGGCCGCTCCTTTGTCTTGGCGGATTTGCCCGGCTTGATTGAAGGGGCCAAAGAAGGCAAGGGGCTGGGTTTGGAGTTTTTGCGCCATATTGAGCGCTGCCGGGTCATTGTCCATGTCCTGGATATGGATCCCCTGGACCAAAGTGATCCCGTGCAAAACTTTAAATTAATCAATAGCGAACTGGAAGCCTATCAAAAGGAATTGCTACAGCGGCCGATGCTGGTAGCCGCCAATAAGATGGATTTGCCAAATGCGGGTGAGAATTTATTGAAATTCCAAACGGAATTTCCTGAGCTGCCACTCTATCCGGTCAGTGCTATCAATACCCAGGGACTCAAGAACCTGCTCTATGCGATTATGGATACGCTTCAAAGTGTCCCCAGCAAAGAGGAAGTAATTGAGCAAAGTGAAGAGGTCGTATACCGCTATACGCCAAAAATGCAGTCATTTAAAGCGGTAAAGCTCGGGGAGCATTTATTTGAACTCTCAGGAGAGGCTATGGAAAAGATGTTGTATCAAAACAGGATGGAAACCACGAAGGACTTCTTGCGTTTAGCCAGAAGCTTGAAGGAAATCGGGGCGGAAAAGCAGCTGTTGAAGCTGGGAATACAGGAGGGGGACCAGGTCCGGATTTTGGACTATGTCTTCAATTGGCAGGCCGATGAATAAGAAAGCGTTTGTGTCAATCTGGCTGTGGCTGGTTTTTTGCCTTTTGTTGAATCTGTATCTGTTTGTCTGGGGCAGCGGGTTTGTAAACAGAGACTACCAGGTCTATGAGGCCCAGGATGTCATCCGGGTCGGAAACCTGCAGCTGCCGGCCCTGGAAGCGGCGAAACTTTATGTTCCGGAGTTAAGCAGGGGGGAATTCACGGCTCCGCAGGCAGTGTATACGGAAGTCAGGGAAGGAAAGGATGCCGGTACCATTGAAATCATCTACCGCTACCAGTGGCCGGATGAAAGCCATCCCAATTTCCTGATCGATTTCTTTTATAGGATTTACCGCAGTGCCATGTATGGCAGCCCCAAGGACATTGAATCCGTCTTGATGGTGGTTGATGTCAATGATGGCAGGGCCATTGAACTTTACTATGAAGCACCCATTATCAAGGGCAATACCGTAGAGCACCAACTGGTACAATTGCGTTTGGAAAATGATGGCTGGGTGGATGAAGATGGAACGGTGCTTTTTCCCAAGTACTGGAAGCCAGCGCTGGAAGTTACCAGCTGGAATCACCTGTTCACCGCCGTGGAAACCATCGATCATCCGGAAAACCGCGGGCCCCAGTATTTAAGCAGCAAGCACTACCAAAGCCTGTTTATGGCGAGGCGCTCAATGCCGGGTGATACGGGAAACGGGTCAAAGTATCAGTTTTCCTTGGGCTTCTGGATTGGGGGAGTAGTTGTGATTGCCTTGGAAGCCTTTGTTGCCTACCGGCTGCTGTTAAGAAGCGCCACAAAACTTAAAAAACAGTGAAACAAGGTACAACCGGTTTGAAAACCGGTTGTTTTCTTAATACAAAAGTGGTAACAAATACAGCATACCTGGGGAATTGAAGGAAGGTGGATGGATGCAGCAAACGCTTGACCGTAAACAATTGGTTGGCAGTAAAGTCGGGAAATGCACGCTATTGGATGCCTGGGTGAAAGACGATATTGAAAAGACGGTTTGGGTGCGCTACCGCTGCTATTGCGGGGCTGAGTATAAAAGGCCTTTGTGGCAGCTTGAAAAGCTCCAACGCTGTCCCAAGCACCGGGCTGAAGATGAAAAGGAATATATGCAAGACCATTGGTGTCTACACCATCCTGGATGCCTGGCGTTCGCAAACCGACAGCAATAAGCGCATAGATGTGCGCTGTCGCTGCAATACGTGCGGCAAAGAAGAGAAAAAAAGCCTGCGCGAGATCAAGAAATATCCGCATTGTACCCATCACTCTAATCGTATGGATCTCAATACCCTCATTGGGCAAAAACGCGGCCGTTTCACAATTCTTTCGGCCTGGCGCGAAGATGACGGAAAAATAATGTCGAAATGCCGCTGTGACTGCGGTAACCAGAAAGTTGTCGTTTATAGTAACTTGCGGCCAAGCCGTGTAAACAGCTGCGGCTGTACCCGTGCAGAGCGGATACGCGCTGCTTTTAAAAAAAGAAAAACGGATCCGGAATATTTGAAGTTAAAACAGGAAAGATACTTTGATCCAAAGACGCTTGTTGGACAGAAAGTTGGGACTGCTCAAATCCTGGATGCCTGGTATCCCAAAAACTATGAAGGTCATACGAGTCGAATTTCCGTTACTTTTCGCTGTGAATGCGGAAAGGAAGAAATCAAGGCACTGAACATTCTTCAGAAGAGACCATATTGTAAATATCATTTCAAAGCAATTGACTTAAAGGATATCATTGGGCAAAAATATAATCACTGTACGATATTGGAGGCCTGGCGGGATAAAAAAATCAAAAACAATGTGATGGTCCGCTATCGTTGTGATTGTGGAAATGAGGCAGTATCTGCTTTTAATCATATTAAACACGGTCGTACCTTGAGCTGTGGCTGTATGAGTGCACAATATATTACAGAGCATTTTGACGAGTGGCTTGGAAGAGTTGATAACACAGTATTAACGAGACTTCAGGGCAGTACGAAAATTGACAAAAGAAACAAATCCGGTTGCCGGGGCGTTTGCCGGGATAAAACATCAGGAAAATGGAAAGCTTATATTTCTCTATCTAAAAAACGATATATCCTTGGTTTCTTCGTTAATTTGGACGATGCCATTGCCGCAAGGAAAGCGGCAGAACACAAGTATTATGAGCCGATGCTGGCAAAACATGGGATAGAATTTAAAGAGAAGTAGAAGGGCAGATTCGAACCTGTTTTCCGGGTTTTTACAACCCGCAACGCACCTTTGTTTTTTCTGCTCATGCATTCCCATAATCCGGTCTTACTTCGGCATCGAAAGAGACGTAAAACGGCTTGAGCTCAAGCCGTTTTTTTGTTAGAATTGAAGAGGTAAAAAGGTGCCTTATGACAATTAAAAGCAGTTACGACGAAAAAAGCATACAGATTCTCGAAGGCCTGGATGCCGTACGCAAACGGCCGGGCATGTATATCGGTTCCACCGATGCCCGCGGCCTGCACCACTGCGTCTGGGAAATTCTGGACAATGCCATCGATGAGGCACTCAACGGTTTTGGCAAGAAAATCACCGTCACCCTGGAGAAAAACGGGGTTTGTTGCGTGGAAGACGAAGGGCGGGGCATGCCGATTGGCAAGCATGCATCCGGCAAGTCGGCACTGGAAGTCATCTTTACGGTGCTGCATGCCGGCGGCAAGTTCTCAGAGGGCTCCTACAAGACCGCCGGCGGCCTGCATGGCGTCGGCGCTTCGGTTGTCAATGCCCTTTGTTCCTGGCTGGAGGTTACCGACAACTACCAGGGCACGCAATACCGCATGACCTTTGAGCGCGGCGGCAAGAAAGTCAGTCCGCTGACCGAAATAGGCAAGACCTCCAAAAGCGGTTCGAAGGTCCGCTTCAAACCGGACAATACGGTCTTTACCACCACCGAGTTCAACTACAATACCATCGCCGAGCGCTTGCGCGAGGATGCCTTTTTGATGAAGGGCATCACCTTTGTGATTAACGATTTGCGAAACAACACCAAAGAGGAGTTTTACTATACCGAAGGACTGGTGTCTTTTTTGGATTTTCTGACCCAGGAGAAACACACCCTGAGCGAACCGATTCTGCTCTCCGGCGGCGATCAGGAGATCGTCGTGAATGCCGCCCTGCAGTTTACCGACGACTATCAGGAAAACCTTCACTCCTATGTCAACCTGGTGCGCACCAAGGATGGCGGCACCCACGAAATCGGCTTCAAGACCGCCCTGACCAAGGTGTTCAATGACTTCGCCCGCCGCAACGATATCCTCAAGGACCGGGACAAGAACTTTGAAGGCTCTGACATCCGCGAAGGACTGACAGCGGTGCTCTCTTTGAGCATTCCGGAAAAGCGGCTGCAGTTTGAAGGCCAGACCAAGGGCAAACTGGGAACCCCGGAAGCCAAGAGTGTGGTGGAAGCGGTGGTTGGCGAAAAGCTGACCTACTACCTGGAAGAGCACCGGGAAACCGCCTTGATGCTGGCACGCAAGATGCAAAAAGCGGCCAGTGTGCGCGAAGCGGCCAGAAAGGCCCGTGATGAGGCCAGGGCAGGCAAGAAAAACGGCAAGCAGGAGCGCCTGTTGTCAGGCAAGCTGGCCCCGGCGCAGTCCAAGGACGCGCGCCGCAATGAGATTTTTTTGGTGGAAGGGGACTCGGCCGGCGGTTCTGCCAAACAAGGCCGGGATTCCAAGTACCAGGCGATACTGCCATTAAGGGGCAAGGTGCTCAATACCGAGAAAAAGAAACTTGCGGACATCGAAAAAAATGAAGAGCTCAGCACTTTAATCTATACCGTAGGCTGCGGGGTTGGCGAAGATTGCGACCCCAGCTATTCCAATTATCAAAAGATCATCATCATGACCGATGCGGACACCGATGGTGCCCACATCCAGGCCCTGCTTTTGACCTTCTTCTTCCGCCATATGCGCGCGCTTTTGGCAGCGGGCAAGGTCTATCTGGCTTTGCCGCCCCTGTATAAAGTATCCAAAGGCAAAGAGGTCCGCTATTGCTATAACGATGAGGAACTAAGTGCCATCAAGGACAGCTGGGGCAAAGTTGAAATACAGCGCTACAAAGGCTTGGGTGAGATGAACGCCGACCAGCTATGGGATACCACCATGAATCCGGAAACCCGGACTTTAATCCGGGTAACGGTGGAGGATGCCAGCCTGGCGAGCAGGCGCGTCGAGATTCTGATGGGCGATGACGCCGAAGTGCGGCGCGAGTGGATTGAAGAAAATGTCTCCTTTACCCTGGAGGACAGCTTTATGATTGAGGAGGCAGTTTGAAAAAGGAACAGCTCAAGGAAGCGGTGATTCTGGATTCCACCCTGGAAGAAATCATGGGGGACCGCTTTGGCAAATACTCGAAGTACATCATTCAGGACCGGGCCCTTCCTGACGCCCGGGATGGCTTAAAGCCGGTTCAGCGGCGGATTTTGTATGCGATGCACAAAGACGGCAACACCTTTGACAAACCGCATCGCAAAAGCGCCAAGACCGTGGGTTTGGTCATCGGCAACTACCACCCCCATGGCGACACGAGCGTCTATGACGCGATGGTGCGCCTGTCCCAACCCTGGAAGATCAACCATCCGCTGGTGGATATGCATGGCAACAACGGCTCCATCGATGATGACCCGGCGGCGGCGATGCGCTATACCGAAGCCCGGCTCTCCAAAATCGCCGGGGTTTTGATTGCGGACATTGACCAGCAGACCGTCGACTTCGCACCCAACTTTGATGATACCGACCAGGAACCGGTGGTTCTGCCAGCCGGCTACCCCAACCTTCTGGTCAACGGCGCTACCGGCATTGCGGCCGGGTATGCGACCAATATTCCGCCCCATAATTTAAATGAAGTCATCGATGCCATCATCTTCCGCATCGACCAGCCGGACTGTAGCCTTGAGCAGCTCTGCGAGATCGTCAAAGGCCCGGACTTTCCGACCGGCGGCATCGTGCAGGGGCACCAGGGCATCAAGGATGCCTTCGCCAGCGGCAAAGGCCGCGTCATTGTCCGCTCAAAAGCGGAAATCGTGGAAACCAAGAGCGTCCAGCAGATTGTGATTACGGAAATCCCCTATGAGGTGATTAAAGCCAACCTGGTCCGCAAAATGGATGAGATCCGGCTGGCCAAGACCCTGGATGGCATCATCGATGTGCGCGATGAAAGCGACCGCAACGGTCTGCGCATTGCGGTGGATGTCAAGAAGGAAGCCGATGCCCAGCTGATTTTGAACTATCTCTACAAGAATACCGACCTGCAGATTTCCTATAACTACAACATGGTGGCGATTGTGGACAAGCGGCCCGAACAGATGGGCCTGGCCCAGCTGATTGATGCCTACATCGTCCATCGCGAAGAAGTCATCCTGAAGCGCTCCAAATACCAGTTCAACAAGCTCTCCGAAAGAGTACATATCCTGGAAGGCTTAATCAAGGCGGTTTCGGTGGTCGATGAGGTCATCGCCATCATCCGCAAGTCCAAGGACAAGGCGGATGCGAAGGTCAACCTCTGTGCCCGTTTCGGCTTTACGGATATGCAAGCGGAAGCGATTGTCAACCTGCGCTTGTACCGCTTGACCTCGACGGACATCGTCGAGCTCAAACGGGAGGCAGCGGAGCTGGCGGCCAAGCTCTCCGAGCTCAAAGCCATCATCGAAAATGAACTCTTACTGAGAAGGCAGGTCGTACGGGAGCTGCGGGAAATCCAAAAGGAATTCGGAATACCCCGGCGTACCCAGATCGAGTCGGATGTACAGGAGATTGTCATCGACAAGACCGCCATGATCACAAACGAAACCGTGCGCATCACCCTGAGTGCCGATGCCTATGTCAAGCGGGTTTCGCTGCGCTCCTATAGCGCCAGCGGCAATGACATGCCCGGCTTAAAGGACGGGGACCGCCTGATCGGCCACATCGGGGCCGAGATGCTGAATACTCTGTTAATCTTTGCCAGCGACGGCAGCTTTGTCTGTTTGCCGGTCTACCAGCTGGAAGAAGCCAAATGGAAGGATCTGGGCAGCCACCTTGGCAACTATGTCAAATTAAACGGCAGCTTTAAGGCAATTGCCGGGGTTTTGGTGACGAACTTTGAAGCCGATGCCCAGATTGTTTCCCTCAGCGCCAAGGGGCAGATCAAGCGGACGCGGCTGGCGGACTATCAGCTGACCCGCACTTCCAAGCCCAGCATCAATATGAACTTAAAGGGCGATGACCGGCTGGTCTGCGTGCAGGTCATGTATCCGGGAGAGGATGTGCACATTCTCACCCGCGACGGCTATGTTGCCCGCTTTAGCTTAGAGGAGATCTCCCTGACCGCAAACCGCACCCAGGGAGTGCGCGGCATCTCTTTGTCCAGGGGCGATGAAGCCGTCTGGCTGGGACGTTTAATCAACAATCAAGCGCTCTATCTGGTCATGAGCTCAACCGGTCAGATGAAGCGGATTCATATTGAAGAAATCGGCGAGGTGCGCAGAGCTACCCGCGGCCAGCTGATCCTCAAGCGCAAAAAGACAAAACCCGATAAAATGCTGCATTTCACCTCGGTGAATACCTTGGGGCATCTTGCCCTGTATTCCGAGGGTTTATTGGATATCACCGGCAAGGATATTCCGATTATGTCGGTGGAAAGCACGCTGTCCACGCCCTACAGTCTTAAAAGCGACTGGTACTGGATTTATGGAATTCAAGAGGCCTATGCGATTCTTACCATGAAGCCGCTGGGCTCCGGCGGAAGCAGCACGGCGATATCAGAGCCGGAAGCAGAAACACCAAAAAACAGCCAAACCGAGAGTATGGATGAGCTTGAGCCGCCTTTCAGCCTGGAGGGCAATGATGTTTTTCTGGTGGATAAGTCTGAATTGAGCGAGGAACCTGACACCTTTGAAACACCTGTCATTGATGATACAGAAACAGTTGATTTGGATGAAGCGGAAGCAGAAGACTTTGCGGCTATTAAAACACCGCAGGCACCGGTTCTGGATTCCGGTTTTCGGGAAATCGGTCTGCGGCGCCGTCCGCCCGAGCCGGAAACGCAAATGCCCGAGGAAGTGGATGACATCGAACTGTTTGAAGCGCTGCAGGATGAAGAGGACGAGGATGAGCGCTTGCTGAAACTGGATCTTTGAGGATGGCTGTGTTAGAGAAATTTCGCCCCAACCTGTACATCCGTGACTTTCAACAATTGGACCTTGCGGTATTGAAAGACAAGGGAATCAAACTGCTTTTATGTGATATTGACAATACCATGGTACCCCCGGATCAAAAAGTGATTTCCAGCGAAGCCCGGGCTTTTTGTGAAACTGCCAAAAGCCAGAAAATCCAGGTGATGTTTGTTTCCAACAACAACCAAAAACGCGTCGAGAAATTTGTCGATGACAGCGGGTTTTTGGGCATCTGGACGGCGCTGAAGCCCTTGTCCTTTGGTTTTGCTAAAGCGATAAAAAAGGCAGGTGTCAGCACCAGGGAAACCGCGGTCTTGGGGGATCAGCTTTTAACCGATATCTATGGGGCGAAACGCTCTGGTCTATTGGCAATCAAGAGCGAGCCGCTGGTACAGCGGGACCTGCCGATCACCCGCCTCAACCGCTTTTTTGAGCGCTGGATTCAAAAACAGCTGGATAACAAATACCCGCATGAAACCGGAGTCTATTATGACTAAATGTGAGGGCTGCGGCATCACTTTGCAATTCACGGATCAAAACAAGGAAGGATATGCTGTGCGCAAGGACATGGTGCTTTGTCAGCGCTGTTTCCGTTTGGCCCATTACGGTTCGCCCATCGATGCTTTTGAGCAACAAACTCTGGATGCTTTGTTAAGCGCTTATCCGCCGGTTGCCTGCACTTTGTTATGGGTAGTAGACCTGGTTGATTTAGAGTCCCAGCAAATCAATCAAATCGCCAAAGCCATTTGTGCATACCAAGTCATTGTAATCGGCAATAAGACCGACCTGCTGCCTGTTGAGGTCTCCGTAAAAAGACTCCGGGAACTGCTGTCTGTGCGCTTGCGAAAGAACGGCTTATCCCCATTGGCTTTTTATATGATTAGTGCAAAAGAACCGGAGAGTCTGGGTGAGTTACAGCAGTGCCTTGTGAATCTCAAGGTACCGGGCGTGCTTTTGGGACAGGCCAATGCCGGCAAGAGTTCCCTGATCAAAGCCCTGAATCTCTCGAAGCAAGTCAGCGTCTCCCGCTATCCGGGCACCACCGCCAAAGCCCTGACGTTTCAAAAAGAGGGCTATACGCTGGTGGATCTGCCGGGTTTGAAGGATGTGCAAAGCTTCATCTGGCAGCTGGATAACAAAGACCGCGAAACCTGCAGTTTCAATAAACCAATCAAAGCCCGGATCTACCAGATCTATTCTCCCCAGTGTTTCTTTATCGGGGGTTTGGTGCGCCTGGAGGTGGCAGGGGCGGGCAGTGTCCTGTTCTTTTTCGGCGAACAGCTGAAGCTGCATCGCACCAAAAAAAGTAATGGCGATGCCCTGTGGCGGCGCCAGAGGGGCAAATTGCTTTTACCGGTTATAAAGGACCGGGATCCAGTAGACCAAAAAATCCCCAATGGCAAGTCGCAATGTGTTATAGTCATTAAAGGATTGGGCTGGATTCGTTTGGCAGGCAAGGCTGTACTGACCCGCTTGGCGCTGCCAGAGGGAATCGGCTATACAATCGTTGAGGAATACGGAAAAACATGCTGACATCGAAACAGAAAAAAATGCTGAGAGGACTGGCCAACAGCCGGCATCCTTTGGTCTTGATCGGCAAGGAAGGCCTGAGTACTGCCGCCTGCACCGCTTTGAAGAATGCCCTGGAGAGTCATGAACTGGTCAAGGTCAAGCTTTTAAAAAGCGCACTGGTACCAGTCCAACAAGCGGCTTTGGACCTTTCTGCCGCAACCCACAGCGAGGTCGTGGGCATCATCGGCAAAACCATCATCTTTTATCGCCGCGCAAAAAAGCCGGTGATTGTGCTGGATATATGAAAATCGGATTATTGGGCGGCAGCTTCGATCCGGTGCACCAGGGGCATCTGCAAGCAGCCAAACTGGCGCGCAAAGCCCTGGGCCTGCAGGAAGTCTGGTTCGAAGTGGCGCCAGACGCACCCCTGAAAAAGCCGCATGATGCTTCATTTGCGGACCGCTGCCGGATGGTCTCCATCGCAATTCGTCCCTACCGCCATTTTAAGCTTCGTTATGATGAGCTGACACTGCCCCAGCCTTCTTATACCATAAACCTGGTCCGCCGCCTGAAACAGCTTTATCCGAGCTATGAATTCGTCTTTATCATCGGTGATGACCAGTATGAGCAGTTTGACTCCTGGAAGGACAGTGCCCAATTGAAGCAGCTGATCCCCTTTGTGATCATCAACCGCTATGGTATAAAAATCAAGGACAAGAGCATGATTTCCATCGATGCTTCTCCACATCCGGCTAACAGTACCGCCATACGTCAGGGCGACTTCCGCTATCTGCCCTATGGGGTAGCGCAGTACCTTTTGAAGCATCAGCTCTATCTGCCTGAGATCTTAGCCAAAATGCTCAGCAAAGAGCGCTTTCATCACACAAAAGCCGTAGCAAAATTGGCAGGTCAGCTGGCAAAGTCTATCGGTTATAACCAAAATCAGGCAATGCTGGCGGGCTGGCTGCATGACGCGGCTAAGGAGCTCTCGCCTTTGGATCAAAAGAAGTTTGGCAGTTATCTTGATATTGATGCGTGTGCTCCGCCGGTCTTGCATCAATATCTGGCGGCGGTACTATGCAAAAAGGAGTTTTTGCTGCAGGACCGCCAGGTCCTGCGGGCCATCAGCCACCATACCACCGGCGAGTCCTGCAGTACTTTGGGCAAGATTCTCTATTGTGCAGATAAGACCGACACCACCCGGAACTATCCGGATGTCAAAGCCCTGCGGGCTTTGTGCTTTGATAATCTTGAGGAAGCCTTTCGCGTTTGCAAGCGCGAAGTAGCCCGCGTTGTTTTCAAGAAGGAAAGGGAAGTATGAGCGAAATCAGTATGTTGGAAACCATTTGCGAAGCGATTTTAAAAAAGCAGGGAAGGGATGGTGTGATCATTGACTTTCACGGCCAGAGTATCCTCTGCGATTATTTTGTGATCGCCTCCGGGGATTCCAACCGGCAGATTGAAGCCCTGGTGGACAGTGTCCAAGAGACATTGGAGAAACAGTTCCCCGGTCATTGCCGCATTCAGGGAACCAGCGACAGCGGCTGGGTGATCCTCGATGCCAAGGATGTCATCGTGCACATCTTCTCCAGGGAGATGCGGGATTTCTTTCAGCTGGAAAAGCTCTACCTGCAATATGAAACCAGAGCCTTCACAAAGGATGATGATGAGTCTGTATCAGCTGTTTGACACTTTGCAAAGCAATGATGCCGCCAACCAAAGCTGGGCAGATTTCATCGTAAAACAGCTGCGCGGCAAACGGATTTTGGAAGTAGCCTGCGGCAGCGGTGATTTGGCGGCTTTTTTGAAAGCCCGGGGGCTGGAAGTCCTGGCCACCGATATCGACCCGCAGCGGCTGGCAATTGCCCGCAGCAAGCATCCGGAAGTAACGTATCTGCCTGCGGATCTGCGCGACCTATCCGGCTTTGGCGCTTATAATGCGATCCTGGCAACCTGCGACAGCCTCAACTATCTTCAAGAGTTAAGCGAGGTGGAAACCTTCTTCACCCAGGCCCATCAGCATTTAACCGCTGACGGGGTATTGATTTTTGACATTTTGAGCCAGGATCGCCTGGCGGAATTTGCGACGGAATTTGAGGAGGAAGGGGTTCTGGGTGGACAGGTCTACCGCTGGCGTATTAAGGCCAATGGCAGGGCCCTGTACCATGAATTCACCCTGTATGAAAAGACGCCCCTGGTTTACCGGCTCACTGAGCGGGTCTACTTTCCCAACGAGATAGAAAAGCTCTTAAGCGGGTGCGGCTTTGAATACAGGGTCTATACCGATTATCGTGATTTGGGTTATAAAAAAGGCGAACGTTACGGGTACGTCGCCAGGAGGGAAAGAGTATGATTGGAATTATCGGCGCGATGGAAGCGGAAGTGAAGGAAATCCGGGATTTGATGACTGAGACCTCTTTGGAGGAATACCGCAGCATCCCCTTTGTCAAGGGCAAACTCTCGGGCAAGGATGTGATTTTAATGCAAAGCGGTGTTGGCAAGGTCCTGGCCGCCATGAGTACGACGGTACTGTTGGAGCACTATGACATCGACTTTGTCATCAACATCGGCACTGCCGGCGGCTTATTAGTGGAGCAGGAGGTGCTGGACGCGGTCTTTGCGACCAAAATCGGTCAGTTTGACAAGCGCTTCGGGCCTACCCACACCCCCAGTTATGACGATGAGGTGGTGACGGTGGTCTGTGACCCTGATTTGGTCTCTAAAGCAAGGGAATGCTTCGCGGCCCCGGAAAACAAGGTCTGGATTGGACCGATGGTCACCAGTGACCAGTTTGTCTATAACCAACAGCAGCTGAAAGTCATCGAGGAATTCTTTCCCGGCGCCCTTTGTGCAGACATGGAATCCGGCGCCATCGGGGCGGTGTGCACCTTCTACCACAAGCCCTTTGTGGTCCTGCGTTCCTTAAGCGATATCGCTGTGAAGGAAGGCAATGAGCTGACCTTTATGGACTATCTGCCCAAGGCCAGCAAGCGCTCTGCCAAGTGGGCAAAAGAGTTCTTAAGCAAACTATGAAAAAAGACAGGTTTCTGTCTTTTTATCTCTCTTTTCGCTCTTTTTTAACTGCTACTCATCCAGGGGGATTTGATCCTCATCACCGATGCCGGGTTCACCAATCGAGATCGGTGTTTCGCCGTTGTCGGGCTGCTGCTCTACATACTTGCCTGTCCAGATGTTGTTTTCATGCATCCAGGTTTTCAGGGTATCCTTGTCGTAAGGATCCTCACTGATGTATTCCAGGGTACTGATGACAGTGATCTGTCCGTTATTGCTCTCGACAATCAGGAAGGACGGGATATGCGAGATGGACCAGGTATTCTTCAGCTGATTGAGCGATCCCTGGTAATTGGAGAAATCCACATACTGGATGGCCGGCAGACTTTCCGCATCCAACTCTTCCAACAGCGGTTCAATCACATACTCATTGATGTATTGAAAGTCGCTGTCATCCTTGTAGAAGAAGTAGTATTGAAGGCCGTCCGTTGCCTGAACGGTTTGTTGGATATTGTCTGCGGTCAGTACCGTATTGCCCATCAGAACCGCGGATTGCGGTTTGGGGGCCGACTGCGGTTTATTCGTCAGATAAAGCAGAAAGGCTGCAACACAAATAAGAACCCCTAGCAACCCCAGTATAAATCGTTTTGACACAGTTTCACCTCGATAGAACAATAGCACCTTTGCGGTTACAATGCAAGCGGTTTAATTACAATTTAATGTTTATTAAGATTTTTTATCGTAAGCCAAAATATTGAAAACAGGGCGAAAAGCCTGCTATTGCGGTATAATGGAAACAACCTGAAAGTCAGATGAAATTTCTGAAAAAGGCGATAGAAATGAGGGCACCATGAGCGAAAGAATCTATGAGAAGAGTTATTTTGACCGCCATCGCTGGCTGTTGGAGAAATACCAGCAGCTGGACATCAGCCAAAGCGAGGCGATGGTAATCCTCATGGTATTTCAGCTTGCGGACACCGGACACCCGGTGACCCTTGAAGAGCTTTCCACCTATACGAAACTGGATATCCCGGTTGTGGATGAAGTCATCAACAGCCTGGTCACCAAGGGCTTTCTGTCCTTGCGCATGAATAAAAAGCGCCTGCAGTTTGTTTTTGACGGCCTGTATGACGCCTATGAGAAGGGAACGGCCCAGGGTACCAAGGAAATTTTCGCAATTTTGGAGGAAGTATTCGGCCGGCCTTTGACCCCGGTGGATTACCAGTACCTGGAGAAATGGCAGGCCTACAGCAAGCGGGATGTGATTGAAGCCATCAAAGAGGCCGTTGTGGCGGGGAAAAACGACATCCGCTACATTGACCGTATCCTCTTAAAACGCAGTGCCAAATGAAGCCGGAAGCGATTTTAAAACAGCTGGCCAGGGAATTTCCAGAGGCCGGCTGTGAGCTGCATTATAAGAGTCTCTACCAGCTTTGCGTCGCGGTGCTCCTATCCGCCCAGACCACCGATGTCAGCGTGAACCAGGTCACGCCTGCTTTGTTTGCGCACTTTCCGGATGTAAAGAGCTTGGCTGAAGGTGAATTGGATGTGATTGAAAAGGATATCAAACGCTTGGGGCTTTATCGCAACAAGGCAAAAAACCTGCTGGGCTTTGCGCAAAGTGTGATGAACAACTATCAGGGCGAGATCCCGCAGGACATTGCGCAGTTAGTCAAGCTGCCTGGAATTGGCCGCAAGTGCGCCAATGTCATTGCCAGCGAATACTTTCATACCCCAGCTTTGGCGGTCGACACCCATGTCGAGCGCGTCAGCAAGCGCCTGGGTTTAGTGTCTAAGGATGCGAGTGTGGGCCAGGTGGAGAAAACCTTGTGCAAAAAAATCCCAAAGGAGCGCTGGATTGATGCCCATCACCTGTTTATCTTCTTTGGCCGCTACCGCTGCAAGGCGAAGTCACCGCTATGTATGGATTGCTTTTATAAAGACGAGTGCCGTGAGTATAGGCAGAGACAGAAAAAAGACCTGAAAAGAAACTAGGGAAACCAGTGTTATAAAAAAAACCGGTGCACTCACCGGTTTTATTGTTCCAGTTTGCTAAGCTCTACCGCAATTTCGGCCGCCACGCTTGCATTGTGGTAGACCAGGGCCTTGTTGGCAACCACGCTCTTGCCGCCGCTGATATCATGAATCCTTGCCAACAGGAAGGGGGTCAGGGCTTTGCCGCTGACGCCAGCCGCTTTCGCTTCATCCAGCGCCTGTTGAATACAGCCGTCAATCATGTCCGGCTCAAGTTCATATTCAGCAGGAATTGGATTGCCGATGATCACGCCGCCCTTTAAGCCCAAATCCTTTTTTGTTTTTAACACCGCCGCAATCTGGGCACAGCTGTCAATGCGGTAGTCCACTGACAAACCGCTACTTCGGGTATAGAAGCAGGGCAAATCATCGCTTTGATAGCCGATGACCGGGACCCCGGCGGTTTCCAGGTATTCGCGGGTCAAGGCGAGATCCAATATTGACTTGGCCCCGGCACAGACCACACAGACCGGGGTAGCGGCCAATTCCTCCAGGTCAGCGGAGATATCGAAGGTGGACTGGGCTTCTCTATGCACCCCGCCGATGCCACCGGTCGCAAAGACTTGGATTTTGGCCATAGCTGCCAAAAGCATGGTGGCGGCTACGGTGGTGGCGCCATCGCGCTTTTTGGCAATCAATACCGCAATGTCACGGCGGCTGGCCTTGGCGATGCCCTTGGTGACGGCCAGGTACTCCAATTCATCCGGATTCAAACCGATCTTGATGCGGCCGTTGATGATGGCGACGGTGGCCGGCACGGCCCCCTTTGCCCGGATTTCGGCTTCACACTGTAGTGCACACTCCACATTTTCCGGATAGGGGAAGCCATGGGAGATGATGGTGGACTCCAGGGCTACCACCGCTTTTTTTTGCTTGAGGGCACTTTTGACTTCATCTGAATAGTCCAGATACTTTTGAAACGATTCCATATTGCTGTTCTCCTTTACATTTGTTTGTCTTCGAGATTGCGTAATACATTTTCCCGGCTGATCAAAGGACTGACGGTGCTGGCGCTTGTGAGTGCCAGCCGCGACATCGCGGTCGCAAACCGGGCGGTTTCATAGAGGCTTTGCTGTTTTAAAGTGCCATCGATGACACCTGCCATAAAGGCGTCGCCGGCTCCGGTCGCATTGACAATTTGGACCGGTTTTGGCACCAGCTGGCCGCTGTTTTCACCATCGGTATAATAGACCCCCTGGGCCCCCAGCGTCAAGAATACCCGCTTGACCCCCTGATCCAATAAGATCTTGGAAACAAGCGGATAATCCTTTGGACCTTCGATTTTGTGGCCGGAAAGATATTCAGCCTCCATACGGTTGAGCTTGAGCGTATGAAACTGTCCGACCAGATGTTTGATGCCCTTGGCTTTGCCGATGGACACCGGGTCCAGAAAGGTTTTGGCTTGCTTGGTGATGGTCAAGACATACTCCATCAGCTCAGAAGGCAAACCGGCATCCATGACGATGATTGGCGCTCTTTTCAATAGCGCTGCCACACTTTGCAGGTGAAAAAGCGGCAGCGTATCCAGAATGCTCATATCGGAGAGCGCCAGCGCCATTTCGCCCTGTTCATCCAGAATCGCCATATAGGTGGAAGTGGCTTGGGCACTTTGAACCAAAGCACTAGTCATATCGATTTTGAGGGCGGTGCACTCATCCAGTATCTGCCGGCCATAGAGGTCATCCCCCAGAGCGGTGATAAAGCGCACGGGGACTTGCAGCCGCGCCAGGTTTTCGGCGATGTTGCGGCTTACGCCGCCGCTGCAAAGCCTAACCTTACCCGGGTTGGAATCATTGGCAACCACCGCATCTGTGCAAAAGCCGATGATATCCATGTTGGCGGAGCCGATGATGGTGACCATGTCCGGTTCATTTAGCACATAGCCGCGACCGCTGATATAGCCTTTCTTGGTTAAATTATTGATGTGCACGGAGAGGGAGGAGCGGGTCATCTGCAAAAGCCTGGCCAACTCTTTCTGGCTGAGCTGCGGGTTTTTGGCCAATAAGGCCAGGACTTCGCTTTCTTTGTCAGTGAGCATGGTGTCTCCTTTGTCAATTGCTTAGAAAACATACAATTGCTTATATATTATCGTAAATCCAGGGTGGCGCAAAGTCAATCCTAGGCGTAAAAAAAAGCCTGTGCATTGACAGGCTTTTTTAAGGCGTTTACGGATTATTGATCGCAAATCCGGACATCAGGTCCGCAAAGGTAATGGTGTCACCCGGGACTTTGGGTCCGCAGCTGCTGAAGTTGAAGTTTGTAATCGTATCACCACCGGTGGTGTTGTAGTTGTAGTAGGTGTTGGGCAAGCCCATGGCGGCGAAGTCAGCCAGGGTTTGCGATACAGTTGGCCTCAGGGTATAGGTTGTTGAATTGTCGAAGATTGTAACAACTGTAGGCGCATCATCCAGCTGCGATTGCAGCATCGAAGCCAGGGTCACGCCACCGCGGGTAACCGTATAGGTGCCGACCGCGCCGATGTTGGCTGCCGGTTGGGTGGTCACACTCCAGATTCCCGTCAGGCTATTGGCGTTGATCCAGGCCTGCCAGGATGCGGCATTGTTGCCGGTTACCCCGGCGGGCGGGAAGGTCACAACCGGATCATAGGCCGATACATCGGTCCGTCCGACCGGCAGGCAGATTTCATTGGCACTGCGGTCGCCGCCATCGCGCCCATAGTATCCGCAGACGATGACTTCCTTGTTGAGGTCGGTGATGGTCAGGGTGATCGGACTGGTATTGACCGTCGCCACCACAGCCCCGTCCACCTTGATGGTCGCCTTGTTTAGGACCTGGTTATAGAGATAGGCCGGGTTGAACAGCAGCGTACCGGTCGCCGAGATGACAGTACCACCTGAGGACACCAGGGAGATGTCGTAGTGGGTATCGTCAATCTGGCGGATGTTGCTGTAGGGATTGGGGTAGGAGCCCCAGTTGAGGTTGAAGGTGTAGTTGCTCGCCCCGTTGCTGGTCATGGTGGCGGTGAATTCGGTAATCGGTTCAATCGCGCCGGAGAGGCCAAAGGGCACCAGTTCGTAGTGTTTCTTGTCAATCAACCCGGTCGTGATGTATTGGACCGGCAGTCCTTCCACCGGTTCGGTGTAGGGGAACATGGCGATGACGTGGGAGATTTCCACGATTCCCGGCGGCCGTTCAATGGCGGTCGGGGTATCCTTGCCCTCATGAACCGCATCCAAGAGCAGCTTATTGATGTTGCCGGGGATGTTTTTGCGGTTGTCGGCGGTGACAAAATAGGTATATTGCGAGGGGTCATCCGTCGCCGCGGCCTTCTCAAAGCCCAGCCAGACAATGGTCGTATAGTGGCTGGATGAGGAGACCATCCATTTCTCCTTGGCAGAGCCTCTGGGGATGCCGTATTGCAGGCCATCCTTGCCATAGTCGGTGGTACCGGTCTTGGCATAGATCGGATAGGAGCGCTTGAGGACCTGCATGTAGTTGTTATAGGGTCCGCTGACGTTGTTTTCCATCAGATAGGTCACCAGATAGGCGGTTTCCGCAGATACCACCTGGGTGGGCATCGGATTGTTTTCAATCGGAGCGTTGTTTTTGATGACGATGTAGTTGACCGCGTGCGGCTTGATGTACTCGCCGCCGTTTATAAAGGCGGCGTGTGCCGCTGCCAGCTCCAGCGGGGAGACCTGGAAGGTCGAACCGCCGATGGAATAGCCGAGGTCAAAGTTGGATTCGGTGACTTTCGAGAAGCCCAGGGATTGCAGATACTGCACAATCTGGGCGGTCCCCCATTTATCGGCGACCTCCTCCAAAGCCAGGTAAGCGGGAATGTTGAGGGAAATACCGACCGCATCCTTGAGGGCAATCTGCCCGCGGTAGGCATTGTCCGCGTTGGTCAATAACACATTGGTGCCGCGAATGTAGACCGGTTTGTCCTCCACGACATGGTCCGTCGCCCAGCCCAGTACCTCAAAGGCCAGGGCATAGGAGAGGATCGGCTTGATGGAGGATCCGGGCTGCTGATACATGTCGGTGGCGCGGTTGTAGCCCCTTAATACGGTTTCCCCGCGGCCGCCGCCCAGCCCCAGAATCTGTCCGGTCTGGTTGTCCAGCACCACCATCGCGACCTGCATCGGGTCGCGGAACTCAATCGAAGTTTCCCCGTTTTCAATCGCTTCGATGGTTTCCTGTACATGGGGATCCATGTAGGTGTAGACTTCCATCGGAACCTCATAGGGGTTGTAGCCGGTGAGTTCCTCCACTTCCGTACAGACATAGTTGATATAGGCCAGGTATTGGGTGTTCTGCTGAATGATATTGCCGGTTCCCGGCTCCACCAGAAGGTCTTCCAGTTTAATGCTTTTTGCCAGGTCAGCCTCAAAGGTGGTGATATAGCCATGCCGGACCATCAGATCCAGCACTTCATTGCGCCTTGCTGTCGCCCAATCCAGATGCTTGTGCGGATTGTAGCGGGAAGGGGCATTGATGACCCCGGCCAAAAAGGCCGATTCGGAGAGGTTTAGTTCGCTGACCTCCTTGCCGAAGTAGTAGGCGGCAGCATACTTGATGCCCCGCGATTGTCCGGCTCCGAAGTTGATCATGTTGAGATAGAGCGCAAAGACCGTCTTCTTGTCCATCTGTCCGTTGAGTTCAATGGACAGGGCGATTTCCTGAATCTTGCGTTCGATTTTCTCAATGGCGGAATACTTCTGCCCGTCGGCAAAGTAGGTATTGTCGATCAGCTGCATCGTGAAGGTGGAACCGCCCTGGGAGAGCGACATCGTCTTCAGGTTGTTGATAAATGACTTCGCAAAACGCGGCAGGTCGAAGCCGATGTGCGAGAAATAACGGCTGTCCTCGATGGCGACAAAGGCATCGATGAGGTTTTGCGGCAGTTCGTTGTAGGTGATGTTCTCCCGGGACTCATTGCCAAGGTCCGCGATTTTGTTGCCATACATGTCATAAATCCGGGTGCTCTCTGGTGAAATCAGATCATCGAGGTTGAGCACCGGGCTTTTGGAAAGGATGTTGGCGAGATAAATCCCGCCGATTACTGATCCGATGACGGAAATAATCAGAATCGTGCTGATGACTACCAGCATGACCTTCTTGAAGGTAATTTTTTCTTTGGGTTTGTTGGAGTTCTTCTTGCGGGTCAGATTCTTGAAGAAATCCATTTTGACTTTTTTCATACTTATTCTCCTTTAAGTAAGAGTTGATCGACGGCTTTCAGGTAGTCCACCGGACAGATGTAGCCGCTCTTCAGCAAATACCCCTTATCCCGAACCACACTCAGCGGCAGGGAATGCTGCTTGTTTTCATAAGCTTCAATCACAATGCCCGCCTCGACCAGGTAGGTTTCCTGCAACAGGACGAAGCGGATAATCACAAAGGCGATACCGCCATGGCTTTTCACCTGCTTGAGGTGGATGAGCTGATGGGGGTGGATGGCTTTGAAGGGGAAGAGGGTGCGCGAGCGCGTCTCCTTGGCCTCAAAGTCCAGATAACGGCCTTTATATATCCCATTATAATCCGTCGTGGACGGAATACGGAAGTACGCTTCCGTTATTTTCGCGGTACTGCGTGACTGGTAATCGACCTTTACAATCTGAATCGGGGTTGGTTTTTTATGGATTACCGCTTTGTTGGTATCCAGGTAATACTGGTTGCTTTGATTCAGATCCTTTTCCAGTGCCTGGCCGCGGCGGCCGGCGGAAATTTTATTTTTTTCTTGAAATGTATTCTTTTTGCCGGTCGGATAATGGACCATGACACCACCTTCCTTGGAAGTCACTTTATTTTGACATACTCACCCCTGAAATTCAACCATCCAGCCAAGGTTGTCACAATTGTCACCCTCAAAACACATTAAAGAAAAAAGGTTTCGGAATTGCCGGATATCATTCAGAAAAACTTGCGGATTTTTCGCTGTTTAAAAAAATAACAGAAAATCAGAAAAAGTGAAAATCGCCTTTAATATGCGGAAAATTTACAGGATAATTTCCTCTAAGTTTCGAATTTTTGCTGATCTTTAGTGAAAAATAAATATTTCAAGATTTGAAAACACTTTTGTTGAAACAATCGCAAAAATAACCTATAATATTTTTGCCGGCTTTTTCAATTGGCACTGGATCACGAGGAGTAGGTTAGTCAATGGAACGAAACATTCGCTTGAGTGCACAGACGATTTATGAGAAGGAATTCTCGGTAGACTTCAAGGGCTATGCCCCGGCGGAAGTCGACCAGTTTTTGGACACGCTGATCCAGGACTATGTTGCCTACGAAACACTGGTTGCGGAATTGACGGAAACAGTCGATACCCTGGAGAAGGAAAATGCGGCTTTGAAAGCCCAGAACATCGCTCTGGAGGCCCAAAAGAAACAGGCGGAGGTCACCGGAACAACCCTGGAAGCCAGCAATGTTGATCTCTTGAAACGTCTGGCCAGACTCGAAAACATCGTATTAAAGAAAGATATGTGACGCCCGGGCAACCGCTGCGCAAGCAGAGGAAAGTCCATGCTCGCACACTCTGCGATGAGTGTAGTGATTGTGCAGGATGAAAAAATAAATCCTGGCAGTAATACTGACGGCTGCGGTGACTCCTAAAGTGAAAACCATGGAGGAACCCTGTAAAAGTGCCACAGTGACGTAGCCTTTGGGAAACCGAAGGAGTGGAACGCGGTAAACCCCACAAGCGAGAAACCCAAATTTGGTAGGGGAATCCGGCAAGATGAAATGAAATCGAACCGGGACAGCAATGTAGATAGATGGTTGCCCTGTGTGCAAACACAGACAGAACATGGCTTATACGGCTCACGTAAGGAACTTAGGTTCCTTTTCTTTATTCCTAATAATATTTTGTCGCAAAAAATGGCTAAAATACGACATTTTCTTTCACATTTCACATTTCTTTCACAGCTGATTCACATAATTGGTTGCTATAATAGGGCCAAAGGTAAAAGGGGGAAAAAAGCAATGAAATTACCTTGTAACGCGGTAGAAATGAAGAAGTCGGAAGTATTGTATACAGAAGGGGGTTGTTACAGCGGCGGTTACAGCAGCTACAGCAGCGACTACGCGTCGTCGTTTGCAAGCTGGTACACATCAATCTGCGCGGCCTATGGCATTCCTTTAGGCTCAGCCAGATCCAACTCCTGCTATTATCAGTCTTACGTTTGTGAACCGGTCTACACAACGCAGGAAGTGGCCGTGAGTGAACCTGCCACCACCGTGAGTTCCTCAACCTGTGCCTCACCGTACTGCTCTGCTTACCGGTCTGGAGTGAGTTATTCGGGTGGTGTGAGTTATTCGGGGGGCTGTGCCTCAGCGTACTGCTCCGCTTATCGTTCCGGTGCTTCCCGGTATTGCGTTGGCTATTAACAGCGAAAATCACAGTTAAATTCTTAATTAATAAGACCATAATCCATCACGTGCTGGAATTATGGTCTTTTTATGTGAAAAAAGACATAAAAATACGGTATTTTTTCATATTCTTTTCAAAGTTGAAATGTGGCGCAACTGGTACAATAAACACATAAGGGAAAAGGGGGGTTTTTCATGAAATTACCTTATGATGCTGTTGATTTGAAAGGTACCGAAGCGCTGGAGGCCGATGGCGGCTGCAGCAGCAAGAGATCGTCTTATCGCGGCTACTATGGCGGCGTTTGTAATCCGGTTGTCGTCTGTCCGTCTCCGGGCTATGTCACTCCGGTACCATTACCGACACCGGTAGAGACGGAACCGGAAACGGTTGTCGAGACGGAACCGGAAACGGTTGTAGAACCGGAACCGGTCGTGGTACAGCCCTCAGTCGGCTGTGGCGGCGGCTGTGTTGCCCCGTATTGCTCCGCTTACCGTTCCGGAATATCCGGCGGCTGCGGGATTCGGATTCGTTTCTGCTAGAATCAAGCAATGTGAGATTAATGGACTGCTTTATTATCAAAGCAGTCTTTTTTTCATTAAGAATTCATTTTTCTGCACCAGTCGTAAAAACCCCGACGGTAACAACACCAACCGTGAAGACACCGACAGTGACGACACCGACGACTTCAACCTACACCAACGATTTGGGCTAAATTTCAACAGGGAAGCAAGACTTCATATCGATTGCGAATATTTGTTGACCTTTTTTTGTTAAAAACGGCTAAAAATCCAGCAATTTTCACATATTTTTCAAAATGATAATGTGACAATACTGGTACAATATTAACATAAGGAAAGGGGGGTCTTTCGTGAAATTACCTTACAATGCTGTTGACTTAAAGAGCACAGAGGCGGTATGCACTGATGGCGGTATGTATAGCTACAAAGGCTATTGCGGCTACTCATTTGTCAATTACTGTCGTCCGGTGGTGTATTACTGTCGCCCGGTAACATATTGTTACACACCAGCCGTGACAACACCGACCGTGACGGAACCGGAACCGGAACCAGTGGTTGAAACACCGGCTGTGACAACACCGACTGTGACAACACCGACCACAACTACTACGACTACGACGAGCTATTACAACACGTCACCGCAGTACTTCGTTGGATATGGTGCAGCCTACACTCCGGAAGTTGCAGCCGCCTTGGGGTCATCGACCTATTCATGTCCGTACTGCTCGGCTTACCGCTCTTCAATTTGTTAGTGTAAAAGACACCAAAGAATTCTTTATATAAAACCACATTTCTGTTGCAAGTGTGGTTTTATTTTTGTTCGATTTAGTGTTATCTGAAACACATGCATAAAATCCAACAGATTTCACACATTTTTCAAAGTGAAATACATGTAATATTGGTACAATTTTTCTATAGGGTAAAGGGGGATGAAAATCAAAAACCCTTTCAATGCTTTTGCTTTGAAGCCTACCAAAAGGATAAGCACCAAGGGGAGGCATGCCTGCAAAGGCTATAGTGGCTGTTCGTATTGTCAGAATTGCCGCAAGGTGCGATCCTTGACACCTTGACCATGTAAATCAACTGTGATTGTCAGGTCAATCATTTGTGAAACCGTTGTAAAACAAAACAAACACAAACAAAACTGAACAGAAAGACGGCAAACCGGTGAAGCGATTGCCGTCTTTTTGTAGGGAAAGTTTTCGGATTGCATTCGTTCGGTGCTAAAATGAATACGATAGAATAAAAGCTGCAAGACAAAAGGGGAGCGGACATGAGTACAGCAGAGTTTAAGACAACATCAAAGACATCTTGTCAACGCACTATGGCAGGGCTGCTTGGCCTGCTGTATCTTTTGTTATTGCTGCTTTTTTTGACTTTCATTTTATGCCATGCCAATCATATCCATGACCAAAACGGGGAAAACGAAAGCTGTGCCCTCTGCGCGCAAATCAAAGAGACAACAAAGACCTTCGCAGGTTTCACCGCGATTGTCCCGGTCTTTGCGATTGTCGTATTTTCGTTTTTTAAACTGAACAAAATAAGACTGGCTGTATGCCAGTGTGCTGCGCTTTGCGAGACCCTGATTACCCGCAAGGTAAGACTGAACAATTGAAGTGCCTCCTGTTCTTTGTTTTGACGTTGCACATAGGAGGTGCTTACTATTGAAAAACCGATTGTTTTGTCTTTTGTTGCTATGTCTGCTCATAAACGTTTTTACAGGCTGCAGCAGTCCCAGTAAAACCTATACCGAAGATACCCAGGACCAAAAACTGACAGTGGTCACGACCATCTTTCCGCCCTATGATTTCACCCGGGCCATCGCCGGTGATTTGGTAGAGCTCAAAATGCTATTGCCACCGGGCAGTGAGAGTCATTCCTTTGAGCCGACCCCGCAGGATATCATCCAAATTCAAAACAGCGACCTGTTTATCTATGTCGGGGGAGAATCGGATGACTGGATTGACGGGATTCTGGAGTCCCTGGATACCTCCCAAATCAAGATCATCACCCTGATGGATTGTGTGGAGGTTGTTGAGGAGGAAGTCGTTGAGGGAATGCAAGAGGAAGAGGGACAAGAGGAAGGTATGGCCTATGATGAGCATGTCTGGACGAATCCCCGCAATGCAATTTTGATTGTAGAAAAGATTTCCCAGGCTTTGTGCGAGCTGGATCAAGAGCACTGTTCACTCTATCAAACCAATACCGACCTCTATACCCAAGAGTTAAAAAAGCTGGATGCTGCCTTTATGGATGTTGTAGCCAATGCCAACCGGCATACCATCATCTTTGCGGACCGCTTTCCCTTCCGCTATCTGGCAGATGCCTACGGTTTAGAGTACTATGCAGCCTTTCCCGGCTGCTCCACCGAAACCGAGGCCAGTGCCAAGACCGTCGCCTTTTTGATTGATAAAATGAAACAGGAGCAGATACCGGTGATCTTCCACATCGAGCTTTCCAATCAAAAGATGGCAGAGACCATTGCCGAGGAAACCGGTGCTGCAATCAGAGAACTGCATGCTGTGCACAACATCAGCAAAACCGACTTT
This sequence comes from Erysipelotrichaceae bacterium, assembly GCA_031272515.1. GTDB lineage: Bacteria > Bacillota_I > Bacilli_A > Erysipelotrichales > Erysipelotrichaceae > JAISTR01. The sequence continues at coordinate 55,196 of JAISTR010000043.1, read as the reverse complement.
GATGCCGGGCTCACCTACCTGGATTTGATGTACCGCAATGTTGAGGCACTGAAGGAGGCTTTAGAATGAATGCGCTATTAACCTGTAACGGGGTCAGCCTGGCCTATGAGGGGCAAACGGCGGTCAGTGATGTGAACTTTGCCCTTTATCCCGGGGATTATCTTTGCATCGTAGGCGAGAACGGGTCAGGCAAATCCACGTTGCTCAAAGGCCTTTTAAAACTGAAGAGTCCCAGTAGCGGCACCATCACCCTGGCTGCGTCACTTTTCGCGCAGGATATCGGCTATCTGCCCCAGCAGACCCCAGCCCAAAAGGACTTCCCGGCCAGTGTCATGGAAATTGTGCTTTCCGGCTGTCTGGCCAGGCAAAAGCTGCCGTTTTTTTCAAAAGCGGACCGGCTTTTGGCGAAGCAGAACCTAGAGCGTCTTAACATCAGCGATTTGAGCCAGCGCTGCTATCGCGAACTCTCCGGCGGTCAGCAGCAGCGGGTGCTGTTGGCCAGGGCGCTTTGCGCTGGCAAACAGCTTTTGCTCTTGGATGAGCCGACCGCCGGCCTGGATCCGCTGGTCACCGAAGATTTGTACCAGGAGATTTCAAAAATCAACAAGGAAAGCGGGATGAGCATCATCATGGTCTCCCATGATGTCAAGCGGGCCTGCCAATATGCGACCCACATTCTACATTTACAGACCAAGCAGAAGTTCTTTGGCACCATCAAAGACTATCTCGCTTCACCGTTGGGCAAATCCTTTATGGGAGGTGTAAACCATGATTGAACTATTGATGGAGATGTTCTCCTATAACTTTCTGGTGCGGGCTTTGATCGTCGGCCTGTTGGTTGCGCTTTGCGCGGCCTTGCTGGGGGTCAGCCTGGTGCTCAAGCGCTATTCCATGATCGGCGACGGCCTTTCCCATGTCGGCTTTGGCACCCTGGCGGTTGCCACCGCCCTCAATGTGACACCATTGGTGTTCTCGATTCCCGTTGTCCTGCTGGCTGCCTTTCTGCTTTTGCGCATCAGCGAAAACAGCAAGATAAAAGGCGATGCCGCGATTGCTTTGATTTCCACCGGTGCCCTGGCCATCGGGGTGGTCGTCATCTCATTAACAACCGGCTTGAACACCGATGTCTGCAACTACATGTTCGGCAGTATTCTGGCCATGCGCAAGTCCGATGTGGTTTTGTCGATTGTTCTGGCTTTGGTGGTTTTAATCCTCTTTGTACTGTTTTATCACAAGATCTTCGCTGTGACCTTCGATGAAAACTTTGCCAGGGCAACCGGCGTCAAGAGTCCCCTCTACAATGACCTGTTGGCCTTTTTGACGGCGATAACCATCGTGCTGGGTATGCGGATGATGGGCGCCTTGTTAATCTCCAGCCTGATTATTTTCCCGCCTTTGACGGCGATGCGGCTGGCAAAACGCTTTCTTTCTGTTACAATACTCTCAGCAGTGATTTCTGTCGTCTGTTTCTTTATCGGTGTCGTGATCAGCTATGTCTATGCGACCCCGACCGGTGCCAGTGTGGTGCTGGTCAATATCGGCGCATTTGGGCTGTTTTGGCTTTTGGGCGCATCCCGGGGGAGGGTGAGAATATGAAAAAATGGTGGCTGTTAGGATGCATCCTGCTGCTATTGGCAGGCTGTGTAAAAAATAAGGAGATTGCTGATAATGATGCAATCGCGCAAAGTGAAAGCGAAGCAGTGCTAAAGAGTCAGCCGGAGACACCACAAACCAGTGTGCCGGTTGCCGATAATCTTGATGATCCCTTTGTACTGCGGGAGAAGATGTTTCTGGCCCAGTTCAGTGATATCTACATGAATATCGACGACTACCTGGGCAAAGCCATCAAGTATGAGGGCATGTTTACCTATTATGTCTGGGAAGAAATGGATATGGCCTACTACATGGTCTACCGGATGTCGCCGGGCTGCTGTGGCAATGACGGCCTGGCGGGCTTTGAAGTCGTGTGGCCAGAGGGCGCACAGCCCACCTGGCCCCAGGAAAATGACTGGGTGGAGGTCGTTGGCGTACTGGAGCAGTATGAGGATAACGGCCAGCAGTATCTGCGTTTACGCATTGTCTCATTGACGGTGCTGGATGTGCGCGGCCTGGAATTTGTCGTACAGTAAGAGGAATAAGGATCAAGCAGCGAAGCCAAAAACGGCTTCGCTTTGTGTTTTGTTACAAAACCAAAACCACGCTTGCCTGCATCGCCTTTGCCATCAAGCTGTATCGTTTGGTTTTCTTGAACCGCTTTGTTATAATGAATGCGTGATTTTAAGAGGTGAAGCATGAACCTGCCCAACAAACTGACGATGTTTCGAATCTGTTTGATTCCATTAATCGTATTGGTCTATATTTTTCCCTATGCCAGCTTTTCTTTGACGCTACCGCAACTCAGAATCAGCTTTGTGCTGATTCCGGGAAAAAACCTGATTATCCTGGTATTGTTTCTAATCGGCTGCATCACCGACTTTTTGGATGGCTATTTGGCCAGAAGCCGGGAAATGGTGACTTCCTTCGGCAAGTTCCTCGATCCGATTGCCGATAAGCTGTTGATCAATACCATGTTCATCCTGTTTTGTGTGGACAGCGTGATCCCGGTGGTACCGGTACTGATTATGGTTTGGCGGGACTCGGTCGTCGATGGCATCCGCATGATGGCGGGCTCCAAGGGTGTGGTTTTACCGGCAGGGTTTTTGGGTAAGCTCAAGACCATCCTGCAGATGATTACCGTGGTTTTGATTCTATTGGCCAATCTGCCCTTTGAACTGATCGCTTTGCCAGCCACCGACTTCTTCCTCTGGTTTTCCACTTTCATTTCACTTTTTTCCGGCTTTTCCTACTTCATGGCCAACCGTGAAATTATCATGGAAAGCGTATGATGGAAGAACTGTTTGCCTTTTTAAAAGAAAACCACTTGACCATTGCCGCCATGGAGAGCTTCACCGGCGGCTTGTTTGCGGCTCAAATGACCGCAATCCCCGGCTGCTCCAGCGTCTTTCAAGGGTCGCTGGTCACCTACAATGACCAAGCGAAGATCCACCTGGGTCAAATAGATCCGCAGGTGATCAAACAATATGGGGCCATTTCCAAAGAGTGCGCCAGGGATATGGCCAATCAGGCCAGAGCCCTGTATGACGCCGATATCGGCGTCAGCTTTACCGGCAATGCCGGACCCGATGGTCAGGAAGGCAAACCAGCTGGTCTAATCTATATGGCAATCGCCAGCAAGCACCGGGTTCAAGTGTTTGAAGACCAGCTGAAACTGTCGCGCAATGCCCTGCGCCAAAGGGCAGTCAAGAGTTGTTGTGAAAGAATTTTAGAAATTTTTCGCGAAAACGGGTTGTAAATTGCTATGATAGGGTGGAGGTAAATATGAGCGAAAAGAAAGATGCATTGCTTGAGGAAACCCTCAGGCAGATTGAAAAACAGTATGGCAAAGGCTCAGTCATGAAACTGGGCGAGCGCAGCAACGTGGATGTGGATGTGATTTCCTCCGGGTCGCTGGCGCTGGACTATGCCTTGGGGGTAGGCGGCTATCCCAAGGGCAGGATTATCGAGATCTACGGGCCGGAGTCCTCTGGCAAGACGACCCTCGCCCTGCACGCCATTGCCCAATGCCAGAAGAAGGGCGGCAAGGCGGCTTTCATCGATGCCGAAAACGCCATCGATCCGCAATACGCCAAGAACCTGGGCGTCAACATCGACGACCTGATTCTCTCCCAGCCCGACTCGGGCGAGCAGGCTTTGGAGATTACGGAAATGCTGATTCGCTCCGGGGCCATTGACCTGGTGGTCATCGACTCGGTGGCGGCACTGGTGCCGCAGGCGGAACTGGACGGGGAAATGTCGGATGCCTCGATGGGCATGCAGGCTAGGTTGATGTCCAAGGCCATGCGCAAATTGGCCGGGGTCATGAACCGCAGCGAGTGCACAGCGATTTTCATCAATCAGCTACGGGAGAAGATCGGCATCATGTTTGGCAATCCGGAAACCACAACCGGCGGCCGGGCTTTGAAGTTCTACGCCTCGGTGCGCATCGATGTACGGCGTGGGGAAGCCATCAAAAACGGTACCGATGTGATTGGCAACAAGACCACCATCAAGGTCGTGAAAAACAAGGTCGCCCCGCCCTTTAAGGTGGCGGTGGTGGAAATCATGTACGGGGAGGGCATCTCCCAGGTCGGGGAAATCATCGATTTGGCGGTGGACCGCGATATCATCAACAAGGCCGGCGCCTGGTTCTCCTATCAGTCGGAGAAAATCGGCCAGGGCAAGGAAGCGGTCAAGGCTTACCTCAAATCCAATCCTGAGCTCACCGAAACCATCAAAGAGCAGGTCAAAGCAGTACTGTTTCATAAAGAAACACCACAACCAGAGGCAAATTAAGCCTCTTTTTTGTTTGAAAAGGCAAACTAGCGAGTCTGTTTTTTCAATTCTGCCAAAAAGATGCAGGTAGAGAATGCTTAGGGATTGTGAAAAACCAAAAAATCCGCTATTATATTTAGGAGTCATTACTCAAAACAAAAGGAGGAACAAACATGACTGAAACGTTACTGTTCTCCTTCTTGTCTGGTATATTCGGTTTAGTTGTCGGAATTGGCGGCATGATTCTCTACACCCGCATGGGCTTCAACAAGTCCCAGGTCGAGTCTGCCCGCATTTTGGAAGATGCGAAAGCCAAAGCGGAGAATATCGTCCGTCAAGCTACGCTCGACGGCCGTCAACAAGCCTATGATTTGAAATTGGCCTCAGAAAAAGAGATCAAGGAAATGAAGCAGGAAGTCACCAACCATGAGCACAAGCTCATGCGCCGGGAAGACACCCTCAATTTCCGGGATGAAACTCTGACCAATAAGGAAAAAGCCGTTGAAGAAAAATCCAAACAAATCAATGAAAAACTGAACGTATTAGAGAAGATGGAGCAGGATCTGCAGGCGAAGATCGACGTGCAGATTACGGAATTGGAGCGCATCGCCTCGATGACCGTTGCCGAAGCGAAAAAGGAACTGATGGACGCTTTGGAAAAGAAGATGGAAAACGAAGTGATGGCTTTCATCAAGGAAAAAGAAGACGAAGCCAAGGACAAGGCGGCGGATGTTGCCCGCAACATCATCGGGGTGACCATTCAGCGCTATGCCCAGGAGGAAACCCAGGAGCGTACCGTCTCGGTGGTGGCTTTGCCCAATGAAGAGATGAAAGGGCGCATCATCGGCCGGGAAGGCCGCAACATCAAGGCGATTGAGCAGGCGACCGGCGTCGACCTGATCATCGATGATACCCCGGAATGCATTACCATCTCCTGCTTCGACCCGATCCGTCGGGAAGTGGCACGGATGTCTTTGGAACATTTGATCAAGGACGGCCGGATTCAGCCCGGCCGCATTGAAGAAGTCGTCTACAAGATGCAAAACGAACTGGAGACCACAATCCTGAAGACCGGTGAAAACACCGTATTCAAATTGGGACTGGGCAAGGTCGACCGCGAGATTCTGCGCTTGTTGGGAAGACTGAAATACCGTTATTCCTATGGCCAGAATGCCCTGCAGCACTCGATTGAAGTGGCTTCCTTTGCGGGTATGATGGCGGCGGAGCTTGGTTTAAACCAAAACATCGCCAAGCGTGCCGGCTTACTTCACGACATTGGCAAAGCCATCGACTTTGAACTCGAGGGCAGCCACGTGGAGCTGGGCTTGAAATTTGCGAAGAAGCATGGCGAGAGCGACATCGTCCTCAATGCCATCGAATCGCACCATGGCAATGTTGAACCGAAATACCTGATTTCCAACCTGGTGGCGGCCGCCGATACCCTGAGCGCTGCCCGTCCGGGTGCCCGCTTTGAATCGATGGAAAACTACATCAACCGCTTAGAACAGCTGGAGAAAATCGCCAATGATTTCGACGGCGTGGAAAAGACCTATGCGATTCAGGCCGGCCGCGAGATCCGGGTGATGGTGCTTCCCGACCAGCTGGATGATGCCGGCTGTCTGCGGGTAGCCAGGGCAATCAAGGACAAGATTGAAGCGGAGTTGACCTATCCGGGCCAAATCAAGGTTACGGTGATCCGGGAAACCCGGGCTTCGGAGATTGCCAAGTAAGATGCGGATATTATTTATCGGCGATATTGTCGGCAGGAGCGGACGTCAGATAGTGGCGGACCTCCTGCCGTCTTTGCGTGAACAATACAGCCCGGACTTTGTGATCGCCAATGGTGAAAACGCAGCCCATGGCAAGGGGCTGACCAAAAAGACCTTCGCGTTTCTGATGGCCTCTGGCATCGATGTCATGACCCTGGGCAACCATGCCTTTTCCAAAGACGATATTGTCAACTTCATTGACGATAAAAGACTTCTAAGGCCCATCAACATGGAGCCCTTTGGACTGGGGCATGGCTTTGGCTTTTATCAGTGTCAAGATAAAGTCATCGGCGTTGCCAGTGTCTGCGGCAATGTCTTTATGGCTGAGAGCAACACCAATGTCTTTAAAGCCATTGAACCGTTTTTTGAAAAAACGGCTGATATCCGCATCGTCGACTTCCATGGCGAGGCGACCAGTGAGAAGATCGCCTTCACCTACCTCTATGCCAACAAGCTCAGTGCGGTCATCGGCACCCATACCCATGTGCAGACCGCGGATGAAAGAATCATCCAGGGCTGCGGCTTTTTGAGCGATGCGGGCATGTGCGGCCCTTATGAAAGCGTGCTGGGCCGGGATATCGATGAGGTTTTGCGCAAGCTGGCGGATGAGGAAATCACCCGCTATACGGTGGCGGAAACCCCGGCGATATTCTGCGGGGTGCTTTTGGATTTCAATGAAGGGGGACGCTGTGTGCAGATTGAGCGCCTGCAGGTGCGTCCGCTTCTTGAATCTTGAGAATTATCTGCTATACTAAACGGGAAGGAGATAACTATTATGCCAGTGAAAGTAAACGTCGATGTTTGTGTCGGCTGCGGTGCCTGCACCGGTGTCTGTCCGGTTTCCGCTCTGACAATCGGTGATGATGGGAAAGCGACTTGTGACGAATCCCTCTGCATCGATTGCGGTGCCTGCGTTGGTACCTGCCCGGTCGAAGCAATCTCACAATAACCAAGCCCGCGCTTGGTTTTTTGGTGCTAATCTTACAGGAGAAACTCTTGAGCAATATAGATGAATTAAAAGCAACTGATACCCGGCTTATAAAAGCCGGAAAGAAAGCGCTGGTGCGCACCTATGGCTGCCAGGCAAATTTTCGTGATTCCGAGCATTTGAAAGGAATCCTGACAAGCCTGGGCTACACCTTGTGTGAGGATCTGAAAGAGGCGGACCTGATTCTTTTGAATACCTGTGCCATCCGTGAAAACGCCTCGCAGAGGGTTTTTGGGGAAATCGGTTTATTGAAGTCCTATAAAAAACAGAAACCCGATTTGATCCTGGGGCTTTGCGGCTGCATGGCCCAACAAAAGGAAACCATCGCCTACATCAAAGAATCCTATCCTTATCTCGATTTGGTCTTTGGGACCCACAACCTCTACCGCCTGCCCGCGCTTCTTGCGGCGGTAGAGAAACAAAGGCAGACGGTGATTGAAGTGCTGCCAAAAAGCGATGGTCTGCATGAGAATCTTCCGGAAGTACGCGATCTGCCCCATAAAGCCTGGGTCAATATCATGGTTGGCTGCGACAAGTTTTGCACCTATTGCGTGGTGCCCTATACCCGCGGCCGCCAACAATCCCGGCCCATGGCTGAGGTCCTTTTGGAAGTGGAGAACCTGGTCAAACAAGGTTATAAAGAAATTACCCTGCTGGGTCAAAATGTCAACGCCTATGGCAAGGACCTGGGGCTTGAGAGCGGGTTTTATCAGTTACTGGAAGCCTGCAGCAATACCGGCATCAAGCGCTTGCGCTTTACGACCTCCCATCCCTGGGACTTCGAAAAAAAACTGGGGGATTTGATTGCCTTTAAAGAAAACCTCATGCCCTTTATCCATCTGCCGGTACAAGCCGGCAATGACGAGGTTCTCAAGCGCATGGGCAGGCGCTACAGCCGCGAAAGCTACCTGAAGCTGTTTGACTATCTGCGCAGTACCATCCCCGGGGTGGCGATTTCCACTGACATCATCGTCGGCTTTCCAGGGGAAAGCCGCGAACAATTTGAGGACACCCTGTCTTTGTATGAGTACTGCAAGTTCGACCATGCCTTCACCTTTGTCTATTCCCCCCGGGCCAATACCCCGGCGACAAAGTTTGAAGACCCTGTCGCTGAAATAGACAAGAAAGCCTGGCTGGCTGAGCTCAATCTGCTGGTAAAAAAGTATTCACTCGCCCGCAATCAAAGCATGGTGGACAAAGAATATGAAGTGCTGGTGGACGGACCCTCGAAAAAAAATCCGGAAGTATACAGCGGCTATACCAAAGACAACCGCCTGGTGAATTTTAATGGCGCTGACCTGAAGACCGGGGATCTGGTCATGGTAAAGATACAGCAAGCCCGCAGTTTTTCTTTGAATGGCACCAAATCCCAAAACCAACCCATTGAAAAGGACAAAGCGGGTGCGTTATAATAGATGGAGGAAAAGAAGATTGGAGTATCTATGGATCATGTAAGAATATTTGCGCTTGGCGGTCTCGATGAAGACGGCAAGAACATGTATGTAGTTGAAAGCAACAAACAAATCTTTCTGATTGAAGCCGGCTCGAAGTATCCGGAAGGGGAGATGCTCGGCATCGAGTTCATCATCCCGGATTTTCGTTACCTGATTGACCACAAAGACCGCATTCAGGCGCTGTTTATCACCCACAGTCACGACGACTCAATGGGGTCTCTGTCATTTTTATTGAAGCAGATTAAAATCCCGATTTATACCACACCGCTGAGCGCCAAACGGATTGAGGCCTTATGCGAGAAGGAAAACATCAAGGACGTGGAGATTCACCGCATCAAGCGCTCTGCCTCGTTTAAAATCAACAATACCGCCATCCGCACCTTCGGGGTGACCATGTCGATTCCCGATGGCTTTGGGGTGGCGATTGATACGCCGCAGGGAGCGGTGGTCTATACCAGTGAATTCATCATCGATATGGACAACAAGAACCCGAATTTCTCCTGCGATTTGGTGGAGCTGGCGGAACTTGGCAAGAAGAAGATTTTGGCTTTGCTCGCAGAGTCCTCCTCCAGCACCAACCCGGGCTTTACCGCCCCCAACCACAAAATCACCCACCTGATTGAACCGCCCTTTGTGGAAGCCAAGGGCCGGATTATTCTGACCACCTATGAGCAGAACCTGTTCCGTATTATTGAAATCATCGAGCTGGCCAACAAGCTGCACCGCAAGATTCTCTTCTATGATGAATCGCTGCGCGATATGCTGCGGCTGGTGGAGCGGTTGGGCTACTATCATATTCCGGCCGGTCTGGAGGTCACCCGCGAGAAATTCCGCAACGACATGGAGAATGTGCTGATTCTGGTGACCGGCGGCGGCCCGACGGTCTTCCGCAAGATGTTCAAGATCGCCATGAATTCCGACAGCCTGATTCAGATGGAAGCGGATGATACCGTAATCATCGCCTCGCCGGTTATGCCGGGTGCGGAGGTGGAAGCGGCACAGATGGAAAACGAACTCTACAAGGAGGACATCAAAGTCGTCTCCCTGTCCAAAAAGATGGTGCAGTCCATGCACGCTTCCCAGGAAGACCTGAAGATGATGCTCTACCTCTTCAAACCGCTCTACTACATCCCTATCAAAGGGGAGTACCGCCAGCTGGTTGCCAATGCCAACATCGCTTTGGACATGGGCATCTATGCCGAGCGGATTATCGTTTTGGACAACGGTCAGATTGCGACCTTTGAGAATTCCAAACTGACTAGCACCTCCGATTTGCTGGATCTGGAGGAACTGATGATTGATGGCAACGACAACCTGGATTCCACCGGTTTTGTCTTGCGGGACCGCGAGACCTTATCCACCGACGGGGTCATCATCGTCGGGGTGGTGGTCAACTATGCGACCAAGGAGATCATCGGCGGACCGGATGTACAGTCCCGGGGCTTGATCTACCTCAAGGACGCCGATTACATCGTCAAGGAGGTTGGCGGTTTAATTGAAGCCACCATCAATCAGGCGGTCAAGGAAAACCGCTATGAAAACCTGGCAGTACGCCAGGAGGCAAAGGAGAAAATCACGAAGTATGTCTTGAAGGAGACCGGCAAGCGGCCGATGATTCTGCCTGCCATCATCGAGATCAACGTGAGTTCACAATAGTTTATGGCGAAGCGAAGGAAAAGCAAGAAGAATACCTCGATTACCAATACCATCGTCTGCTGCATCATCGCCGTGGTGCTGCTGTTTCTGGTCTACATTGCGCTATTGCAATACGGATTGTTTGGCAAGCACATCTTTCAGGTCCTCAACCTGATCTTTGGCACCTTCGCCTACTTTATCCTGGGCGGGATTGCCTTTTTGGCAATCTGGCTGATGTTTTTCAGGGACAGCGACTTCTTCAGCATCAAGATCCGGATTGCTTTATTGCTGGCCTGTATTGGCGGTTTGACCCTTTGTGCGCTGTTTGCGAACTACCATTTAACCGGGGCCGCCATCCTGGAGGACTACCTGGCCAATTACCAGGCGATCTACAATCAGGAAATCGTTTCCGGCGGCGGTTTCTTCGGGGCGGCAATCCTCTCGCTGACCACGATGGCTTTTGGCGATATCGGTTCGCTCGCCTTTGCGATCGTGCTGTTTCTGATTGCCTTTATCCTTTGCTTTGACATCGTCAGCTGGATCAAGGAAAAAAGCGAGGAACATCGCCGCAATGCGGTGTCCCGCGACGCCAAGAAAAAAATCAAGGAAAAACTGCCCAAGGCTACCAAAGAGAAGGGGCATTCGATCTTTCTGGAGGCGGATGAGGAGCCGGTATCATTACCAGCATCCGAAAGCAGCAGCAAGTATGACCGCGAACCGGAACCGATTGTGCCGCTGGCACCTTCGGTGCGCACCGAGTCGATTGGCGATGCGGTGGTGGACAGCACCTACCTGTACCCGACCATCGATGAGGTACTGGAAAAACTCAACAACAAAAATTACTCCAACCTGGAAAATGAGAAGGCAGCCAAGATCAAAGGCGAGCAGCTCATCGAGGTTTTGGAGCAGTTCAATATTCCAGCCGAGCTTGAGGGCAAGGCCATCATCGGACCTTCGGTCACCAAGTTTGAAATCCGTCCCGAAGCCAGCGTGAAGATCAGCCGGATCACCGCCATCCAGGACAACATCAAGATGGTGCTCAAGGCCAAGGACATCCGCATTGAGGCGCCGGTTCCCGGCCGCAATGTGGTCGGTGTGGAAATCCCCAATGTCAAGACCCTGCCGGTACGGCTGTACGATTTGATTCAATCGGAACCCAACTTCCTGCATGACCACCGCAAGCTGCTGTTTGTATTGGGCAAGGATTTGATGGGCAAGCCGGTGGTATCCGACCTGGAGAAGATGCCCCACCTGTTGATTGCCGGGGCGACCGGGTCCGGCAAATCGGTCTGTGTCAACGCGATGATCTGCACGATGTTGCTTCGGACCCACCCGGATGATGTGAAGATGCTTTTGATTGACCCCAAGAAGGTCGAGTTTACCCAATATGTGGATATTCCCCACCTGATTGGCCCGGTGATTTCCGATGCCAAGGAAGCGGAGCGAGCCTTGAAGGTGATCATCCAGCTCATGGAAAACCGCTACGAAAAGTTCTCCAAGGCCAGGGTGCGCAACATCGCCGGTTACAATGAACTGGCGGCCAAGGACAAAAACATCAAGCAGATGTTCCGCATTGTGGTCATCATCGACGAGCTGGCAGACCTCTTTGCGGTTGCCCGCAAGGAGATTGAAGGCAGTATTCAGCGCATCACCCAATTGGCGAGAGCGGCCGGTATCCATCTGATTGCGGCTACCCAAAGACCCAGCACTGATGTCATCACCGGCATCATCAAGACCAATATTCCCTCGCGGATTGCCTTTGCGGTCTCCTCCGGCGTCGATTCCCGCACCATCCTCGATCAAATAGGCGCGGAGCGCTTATTGGGTAACGGCGACATGCTTTATATGCCCTTTGGCGACCCGGCGGCGATGCGCTTGCAGGGAGTGTATGTGAGTGATGAGGAAATCAACCGCATCACCGCGAAGGTCAAGGAGCAGCGCAAACCCAACTACGACGACGCCTTCTTCAATCTGGAACAGCTGGATAATGAAGAGGGGGGAAGTGTCCGTCCGATGGATATGGCGGCTGAGGACCCCATGTACTCGGAAGTCAAGGAATATGTCATCAAAACCCGCAAAGCCAGCACGTCTTTACTGCAAAGACGCTTTGGCTTGGGATACAACCGGGCCGCAAGAATCATCGACGCCCTGGAAGAACACGGCGTGATCGGCCCGCAGCAGGGCAGTAAGCCCCGTGATGTGTATATCAAAGCGCAAGAAGAGGAGGAAGAAGACACATGAACCAAGTATTGCAAATTGTGCAGGACGCGACCCTGACCTATCACCAGAAAGTACTGGCGCTGGCGCGTTTGGCGGAAGCCAATGACCATGAATCCCTGCCGGTCAATGACGCGTACGTCAAGGCCAAGGAGATGGGCATCATCTGTGATTTGAATGAAGGAAATACCCCGTACCGGCCCCGCTACATCATTCCGGACTACCGGATTTTGATGCAAAAGGGCTGTGCGATGCTGGAGCTGGAAGCACCAAAGGATTTGTGGGAGGCCACGGCAGCACTGTTGATGATGTATCATCACGTGCCCTCCATCACCTCATTTCCGGTCTTTCTGGGCAACTTCGATGAGCTGTTGGAACCCTTTGTTTTAAAGGTAAGCAAAGAAGAGGCGAAGAAGTGCCTGCGGCTGTTTCTGGCGCATATCGACAAGACCCTGACCGATTCCTTTGTCCATGCGGATTTGGGACCAAAGGCGAGTGTCACCGGCGAGCTGATTTTGGAGCTGACTGAAGAGATGAACCTGGCTATGCCCAACCTGTCTTTGAAATATGATCCCGAGATTACCCCGGATGACTTTGCCGAGAAGGCGGTAAGCTGCATGCTCAAGACCTCAAAGCCCTCCTTTGCGAACCATCAGATGTTTGTAAAGGAATGGGGGGAGGACTACGCGATTGCCAGCTGCTACAACGGCTTGAAGATTGCCGGGGGCGGCTTCACGCTGCACCGTCTGCGCTTGGCTACGATGGCCAAGCAGGCAGAGAGTGTCGAAGACTTCTTTGCGCGGGTACTGCCCAACTATACGGACTTGTTGTTAAATGGCATGGAAGACCGCATCCGCTTCATCGTCGAACAAAGCAAGTGGTTTGAAACCGATTTTCTGGCCCGGGAAGGCTTTGTGAAGATGGAAAACTTCACCGGGATGTTTGGTTTGGTGGGCTTGGCGGAAGCCGTCAATACCCTTTTGAAAATTGAAGACCCCGCAAAGGGCTTTGGCTATAATTCAGAAGCGGATCAGCTGGGCGTCAGGATTATGGAAGCGCTCAATGATCAGGTCAACGGCTTCAAATCCAAATACTGCGCCTGCACAGAGCATCACTATGGCCTGCATGCCCAGGTTGGCATCGACAGCGATGGCATGGACAATTCGCCGGGTGCCCGCATTCCCATCGGCTATGAACCGGCTTTGCATCAGCAACTCAACCACTCGACGCTCTACCACAAGTACTTTGTGACCGGCTGCGGCGATGTGTTCAAGTTTGACCAAACCTGGTTCAATTCCACCCAGGCGCTTTTGGATATCATCCGCGGCGCCATGGCCAAGGGCTATCGCTACTTCTCCGGCTACAACGCCGATGCCGATGTGGTGCGGGTGACCGGTTACCTGGTCAAGCGCAGCGAAATCGAAAAACTGGATGCCAATCAGACATCCTTGAACAATGCCACCGTATTTGGCAAGGGGGCCCGAGACGGCGGACATGCTTTGGACCGTCGCATCCATGACCAAAGCTCCCGTTAACCGGCTGATTCCCTTTTCCAATGTCGACGGACCGGGAAACCGCTTCGCCCTGTTTCTGCAGGGCTGTCCGTTTTCCTGTCTGTTTTGCCATAACCCGGAAACCATCCATCTGTGCGTCCATTGCGGAGCGTGTGTCAAGACCTGCCCGGTCGGGGCGCTAAGCAGGGTGGATGAAAAGGTCATTTGGAATCGGGAAAAATGTGTCAACTGCGACACCTGCATAAAGGTCTGTCCGCATCTTTCCTCACCGAAAATCCGGATGATGAGCCCGCAGGAGGTTCTCTCTGAATTTGAACCGGTAGCCTCGTATGTGCGCGGCATCAGTGTCTCCGGGGGCGAATGCATGCTTTATCCACAGTTCCTCTCTGAGCTGTTTGCCTTGATTAAGGCAAAAGGCAAGACCTGCCTGATTGATTCCAACGGCTTTACGGCTTTTGAAAACTATCCAGAGCTGATGAGCCTGGCGGACGGGGTGATGCTGGATGTCAAGGCGGTGGACGATGACTTTCATAAAAAAATCTGCGGGGTAGAGAATAAGACTGTTTTGCATAACTTCTCTTGGTTATTAAAGAACCAAAAGCTGGAGGAAGTGCGGACCATCCTGTATCCCAATTATGAAGAGGAAAACCTCAGGACCGTTGACTTCATCAGCAAGCGTGTAAAAAACGTGCGCTACAAGCTCTTGCGCTATCGTCCTTTCGGGGTGCGAAGCCAGGGAATAGAGCTACTGGGCAACCAGACCTACAGCCTTGAAGACGCCCAAAAACTGGTCGACCTGGCCAAAAGCAACGGCGCCAGTCAGGTTGTCTGTATTTAAAGACAAAGCTCCCTTATCACGGGAGCTTTTTTTGAACTTTGCCAGTCGATAATGATATGATGAAGCGGTAAACAGATTCTGTTTTTGGGGGTGTGTATGAAGAATTCACTGAAACTGATTGGGATCTTGATTGTTGGCTTTGGCCTTTGTGTAGGGCTGTTTTTCCTATTGGCTACGATTTTTGTCCAATCCATGTATGTACGCGGAGTGGCCAGCCTGTTTATCCTGGCGGTGATTCTGATCGCTCAGTTTTTCACCCGCAAGAACTTGCAGCTTATGATTATCGTAACCTTTATCGCTGTCATCTGGGGGACTTTTTTGGATGGTTGGGGAAATGACCTCTACAACAAACCGCTCGAGTGGCTTTTTTCTTCCCAGGGTAAATTACTGATTGGTCAGTACGTCTATAACTATGCGCCCGGTGAGTTTTCCATCATCAACAACCTGACCTTGATCAAAGCCGATGGCAGCGAGCAGAGTGTCTCAGTCTTCTTTCTTTACCTCTACCGTTTTTTCCAATACCTGATTCAATACATGATCAGCGGTCATTTGATTCATTATTTGTGGAAACGTTTTTTCCAAAAGCAGGAACCGCTGATTATTTATACGCGGGATGACAATGACCCGACGCTTTTGAAGGCTGTTGTTGCGGATTTGTCCAATCAAAATCCTCAAAAGAAAGAGTGACATAGACAAAATGCCAAGATCCAAAGTAAAAACCGCTGTTTTGTGGTTTGAACCGCTGATTTTTATATATTTCGGCATCTTTTTAGGTTCGCGAATTTGGGCTTTCTTTGACCGGGAAAGCTATGCGGCTTTCTTTTTGGGGCTCTTATTAAACAAATCTCTGCTCTATTTTGTCCTGATGGCTTTAATGTTTCTATTGTGTCTGGCTGGACTTTCCGTCTTTTTTTTACAATATAAACAGAGAAGCTGGTGGCGCTGGCTGTATTTTTTTGGCGGTGCCTATGTGCTCTTTGATTGTACCGCCATCCTTTGCGGCTTTGGCTTTTGGCAGCAATTGTTATTTTGGATGTTTGATACAGCCAATCCCTATTGGAATCTGATTTGGGGCTTTTTCACGCTTTTAGGCCTTCTTGCTTTACTGTTGGGCTTTTATCTGCTGCATCTTCTTCTTCCTCCTAAAAAAATGTTTTCATAGACTTTTTTTGCTTGAAAGCGGTTAGAGTCCCTTGATTTAAGGGGATTACGGAAATTCCGTCTTTTCGGCAATGCCGAACGTTTTCATAAGCCTTTACATTTTGCCAGAAATCCACCAGTTTTCATCTAAAATTTATTGACTTTACTGGAAATTTTTTTATAGAATTCTTGCAGTAAGTAAAAAACTTACAGAAGGGAGTATTATGAAGAAATTATTGATTCGTTTGTTGACAATCAGCCTGGTCGCCTTTACCCTGGCCGGCTGTAACAGCGGATCCACCAGCACCAGCGGCAGCGGGGATGGCACCGGGAGTGCCTGCCCAATCCGTGTCGGTTTTGTCACCGACGTTGGTGGGGTGGATGACAAGTCCTTCAACCAGTCAGCCTGGGAAGGCATCAACCGTTATGCCGAGGAACAAGGCTGGGATGCGGATGCCTGCTTGAAGGTCATCCAATCCTCCTCAGATGCGGATTACATCCCCAATCTGACCTCGATGGCGGAGGACGGCTTTGATTTGGTCATCGCTGTTGGGTATCTGTTTGAAGCCAGCCTCAATGAGGTTGCACCGTTGTTCCCTGATACGAAGTTCTTTGTGGTCGACACTGTCGTCAGCCAACCCAATGTGGTTTCGGCTACCTTTGCGGCTGAACAAGGTTCTTTTTTGGTTGGGGTCGCTGCCGGTTTGAGGGCAAAAGCCGAAGGTTGGGATAAAGTCGGCTTCTTAGGCGGCGTCGAAGGGGAACTGATTGGAGCCTTCCAGGCCGGTTATGAACAAGGAGTCTGGGCGGTTTATCCGGAAGCGGAAATCGTCGTCGACTATGCGGACGCCTTCAACATGCCGGAAGTCGGCAAGAACATCGCCGTCAAGCAATTCGACAGCGGTGTGCACATCATCTATCAGGCCGCCGGTTCTTCGGGTAATGGCGCAATCAGCGAAGCAAAAGAACGCGGTTCTGACTACTATGTGATTGGCGTCGATAAGGACCAATACCACGATGGCGACATGGCGGATGGCTCCTCTGTCATTTTGACCTCCATGGTCAAGCGTGTGGACGTTGCCACCTATACCGTCACCAAGGATGTCCATCAAGGCACCTATGCCGGCGGTTCGGTCATGGTATTCAACATCAACAATGAAGGCGTTGGTGCCGAAACGAGCACCGGACGCAATCTGAGCGACATCGAAATCGAAACCATCCTGGAGTACAACAACAAGGTTGTTGCCGGGGAAATCGAAGTCAGCCCGACCCCGGTAATCCCCAACGGGCAATCCGGAACCTACAGCAGTACGCATTAATAATCTCTTCTTCTATAGAAACAAACATTTCGCATCGGAATGTTTGTTTTCTTAAAGAAGGGCTTCCCGGCGGTCTATTTCTGACCGCCGGGATTACTTGAGGTACAATATGGAAACTGTCATCGAAATGAAAGGGATCACCAAGCAATTTCCCGGCATCCTCGCCAACGACAGCATCGATCTTGAGGTAACCAAGGGCTCCATTCACGCCTTATTGGGGGAGAACGGTGCCGGGAAGTCTACTTTGATGTCGATTCTATTCGGCTTGATTCAGCCGGATAGCGGCAACATCAAAATAAATGGTCAGGAAGTAAAGATTACCGATCCCAACGTCGCGACGCGCCTGGGCATCGGGATGGTGCACCAGCATTTCAAACTGGTGCACAATTTTACCGTCACCCAGAATATCATCCTGGGGGCGGAGCCCTGCAAGCAGTTTGGCATCGTCGACCTGAAACAAGGTACCAAAAAAATCCGTGAATTGTGCAAGAGCTTCCACTTGGAGGTGGATCCCGAGGCTTTGATTGAGGACATCTCCGTGGGGCAGCAGCAGCGTACGGAGATTTTGAAGATGCTCTATCGCGAAGCGGAGATTCTGGTCTTTGATGAACCGACTGCGGTTTTAACGCCGCAGGAGGTGGAGGATTTGATGAAGATTCTGCGCTCGCTGGCGGCCTCTGGCAAAACCGTGGTCCTAATTACCCACAAGCTCAAGGAAATCAAGGCTGTGGCCGATGTGGTGACAATTTTACGGCGCGGCAAGGTAGAGGGAACCTATAAGGTCAGCGAAATCAACGAAAAGGAAATGGCGGCCAAGATGGTTGGCCGGCAGGTGCAGTTTGCGGCCCACAAGAAAGCCCAGAAAGCCGGGGATACAATCCTGCAAGTGGAAAACCTTACGGTTTTGGATGGTAGGGGGATCGAGCGGGTCAAAGGTATCAGCTTTGATTTGCATAAAGGGGAAATCCTGGGCATTGCCGGGATTGATGGCAACGGCCAGGATGAGCTGGTCTATGCGATTACCGGCTTATTGCCGGTCAAAAGCGGCCGGATCTTATTAAACGGCGAAGACATTACCGAACTGCCGGTCAAAAACCGCTTTGAAGCCGGACTGGGGCATGTCCCCTCCGACCGGCACCGCCATGGTTTGATTCTGGATTTTCTGCTCAAGGAGAACTTTATCATCCATGCCTACAATTCAGACTTTGCGAAACACGGCTTATTGGATGAGGCTACCATCAATCAGAAAGCCGACCAATTGATTGAGGAATTTGATGTTCGCGCCTCTTTGGGCCGGCAGACGATTACCCGCAACATGTCCGGCGGCAATCAGCAGAAAGCAATCGTCGCCCGCGAAATTGACCGCTCTCCCGAGCTCTTGATTATCGTACAGCCGACCAGGGGTCTGGATGTCGGGGCAATCGAATACATTCATTCACGGATACTGGAACAGCGGGAAAACCAGAAGGCGATTCTTCTGGTCTCCTTTGAACTGGACGAGATCCTCGCGCTATGCGACCGCATTCTGGTGATGGCCAATGGCGAGATCTCGGGGGAAAAGAAGGCGAGCCAGACCGACGAGAAACAGCTTGGCTTACTGATGTTGGGCCATAAGTCAGGAGAAACCTATGATCAGCCTTAAGGAAAAACGCTGGATTCCCTTTCTGGCGGTAATACTGGGCTTGGTAGCCGGGACTTTGATTGTCATCCTTTCCGGTCGCTCGCCCTTGATTATGTTTGCGACTTTCATCAAAGCCGGAACCGGGATAGACCTGCTCAAGGGCGGTACCTTCAACCCGCGGTTAGTCGGGGAGTTTTTGGTCACGACGATGCCGATTCTGATGGGGGGACTCTCCATCAGCTTTGCCTACCGAACGGGCTTATTCAACATCGGTGCGGAAGGGCAGATCATTGCCGGCGGGGTAGCCGCGATTGGCGCCGGTTTCTTTATTCCGATTGACAATCAATTTATTCACAGCACCATCTGTGTTTTGGCCGGCTGTCTGGCCGGGGCGCTTTGGGGATTAATACCAGGGCTATTGAAAGCCCGCTTCAATGTCCATGAAGTGGTGGTGGGCATCATGTTGAACTATACGGCCATGTACTCAGCCAACTGGCTTTACAAACAGATGCCGCTCAACCAGATGACCCGCACCGAGAATGTGCCGGTTTCCGCAACCCTTAATGTCGATTTTTTGCGGCAGCTCACCAACAACTCGCGCCTGCATCTGGGCTTTATCCATGTAATCATCGCCTTGTTTCTGTTTTGGCTGATCATCGAAAAGACTTCCTTCGGCTACCAGCTTCGCGCCACCGGCTTCAACAAGGAAGGGGCGCGCTTTGCGGGCATTAAGGTAAAGCGCAACCTGGTGTACTCGCTGATGATTGCCGGGGCCTTTGCGGGTCTGGGCGGGGCGCTATTGACACTGGGGACCTATGGCTATGGCCGGGTCATCACCGCCTTTGACAACGTTGGCTTTGATGGCATTTCAGTCGCCCTGGTGGGCGGCTGCACGATGCTGGGAAACCTGTTTGCGGGCTTGTTGTTTGGCCTTATGAAGGTCGCCCAGCCGGCCTTGCAGATTGCCTCGATTCCCAAGGAGATCGGCGATATTATCTCTTCGCTGATTGTGCTGTTAGTGGCTTTGCAATATGCAATTGTGCTCTATCGCAATAAGATTCGCGATTGGTTCAAGAAAGCGAGGGGACAAAAATGAATACCTTCTTATCGATGCTGCCGGGATCCCTGATGGTGGCAGCCCCCATTATCATCTGTGCCCTGGGCGGTCTTTTAAGCGAGCGCAGCGGCATTACCAACATCGCCCTGGAGGGCATCATGACCGTCGGTGCCTTTGTCAGTGCGGCGCTTTTGTTCTATTTGGAAAAGGTGCCTGGCTTTGGCAGCGGTCTGGGCTGTTGGGTGGCGGTTTTGGCCGGGGCTTTCGGGGGCATGCTGTTTAGCACATTGCTGGCGATTGCTGCCATCCGCTATAAATCGGATCAGACCATTGCCGGGGCGGCGCTCAATATGCTCTCGGTCGCCCTTTGTATCTATATTTCCCAGATTCTCTTTGGCCATCAGCGCACCGACACCTTCACGACCGGCATCACCCGCATCAAGAAGGTGCCGTTATTGGGGGATATCCCGATTATCGGTCCACTGCTTTTTCAGGGTATCAACCCGACCATCTATGTGGCGGTGGTTTTGGTGGTCATTGTCTGGTTTGTGGTCTTCAAGACCCGCTTTGGTTTGCGCCTTCGCTCCTGCGGGGAAAACCCGCAGGCCAGTGCCTCACTGGGTGTCAAGGTAGAAAAAATCCGGACGATTGCGGTATTAGCGTCCGGCTTTCTGGGCGGCATGGCCGGGGCTTTGATGGTCCTGACCACCGATACCCAGTTTACCGCCTCCTCCATTCACGGCATGGGCTTTATCTCCCTGGCCGCTTTGATCTTTGGCAAGTGGCAGCCCTTCGGGGCTCTGGGCGCCGGGATTTTCTTCGGCTTTGCCCAGCAGCTGGGGGTCTATGCCAATATGATACCGCTTTTAAACCAGCTGCCCTCGGAATTCTTCCATGCGATTCCCTATGTCATCACCATCATTGCCCTGGTGTTATTTTCCTCCAAGGCGGTGGGACCCAGGGCGGCCGGGCAGATCTACGACCCCGGCCAGCGCTAGTTATTTCTTGCTTTGGTGCTCTTTTAACAGCTGGTGCTTGAGGTCATAGAGCGCTTGTGAGAGGTCGACATAATACTGGTGGGGATTGACCTGCCGCTTGACCTCTTCCCAAAGGGTTTCCATCTGTTCTTTGTGATAAGCAATCACTTCTTGGGTAGAAGGGCACTCATAGACCTGTTTGCCATTTAATAAGACCGGTACCTGCAATTCCCTTACTTCATAATCTTTCAAGGTCTTGCGTTTCCAGGGCGCTTGCGGATCAAAGATTTCGATTTCATCCTGGGGGATGACCTCATCCCACAGGGCAATCAGATCCGCCAGTGCCTTTTTGGAGTGGCGGTCATAGAAGCGGTAGAGCTTCTTATAGCCGGGGTTGGTGATCTTGGCGACGTTGTCGCTGATTTTAATCGTCGGGATAACTTCGCCGTTTTCCTCATAAGCCACCACCTTGTAGACCCCGCCGATGACTGGATTGGACTTCGCGGTGATCAGGTTTTCACCGACGCCAAAGATATCGATGGCCGCATCCTGGCGGATCAGCTCGGCGATGATAAACTCATCCAGGGAATTGGAGGCAACGATCTTGGTGTCTTCTAAGCCGGCCTCATCCAGCATCGACCGGGCTTTTTTGGAAAGGTAGGCCAAGTCCCCGCTGTCCAGGCGGATGCCGTTTAGTTTATGGCCATTGGGAATCAGGTATTCCTTTGCGACTTTGATGGCGTTGGGGATGCCGCTGCGCAGGGTGTCGTAGGTATCCACCAGAAAGACACAGTTGTCCGGGCTGACCTTCGCATATTGTAAAAAGGCGTCGTATTCATTGTCGAAGAGCTGAATGTAGCTGTGGGCGATGGTCCCGGAGACCGGCAGGTCATAGAGCATGCCGGCAGCGGTATTGGAGGTGCCGCTGCAGCCGGCGATCATTGCCGCCCTGGCCCCTTCAATGGCAGCGGCATAGCCCTGGGCCCGTCTGGCACCAAACTCCAGCACACTGCGGCCTTTGGCCGCCCGGACGATGCGGGAGGCCTTGGTGGCTATCAGGGTGGAGTAATTGCAGAATTGAAGCAGGATTGACTCGATGATCTGGGCCTGGACATAAGAGCCGCGCACGGTGATCAGGGGTTCATTGCCAAAGACCGGCGTGCCCTCTGGTACGCTGTAGAGGTCAATATACAAAGTCAGTGTGCTCAGATAGCTTAAAAAGTCCTCATCAAAATAGCCGGTGGAGCGCAGGTAGTTGATCTGTTCCTTTGAAAATTTGAAGTGCTTGATAAAGTCGAGCAGGGCATGCAGGCCATTGAAAATCATATAGCCGCCGCCATCGGGGATGGTGCGGATAATCATGTCAAAGTAGGCGATGTCATTCTGCTTGCCTTGCTTAAAGTAGGCATAGGCCATGGTGTACTCATAGAAGTCCGTCACCAGCATCAGGTTTTGATCCATAAGATTCTCCTTCAGATTATTTCAATGCCGGCCCCTGCCAGCAGGCTTAGGGCAAAGTCGTTGTAGGTTTTTTTATCATGACCCGGCAAGTCAAAGGTATCGACCCCATCCTTGAGGATGCTGACATGAGTCGGCCAGTCATTCTGGTTGCAATAGGTCTTTAGGCTCAGGGCAAATTGCAGCACACAGATATCGGTGCAGCAGCCGGTGATGAGAACCTTTGAAAGCGGGAAATTTGCCTTGAGGTATTCTTGAAAGCCTTGCGCAAAGAAGCCATTGGTGGAATTCTTCTTGACCAGAATCAGTTGGTCTTGATAGGGTAGTAGCGCATCTGCCAGCTCGCTTTCCCGAGTACCATCCAGACAGTGTACCGGGAAGGTTTGAAATTCGATGGCATCGCTTTGATGGGCGTCGAGAAAGGCCAGGACCGGCTCTTTGGCTGCCAGAAACTCTTTCATTGTTTCGATAATTTTGGGCATGATTCTTTGAATTGACGGATCTGCCAGCGCACCGGCTTCCACAAAGCCGTTGACCATATCGACAATCACCAGTAAGCGCTTGGGCTTGGGTTGTGTTTTCATAAAGCCTCGCTTTCTTTTTATTCATTATAGAGGATTGAATGCGACTTGTGAGCAGATTGCTTGTGAAAGAATGTGAAACGCCAGTTGCGAAATTCCAAAAAACCGCGGGATTGTTCCCATATTGGTGCGGATTTTCTATGCTATAGTCAGAGTAGAGAAGAGGGCAGACGGAGGTCATCTGATGACGAAATACCAATTTGACACCGTTGCCGAGCCCCAGTTTATCTGCAGCAGCTGCAACGAATTTGTGCCCTGTACCACCCTGAAGGAAGACTCGGTGGTGGTGCGGAAGGTGGGTTTATGTGAAGACTGTTTTCGCTCGATGAAAAAAGTCACGAACCGCAGTCTTTTGTTTTCGGTTTTTATCTTTGTATTGATGAGCGGTTTCTTTGTCTGGTTTGCCTTTTCCGGCTTTGTCTTGACAAGGCAGGCCATGCTGGGCTTTCTGTTTTTTATCGCTCTGGATGCGCTTTTATGCGGCAGTTTGTTTGCGGGCGGGGTTACGGACCTCTTTGATAATGACAAGGCCGCGGCCATCGTCTATCCGGTGCTGATGGTTTTCGGCGTCTTTATCTGGCCGCTGGTGTTAATCGGCCTTTTGGTTTACCGCAAACAGCTGACCTATCAGGTTCTGCGTCATCGGGCCCTGGCCAAAATGGCAAAGGAAGCCGCGAAGAAAAGCGTCTGAGCAGACGGTAAAATTGTTTATGTGACTTTTAGACTAGCCAATCGGCTGGTCTTTTATTTACCAGGACATTACCGTCTTCTTTAATTAAGCACCAATTCCCGCATCCCTTCGGCTTTTGGCTTATAATAGAGCGTACAGGAGGTTTTTTATGTCATATCCCATCAAAGCCTACCAAACCGAAAAATTCAAGAACAACACGGTGGGTCTTTATTTTTTCTGGCCGCTGAGTAAAGAAAAAGCGGCTGAAGTCACGGTTCTCTCCCGGATGCTCTCAGACCG
The DNA here is from genome assembly GCA_031272515.1 of Erysipelotrichaceae bacterium. Classification (GTDB taxonomy): domain Bacteria; phylum Bacillota_I; class Bacilli_A; order Erysipelotrichales; family Erysipelotrichaceae; genus JAISTR01. Next base: position 31,287 of record JAISTR010000043.1, on the reverse strand, counting down.
CTGTGTTGCTTTTCCCACCAAGCAGGCAATGACTGCCAACAGCGACAATTTCTATGCGCTCAACACCAATTTCAGAACCTTTACCACTGGCAAAGCGCTATGCATGGAGGTTTTGCTGAGTGCTTTGGATGACCGTTTTTGCCAGGAAGGACAATGGCAGGGGATCTTTGCGACCCTGAAGGAAATGATTTTTCGTCCGCTCTTAAATGAAGAAGTGTTTGCGGAAGCCAAGCGCAATGCCCTGCAGTCGATTGCCAGAAGACAAGAGGACTTCTCTACTTACTGCAGCTCGCAAGCTGTCAAAAGTGCCGGTGCCAACCAGCCCTTGGAAATTGATGCCGAAGGCGAACAGGAGGAAGTGGAAGCACTCAGTCTGGATGATCTCAAGCGCGTACATCAAGAGCTGCTTGAAGATACCTTTGTGGTCCTGCTTTCTACCGGCTGGCTGAGTCAAGACCAGCTGGAAGGCTATGCCAAAGAATACCTGCCGTTTTCGGATCATAACCTTTTGGAAACGGCCTATTGCTTTGAAAAAGACGATGTCACTTCAATTACCATCGACAAGAAAACCACCCAGGCGGAAATCACGGTGCTCTATAATGGTCCGGTCAATGTCAAAAGTCCCGATTACTGGGCTTTGCGGGTTGCCGCGGCCCTGTTGGGACAGTTTCCGGTCTCATTGCTCTTTCGTGAAGTCCGGGAAAAGCGCAGCCTCTGCTATTCCATTTTCAGCACCACCATCAACTTTGACGGGGTACTGGTCATTTCCACCGCCACCCAGAAAAAAAATATCGCGGAAGTACTTTCCCTGATTGACCAATTGGTAAAGCAAGTCGCCAACGGTGACTTTGATGATTCGCTTTTGGCTATCATCAAGAAAATGATGAGTGATATCTTCTCCGCTTCCCTTGACCGGCCCAGCGGAATGCTGAACCTGGGTTTGAATTCAGTACTGACAAAAACGGATGTCAGTCCAGAAGCGATTGTAAAGCAGATTTCCAAAGTAGACCGCGAAGCGATTACCTCGGTATTTACCCGGCTCAAAAAGATTGGGGTCGCCGTGCTTTGTGATCCCGCGCAAAAGGAGGAATAAAATGAAAACCATCACCCATCCGGAATTCGGCGAATCCGCAATTGTGGAAGTGCTGGACAACGGTTTACAGGTTACAATCTACCACAAGCCGGAGTTTGCGACCTCCTGCTTTGCCTTCGGGACACCCTATGGAGCCTTTGACTACAAACAGAATGAAGCCGATGGCAGCATCTTTGAAGTGCCATTGGGGGCTGCCCACTTTCTGGAGCACAAACTCTTTGAAAAGCCGGAGGAGGATATGCTCTCCAAGTTCAATTCCCTGGGAGCCAATGTCAATGCCTTTACCACCGAGAGCGAAACCGTCTATTTCTTTACAATCACGACGCCGGAATACCAAAAACCGCTCAATCTGCTATTGGACTTTGTGCAGGATTTACAGATTGATGATGCTTCGGTTGAGAAGGAGAAGGGGATTATTGTCGAGGAGCTTCTGATGTATGAGCAGATTCCCAACTACCGCCTGTATCGGGAAGCGATGAGCTGCCTGTTTGAAAACCATCCCCTCAAATACGATGTTGGCGGTACGACCGACAGTGTCGTATCCACCACCCGCAAAGAGCTGGAAGACTGCCATCAGCGCAATTATCATCCCTCACGGATGCAGTTTCTGGCGATTACCCCCTGTGACCCGGAAGAAGTCCTGCAGGTCATCAAAGCCAACCAGGCAAAAAAAGACTTTGGCAAGCCAATCACCATGCGACGCTTCCCGGTGATTGAACCGGAAAGTGTCGTCAAGAAGGAAGTCAAAGTTGACTTTGATATTCCCACTACCAAGAGCGCTTTGGTCTTTAAATTGAACCTGCCCCAAAGTGACCTGGCTGAGCGGGAGCGCATCGCCCAGGCACTCAATTGTGCGCTGCAGGCGCAGTTTTCCACACTCAATCCCCAATATCAATTGTGGATTGATGAAAAAATCATCAATGAATTCTTCGGTTTTGAAGTCAATATCGGAAAAGACTACGGCTATGTGATGTTCTTTGGCGAAACAGCCGATCCCCAGTCCTGGCGCGATTTTCTTTTAAAACAAATTGAAGAAATGAAGAAAAATCCCGTTGATTCTGCGGTTTTGGCGCAGTTGAAAAAACGTACCTGGGGCAATGCCCTGTCTTTGTTTGACAAACCTTCCGCCATCGTCTTTGAAATTCTGCGCTCGGATCTCTACGGCCTGAGTTTCTTCGAAACCCAGAAAATCACGCGCGCCCTGACGGTGGATAACTGTGTGGACAGCTTGAAATATGTGAAGGATATCCACAGTTCTTTGGTAATATTAGGCAAGATTTGAGACAAATTTGACACAAATTTGGGACAAACTTGAGACAAAAACCAAGAAAACCTCCTTTATACTGGATAGCGAGGAGGAATTTAATATGAACACCACGATTGTCATCGGCACCATCCGGGAGCTGCCCTCCCTGCGGGAAACCCCCAACGGCAACAAGGTCGCGACCCTGTTGGTCAGCTCGGAGCGCAACTTCAAGAATCCGGAGGGCAACTATGAAAACGACCTGTTTCGGATCACGCTTTGGAAAGGGGTGGCGGAGACGGTAACCGAAACCGCCCGCAAGGGACAGCTGGTTGCCATCAAGGGCCGCCTGCAATCCTCGCCCTATGAAAAATCTGACGGGACGCAAATGTACTTCTACGATGTCATTGCCGAAAAAGTCGCCTTTTTAACCCCGGGAATCTGAGAACACAGTGCTGTGTTCTCTTTTTTTTGCTTGGCTTTGGCGTTATAATGAGTACGCACTAACAAGGAGGGTTCTCTATGCGTTTCTTGGATATCATAGAAAAGAAAAAAGATAAAAAAGAACTGACGCGGGAAGAAATACAATTTTGGATCGACGGCGTGGTCCGCGAAGAAATTCCGGAATACCAGAGCAGTGCGCTGTTGATGGCGATTGTCTTAAATGGCATGAGTGAGCGGGAAACCGTCGATTTGACGATGATCATGCGCGACAGCGGCGATGTCTATGACCTCTCTCTAATTGCCGGCATCAAAGCGGACAAGCATTCCACCGGCGGGGTGGGGGACAAGACCACCCTGGCCCTGGGGCCGTTAGTTGCCAGCCAGGGTGTGAAAATCGCCAAGATGTCCGGGCGCGGCCTGGGTCATACCGGCGGTACCCTGGACAAGCTCGAATCGATACCCGGCTACCGCATTGCCTTAAGCAACCAGGAACTGATTGACCAGGTCAACCGCATTGGGATTGCCGTCATCGGTCAAAGCGATACCTCGGTACCGGCGGACAAGAAACTCTATGCCTTGCGGGATGTAACCGCAACCGTGGAATCAATTCCGTTAATTGCCTCCAGCATCATGTCCAAGAAACTGGCCTGCGGCAGCGATACGATTCTGTTGGATGTGAAGGTCGGCGAGGGCGCCTTTATGGCAAACCAGGAGGAGGCAGAAATCCTGGCAAAACAGATGATTTCGATTGGCAGGTCGCTGGGCAAGGATGTCCGGGCGGAGATTTCCAACATGGATCAGCCCCTGGGCTTTGCGATTGGCAATGCCCTGGAGGTCATAGAAGCCATTGACACCCTGAAAGGGCAGGGGCCCAAGGACTTCACGGATTTGTGCATCTACAGCGGGGCGACCATCCTGCAGCAGGCCAAGCTTTGTGAAAATCACAAAGAAGGGGAAGACCTTTTAAGAAAGGCGATTGAAGACGGCAGTGCCTTGGTGAAGCTGAAAGAATTGATAAGTGCTCAGGGTGGCGATCCAGGTGTTGTGGATGACCCGAAGCGACTGCCCCAAGCCAAGTCAATAACACCTGTCTATGCCAGCCGTGAGGGCTGGCTCAACCGGGTTGCTTCCAGGGAACTGGGCATACTGGCGATGGAGCTGGGAGCAGGGCGAGCGAAAAAGGAGGACCCGGTCAATCATGCGGTCGGCCTGGTGGTCCCGCACAAAATCGGTGACTTTGTCAAAGCCGGGGACCTGCTTTGCAGTATCTACCATGACCAGCCTTTGGATGAAATGTGGCTGAGCCGTTTACAGGCAGCCTTCGGCTATCAGGACAGCGCTTGTGAAGCCTTGCCCTTAATTTACAAAACGATTTGACTTTGTTAGAATGAATTGGACGAGAAAGAACGATGACTTTTACCGTAACGATTAACGATTTTGAAGGTCCGCTGGATCTGATGCTGGATCTGATCCGGAAAAACAATATGGACCTTTTTGAGTTAGATATTACCCTGCTGACCACACAATATGCGGCCTTTTTGCATCAGATGGAGGAAATGCACCTGGAGATTGCCAGTGAATACCTCAGCGAACTGGCCGGTTTGATTGAGTACAAAAGCCGGCGCCTATTACCAAAGGAGAAAGCAATCCTGGATGGCGAGTATGAGGAAGACCCCAAGGACCGGCTGGTTAGGCGCTTATTGGAGTATCAACAGTTCAAGGAGATCAGCGAAACCCTGGGCGAGCGCTATCGCGAACGCCTGCAGCAATTATCCAGGCCGATGGAGGCAATCAGCCAGCAGTGGCTTAGCAGCATCGATTTCAACAACATCAGCGGCAGCGTCTATGACTTGACCAAGGCCATGGGCAAAGCCCTGGACCGCTATGTTGCCAGCCTGCCCTTGGCAGTGAGGGTCACAAAACCGGAACGGTCAGTGGATGATTGCATCTATAAAATTCGTCAGCACTTCGACGGCTTCAGCAGAGCCTTCAGCTTTGATGAAGTCTTGGATACCTGCATAGATTTGGAGGAAGGAATTGTGTCGTTTTTGGCTGTTTTGGATTTGATTCGGGTGAACCTCTTGGTTTATACCATGGACAAGGATGACCGGATCTGGCTGAAGTGGGGGAATGCCTGATGCCGGATCTCTCAGCCCTGTTGGAGGGATTGTTATTTTTGGTGGGAGAAGAAGGGCTGGCGCTGACGCAGATTGCCCAGCTTTTGGATATAACCGTGATTGAAGCGCAGCAGCTGCTGGAGGATTTGATTGCCAGCTACCAGCAGGGCAGTCATGGGGTGGAGATTGTCGGCTATGGCGACCGCTACAAGTTCGTCTCCAAGGCCTTTATCCATCCCCTGGCCCAGAAACTCTTTGATCTGGACCGCCAGCGGGCCCTGTCCCATTCGGCCCTGGAAACCCTGGCAATCATTGCCTACAAGCAGCCGATTACCCGGGCTGAGATTGAGGAAATCCGCGGGGTCAGCTGCGATGTGATGCTGCGCAAACTGATGGCCAGGGGCTTGGTGGAAGAGCGCACCCGCTCCAAAGCCGCCGGCCGGCCGATTCTTTATGGTGTGACCGAGGAATTTCTGGATGTCTTCAAACTGGCTTCGCTGACGGACTTGCCGCAGCTGCCGGATTATCACGACAATTCCGACAACGAGGACCTCTATGAGCGCAGCTTATAGCGAACGCTTGCAGAAGGTGCTGGCTTCTGCCGGATTATGTTCAAGGCGGACTGCCGAGACCTGGATTCTGGCCGGCAGGGTCAAAATCAATGGTGTAATCGTCCGGGAGTTGGGAGTCAAGGTATCCCGCCAGGATGTCGTTGAAGTGGACGATAAACTGATTGATGCACAGGAGAAGGTTTACTACCTGTTCTATAAACCGCGTAAAGTTTTATGCACCAGTGAAAGTGATGGGGATCGCTCCAAGGTTGTAGACTACTTTCCCAAAGACAAACGCGTGTTCACGGTTGGCCGGCTGGATTATGACACCTCCGGCCTTTTGTTGGTGACAAATGACGGGGACTTTGCCCAGCAGCTGATTCACCCTTCGCATGAGGTGGAGAAGACCTATGAGGTACGGGTCCGCGGCATCCTTGAAGCGACTGCAATCAAAGCCTTGGAGCAGGGGATCATGCTGGATGGCCGCTTGACCCAAAAGACCAAGGTCAAAGTGACGCACAAGGACTTCAGTGCTCGCACCACCTCCTTCACCATACGCCTTCATGAAGGCCGCAACCGCCAGATTCGGCGCATGTGCGAAGCGGTGGGTGCCCCGGTTTCCCTCTTGCATCGCAGCCGCTTTGCCTTTTTAACTTTGGGGGATTTGAAACCCGGGGAGTACCGCCTGTTGAAACCCTTTGAGCGTCAGCGCCTTTTGGCTTTGGCCAAGCAGGGCCAGGAGCTCCGCTAAAGTGGCTAACACCTTCGCCCTCTATACCCTGGGCTGCAAAGTCAACCAGGCGGAATCGGAGGGACTGCGCCAGCTATTGAAAGAAAACGGCTACAAGGAAGTCAGTTTCAGCCAATGTGCTGACCTCTATCTGGTGCATACCTGTGCCGTGACCAATACCGCGGCTGCCAAAAGCCGCCAAAAGCTCCACGCTGCCAAAAAACGCAACCCCAAGGCGCTGGTAGGGGCGATTGGCTGCTACGTGCAGATTGCCGCCAAACAGCTTGAGAAGGATGCGGATTTTTGCATCGGCTCCTATCAAAAGGACCAGCTTTTGGCAGTGCTCAACAATCTAAAAAACAACAGACAAAGCAGTCCTCTTATCACAGAAAGCCCGGCATTCTTACAACTGCCGCTCTATAGCGGAAGCGGGCGTACCCGAAGGTTTTTGAAGGTGCAGGATGGCTGCGACCAGTATTGTGCCTATTGTGTCATTCCCTATGCCCGCGGCCATGAGCGAAGCCTGGATCTAAAAAGCTGCGTCAAGCAAGCAGTCTTATTAGAGCAGCAGTCAATACGGGAGCTGGTCTTAACCGGTATCCACACCGGCCGCTATGGCAAGGGCACAAAAAAAACACTGGCGGACTTGTGCGCGGCGATTCTTGAAGCCTGCCCAAAGCTCTTGCGGCTGCGCATTTCCTCGATTGAAATCACCGAGGTAAGTGATGACTTGTTGAGGCTGTTTCATCAAGATTCACGCTTGGCGAGACATCTGCACATCCCTTTGCAGTCCGGCTATGACGCTACCTTAAAGCGGATGCGGCGGCCTTATACCACCGCCCAGTATCTAGAGCGTTTACAGGAAATCCGCAAGGAAGCAGGGGATATTGCTGTCTCCACCGATGTGATTGCCGGCTTCCCTGGCGAAAGCGAGGCCGAGTTTGAAGGGACGATGGCGTTTTTAGAACAATGCGATTTCAGCTTTCTGCATGTATTCCCTTATTCACCAAGAGACAATACCCTGGCGGCTTCAATGGCGGACCAGGTCAGCGATGCCATAAAAAAACAGCGGGTAAAAAAGCTGTTGGACCTCGATCACAAGCTGCGTTTTAAGCACGCCGAAAAGATGATAGCGAAAAGTTTTGAAGTGCTGGTGGAAAGCTGGAAAAGCAATCTGGCGAAAGGCTACAATTCCTTTTATCAGCCCGTCGAATTCTACAGCGACAATGATTTGCGCAACCAGGGGGTATTTGTTACAATACAAAGCGTAAATGAAACGGTTTTACAAGGGAAAAAAGAGGACTGAAGACCATGAAATTGAATCAACTGATTGCCAATGCCCCCGCTTTCACCATCGATCACCTGATGGTCGACTCCCGCGAAACCCTGAAAAATTCAATTTTCTTCTGTTTGAGCGGCTTGATGCATAACGGCCATGACTTCATCGATATGGCAATTGACCATGGTGCGGTTGCCATTGTGCACAGTGAACCGCTCAAAAACACGCGTCCCACGATCTACTATCATCAGGTCCAAGACCCGTTGGCGACCCTCAATGACTTCGCGGAGCGCTTTTACGGTTCCCCCAGCAATTCACTCTATATTTTCGGGGTCACCGGAACCAATGGCAAATCCACCATCGCCTATACCATCCATAATCTGCTCAACAGCCATCATACCAGCGGCTATATTGGAACCATCGCCATCGAATACGGCAAGCACCGCCTGCCGCCGCTTTTGACAACTCCCGATATTGTGCCGCTTCATGAAATGATGGCGGATATGGTCAAAGCCGGTACCACCACCCTGGCCCTGGAGGTCTCCAGTCACGGACTGGAGCAGAACCGGGTCGGCTCGGTTGGTTTTGATACCGTGATTTTCACCAACCTGACCCACGATCATCTGGATTTCCACGGTACCATGGAGAATTACTTTGAATCCAAAAAGAAACTCTTTACGATGGTCGGTCCCAATCAGACCGCTATCATCAATGTGGATGACCCCTATGGGGTGCGACTTTTGCATGAGACCCGGGCCAGGGTTTTGACCTATGGCATTGAGGATGAGGCGGATTACAGGGCCAGTGACATCCAGCTGCACCCGGAGTCCACGGACTTCACCCTGCATACCCCGGTCGGCCGCTACCACGTCACCACCAACCTGGTGGCGATGTTCAATGTTTATAACCTCTTGGCGATTATTGCCGCCCTGCATCAATATGGGATGGAGTTAAGCGACATTATCGATAAGGTGGCTGAGGTGCGTCAGGTGGACGGGCGGATGGAGAAAATCCGCTGCGGCCAGCCCTTTCAGGTCATTGTCGACTATGCGCATACCCCGGATGGCTTCGAGAAGGCCTTCGCCTATGCCAAGGCGATTACTCCAAAAAGCGGAAAGATTCTGACGGTGTTTGGCTCTGCCGGACAGCGGGATGTCAAGAAGCGCCCGATTCTGGGACAGATTGCCTCGCAGTATTCGGAAACTGTGATTTTGACCGAGGAGGACCCCCGTAGTGAGGACCCCTTGGCCATCTGTGCCGACATTGCCAAGGGCATCACCGGCAAGTACCTGACCATAGAAAACCGCTATGATGCGATCGAACAGGCCATCCAGCTGGCGAATCGCAACGATACCATCATGATTCTGGGCAAGGGGGATGAAGATTACCTTTACCGGGAATTCGGGAAGGAACACTGGATGGGAGACCAGGTCGCCGCCAGAGTGATTCTGCAGGCGCTGGTCAGTACACAGGAGGAAAACCAATGAATAAACTGATTGATCATACTTTACTGAAAGCAGATGCCACCAAGGAAATGATTGTGAAACTTTGCGAAGAGGCCAAGACCTACCATTTCTTTTCGGTTTGCGTGAACCCGTACTGGGTGAAGACCTGTGCGGATTTACTGCAGGACAGCGATGTGAAAGTCGCTTGTGTCGTGGGCTTTCCGCTGGGGGCTTCAACCAGCGAGGACAAGGCCAGTGAGGCGGCCCGGGCGATCAGTAATGGGGCCAGTGAAATTGACATGGTAGCCAATATCGGTGCCATCAAGGACCACGACTACAAAACCGTGACCAAGGACATTGCGGAAGTAAAAGCTGTTTGCAAAGACAAGATTCTCAAGGTCATTATTGAGACCTGTTTGTTAAGCGATGAGGAAAAAGTGGAAGCGGCCAAATGCGTGGTGAGCGCAAAGGCTGACTTTGTAAAGACCTCCACCGGCTTTTCCACCGGCGGCGCTACCGTTGCGGATGTAGCGCTGATTAAAAGCACAGTAGGGGATAAGGCTTTGATTAAGGCCTCCGGCGGGGTGCGCAGCCGGGCGGATGTAAAGGCGATGGTGAAAGCCGGCGCCAACCGCATCGGTACCAGTGGCGGCGTCAAGCTGATGCAGGAATAAGAAGTGACCTTATCCCGGTTTTTCTGGATTGGTTTTTTACTGATTGCCACAATCGGGTTAATCCATATCATACACGCCCTGACCCTGGGTCTTCAGGTGCAAACTTTTCATACATCTTTTACCGCAAACAAACTGCGCGAAGGGGATTTGCGCCTTTTGTTTTTGAGCGACATCCATCATTTTTCTTTGAAGAAGCTAAAAAAAGAGCTGCAAAAACTCACAGCTCCGATTGATCTGATTCTGGTGGGCGGGGATTTTCCCCATACCAGATTACCGGAGTTTTTACAGCTATTAAAATGTGTCCCCGCCAAGTGGGGGATCTATGGCGTCGAGGGCAACCACGACGAGTTCAGTTTCCTGCAAAAGAGGATGCCTGAAGCTGGCACACTGCTCAATAATGAGGGTGTGATGCTGCGCGAGGATTTCTACCTCTGTGGTTTCCGCGATCCCTGGCACACGCAAGTGGACCTGGAAGCGGCCTTAAAAAACCGCAAAGGGGAACCCTTTACCCTGCTTTTGGCCCATCAGCCTGACCAGGCCTTAGAGATGGCGCTGGATCAAGTTGATTTGATGCTGGCAGGGCATACCCACGACGGGGAGATTGCCTTTTTCGGCTTATGGCGGCCGGCATTGACCTTTATGCATGTGACATCTTACAATCAGCATTTCCGGGCCGGCTGGCGTCAGGGCAGAAACAGATTGCCGGTACTGGTAAACAGCGGTTTGGGCTGTCATCTGTTTCGCAGTTTTACCCGTCCGCAAATCATCGTACTGACAATAAAAAAGGCTGATCAGTCTTGATCAGTCTTTTCTCTTGCATGACGGCGGGGTGCTGGCAGGCTGGCGTTGAGCTTTTCTAGGATTGCGGCAAACTGCGCTTTTTCCTCATCACTCAAGACACTCAGCAGGTCCGGACGTTCAGGACGTTCAGGACGTTCCATGTGCTCCGGACGCTCTGGACGCTCACGACGCTCCATATGCTCCGGGTGTTCCGGGTGTTCACGATGTTCCATGCGCTCCGGACGCTCCGGCCGCATTTCCTGGTTTTCCAGAACTTTTTGACCTTCATCCGTAATCTCGATTAACAGCGTGCGCTTGTCTTCTTCCAGCTCTTTACGGCTGATCCAGCCGCGAAGCTCCAGCTTTTTTAGAATGTCGCTGGCGGAAGCGGACCGCACATTGAGCAGCTCGGTGAGCTCGTTTTGCGCCAATGCGCCTTTTTCCTTCAGAATCCCCAGGATGCGCAGCTGACTGCGGCGGTGGCTGGGGCGACGGTTCAGATGGCGAACCAACCGTTCCAGGTTGGCGACGATTGCATCGTCGCCCTCAAGTTTTTCGATTCTATTGGTTTTTTCGCTGCCATCGTCCAAATCATGCGGGCGGTGTCTCATAAATTTTTGTCTCGGTATCATCTCTCTCACTCCTTTCTTTTCATTTCGCAAGGTACCTTGCGTTTATATAATACTAGGTACCTTGCGAAATTGCAAGTCTTTTTTAAAAATTTTCTTAAACTTTTGTTTGAATGCGTTTTTTATACAGAAAACGCCAGCCGCTTTGCTTTTCAACTTTGCGGGTTCATGCTATTCTATTAGTGATGTTTGCAGAAGAGGAGGCCCATGGCAAAGCGTCGTACGATTGAAATCAAAGATCAAAGTGCCTTTGAGGTAAAGCGCGTCATCAAGGCGCGGCGCCGCCGGGGACAAAGCGACCCTTTTCCGCTGCCGCTGCCGATTGAACCGGTCAAACACAAAATACCCTGGAAATGGCTGCGTTTCTTTCCGAAGTTTGTCTCGCTGCTGGTTCTATTTAGTTTCTTCGCTTTTTCCCTGACATTGCTGTCCAGCAGCAGCAGTGCGGTGAAAGCTCCAGCCCCGCAGGTCTTAAGCCAGCGGGCAAAACTACCGCCTTTACCTTATGAACAAACCAGTTTGTTTGACCTCAATCTCTGGCCATACCGCAATAACGGGACGCCTGCCGGGACCATTGGCGACCCGCTGAGCCTACTGGATTCCATCAACCGCTGCCAAAGTGCCAAGGTCGCGATTGTGGATTATATCTCCCTGAGTGACGCAACCAGGGCACGTTATCAAAACGACCTGACTACATATATATCACAAGTGACTGGGGGGATATGCTCGCTTGAGGAAGTCACTTTTTTTACGCCTTCCCCGGCTTTGATGAGTGCTTTCTACAACAGCCCGACCAGTCTCTACTACGACTATACCTGTGAACGCTACAGTGCCTATCTGGCCCTGGATTATATTGAGGAATTGGCGGATTATGATTTCATCATCGGCTTTTCCAACCGTACCAACGCCAAGGCGACCGCATTATCCTGTGACACTGATGAGCGGATGGTGGACAAAACCAAGATGTACAAGCAGACCTACGTCCAGATTCTGACCCGGCTGGGTCACGAAATGGTTCACGGGCTGCACATCGGCCATATCATCCGCGTCACTTTCCGTACCAGCCCGGTTTTAACAAACGGCATCCTGGATTACAATCCCGCTTTGCAAAGCGCTTATTACTACGAAGACGGGGATTCCTATTCCTACAACCGCTCCCCGATGTACTACCAGTGGGAAAGCACCTACCAGCTGCTTTTGGATGATATCCACCTCTATCATCTTCTGGATCCGCAGAAGCTGCTTTTGTCCTATATCCATCAACCGGCCTACAACCAGCTGCGCTCCACGATCCCGGTCGATCTGAGCGCCTTTGAAAATGAAGTGTTGAAGCCGGTGGTAACGGTGGCCAACCCGCTTGAAAGCCCGGTGCAGTTTTCGCTGAGCTCGGCAATTGAAGAGCACCGCATTCTGGTGGTTGAAGACCACATCGACTTTCACGGCTATCAAATCCGGGAAATCGTGCTGGATCCGATTATCACCAAAGCCAACGTGCAGGCGGTGGAGGTACAGCTTTACACCTATGACAACAAGATTATCACCCTGGGATTATTGGATCTTGGCCACAGCTACGATTTCAAAATCATGGACACGGTTTTTACGCTGGAGCGCATCAACAGTGATACATTCGTCATTTCTGCGGTGCAGAACCCTTGAATTTAAGGGTTTCTTATGGTTTTGTTGCCGCAAAGCGGAATTATATTCTTGATTTTATAAACGATTTTGTTATAATGTATATGCTTGCTAAGGAAGGGAGGTCAGTTATGCCTAGAGTTGTTGTGAAGGAAAATGAAGGCTTGGATGACGCGCTGCGTCGTTTTAAGCGTCAGGTTTCCCGCAACGGTACCCTTGCTGAGGCGAGAAAGAGGGAGTTTTATGTGAAGCCTGGCGTTCGCAGAAAGCTTAAATCGGAAGCGGCCCGCAAGGCACGCCGTTCAAAATAAAAGGAATTGTCTTCCTTTTTTTTTCGGCGGATGGTACTATGAAGATACTAATGGAGGAACCCTGTTTGCTGAAGGAATCACAGTTGTTATTGAGCGATGTCACGCTGGAGGAGCTGCGGACCCTGGTGGGTCCGCGCGACCAAATCCTGAAAATAATAGAAGAGACCTTTCAACAGTCCCTGACCCTTTATGACCAGACCTTTTTTATTAAGGGCGACCCGGCTGGACAAGCCGGGGTCAAGCGCGCCATTCTGGCGCTTTTGACGCGCATCCGCCAGAATCCTTCTTTGGACCTGCAGGAGGCAGCAACCCTGATCAAACTGGCCAAGGAAAACCGCCAGGAGGAATTTCTGAGTGCCTACTCTCAGTCTCTGGGACAAAACCAAAGCGGCCGCTTAATCTCTGCCAAGACCGTTGGACAAAAAACCTTCATCAATGCGATGCAAACCAAGGACATCGTCTTTGTCATCGGTCCGGCCGGTACCGGCAAGACCTTTCTGACTTTGGCCTATGCCGTGCAGCTTTTAAAAACCAAAAAAATCAACCGTATTGTTTTGACCCGGCCGGTCGTGGAGGCCGGGGAAAGCCTGGGCTTTTTGCCCGGGGATATCCGGGAGAAAGTCGACCCCTATCTGCAGCCGCTCTACGATGCCCTCAATCAGCTTTTGGGAAGCCAAACCGTGGAAAAATACCTGGAGTCCAAGGTCATTGAAATTGTGCCTTTGGCCTATATGCGCGGGCGTACTTTGGCAGACTGTTTTGTGATTCTCGACGAAGCCCAAAATGCGACCTCGACGCAAATCAAGATGTTTCTGACCCGTTTGGGGGAGCATTCCAAGATGGTCATCAACGGGGATATCACCCAGATTGACCTGCGCGATCCCCGTGAGTCCGGTTTGGCAAGGGCGAAGGCGATTCTGGGTGAGATTGCAGAAATCGCCTTTGTGACTTTGACGGCCACCGATGTGGTCCGTCATCCGCTGGTCCAGAAGATTATTGAAGCCTATGGCAGTTTTGAGGAGAGCCGTCATGGAAGTGACCATACGCCAAAAAGTCAAAAATAAAGCGCTTTATCGCTATCAGTCCTTATTCAATCAAATCGCCAAGAGGACCCTGCTTCACTTACAAGAGCAGGGCAATGCCCTGACGGTGTTATTTCTTAGTGACGTCCCGATGCAAGCACTCAATTTGCGCTACCGGAATCTGGATCAGACCACCGATGTATTAAGCTTTGCGTCCCGGGAAGGGGAGCAAAGCCTGGATGAAGGGTATCTGGGTGATATCCTGATTAATATCGATGCCGCAGCGCGGCAGGCAGAAGCTTACGGGCACAGCGAGAAGCGGGAAATCGCCTTTTTGTTTACCCATGGTTTATTGCATCTTTTGGGCTATGACCATCAAAATGAAGCGGAGTCCAAAGTCATGGAAGCACTGCAGAGGGAGATCCTGGATGATTTGGTGGCAAGAGCTTAAAAGGCGCTTTGTGTTTGCCTTTAACGGTTTGGCGTTATTGGCAAAGGACAAAAACATCCGCTTGCATCTTTTCTTGGGTTTATTGACCATTTTGGCCGGCTGTCTGCTCAAGCTCTATAACTATGAATGGGTGCTGGTCTGGATTTTGATTGGTGGGGTGCTGGCTTTGGAGAGCTTCAACTGCGCCCTGGAAAAACTGGCGGACCGCGTCAGTACAAAACCGGATCCGCTGATTAAGGCAGCCAAGGACATGGCGGCCGGAGCGGTTTTGATCTTTTGTATCATTGCCATGGGGATCTTCGTCTTTATGGCAGTCCAACATATGTTTTGAAAGGAGGAACTATGGAATACGAAAAAGTGATTGAACAGGCATTTCTGGCAATGGGCAATGCCTATGCCCCGTACTCGAACTATCATGTGGGGGCAGCGGTGGAGACCTTTGACGGCCGCTATTTTCTTGGAGCCAACATCGAGAATGCCAGCTATGGAGCCACGGTATGCGGGGAGCGTTCGGCAATCTTCAACGCCTACAGCAACGGGGTCCGCAAAAACGACATCAAGGCGATTGCCATCGTCAGTGACGGCAAACGGCTCGGCTCTCCCTGCGGCATCTGCCGCCAGGTATTAAGCGAGCTTTTAAAAGGGGATACACCGATTGTTTTAAGCAATGGCAAAGACTCCCGCATCACCACCATTGATGAAATTCTGCCGGACAGCTTTTCCAGCGAGGACCTGCAATGAGCTTTCGCTGCGGCTTTATCGGTTTTCTGGGAAGACCCAATACCGGCAAGTCCACACTGCTCAATGCCCTGGTCGGGGAAAAGATTGCGATAACCACCGACCGGCCGCAGACCACCCGCAACATCATCCGCGGGGTGCATACCACCAGTGATACCCAATACATCTTCGTCGATGTACCGGGCATCTACAAACCCCGCCACAAGCTGGGGGCGATGATGTACAAGTCCATTTACAGCGGCTTGGCGGATGCCGATCTTATCTACTACCTGGTGGATGGCTCCCGCCGCTTTGGCAGGGAGGAGGAAGCGATTATCGCGTCGCTGGACCATTTCAAAAAACCGGTCTTTCTGATACTCAACAAGATTGATCTGCTCACAAAAAAACAGCTCTTGGACCTATTGGAAAGCTATGCGGCCCGCTATCAATTCAGTGAACTCATTCCGATTTCCGCCTTGAAACAAGATAACCTGCAAACCCTGCTTGAGGTCACCCGCCGCTATCTGCCAGAGTCCAGTCCGTATTACCCGTCTGAGCAAAAGGCCGAGCTGAGTGAGTCCTTCCGCATCCGGGAGCTGATCCGGGAAAAAGCGGTCGCTTTGACCATGGAGGAAGTACCGCATGCAGTAGCCGTGGTCTTGGACCAGTTAAGCAAAAACCGCGATACCTATCTGCTGGATGCCACCATCGTGGTTGAGCGCGATAGTCAAAAGGCGATCCTGATTGGCAAAAACGGCTCGATGATCCGCGAAATCGGCTCAGCCGCCCGCAAGGACATCGAAGCGTTACTGGGCGGACCGGTGTTTTTGCAACTGTTTGTGCGGGTGGAGAAAGACTGGCGCAACAAGCCGGGACGGCTCAGCGAGCTGGGGTACACCGAACTTGGCTGAGACCCAAAAGATTCAGGCCTTTGTAATACGCGAGGTCGAGGTGGGCGAATACGAAAGCATCCTCACGCTTTTAAGCAGTGAGTCTGTATACTCCTGCAAGGCCAGGGGACTGCGCAAGCCGCTGGCGAAAAACCGCAGTGCCACCAATCCCTTTGTCTTCAGTGAGTTTTTGTTAAGCGACAATGGCCGCAGCCTGTTGGTTTTGCAAAGTGCCAAGCTATTGGAATCCTATCATCACGTCCTGTCCGACTTCAATACCGTGAGTGCGGCCTCGCTTTTAAATGAGTGGCTGTCCAGCCAGCTCTACCACATGCCGCTCGACGCGCCGTTTTGCTTTGAATTATTAGAGACCTGCCTGAAGTTATGGCATCAAGGGCATGACGCAAAGTGGGTGCTCTCATTGGCGATGGTTTCGCTTTTGGCCCATAATGGCGTGGTAATCCATACGGAAGGCTGCGTGCTTTGCGGCGAAAAGAAAGTCACAGCCATCAGTGTAAAAGCCGGCGGCTTTCTTTGTGAGCGCCACCGTTTACTGGAAGGAATTGAGCCTTTGGAGTCAAACAGTCTCAAGCAGTTTCGCTGGCTGAATCACGCCGGTTTCAAAAATCTGGAGATCCTGGAGAAGGAAGGGGAGATCGCGACTGGTTTGCTGGGGCTGTTGGGGGAATATATGGTACAATATACGGGAATTAAAGAGACTTCTTTGCGGTTGTTGAAACTGCTGTAGAAAGGATGAAACGATGTCTTTAAAAAATCTGGATGCTTTGATTGCGCATGCGAAAAATACCGGTTTTATCTTTCAGAGTTCGGAAATCTACGGGGGGCTTTCCAGTACCTTCGACTACGGACCGATGGGAGTGGAGCTGAAAAATAATGTCAAGAAGGCCTGGTGGCAGAAGTTTATCACCGAGAATCCCTATAATGTGGGGCTGGACGCGGCGATTCTGATGAATCCGCTGGTCTGGCAGGCCAGCGGCCACTTGAGCACCTTTGCGGACCCGCTGATGGACTGCCGGCACTGCAAGAGCCGCTTTCGCGCGGACCAGCTGATTGAGGAGGTCTCCAAGGGCAAGGTCGACGCCACCAAAATGACCAACGAACAGATGGAAGCCTACATTGCCGAAAACCAGATTGCCTGTCCGCACTGCGGCAAGCATGACTTCACGCCGATCCGGCAGTTCAACCTGATGTTCAAGACCTTTCAGGGGGTTGTGGAAGATGCGAAGAACACCCTGTACTTACGGCCGGAGACCGCTCAGGGCATTTTTGTGAACTTCAAGAATGTGCAGCGGGCTACCCGCAAGAAGATTCCCTTTGGCATCGGCCAGATCGGAAAATCCTTCCGCAACGAAATCACCCCGGGCAACTTTACCTTTCGGACCCGGGAGTTTGAGCAGATGGAGATGGAATTCTTCTGTGAACCGGGCAAGGATCTGGAATGGTATGAGCACTTCAAGCATTTCTGCATGAACTGGCTCTTGAGTCTGGGCTTGAGCGAGGAAAACCTGCGCTTGCGCGAACACAGTCCCCAAGAGCTCGCCTTTTATTCCAAGGGCACTTCCGACATCGAATACCGCTTTCCCTTTGGTTGGGGGGAGCTATGGGGAATTGCGGATCGGACCGACTATGACCTGGCCCGCCATCAGGAATGCTCGAAACAAAACCTGGAGTATCAGGATCCCAATACCGGCGAGAAATACCTGCCATACTGCGTGGAACCGGCGGTCGGGGTCGACCGGCTGGTGCTGACTTTTTTATGCGAAGCCTATGAAGAAGAGCAGCTGGTGGATGATGTCCGCACGGTGCTTCACCTGCATCCATTTCTGGCTCCCTATAAAGTGGCGGTATTGCCACTATCGAAACAGCTCAACGAGCCTGCACTGGACTTATACCGGCAGCTCTTGCGTTTGACCACCGTTACCACGGATGATACCGGTTCAATCGGCAAGCGCTACCGCCGTCAGGATGCGGTGGGGACTCCTTATTGCCTGACTTATGACTTTGATAGTGAAAATGATGGCTGTGTGACCCTGCGGGACCGTGACACCATGGAGCAGGAACGCATACCCATCAGTGAAGTGGAAGCAGTGCTGTTAAAAAAGCTCCGTTTTTGAGGCAATGACTTGGCGCGATTGAGTGAAACCCAAATTGATGAGGTGCGGGCCCACAGCGACATCGTCGAGGTGATTTCCCGCTATCTGCCCTTAAAGAAGGCAGGCAAGAGTTTTGTGACGACCTGTCCCTTTCATGATGACCACAATCCCTCGCTTTCGGTTTCCCCAGAACGCCAGATTTTCAAGTGCTTTGTCTGCGGGGAGGGCGGCAATGTCTTCCAGTTTGTCAGCAAATATGAAAACCTGTCCTTTCTGGAGAGCGTTTTAAAGGTCGCTGAATACAGCGGCATCCAGCTGGAGGTCAAAGCCAGCGACCTCTACCAGAAACCGGTCTCCAAATATGATAAAGAGCACAAACTGTTGAAAGAGGCGATTGCCTTCTGCCGCTATCAGCTCTCTACCCAGGCGGGCAAGCCGGTGGTGGAATACCTGAAGGAAAGGGGAATTTCCCCAGAGGTGCAGGAAGCCTTTCAAATTGGCTATGATCCCGGGGAACTGGGAACCTATCTTATTAAAAAAGGCTACAAGGCCGATGATTTGATCGCTTTGGATTTGGTCAAGGACTTTGAGGGCGGACTTCGCGACAGCTACGCCAACCGCTTATTGTTTCCGCTCTTTGACGCAAACGGCAACCCGGTCGGCTTCAGTGCCCGGGCGCTAGTTGCGGAGCAGTCCCCCAAGTATCTCAACACCGGGGAAACCATCCTCTACACCAAAGGCGACCAGCTCTTTCACTATGATATCGCCAAAAAGAAGAGCCGCAGCGAAGGGGCTATTACCCTGGCGGAAGGGGTCATTGATGTGATGGCCCTCTATGCTTGCGGTATCGAAGCCGGGGTGGCAGCCCTGGGTACCGCTTTGACGCAAAACCAGATTGAATTATTAAAAAAAGCTTGCGATACGGTGCGTTTGTGCTATGATGGAGACCCTGCCGGCCGCAGTGCCGCCTACAAGAGCGGTTCGCTGTTATTTGAACACCGCTTCAAGGTGGAAGTTGTCACCGGCTTAAACGGCCTGGATCCGGATGAATACCGCCGTAAATTCGGAAATGAGGCCCTGCGCACCCTGGTCAGCCGGCCGCTGTCCTGGATCGAATTTCTGATGGAGTACCTCCTTGAGAAATACGATCTCAATAACTTCAGCCAGCGCCAGGATTATGCCAGGGAAATTGTTGGCAGAATCGCCTTATTATCGGAGGAATTTGACCAGCAGAGCTACCTGGCACTCTTGTCAGAGAAAACCGGCATCGAGGCCGCGATTCTGGCCGGGCTTTTGCCCAAGAAGGTCAAAACCGTCCGTCCGGTTATTGTAAAGAAGCCCAGAAAACGCGATACTTTACTGGCGGAGGATACCCTGATTTCGCAGATGTTACAAAACAAGGAGGCGGTGGGTTTGTATCAGCAGAAGCTCGATTATCTGATCCATCCGATCCCCCAGCAGGTCACAATGGTCCTGATGAATTATTACCGGACGCATGATACAATGGTCCTGGCTGATTTTCTCAGCATGTTACAGCAGGAAGCCTTGATTGACTATGTACTGCACATCAGCGAATCGGAAGTCCTGAGTGCGGCATACAGCCCCGCCATTGTCGCCGAAGCCATAGATCAAATCCAGCTGGCTGCCATTGATGCCAGCATCGCCGGCATCAAGTCCCGGCAGATCATGAGCGCCAGCGACGAGGATGCGCGGATGGCCAAGATCAGTGAACTGAAAAAACGCCGTCATGAACTTGTGGGCAAACGAATTTGAAGGGAGAAGCTATGAAAGAATTGAAAACACTGGATGAATTAAAAAATGAATTTAAACAAAAAGCAGCCCAGGGTCCGATTACCCAGCAGGAAGTCCTGGAGGCTGTGGACCATCTGGACCTCTCGGATGCGGAGTCGGAAGAACTGTTTGAATGGTTCAAGAAAAACGAGATTGAAGTCAGCGACGAGAGCGAAGAGCCGGATGAAGACAGTGATGAGGATATTGAGGATGCTTTGGATGAAAACGTGGATTTCAATGCCGTCGATGATGTCGACAGCATCAATGACAACATTGAAGCCGCGACTTTGAGTTCATTGGAGCAGTCCTTTGCGGAAAATACCGCTTCCCGGGTGAATGATCCGGTGAAGATGTACCTCAAGGACATCGGCCGGGTCAATCTTTTGAAGCCGGAGGATGAACCGGAGTTGGCGAAACGGATTGAACAGGGGGATACGGATGCCAAGAACATCCTGATTTCCGCCAACCTGCGGCTGGTGGTTTCGATTGCGAAAAAATATGTAGGCCGGGGCATGCTGTTTCTGGATTTGATTCAGGAAGGCAACATGGGCCTAATCAAGGCGGTCGATAAATTCGACTATACCAAAGGCTTCAAGTTTTCGACCTATGCCACCTGGTGGATCCGCCAGGCAATCACCCGGGCGATTGCGGACCAGGCACGCACCATCCGCATTCCCGTACACATGGTTGAAACCATCAACAAGCTGACCCGCGTGCAGCGTCAGCTGGTCCAGGATTTGGGCCGGGATCCGACCGCTGAGGAAATCGCGGCGAAGATGGAGAATGTGTCCCCGGAAAAAGTCCGGGAGATCCAGAAAATCGCCCTGGAACCGGTCTCGCTGGAAACCCCGATTGGGGAGGAGGACGACTCCCATCTGGGGGACTTTATCGAAGACAAAGAGGCGATGTCCCCGGATGAATATGCCAACAGCCAGCTGTTGAAGGATGAAATCAACTACACGCTGGAAGGCTTGACCGAACGCGAGGAAAAGGTACTGCGCCTGCGCTTTGGGCTATATGATGGCAAGACCAGGACCCTGGAGGAAGTGGGCAAGGAATTCAATGTAACCCGCGAGCGCATCCGCCAGATTGAGGCGAAAGCCCTGCGCAAGCTGCGCCATCCTTCCCGCTCCAAGCGCCTGCGCGATTTTATCGACAAGAACTGATGAACCTGTCAGCGCGTTTGACTGCCATCTACAATATGATTTATGACGGGGCTGTGGTCGCGGATATCGGTACCGACCACGGCCTTTTACCCTGTGCTTTAGTCTTGAATAACAAGAGTCCAAAGGTCTTTGCGTCCGACAATAAAGCCGGCCCTCTTAACAAAGCCCGTACAAATATCGCAATCACCGGCTTACAGGACCGCATTGAGCTGGTACTGGCAGACGGCTTGGCACCAGCTTTTTTAGAGGCGGATGTGGTGGTGCTGGCTGGTTTGGGGGTAGAGACGATCTCCCATATCCTGACCCCCTGGCTCTCTCAGCTCTCAGCCTTTGACTACCTCTTGATTCAAGCCAACCGCAAACCGTACCGGCTGCGCCAATGGCTGAGTGAGAATTCGCTGAGTATTGCTGAAGAAGAGCTGGTGTATGACGAGCACTTCTATCAGATCCTCAAGGTTTTGCCTAAGGCTCATCCCCCCTATACCAAAGAGGACATCTTTCTGGGTCCCTGCTTAAAAAAGCGCAAAGATGCGCTGTGGTATGCCTATATCCGGGAGGATTTGGAGCGTTTATTGAAAGTCAGGCAGGTCCGCCAGAGCGAAAACCGCGACTGGCGCATTGCGGTTTATGAAAAACTTATAAGAGATCGTCAGCTGTAAGCGGTGGAAACACCGTTTTTTTGGGCCAGGCTTCAAGGTATTCGATGACCTGCCGGCTCAAAATACCCGGGGTGGAAGCCCCGGAAGTGACAGAGGCACTGTGATAGGGGGAAAGGTCCTGGTTTTTTAGTTCCTTAACACTGCTGACAAAAAGTACGGTGAGCTTTGGATGGCGGCGGCGGGCGATGCGCGCCAGGTTGCGGCTGTTATTGGACAGGGGATCGCCGACGACTACCAAAAGGTCATCCTGGATGTCCAAAAGGGCATCCTGGCGCTGGCGGGTCGCCGCACAGATTTCTTTGCAAAGAAATAACTGCGGTCGCTTTTGGTAAAGGATTTCAAGCCAGTCCTTGACATCTTCCTGACTCATTGTGGTCTGGGTGATTGCTACGGTCTTTTCTTCGCTGTACGCTAAAGCCTTGGCATCGTCTTCGCTGGCAATCAACAAAATCCGCTTGGGATCAAGCGACAGGGCGGCCTCGGCTTCCGGATGATTCTTTTTGCCAAGATACAGGACTCTACAATCCTGTTTCAGATATTCAGAAATGACATTGTGGGTCAAAATGACATCCGGGCAGGACGCATCTACGACAGTCAAGCCCTTGGCGATGGCCCTGTCATATATCTCTTGGCTAACCCCATGGGCGGAGAAGATTACCACCCCGCTTTGTATTTCATCCAATAATTCAGAGCGGCTTTTTAAGGCATCCTGATGGATGATGACGCCGCTTTTCACCAAAGCTTCATTGAGCTGGGTGTTGTGCACAATCATCCCCAGCAGGTGAATCGGGGTATCCGGATAGTCTGAAAGGGTCTCTTTAACAATTTTCAAGGCGCGCACGACGCCCATGCAATAGCCCTGCGGAACAATTCTGGTCACTTTCATAGCAAATTCAGTATAGCATTTTTGCACTCCAGAGAAAAAAAACGTATACTGTCACCATATGAAGACATTTGACACTTTGACCTTCAAAGACAGCACGGTGGAATTGATTCACCTGCTTGGTTTTAAACGTTTGACGGCGATTCAAAAAAAGGTGATTCCGCTTTGCAGACAGGGCAAAAACCTGCTGGCGATGGCGAAAACCGGCACCGGTAAGACCCACGCCTTCCTTTTGCCGCTGGCGGAAATCCTGGACCAAAAGCAAAACGCCCTTCAGGCGATTATCGTCGCCCCGACCCTGGAGCTGGCCCGGCAGATTCGTGATCTGGCAATGCACTTAAAAGAAGTTTTGCCCGAGCTTCGCATCGGCTTTGCGGCCGGGGTGCGCCGCGAGGTGTTTTCGTTTAAGGAGCCGCCGCAGGTCCTCATCGGTACCGTCTCCCAGGCAGCCAAAGTGGTTGCCGGCTTTCCCAAAAGCGCCCTGTCATCAATAAAGATGCTGGTGGTGGATGAAGCCGATATGGTCTTGCAGGATGGCTTTATAGCGCCACTGACCTCGATTGTAAACCAAATCGATAACAGTCAAATCCTCTTCTTTGGCGCAACAGCCAAAAAAGAAGAGCTCAACCTTTACCGCAAGCTGGCAAAGCAGCTGGTGGTTGTCCATACCAGTGACGCCGAGTTTGACCCGCAGATTTTGCACATTTTAGTCTCGACCAGAGAAAAGAGTCTACAAGAAACCCTGCTTTTGATCCTGCCAACCTTTGTGCCGGATGTCTGCCTGATTTTTGCCAACAGCACCAGCGAAGCGAAAGAGACCGCCGCCTTCTTGCAAAGTCATGGCTATGATGCCCACTGCCATACCAGCAGCCAGGACGCCCACCAGCGCCTGAGACTCTTGGCGGCCATGAAAAATGAGAGTGTCCGCTATGTGGTTTGCAGCGATGTTGCCTCCAGGGGCCTGGACGCCGATACCATCACCGATGTCATCAGCCTGGGCCTGCCCAAGGATCTGGACTATTATATTCACCGCGCTGGCCGGACCGGCCGCAGCGGCCGCAAGGGGACCTGCTATCTGCTGTTAAAGCCCAGCGACGCCGGCAGATTGGCACAGCTCAAAGCCCGTGGGATTGTGTTTGAGGAGCGCCGTTATAAAAATACAGGCTTCACCACCGTAAAAAAACGCAGCGGCTACAGAAAAAAGAAGGAAACCGATCCCGATATTCAAAGGATCCTCGCCCAGTCCTCCAAAAAGGTAAAACCCGGTTACAAGAAAAAAATGCGGGAGCAGATTGCCAGTGTCAAGCGCAAGAAAAAGCGCGAGGCCATCCGTTCCTTAATCAAGGAAGCACAAAAGGAGAGGGCGAAGGCGAAACAGCGAAGCACTTACCAGTAGGGGGATAACATGCTTTTTACCTGTAGTGATAGTCCAAAAGCCAAAACCAGGGGCATGCTGCTTCACGGCATGTTTCTGGATGCCTCCAGTTTTGATGAATTGACAAAACTTTTAGGGGAGGATTTTGGCCTGCTTTTGGTGACCTTTGACGGTCATCATCAAAAAGACTATCAGCCCTTTGTCAGCCTAAAAAAAGAAGTGGTCCAGATTGAGGAATATCTGTTAGAACAGGGGATAGATGAGCTGGACTTCATCGTTGGCACCTCCCTGGGAGCGCTGGCTGCCTTTCAACTGTTTCAGCGAAAAAAGATACCTGTCAAGCATTATTTTCTGGATGGCGGTCCCTTCTTTCAATATCGTCCCTTTCGGATTTTCTTGCAGGAATGTGTGTTTCAAACAGCCGGCTGGGCTATCCGCAAGGGAATATTGAATCATCCGGGCTGGGTCTTTGGTATGGCGAAAAAAAGGCTCTCCTTGACTTTTGTACAAAGTGTGGCCCGTGGTGGCAGCTGCCTTACTAAAAGCGATATCCATCATATCTGCCACTCTATTTTCAATATTGAAATACAAGAACCTTTTCAACCAAAGGCTGATCAGCTGATTTTCATCTATGGTGAGCGGGAGATGGCTTATCAAAGCTTTGCGCGTTTTCGCCAATATGAAGGGCTCAAGCTCATCGTAAAAAAAGGGTACGGCCACTGTGGCTTTATAGCCAAAGACCCGCAGCCGTACGCCGAAATCATCCATAGCTTCATTGAGCAAAAACCAAAGTGATCAGGGCTTGAAGTCCTGTATCTCTTTTTTCAAGACCTCCACAATTTCATTTTGGGCGATGCGCCGGATAATTTGGCCTTTTTTAAACAGCAAAGCATTGTGGTAGCCGCCGGCAACCCCAATGTCGGCACGGGAGGCTTCCTGCGGTCCGTTGACCGGGCAGCCCATGATGGCAACCGTTATATTCTTGTGGACATTTTTTAAATAGTCCTCGATTTCCCTTACAATCGGCAGCATATCGTACTCCAGCCGCCCGCAGGTCGGACAGCTGATCAGATCCGGCACATCCGTGGCCAAGTGAAAGCAGTTCAAAAGCTTCTTGGCGATATCAATTTCCACCAGCGGGTCATCGCTGACGGAGATGCGCAGGGTATCGCCGATGGACTGGGACAAAAGGGTCCCCAGGGCGGCGGATGACTTGATAGCCGAGAGTTCGCGGGTGCCGGCTTCCGTCACCCCCAGATGCAGGGGATAGGGGAAGGTCTGAGAAGCCAATTGATAGGCTTCGATGGTCAATGGTACCTCGCTGGCCTTAAACGAGAGCACGATGTCATAAAAGTCCAGGGCTTCCAGGATATCCACATGCCGCTTTGCGGCCGCTATCATCGCAGCGGGGGATACCTGCTTGTTTTCACCAAGTAAATCCAAAGGCAGCGAGCCGGCATTGATGCCGATGCGAATTGGTACATGGTGTTTCTTGCAGGCATTCACCACTTCCTCAACCTGGCTCTGTTTTTCAATATTTCCGGGATTCAGGCGGATCTTGTCCGCACCGTTTTCAATGCAGATCAAAGCCAAGCGGTAGTTGAAATGGATATCACAGACCAAGGGCAGGGAAATCTGCTGCTTGATTTCTTTGATGGCCCTGGCATCGCTCTCATCCACCACTGCCACCCGCACAAGCTGGCAGCCGGCTTTGGCCAAAGCCTCAATTTGGGCCACAGTAGCTGGCACATCCTTAGTCTTGGTATTGGTCATTGACTGGATGATCACTTTGTCTTGATTGCCGATTTGGATTGGACCGGCTTTTACCGGTCGACTTTGACTGCGTTTCATAAGCCTCATTATAGCAGAAGTGCTTGGATTTTAAAGCCGGATATGCTATAGTTGTGAGTACGAACAAGGAGGTGCCCTATGCGTGACAATCTGATCTTCAAATGCTCGGTCTGCGGTGAAGAGAATTATATCGGGAGCCGGAACAAGAAAAAGAACCCGGAAAAGATGACCATCAAGAAGTACTGCCCGAAATGCATGAAAAAAACCGATCACAAGGAGAAGAAATAGGAAGCCGCAAAGCTTCTTTTTCACATTCAGCGTATGGAAATCAAAACCCTGACCCTGGAGGGAATCCACACCAACTGTTATTTGTTGACCAGCAATCAGCAGGCCCTGCTGATTGATCCGGGATCCCAGCCAGGCAGATTGCTGCGCCATCTCGGTAATCTGCAGCTGGTCGGTATCCTTTTAACACATGGCCACTATGACCATACCGGCGCGGTTGATGCCCTGGTATCCCAATACCACTGCCCGGTTTTTCTGCATCAAAATGACTTCCCCTGGGTAGGCAAAGCCCAGCCGGAGGCAGGCAAGGGCATGATCCGGGTGGTGCCGCTGGAGTCTGAGATTACGCCGCTTCAAACCGGAGAATGGCAGCTGGGGAATTTCTCCGGCAAGGTTTTTCTGACCCCCGGCCACAGCGAGGGCAGCGTTATGATTCGCATGGGGGAACACCTGTTTACCGGGGACACGCTGTTTCATGACACCGTCGGCCGTACCGACCTCTATGGCGGCAGCGATGCCCAGATGGCGGACTCCTGCCGCTTCATCTTGACCTTAAAGAGCCAATTGCACTTTTATCCGGGACACGGACCCAAGGGAATCCTCAAGCAGGAATTTCTTACCAATCCCTTTCTTTTGGACCCGCAAAATGTCTTCCTGATTCAGGACTGAAACGCTTCAAGCGTTTTTTTTTGCTTTTTTTTGACTTTTGGGGTAGGAATTTTACGATTTGTTGTCAATGATAGGTTGAGGTGAATCATGGAAGAACGATTGGAAGAATTGCTGCGGCTGGCCCTGCAGCAGCAGGCCTCCGACCTGCATCTGTTTTTAAAGGCCGAGGAATTGACCCTGGAACTGCGAACGCCCCAGCGCTTGATCAAACTGGAAACCATGGCTGAGGACAGAAAACTGATTCCCTACATCAAATATCTGGCCCATATTGATCTGGGAAACCCGCTTTTGCCCCAAAGCGGCTCCTGCAGCGTCTTTCTGGGCGCTCAGGAGGTTTTTCTCAGGGTAGCCGTTCTCAGTTCCACTTTCAGCGAAAGTCTCGTCATTCGCGTTTTAAACGCACGTCTTACCAACGAACGCATCAGTTATGTGGACTGGCAGAACCAGCAGTTTGCGAAAGTTCTGGCGATGGACTATGGCCTGGTGCTGTTTTCCGGACCGACCGGCAGTGGCAAAACGACATCCCTCTACACGCTTTTGAACTTGTTGGCCAAGTGCGGAAAGAAGGTGTTCACGATTGAGGACCCGATTGAAATCTATTTCAGTGAACTGACGCAGATTCAGGTCAACCTCAAGAAGGAACTCAGCTATGAAGCCGGCATCAAGCAATTGCTCAGACATGACCCGGATGTCATCGCCATCGGCGAAATCCGGGACAGTGCGGAGGCGGCGATGGCAATCCGTGCGGCTCTGACCGGACATCTGGTGCTCTCGAGCATCCATGCCAAAGACATCCTGGGAGTCTTTGGCCGGCTGCGTGATCTTGGCATCCGTGACCTGGATCTCTTTGACACCCTGCGTTTAGTCAGCAATCAGCGCCTCTATTGGTTTGACAAGTGGGAAAGGAGGATTGCCCTCTATGAAATTTTGGACGAAGACGGGATCCGTTATCTGGAAAAAAATCAAAGACTGCCTGCCGATTTTCAGGCGTTGCCAAAAGATCTGCGCTGAACTGGTTGTAAAAATCAGCAGTAAAAAAGCACCGGTCTCATTGGAAATGGCGGCCTTGTTATTGGAAAGCGGTTTTTCGCCCCGTGAGCTAAATTGCCTTATGGGTTTGAAAGAACACACCAGCCTAAGTGATCTGTCCCAGTTCAAAAAAGCCTTTGCGCCTTACAAAAAACTGGAAGCGCATCTGGACAGCACCCACTTTGTCAGACTGGTTGCCAGCGAACAAAAGCGCAGGCAGGAGTTTTTAAATACCGCGGGTAAGGAGTTCCTCTATCCGCTGGTCCTGTTTGGCGGTTCCCTGGTTACCCTTTGGATCTTCCAGTTTGTGCTATTACCGGCTCTTTCAGAGCATTTGTCCGCACTCTCGGCTGATCAGAGCATTCACTTCTACCAGCGGCTTTTGACCGGCTTTGATATCGTCCTGATTATTGCTTTTTTGGCACTTCTAAGCGCTGTTGTACTCTTTCGTAAGAGATGGCTCAAGGTGCTTTTGTATCAGAAGGTCAATAGCAAAGGGCTGTTTCGCTTATGGAGTCAGTGGGTGACCCTGCAGTTCGCCTGTCTGTACCGTCAGCTTTGCGCCTTCGGCTATTCGACAAGGGAAGCCCTTGGCATCCTGGAGAGCCTGGGCTCAGGCAGGCTTTTAAGCAATATCGCCTGGCAGATCCGGGAGTTATTGGAGCAGGGTAATCCCTATGATGAAGCGCTGTCCAAACAGCCGCTGTCTTTGCAGTTCAAGGTCTTTTTGCGGATGGGCAGCTTAAGCGGGGAGAGTGAGCAGCTGTTAAAAAAGTATGTGGAGATTGCCCAGCTGGAACTGTTATCCTCGCTTAAGCAAAGCGCCAAAAAATTCTCGGCCTGCTGCTATGTGTTTTTATTAATGGTCTTCGCAATTCTCTATCAGATTCTTTTGATTCCCATGAGTTTGATTTCGCAGTTATAGGAGGTGTTTAATATGCGAAAAGGATTTACTTTACTGGAAATGATGGTGGTCATCATGGTGATTGCCGTGTTATTGCTTTTGACTATCCCCAACATTCAAAAAGTCATTGCCTCAGTGGAGGAGAAGGGCTGTGAGGGACAGGTTAAGGTCGTGCAGACGGCGGTGGTTTCCTATCTTTTGGAATATGACCGCTATCCAAGCTCGATTGGTGAACTAATCAGCAGCGGTTTTCTCAGCGATAAGCAGGCCGTCTGCAAGGACGGGCACCGCATTGAGGTAGTGGATGGCCAGGCGGTTAAACAATAGGGGCTTTACTTTGCTGGAGATGTGTGCGGTTTTGTTGGTGATTGCCGCTTTGAGTCTGCTTTCTTTGTCATCTTTTGGACACGCAGCAAATAGCGCCATCTCACGGCATCAAAAACTCCAGGCTTTAACCAAGCTGCAGGTGAAAGCTTTGATACAGGGACAGCGATACTGTGAAGGGGAGATCTGCTTTAACGGGCTGGGCAATGTGAACATGGCGCGCACTTTGCCTTTAACTTCCCGCTACAGCCTGATTTTGCACCTGGGAGCTGGCAAGCATGAAATCCGCTGACCGGGGGTTTCTCTTGATGGAAGCCCTGATTGCGCTTTTATGTGTGGGTTTTTTAATCAGCCAGGTAGTGGCGCTAAGCAGCGTGCAGGTAAAACTCTATCGCAAGGAGCAGGAAATTCATGGTCAGCCGTAAGGGTTTTACCCTGCTGGAAGCATTAACTGCCTTGCTTGTGAGCGGCTTTGTCTGCCTGCTTTTGGCAGATTTGGCCAATTGTATGAGCCGGCATATCGATTACGACAGCAAGAGCCAGGACCTGTTATCTGTATGGCAGTTGCGGCTGGTTTTAAACAGCAGTGATTATGTGGAAGTAGGCGCATCCCAGGTGCGCTACTTCCGCTGTGAGAAGGTGTATGTCCTGCGCTTTGTCAACCGCAAGGTTGCGAGCATGCCCGGGGATGTGATCTATTTTATGGATGTCGATGAGGTGTATTTTAATGAGGAAGACGGCTTTCTGGTGATTCATCTTTGGCGCCAGCATCAGGAAACCATCTATCGGATCCGCCTATGAAAAAGGGATTTGTATTAATCGGGGTACTGGTTTTTTTGCTGGTAGTGGCTGCGCTTTTGTGTGAACGGCTGGCAGCGATGGAAACCTATGCACTGCTGTTGAGCCAAAACCAAAGGCTGGAAGAACGCTATAGCAGTGTTGCTGAAATAATCAGGGAAAAGCGATTGGAACTGCAAGAGGAAAATTTGAAGATTGAAGAAAGACTCCAGGAACTGCTGGAAGCAGAGGATGAGGAGGAATTGTTGGCATTTGAGCAGGAATTAATAAAACGCGAGCCCTTTCAGACGATCTGGATTGCCTTCAGTGACGCAAATGACAGCTGGCTGCAGGTGACTTTCGATGTGCAATGCGCTTGCCTGTATGAACTGCGCTGGAGCGATCAGCCGCAATAGGAAGGAGAACGGATGAGCTTGAATGAATTTGCGATTGATTTCTCGCTGGGAATCGGTCAGATATTGACGTTTGTTAGTATTGCCGTAATCGTGTGGATTGCGGTATTGAATGGAGAGGTGCGAACATATCAAGGAGGTGCACTAATGATTGAAATGGACAGTAGATTCCATCCCAAGGAGAAGAAATGATTCCCAAACCACGCAAAGAGAAACAGGACAACATAAAGCGACGCGGCAACAAATTCCGGCTTTTTAACTACAAGAAGGAGCAGGAGGCCATGCTCTATGGCGCCGAGGGATGCAACCGCTTTATTTACAACAAAGCCCTTGCGACTCAGAAGGAAAGACTCGATAATGGCCAAAAGCTTCTGTCATACTACGAACTCGCCAACCTTTTGCCTGACTGGAAGAAAGAGCTGCCTTTTCTTTGTGAGACAATGAGCCAACCGCTCCAACAAACCCTCATGCACCTGAGTCGTGCCATATGGGACGCCTTCGACAAGACAAACCCGAAGCGCTTCCCTACCTTCAAGAAGAAAGGCAAGGACACGGGGAGTATCATCTTCCCGCAGGGGTTCAAGATTGACGAGGCGAATGCACGAATCTTTCTTCCCAAAATCGGGTGGGTACGCTACCGCAAGAGTAAGACTCTTTCCGGTACACCGAAAAGCGCAGTGGTGTCAGTGAAGAATGGCAAGTGGTACATCTCCATTCTCACAGAGGAGGGGGAGCTTCCGAGAGTGAATGTTATACCGAGCGAAGAAAACAGCATCGGTATCGATAAGGGTGTTGCGAAGTTCTGTGCTTTATCAAATGGAAGTATCATCTTGCCACATGATGTGCCTGACAAGGTCCAAAAGAAGCTGAAACGCCTGCAGAAGAAGCTGGCGCGTCAGATAAAAGGCTCCAACAACTGGAAGAAGACGAAACATCGCATCGCGCTTCTTTATGAGCATATAGCAAACCAGAAGAGTGATTTCACCCACAAGCTGACAAGCACGCTGTGCAAAAGCCACGACTGCGTGTTTTCAGAAGAGTTGAAAATCAAGGACATGACGAAATCTGCCAAAGGGACATTGGACAATCCAGGAACAAA
>JAISTR010000039.1 GCA_031272515.1 Erysipelotrichaceae bacterium | reverse complement strand
GCTTCATCCAGATACCAGCCGCCAAAGGTATAGCCGCTTCTGATTGGATTGGGTGGAAGTGCCAGGGTGGAATCATCATCCACCAGAAATTCGCTGAGCTTGCTGCCATTGGAAATCAGCTCCACTTTATGGGGTTCCCACTTGGCATAGAGAATCAAATCAGCTGTGACCAGAGTA
This sequence comes from Erysipelotrichaceae bacterium, assembly GCA_031272515.1. GTDB lineage: Bacteria > Bacillota_I > Bacilli_A > Erysipelotrichales > Erysipelotrichaceae > JAISTR01. Next base: position 28,445 of record JAISTR010000039.1, on the reverse strand, counting down.
TCGAAGTCATAGGGAGTCGTCAAGCTGGAGTCAGAATACCAGCCTACAAAGGTATGATTGGCTAAAACCGGATCGCTGGGCTTGGTGACTGCTTCACCGCTTTCAACATAGACTTCATCCAGGGCAGTCCCATGTGACATAAAGGTCACCACCGGCAGCTTGCTGAAGCGTCCATAGAGAATGATGTTGCTGTCTACAGTCATGGCGGTAACAACCGGTTCAGGATCCCGCAATATGATATTGCCGCTGCCGGCAGCTGCCAGATTCTTTTTCATAATTGCCGCTGTCGCCAGCTGCTTGGGAGAAACTGCGGCTGTCGCAAAGACCCAGGCATTGGTATAGCTGCTGTCATAGTACCAGCCGTCAAATTTATAACCGGGCTTTACTGGATCTGCCGGTTTGGTAACTGTACCGCCTTTGTCAACCAGCTTTGGATCGACCAATGTCTTGTTGCCTTCAACATCAAAGGTCACTATCTGTGCCTCAAAACCCGCTGCGGTATAGGAAATATCAACATTGTTATAGCCTTTGTCAAAGGGTTTGGTCCACGCCGTAGCCTCTATTGCCGCATCATAGACTGCACCATCGGTTGCGGTATCGAGTTTATAGGGCTGGGCATCCGTACTATTTCCAGAGAAGGTGACATCAGCACCGATTTTCACATATTCCAAATTGGCAGCGGAAACATTGATGCCACCGGCACCGGTCACAGCTGTGTTATTGCTGATGGTCGCATTGTCGATGTGCAAATCCTTGTTAATACTATGGGTGATGGCACCGCCGCCGCCAGCTGTCGCACTGTTGTTGGATATGGTACCGGAAGTGATGGTCAGTTCATTCAAATTGTAGATTCCACCAGCACCCTTGGCGGTGTTTCCAATGATGGATGCACCATTGATGGTTATTTCCCCATAAATCTGATTGAGGATGCCGCCGGCAACCTGCTCAGCTTCATTATCACTGATGATGGTTCCCTCTCCCAGCGTCAGGTTCTTATAATTCTCGATTCCCCCACCGTAATATACGGTTGCTTTGTTTTTTGAAATCGTTGCATTGGAAATGGTGACGGTTCCGTTAATGGAGAGTCCCCCGCCTGCTTCGGCGCTGTTCTCTGTGATGAGGCCGCCATCGATGGTGGCAATGCCATCATTTACGCCATTGGTGGTGACATTGATACCGCCGCCTCCGCCGGCACCGGCAGTATTATTGCTGATGGTGCCGCCATGCATCAGAAAAGTCGCATTGGCTGCCACCGCAACCCCGCCGCCACCATCTACACAGGTGTTATTGCTGATGGTGCCACCATTCATGGTAAACGTTCCAGCCATCACATAGATGCCGCCGCCATCGCCATCACCCGGATAGGTGGCGGTATTATCAGCAGTATTGCCGGTGATGGTTCCGGAGTTAAAGGTGGTGAGGTTTCGGTTTCCGACACCACCGCCATTGGTTCCCTGGTTATTGGAAATCGTCGCTCCATCAATCACCAGCACACCATAGTAGTTGTTGAAGACGCCGCCGCCTTCCATTTTGGAATCGTTGTTTGAAATCGTGACATCAGCACCCAGAGTCAGGTTTTTCGTGTTCTCAATCCCACCGCCATAGTACTTGGTCGCATGATTCCCGTCGATGGTGGCGTTGGTGATTGTCAGGTTCGCGTTGTTGTCCACCCCGGCTCCGCCGGTGGCGCTGTTGCCGTTGATGACTCCCCCATCGATTACATTGGCCGCACCATTATCCGTGCCATCGCCAGTGATGTAGATACCGCCGCCAAAAGCCAGATCATTGACAGTGGAGTTATTTATGACGCTGCCGCCATGCATGTTCAGGGTTCCCCCCAAAAAGACATTGATGCCGCCCCCGGAGGCATTGGAAGTGTTATTGTTTATGGATCCATCATTGAAAACAAAAATACCGCCGCTGGCAACCACTACACCGCCGCCTCCGGCATCCGTGTGATTGTTCTTGATTTCGCCAGAGTTCATGGTCAGGGTCCCGGCACTCCAGGATCCACCACCCGCTCTGCCCGGATTGGTATTGTTCATAATGACCCCGCCGTCTATGACGGCGGTGGCATTGGCGGCATTATGCAAGCCGGCGCCTTCCATGGCTCCGGCATTATTGTTTTGCAGCACTGCGCCACTTGCCAGGGTGAAACTGCCTTCGTTATTGATGATACTGCCATCTGAGACCACTGTATCCTTGTTTCCGTCCAGAATGATGTTGGTTAAGGTCAAGCTCGCACCGCTTTGTACCGTGACCAAATGTCCGGTTAAGCTGCCATCCCGCTTGAGCGTGAATGTCCCTCCCTCACTGGTAATACTCACAGTCTTGCCTGTGGGGATCACCAACAAGGCAGTGATATCAAAGCTGGCAGTCACCGTGATGTTGATGCTGGCATCACCATCACTCAGTGCGCTTTGTAAGTCCACAAAGCTGGAAACACTGAAGTCTGCCGCCTTTATTGGTGTGCGCACAAATAAAGATGATAAAACCAGAATCAGTCCTATCATCAGTTTGTTGATTGCTTTTCTCATGTAGGGTTCCTCTTTCCATCTTCCCGAGAAACCTCTTCCCAATATCCTGCTTGTCTTCACAAAAGAAAAACACAGGTCCCGTAATTTGTCCCGTGTCTCCTAGAATTCCTGAAAACATCATAACCAAAAACCGGGTTGCGCGCAATACATAAATGCACAAAGACCGCATTTTTTTTGCGGTCTTTGTCTAGTTAATCTTCTTTTCTCTTTTTGTTTTGTACCAAGAGCCAGATCCCCATCGTGAGAATCAAGGGATAGAAGTCTCCGGAAACATTTGGTACTCCGGTCAAGGGTGCACTGGCACTTCCGCCAGAACCTGAGCCGCCGCTACCACCGGAACCGGTAGAGCTGTTAGTGACATTCCAAATTGCATACAGGTTGATATCATTATCCGTGATGTTAATCGTTGCCCCCACTCCATAGATTGTTGCCAGTATTGCCTTGCCGGTACTGGAGCTGAAGAGTTCACCGCTATGATAGGCAGTTGCCTTGAAGATCGCGGCTCCGGTGGGACTGGTGCCCCAGCCCGCAAAGCTGTAGCTGGCTCCTGGCTTGGAGGGTGTACCTGCTGGTGTCAGGGCACTGGTAATATTGAAACTGTTGCCTGAGGTCAGGTAGGCATTGGCCGGGAAGCTGGTGATGCCATCAACCGCTCCGGACGGAATATTCTTGTTGAAGAAGATCACATAGCTGATCTCGGCTTCACTGTCCACCCATTTGGCATAGAGGGTCAAGTCATCAGTGACTGGAAGCTCAAAGTTGTATTTGTTACTAAACGAGTCATCGCTGTACCACCCCGCAAAGACCTTCCCGCCTTTGGTGGGATCAACTGGCTTGGTGACCTTGTCACCATAGCTCACCATTTCACTGGCAACGGCGCTGCCGCCGTTGCTGTCAAAGACAACCAGATATTCAACCTCATCCGTAGCATCCACCCATTTACCATACAGGGTCTTATTGCTGGAAACCAAAGAATTGAAGTCATACTTGTTGGCGTACGCATCGTCTTCATACCAGCCCGCAAAGACTTTATTGGATTTGGTCGGATTGGTTGGTTTGGTGACTTTAGAATCGGGAGCAACCATCACCGGATCAATCGCAGAACCTCCTGCTGTGTCAAAGCTGACGATATAACCAAGATCCCCTCCTGTATATTCAATATCATAGTTGTTGTAAGCGTACACAAAGGGTTTGGAATAAGTCGAGCCCTGTATTAACGTATCATGAATCGTGATTAAATCGGAATCAGTCAAGCTATATGCTGCAGCAGCACTGTTGCCGGAAAGAGTCGAATCCCGGATATCAATTTTGCCGATATAAGTTGAACTGACAGCGATGCCTCCGCCATTGCGGCCTGCGGAGTTATTGGAAAGATTGACCCAGCGCAAATGCAGACTTACACTGCTTGCTGCTCCCGGATCAAAGTAAATAGCGCCGCCATCCTGATTTGCATGATTGCCGGAAATAAGTAACGGCTGACTGGCACTCACAGGCTGAATCCCGACGGCTGTGGGACTGTTTAATTTAATTCCCCCGCCGTCTTTTGCGGAGGTGTTATTGATAATCTGCCCGCCGCGAATCTGCAGTTCGCCATAATAAATAGCAATCCCGCCGCCGCCGGAGGTGCCGGGATCAGAGGCACTGTTGTTTGAAATCGTACCGCCATAGATATATACCAAAGAGCTTTCGCCCATAGAGTTAATCCCGCCGCCGCTAATACCTGCACTGTTGTTGGTAATAACAGCACCGTCATACATATACACGGTTCCGTTATTATTCCATATTGCCCCGCCTCTGCCGGTCACGTTCTCATTGTTTTGTAAAACGGCACCGCTGTTGAGGGTCAGCGTACCTTGATTTGTAATCAGCGGATCCTCACGGCCGCTCTTTCCTGACAAAATGATATCAGACAGAATCAGGCTTGAATTCGTCTGTACAAAAAACATTTCATCTTGGTTATCAAAGGTCGAAGACAGCGATAGTACATAAGGGCCACCACTGTCAGAGGTAATCGTGACGGTTGATCCAGTCGATATGGCGAGATCATCCTGGATTTCAAAGCTGGCTGTGATGGTGATGTCAATGGTCGTCGCAGCACTGTTGAGTGCCGCATGCAGATCCGCATAGCTGCCGACGCTGAAACTGTCAGCCTTGGTTGCTTTTAGAGACCCCAAAAGGGTCGCCAGCGTCACCAAAAAGGCGCTCACAAGTTTACAGATTCTTTTGTTCATAGAAAATCCTTTCCGGCTATCCCGCAAGCACTCTTCCCTTTGGCTATGTCCTTAAAAAAGAAAAAACACAGATCCCGTAAGATGTCCCGTGTCTCCTAGAATTCCTGGTTTTATTGTATCAGGGAAAAAACAAAAGGCAATAGGTTTCATACTCATTTTTTGAAAAAAACAGAATATAAAACCAGAACCGGTTGATGACTTCAACCGGTTCCGGGGGAATCCTTCTGACTACTCTTTTCTAATGACAACTTCCCTATTGGAAAACTTCTTTTCCAACATATATTTCACGACAAAGTACAGCATGCATAACCCAAGAATTAACGGCTGTACTGGATGGACTTCATGCCTGACCCCGGTATCCAAAGCTGCAGGATTTGCCACTGAAGCGGATGGCGTTGATGATCCCCCGGAGGAAGCCTCCTTTTGCCAGCCCGCATACAGGATGATGGGGCTGGATACTTCAGTACCAAAGTCATATGGGGTTGTGCAGTCCAAATCACTAAACCAGCCGGTGAATGTGTAGCCCGGGCGCACCGGGGCTGTCGGTACAGTCAGATAAGTGCCGACTTCCACATCTTCGCTCTTTATTACTACACCATTGGAGATGACAGTGAGCAGAACATATTGCTTCCACTTCGCATAAAGGGTGGTGTCTGTAATCACTTCGCTGTCAAAGTCAAAGGGAGTCGTGAGATCGCTGTCTATGAACCAGCTGTCAAAGACATAATTCACTTTGGTTGGGTCTGCCGGTTTGGTGACCTTGTTGCCGATTTTTACAACCTGCTGCGGTATTGTCTCTTTATCACCATCAATATCGAAGGTCACAATGAAGACTTCCTCCCCTTCACTGATGTAGGAGATGTCCACATTGTTGTAGCCTTTCTCAAAAGGCGCAGTCCACTTGGTGGCTTTGATGGCGATATCATAAGCCTCTTCATCCGCAGCACTTATGCCATAGGCTTGTCCTTCAATGCTGTTTCCAGAGAACTCCACATCCGCTCCGACTTCCACGGTTGCCAGGTTATCTGCCGAAACGCCAATCCCTCCGCCCCCGTCGATTGCGTGGTTGTTTTTGATCTTTCCGCCATTAATAAGCAAGGATTGCGGTGGGGTCGAGGGGGTATGATAAATACCGCCGCCAATTCCTGCAGTGGCACTGTTATCGGAGATCTCGCCGCCATTTATGGTCATGGTATTCAAGTTGTAGATACCGCCGCCCGCAATGGCTGTATTTTCACTGATGAGTCCATCATCCATGGTTAAAGTACCTGAGTTGGAAATACCGCCGCCGGCATCCGCCGCGGTGTTTTCACTGATGGTTCCGCCTGTCATATTCATGGTGAAACCCGGACCGATATAGACTCCCCCGGCGCGCTTGCTGGCATCATTGCCACTGATTACACCGCCTTGCATATCCAGCACAGCTTTGATGGTGGTGCCGTTTGTTACCGGTGAGACAAATACTCCGCCGCCATGTCCATCTGTGACATGGTTATCCGAAATCTCGCCGGACTTGATTAATATATAATCCATGGCAAACAGCCCGCCCCCGCCTTTGACTGCCGTATTATTGGTAATTTGGGCACCATTGATGGTGACTTCCCCACCGTAGTTTTGGTTGGCTACGCCACCGCCATAAAAATTTGAAGTATTCTCTGATATAACGGTTCCCGCTCCCAGCGTTAACTTACCCATGTTGATAATTCCACCGCCATAATAGCCGGTGGCGTTATTTTTTGTAATCAAGGTATTGGTGATTGTTCCGATCCCATAGGTTACGATGCCGCCGCCGCTGGCATCCGCACGGGTATTCGCTTCATTATAAGAAATCTCAGCACCACTAATGACAAAAGTGGTTGAAAAATCTGTACCAATAAAGATCCCCCCACCCCAGAAAGCGCTGATATTATTGGTAACCCTGCCACCATTCATGATAAACGCGCCTTTGTTCACCGTGATGCCGCCACCAACGCCGGAACTGTTGCCGCTTGAATTGTTTTGAATATCGGTATTGTTCAAGGTCAGAGCTCCGGTTGCGTAAATCAAAGACCCGTTTGCCGGGTTTACCACACTCTTGTTTCCATCCAGAATCATATGATTGAGGGTCAGGGAAGACGTATCAGGAACACTGATCAAATGCCCTGTGAGTCCGGCAGCCCGCCTCAGGGTATAGGGACCATCCACCCCGGAGCTGATGGTCACCGTCTTGCCTGCCGGTATTGTAAGCAGTGCCGTGATCTCAAAGCTGGCATCGATGGTGATATTGATTATAGAATCCGGATCAGCCAGGGCGCTTTGCAAAGCCGCAAAGTTACTGACATTCAGATTCGCATCCGCCTTAACCACCAGGTTTTGCAGCGTGGTTGATAATACCAGCAGTAAGCCTGTCAGAAGCAATCGCAATGTTCTTTTCATCTTGGTTCCTCTCTGATTCCCGCAAAACCCCTTCCCTTCACCTGGTTTCAAACAAAAACACAGGTCCCGTAATGTCTTGCGTCTTTTGAATTTTTGAGATAATCACCGGTATTCATAGAAAAGACGCAACAGGTTCATCGTACTTTTTGTAAAAACAACAGAACCGGTTGAGGCCTTCAACCGGTTCTGGGGGGTCACTGGTATTTCCGCTTGTTGGCTGTTCTGATTGTGGCAAGCATTATCGCACCAATCAGCATCGGCAGATAGAAATCACTCAATGAATGCGTTACCCCGCTCAGCGGTATTGCTGATACTGCTGAACTTCCACTGCCGGATCCACCCGAACTCGGTGCCTTCCAGATTGCGTACAGATGCACATCACTGGTGAGGGCATAGATGGTTGAGGTATTGCCATAAATCAGTCCCATTATAATCTTGCCGGCGCTCGCATCATAGATGCCCTCGCCTGCGTTAAACATCGTTGCTTTAAACACAGCGCTCCCGGTAGGCGTGGTTGCCCAGCCAACAAAGGTATAGCTTGCCGGGGAACCGGTGGGTACCATCGAACTGAGCAGTGAGAAGTTGGTGGAATACGGTACATATTGGGTAATCGGCATGGCGGTGATGTTGTCCGTTGCGCCAGCCGGCAGATTCTTTTCAAAGAATACCGCCACTTCAATTTCTTCTTCCGTGTCCACCCACTTTGCATACAAAGTCAAATCGCTTTCCACCGGCAGGTTGAAGTTGTACTTGGTCGTATAGCCTGTGTCAGTATACCAGCCCGCAAAGACCTTGTTCGCCAAAGTCGGAGGAACCGGCTCTACAGCCTTGTTGCCATAGTTCATGACTTCCGGGGCTTCCGCACTGCCGCCCATCGTATCAAAGAATACATCGTATTGGATGGAAGAGGGATCACTTACCCACTTGGCATACAAAGTCAGATTGGTGGTTACCGGCAAATCAAAGTCGTACTTGCTGGTGAAGGCATCATCAGTATACCAACCGGCAAAGTACAGGTTTGACTTGGTCGGTGCGGTCGGTTTTGAAAGCACCCCACTTGGATCAACTGTTACGGATGCAACCGCACTGCCCCCCTCCGTGTCGAAGGTAACTAACTGCACCGGATGGGAATCCGTGCCGACACTGGTATAGGCGATATCCACATTGTTGTAGCCGTTGGAAAACGGTACCGTCCAGGTGGTTGCATGGATGTTGGCGTCATAAGTCGGCTGATCCGCCGCTTCAATGCCGACATTGGCAGCATTGCCAATGCTGTTGTTTTCAAAGACAACGCCGGCGCCTACAGTTAAGATTGTCAGGTTGGCTTTATTGCTGTAGATACCCCCGCCATCGGTCTTGGCGATATTGTAGGAAATTGTACCGCCCAACACATCGGTATGCCAGTTGGAGTTGGCTACATTGGGCTTGGAGGTATAAATTCCGCCGCCCCCTGCCAGAGTCGCTTCGTTATAGCTGATGGTTGCGGAATTGATAATCAGTGCATCTTCATTGAAGATTCCGCCGCCATACTCAGCAGTATTATAGAGGATTTCAGCGCCGTTGATAGTGACTACACCTCCGGCTCTTTCATTGAAAATGCCACCGCCATAAGCAGCGGTATTCTCCCTGATCACAACACCGGCGCCAATTGTCATATTGCCATGTTATCGATTGCACCGCCCATATAGGCTACGCTGTTGCCGATAAACAAAGTATTGGTAATTGTACCGATTCCATAGGATTCAATCGCGCCCCCGCAGCCTAAACCCGGTGCATCCGCATGATTGTAGGAGAATTCTCCGCCATCGATCAGATAGGGAGTGGAAAACCCGTTAATGTATAAGCCGCCGCCATAAGAATTGCTGCTGTTGTTGGTAATCCTGCCTCCATGCATGGTGAACGAACCGGTTGCATTAATGGTAATGCCGCCGCCGATGGTTGCGGCATTACCGCTGGCATTGTTTTGTATGACTGCACCGGCATTTAATGTAAGGTCGCCATTTGATAAAATCAAAGAGCCATTGGCATTCAGGGCGCCTTTATTGCCATCCAAGATAATGTTGGAAAGTGTAAGTGATGACGAAGCAGCCACCGTAATCAGGTTACCGGTCACACTACCTTCCCGCGTCAGGGTATACGGTCCGCCGGTACCCGAAGTAATCGTGACCGTCTTGCCAGTCGGTACTGTGAGCAGTGCCGTGATCTCAAAGCTGGCATCAATGGTGATATTGATTACCGAATCCGCGTCACTCAGGGCGCTTTGCAAGCCCGCAAAGTCACTGACATTCAGACTCGCATCTGCCTTGACCACCAGGCTGTGCAGCATCGTCGACAGTACCAATAGCAGGCCTGTCAGAATCAATCGCAACGTTCTTTTCATCTTGGTTCCTCTCTGTTATTCCCGAGAAACCTCTTCCCTTCAGCCTGGTCTTCAAACAAAAAACACAGGTCCCGTATTGTCCCGTGTCTCCTAGATTCCTGAGCCTATCTTAGCGAACCTTATGGATGATTTCAAGCATTCTGATTCGCTTTTTTCAACTTTTTTTCAATGCGATTTTTTCGCTTGAATTGCGCGGATGGATTCCCAAAATGCGTCAGGGAATCATGATCGTTTGTTTGTAAAACAACAACTTTGAAAACATGAAACACCTGTTGCGGGATAACCCGCAACAGGTGTGCTTCTCGTGTCTCTTTTTTAAACCCGGCGGTTTAGCCAGGCAATCGCATCGCCAACCACTTCATCCTTGCAGTATTCATTGAATATCTCATGGAAGAGGTTGCCGTAAATCTTCATCTGTTTGTCCTTGGATGGACACAAAGCAAAGAAGTCGGTGGTATCCTTGGTACTGACCAGTCCGTCCTTTTCTCCATGCATCATAAATACCGGGTATTGGAATTCTGCCCGCTTGGGCGCAAACCAGGCAATGCCATCACGCAGGGCATAGCATAAGCCCAAAGTGAAGGTCTGACAGTTGTAGGGATCCTTGCCATACCAGTCCACAACCTCAGCCACCGAGCAGACCCCGGCACCCAGTTGGTTGGGCAGCTTGGTGTGCGGATCCTGGTCAGCTGGCAGGGTGATGATGATGCCGGCGGCATCCGCCGTCAAAGCTCCGCTGAGCACAATTCCCTTCAAGCCTTTATCCGCATACTTGACGCCATAGAGTGCGCAGGTGAAACCGCCCATGCTGTGACCAATCAGAAAGATTGGCAAGCCCGGGTTCTCTGCAAAGGCCAGATCCACGACCACATTGGTATCATCCAAGAGTTCATTGAAATCGCTGTAGAAGGTCCTTTCCCCTTCTGAGCGGCCATGGCCGCGATGGTCAAAGCGGTAGGTGCCATAACCGGCTTCATGCAGCTTTTGCGCTACGAAGTCATAGCGGCCCTGATGTTCCGCCAGTCCATGCACAATGACTGTGATGGCTTTGGCGTTTTCCGGTACTTCAGTCTTCAAATACAGTTTGGTGTCATCAAAAGACGAAATTGTTCTTTCCACTGGTTCTTCCTCCTGTGTAAGTGCTTACACAACTTTATTATAGAGGAAAAATGTGATAGGAAAAGGAAAACCGTACAAACAACAAAAAAAGAAAACCAGGGGGATAGACCCACTGGTTTTCCGGTTTCAATATTTCTTCTTTTTAGTACCTCTCTCAAGCAGCAATACCCCGCTTGCCAATAACAGGAAATACCAGGTACACAAACCGTTTAGGGTACCGGTATTGGCCGGGACATCCGGGTTTCCCGGTGATGCCGGAGTGCTCTCTTTTTGCCAATGGGCATAGAGATTCAGGCTTTCAAAAACCGGGCTGGAAAAATCATAAAGTACATTTTGGTTTTCACTTGTATACCAGCCCAGAAACACATAGCCGGGCCGCACCGGAGCGCTGGGTACAACAGCCGTATCACCATCCGCCACCAACTGGGTATAAACCGTTGTGCTTTGGGAGATGAAGTTTACGGTATAAAGCATTTTAAAGCGGCCGTACAGTGTCATGGAACTGTTGACATAATCCTTGTCGTCATCCCATTTGACTGCATATCCATCGTCCTTATACCAGCCGTCAAAGACATGTCCAGGTTTGCTGGGGTCTGCAGGCCGGTCTAAAAGCTGGTTCTTGTCCGCCTGTATTTCTGCCACCAAATCACTGTCCCCTTCTACATCAAAGCTCACAAACACAATTGGAATGCCATCATACTGGACATCGACATTGTTGTACAAACTCGTATAGGGGGAGGTGAAGTAAGTGGTCTGGATAGCCAGGTTGTAGGCTTCTTCATCCGCCGGATTCAAGCGCATGGGCTGCCCCTCGATTTCATTGTCCGCAAATACCACCCCGGCTGCTACTTTCAGTGTGCTCAGTTTACTGGAGGAGACCCCGATGCCGCCCCCGACCGTTTTCGCTTTGTTGTCATGGATACTGCCGCCGGTAATCAACAGCTCTTCATCATGAAGCGGGTAATGTCCGATCCCACCGGCTGTGCCGGTAAGTGCGGTATTATCAAATATCTCCCCATCGCTGATGGTAAGTTCGCCAAGGTTATAGATTCCGCCGCCGCCATTGGCACTGTTTTCAAATATTGCCCCACCGGAAATGCCGAAGGTACCGCTGTTTAGAATGCCGCCGCCATTGTTGGTGGCGGTATTCTCACTGACAAAACCGCCCTCCATCAGGCAGGTGGCATCCGAAATATTGTAGATACCGCCACCGGCTAAGGTTGCAGTATTTTCACTGATGGTGCCGCTTTTGTAGGTCATCTGGTCTGCATTCATGACACCGCCGCCGTTTTCAGCTGTATTCTGTACAATCTCGGCTTGATTTATGATCAGCACAATCTGATATCCCTTGTCGGTATTGGTAAACATGTTATAGATACCTCCGCCAAAGTGTGCTGCCGAGTTTTCCTTGATTTTGGATCCGTTATTGATGGTCAGGGTGCCGTTATTGAGAATGCCGCCGCCGCTGGTCACGGTCGCTTCGTTATTCGCTAATTGCGAATTGTTAAGAATCATGTTGACGTTGTGGGTACGGTTGCCGTTTTGGATGCCGCCGCCGGCAGGTGCGCTGTTGTTTGAAATCAAGGTATCCGTGATTTCGGCGTCTTCATTATTGAAGATACCACCGCCCTCTATGCCTGCGGTGTTGTATGAGACCACCGCCAACTCCGTTGTCAAAGTCGCGCCGATATCGTTGAAGATGCCGCCGCCTCTTTCCTCTGCGGTGTTGTGGGTGATGGTAACGGTGCCGATGTGCATGGTACCGCGGTTGCTGATACCACCGCCTACCACACTGTCATTTTGCTGGATGAGTCCGCCGTTGAGGGTAGCGGTGGCACCAACGGCATTGTCCAAAGCACCGCCATAGTAGTTGGTTTGAAAGCCGCCGTGATTGTTCTGCAGGGTCACTCCCTCATTCATCACAAAAGTTCCCTTGTTTTCAATCAGGGTACCGGTGACGGATGCCATCGACCCTTTATTGCCATCAAGGGTAATACTGCTCAGGGTTAAAGAAGCACCGCTGGCGATGACAATCATGTCATCGCTAAAGGAAACATCCCGCTCCAGGGTATAGGGACCACTATTATCAGAAGTGATGGTAACGGTTTTGCCGCTGGGAATATTAATCGCCGCGGTGACATTGAAGCCGGCAGTCAGGGTAATGTTTATCGTGGCATCAGCCTGCGATAGCGCACTTTGCAAATCAGTCAAGCTGGAAACATTGATATCCAGAGCTTTGATTTCAGCCTTGGTATACCAGCAGGCAGTAACCAGAAGCAAAGTAAGAAACAGGTTTCTAAGGGTCTTCTTCATATGCATTCCTCAATGCCCCTTAAGCCTCTCTCTGAAAAAACAAAAACACAGTTTGTCCCGTGTTTTTGTTTCAATTCCTGTCTTTATAATAAAGGAGGGAAAACAAAAAAACAAGAGATAAATCAGTTTAGTTCAATACTTGCTGATTCCAAAGGCTTGTTGAGATCTTTCTCTTGCCTGATATAGTATCCATCCTCCATCTTTTTTACAAAGTTTTCTTTCTTTGCCCGCTCTAGTGCTTCTTTATGAACCACCGATTTGGACCAGTAATTCAACAAGCAGATTAAGCCTGGGTTGTCATTTTGAAACGGAAAGCTTTGACTTGGGTCTGCCAGGCAGGCATAGAACGGTTTATTAATACGCACCAATTCTTTAAATAACAATTCTATTTCATTTGATAAGTGAATGGTATTATAATTTACTCCTTCAATGCCGATAATCAATGTATTTATAAACCTATTATTGGTAATCCCTGTTGAGACTGATATTCCTGAGGTATCATTCTTTTTATATGTAAAGAAGCCAAAACGACACCCTATTTCAGGCAGTTTGTAATCTGTTTTTTTTCAATTAATATGCGGATTGCTTCTTTACTCAGAACAAACTCTTTTGCTGTCGATAAGCTGTATGCTGTTAAATAGTTCGCTCTTAAATACTCTACCTTATTGATTAGAGATAATGAATCATAAATCCTGTCTATTTGTTCTGTTAAGGTTTCATGATAGTTATTCATCCAAACTTTTAATGTATACGAAGACATACAATTCCCTCCTTTACGCTTGTATTATACTCTGCCACTCAAATTAAAGACCGCTTGCGCGGTCTTTAATCCAGTTTTTTGCCGTTGCTCTTAATCACCTGTTTATACCAGGCAAAGGAGTCTTTCTTGTAGCGCTTGTAGGTGCCATTGCCCTTGTCATCCTTATCCACATAGATAAAGCCATAGCGCTTGGTCATCTCCCCGGTGGAGGCACTGACAATGTCAATGCAGCCCCAGGTGGTGTAGGCAATCAAATCCACCCCATCCTCAATCGCCTCACTCATCGCTTCAATATGGGCTTTGTGATAGGCAATCCGGTAGGGATCATGAATCTTGCCATCCTCCAGTTTATCCTCAGCACCCAGTCCGTTTTCCACCACCATCAGCGGAACCTGATAGCGGGCATAGGACTCATTCAACAAAATCCGCAAACCGGTGGCGTCAATCCCCCAGCCCCAGTCACTGGCTTTGATGTAGGGATTGGGTACACCAAATAACAGGTTGCCGGTATTCTCCAGCACTTTCTGGTCCGTGGAGGTAACGCCGGAGGCATAGTAGGAGAAGGCGAAGAAATCATGCTTGCCGGCTTTGAGTGTTTCGTCATCACCGTCTTGCTTCTTCAGCTTCACTCCCAGTTTTTCAAAATAGCGCTTGGCATAGTAGGGATATTCCCCGCGGACCATCACATCCGGGCAAAACCAGCTGCCGGCCTCCATCTTATGCAAATTTTCGAGTACATCGTCCGGATTGCAGGTATAGGGATAGCTCATCCCCCCGCCAATCATGGCGCCAACCATCAAGCCTTTCTTCAGACTGTGGGCAGCCTTGACCGCCAGGGCTGAAGCAACAAATTGATGATGCAAAGCCTGATAGCGGCGCTGTGCGCCTTTGGTGACATCAAAGCTCAGAAACAATGGTTCCTGGTCTTTTTCCGGCGGGAAGCAGCCGGCCATGATATCACCGACCCCCATCGCCAAAACATTGATTTCATTGAAGGTCAGCCAGTACTTCACCAGGTCCCCGAATTCCTTGAAGCAGGTCTTGGCATAGCGGACAAACAGGTCGATTACCTCCCGGTTATCCCAGCCCTTGTACTTGTCCATAATCGTCACCGGGTTTTCATAGTGGGACAAAGTCACCAGCGGTTCAATTCCGTATTTATGGCATTCTTCAAAGAAGCTGCGATAGAAGTCAATCCCTTTTTGATTGGGTTTCTTGTCATCACCATTGGGATAAATCCGGGTCCAGTGAATCGAGACCCGCAGCATTTTGAATCCCATCTGTCCGAATAACTTGATGTCCTCTTTGTAGTGGGTATAGCCATGGATGCCGTCCCGGTTGGGATAATAGAAACCGGGCACATCCTCCCTGGTGTAAATCCTTGGACTCTTGCGTGAGCCGTCCGTCACCTTCTCGATGATGGCCAGGCCTTTGCCATCGGCATCATAATAGCCTTCATACTGGTTGGCCGCAAAGGCGCCGCCCCAGAAAAAACCTTTTGGAAAACTCATAATTCCTCCCCGTTGGTATCGATCACATGCCGGTACCAGCCAAAGCTCTTCTTCTTGTATCGGGCCAAATCCTTCAAGTCAGTATCCGTACGGTTGACATAGATGAAGCCATAGCGCTTGCGCATTTCCCCCTGGGAAGACAGGATATCAATCGGTCCCCAGGTCAAAAAGCCGCGCAGGTCAACTCCATCCAAAACCACCGCCTTCTTCATTTCCTCAATGTGCCGGCGCAAGAAGTCGATGCGGTAATCATCCTCCACCGTGTTGTTTTCATTGAGTTCCTCTTTGATTCCCAAACCGCACTCCAGAATAATCAGGGGCTTGCGGTATCTTCTGTAGAGGGTATTTAAGGCGGTACGGATTCCGATTGGGTCGATGGTCCAGCCCCACTGGGTCACTTCCAGATAGGGGTTTTTCTCCTGCTTGCCAAAGACCATGGCCAACAGGGACTTGGACAGGGCGAAGGGATTGTTCTCATCCGGGGTGTCCTTGGATACCACACTGGTGGCATAGTAGGAGAAGGAGATAAAGTCTGCGGTATTTTCTTTAAGCAGTTTTTCATCCCCGTCTTCAAAGACCGGGGTACAGCCATACTTCGCAAACATCGTCTTCATGCCTTCTGAGTATTCTCCATGAATCATCACATCCAAACAGAAATGGCTGTACATCTCCTCCAGCATTGCGGCCTTGCGGACGGTCTCCGGGTCACAGTCCCGGGGATATACCGGGGCAAAGGTCACCATGCAGCCGCGCTTGGCTTGCGGGTTGACCCGTTTTAGATGCTTGCGCAAAATGGCTGAAGCCAGATGGCTGTGGTGCACCGCCGCGACCGCCTGACGGTCGCTGGCGAGAATGTCCCCTTCGCTTAAGGGCTTGCCAGAAGCCATCGCCCATAGTAAATCGGAGCCCAAAGCCAAGAACACGTTTTGTTCATTGAAGGGAATCCAGTATTTGACCTTGTGGGCAAAGCGCTCGACCACCACCTTGACCAGCTTTTCCCAGGCCGCCACAAAATGACGGTTATGCCAGCCGCCGTATTTCTCTACCAGTGCCTGCGGCATATCGAAGTGGTTGATGCAGAGAAACGGTTCAATGTTATGGGCAATCATCTCATCGATGACATTTTCATAAAACTGCAGGCCTTCCTCATTCACTTCCCCTTCCCCGTCCGGTATCACCCGGCTCCAATACAGGGAGAAGCGGTAGACATTCATCCCCAGTTCCGCAAACAGGGCGATGTCTTCCTTGTAGCGGTGATAGAAGTCGATGGCGACTTTCCAGTCCGCATCGCCTTCCTTCACCGGTTTTACATCATAGTTGGAGAGGCCTTTTCCGCCTTCCGCGACTGCCCCTTCCGTCTGCATGGCGGATACGGAGCCGCCCCATAGAAAATCCTTGCGCAAAGTCATCCGAGGTCCTCCCCATTGGAAGCGATGACCTTCTTGTACCAGTCAAAGCTGTCCTTCTTGTATCGATCCAGGGTTCCGTTTCCTTCACTGTCACGATCGACATAGATATAGCCATAGCGCTTTTTCATTTCCCCGGTTCCCGCTGAGATCAGATCAATGCAGCCCCAGGAAGTATAGCCAATCAGGTTGATGCCATCAGACAAAGCATCTTTCATGGCCTTGACATGCTCCCGCAGATATTCAATGCGGTAGTCGTCATGGACCTTCTTGTCTTCGGTCAGCTCATCCACCGCCCCCAGGCCATTTTCAGCAATGATGATCGGCAATTGGTAGCGGGAGTAGATTTCGTTGAGGATGTAGCGCAGACCGCTGGGGTCCATCGCCCAGCCCCACTCGTTGTAGTTCACATAGGGGTTCTTGGCTCCCATCTGGAAGTTGCCCTTGCCATCCTCAGCTTCCTTGTGGGTGGTGATGCAGCCGGTGGAATAGTAGGAGAAAGTAAACATGTCAACCTTCCCGGCTTCAAGGATTTCATCGTCCCCGGGTTCACTCTTGAGCTCAAATTCATACTTGTCCCATAAGCGTTTCGCATAATGCGGATAGGCACCGCGGCACTGCACATCACCGCAGTACCAGAAGCCGTTCTGCATGGATTGCTGGGTCTTGATGACATCCGCCGGATCGCAAGTCAAGGGATAGGAAACGATTCCGGCAATCATGCAGCCGACCTTGTTTTCGGGATTGATTTTATGGCCTTCTACAACAGTTTTGGCACTGGCCAGAAACTGGTGGTGCAGGCTTTGGTAGGCATTGGCCATGACCTCTTTGGTCGCAAATGCCGGCATCATCTCACCAATCATAATCACATTGTTGATTTCGTTGAAGGTCAGCCAGTATTTCGCCAGGTCCTTGAATTCACTCATCACCGTCTTGGTATAGTGACAGTAAAAATCAATCAGCTTGCGGTTGGTCCAACCACCGTATTTTTCCTCCAAGCCATAGGGGGTATCGAAGTGATGCAGGGTCACTAAAGGTTCAATGTTGTATTTTTTGCATTCCAGAAGAACATTGCGATAAAACTCCAAGCCCTTCTGATTGGGCTCTTCTTCATCCCCAACCGGGAAGATCCGGCTCCAGGACATCGAGAACCGGTACATTTTAAAGCCCATCTCGCCAAACAGCTTGATGTCTTCCTTGTAGCGGTGGTAATGGTCGATGCCGATGTGGTTGGGATAGTATTCGCCTTCGGCAATAACCGGTTTGGCACCCTCTGGTAAGGGGGCCGCAAAGGGCAGCTTCTGCAGCTTGCCATTCTTGTCCAAAAAGGTAATGCAGCGATAGGAAGCAGCGGAGCCGGCAGTCAGGAAGTCGTTGCGGATGATGCCCCGCCCGTCTTCGTTGTAGGCTCCTTCACATTGGTTGGCAGCGGTTGCCCCGCCCCAGAAAAAATCCTTTGGAAATTTACTCATAACTCCTCCTTTATTTCTTCTTGACAAAAAATAGGCGAAAACAGCAATTGCTGTTTTCGCCGTGATTCACAATTATTCTGCAGCGGCCGCCAGCGCAGCTTGTTCCTTCTCCACCAGTTGCTTGTCATAGACCTTGAAGAACGGGTAGTAAATCAAAGTCATGAACGGGATCATCAGCCAGGGGAAGATTGCATTGCGCCAATTCAGGGTGCCCAAGAACTCAGCCAGGCCAATCGGCAACAGCGAGAGCATCAGGATGTGTCCCGGAACGATAAAGCCAATTGCGTAAGCAACCCACATGATAAAGGTCAAAATCAAACCATTGAGGATATAGGGAATGGCGATAATCGGGTTGTAGACCACCGGGACCCCGAAGGTCATCGGTTCATTGACGTTGAACAGACCCGGAACAATCGAAGCCTTTCCCACAGCCTTAAGCTGTTCCGATTTGGCACGGTAGGCACAAAGCAGGGCAAAGCCCATGGTGTTGCCGGTACCGCCGACACAGGAAGTTGCACCCAGCAAAAAGACCGGAGAGAAGACCGGGGAGAGTCCCTGGGCAACCAGGGCAGCGTTGTTGGTGATGGCCATAATCATCGGTGCCATCAAGAACATATAAACGACCATGGTTCCATGGACACCCGTGGTCCAAAGCAAAAGCGCGAAAGTGTTGATGACCAAAATGCCCGGAACGCTGTTGGCCAACAGATTGACCGGAATCCCCAGGATAGCGTTGCAAGCCCAGGCAATGTTCAACGACGGATCCACCATACTCAATGCGACATTGATTCCATAGATAATAAATACATTGAGCAACAGCGGGACCATGGAAGAAAACGAGTTCGCCAAAAACGGCGGAATGACATCCGGCATCTTGATTACCCAGCCGTGCTTATAGCAGAAATTGGTGATTTCCACTGACAACAGGGAAACGATGATGGCGGTCAGTAAGCCCGGGCCGCCCAAGAGGGTCGTGTCCAGACCGGTGAAAGTCGAAGCGCCATCCGCCAGCACGACGGTCTTCGCCGGAGCGACAACCATCAAAAACATCAGCATCGAGACGATACCAGCGGAAAGCTGATTGATCTTGTAGTACTTTGCCAGGTTGTAGGCAATCGCAAAGGAAGCCACCACCGACAACAGACCCAGGGTCATGGTGTAGGGAATATTGATAATAGCCGCGACTTGC
This sequence comes from Erysipelotrichaceae bacterium, assembly GCA_031272515.1. Lineage (GTDB taxonomy): Bacteria > Bacillota_I > Bacilli_A > Erysipelotrichales > Erysipelotrichaceae > JAISTR01. The sequence continues at coordinate 9,112 of JAISTR010000039.1, read as the reverse complement.
GCTGCTCCCGCAAACTCCCAACCCAGGCTGGTTGCCAGCACGCCGGTGCCTGGCGCAAACATACCGATGACGGTGGAAACAATCGTAATAAAGGCAGCGATGATGGAAATACCCACCGTCGCCATCAAACCGGCGGAAATCGATGCAAAGTGTTTTTCATTGGACAGAAAGTCCCCGACCGGACGGACTACATCTGCCATTTTCTCCATAAAGCCTTTTTTCTCTTCTGTGGTAGTCATTGGTTCCTCCTTGTGCTACTTGAGCAGGCTTTGGACTTGTTTCATGATGTTCTCAGCATTGCCCAAGGCGTAGTCCATCGGCGCCATCTGGGCAACAGGAATGCTGACTTTGGAAGTTATTTCCTTGACCTTGTAGGCAATCTGCGGGCCGGTCAAAATGACATCGTAGCCCTTCCAGGCTTCCTCATAGGCGGATACACCATAGGCCTTTACTTCCAAGTCCACTCCATTGTCGGCAGCCCACTTCTCCATCTTCTTCATCAGAATACTGGTGGAAGCACCACCGGCACAAACCAACATAACTTTCAAGCTGTTTCCTCCTTTGCGAAAAACAAATCAGCCATCTGTTCAATCAAGTCCACCGCCAGCATGGCGTTCATCAGGTGGTCCTGGGCATGTACCATCAGGTACTTGACCTCCCCGGACTCCCCTCTGGCTTCCATGCTCAAAAGCTCCAGCTGGGCTTTGTGTGCCATCTTGATGCTTTCCTGGGCTTTGTGCAGTTTTTCCAGACACTCCGCTTTGTTCCCGCTTTTGGCGCTTGCGAGGGCGTCAAAGGCGAGTGAGCGGGCATCTCCACCGAAGGCGATGATGGTCATGGCCAGATTTTCGATCTTGTTTTCGTCCATAAGTATCACTTCTTTCCGACCCTACTATAAAGAGTCTGAAAAGCGCTGTCAAAGTCAAAAAAATGCAAGGAGATTTTGTGTTTATACACTGTTTGTAACCGGTTGCAAAGCTCCCTAAAAAATTATGTGAAAAAACGGGTCTTTGTCGGGGCAAAAATCCGGAAATTCTAAACACAAAGCCAATAAAAAAAGGATAGTGTATAAGATTTTTATACACTATCCGCTTTTGTTTGCATTTTGTAAAAACTGATTTTAGTAGATATACTTGGCGGCCGCTATGGCAATGTCAGCAGCCACTTCCACATTGTGGATAATCAGCTCATAGTTGGCCTTTTGACTCTTGCCTTCGGTCTTGTTTTCAATCCAGTCCAACAAAAACGGTGTCAAGGCTTTGCCATGAATGCCCTGGCTGCTGGCTGCTTTGCAGGCAGCATTGATTTCCTTTTCCATCTCATTGTAGTTGAGGGCATATTGTTTCGGGCAGGGATTGCACAAGAGAATGCCACCCTTTTGTCCAATCGCTTTTTTCGCTTGCAGCATCTTGCCGATGACCTCATCATCATCGATGCGGTAGTCGACCTTGTAGGGCGATTCAATACAGAAGAAACTCGGGAAGACATCGGTGTGATAGCCCAGTACCGGCACCCCCATGGTCTCCAATACTTCCAGGGTCAAGGCCTGGTCGAGGATGGACTTGCAGCCGGACCCGACCACACAGACCGAGGTGCGGGAGAGCTCCTGCAGGTCGGTGGAGATGTCGAAGGTCTCCTGGGCACCGCGGTGCACACCGCCGATGCCGCCGGTCGCAAAGACCCGGATGTTGGCGAGATCCGCAAACATCATCGTCGAGGTCACGGTGGTGGCCCCGTCCAAGCCCATGGCCAGTGCCGCCGGTACATCGCGGCGGGTGGTCTTTGAGGCACCGTTATGGGCAAGGTAGCTAACCTCTTCATCACTCAGGCCGATCTTGATGCGGCCCTTGAGAATCGCAATGGTAGCCGGGGTGACCCCTTTGCTTTTGAGAATTTCGTTATAGCGCTTGGCCCGGTCGATTGAATACTGCGGGCGGTTGGGATTGGCGATAATCAGGCTCTCCAAGGCCACGATGGGACGGTGCTCGGCTAAGGCAGCCGCCACCTCCGGGCTATAATCCATATAAGCTTTCAAGTCAGACATGTGTCGTACCTCTCTTTCTAAACTTTTCTTTATTTATTAAGTGCAAACTTATAATATCACCGAAACCATGCCTTGTCAATGGATTTGACAAGCTCCGGAAAGGATGATAGATTGTAAGTAATCATTTAGTTAAATAAACGTTTGTTTAGAAGGAGTGCCTATGACAGACAGAGAACGGGAGATCTTTACCCTCATTCAGAAAAATCCGATGATCAGCCACGAGGAAATTGCCGGTATGCTGGGCATTTCACGCTCCACGGTTGCCGTGCACATCGCCAGCATCATGCGCCAGGGCTACATTGCCGGCAAGGGCTATGTCATCAGCGAGAAGTATGCGGTCGTGCTGGGGGTTGCGATTATGGATGTGTTTGGCTTCTATGGCGGACCGATTCTCTCGCATTCCAAAAACCCGGACGGAAACGTGAAGATTGCCTCCGGTGGTGCTGCCCGCAATATCGCCGAGAACCTTGCCAGACTGGGCTTTGGTGTCAAGTTTTTGTCGGTGGTGGGTGATGATACCTTCGGCCACCAGCTGTTAAACGACTGTCAGAAAGCCGGCATGGATATCAGCGGGGTAAAGGTCATCAATGACCTGCCAACCGCCACCTATCTGTGTCTGGTGGACCAAAACGGCGACCAGGTGGCGGACCTCACCGCAGCCCAGATCCAAGCGCAGCAAACCATCGAGTTCTATGAAGAACGCGCCCATCTGATTGCCAATGCCCAGGCAATTGTCATGACCGCGGAAGCGGTGCCCGGGGTTGTGCGCTGGCTGCACGACACCTTCCCCCATATTCCGATTTACTCCGATGTCGCCTCCCTGACGGCAGCGGATTCCTACCGCAGCAACCTGCCCTACTACCATTTCTTAAAGATGAATCTATATGAGGCGGCTGCCATTACCGGCATTGATCCGGATCTCGCCATCGCCCCTGAGCGCTTCGCCCAGAATATTCTGGACCGGGGTGTCAAGGAGGTGCTGATTACCCTGGGTGAATCCGGTGCCTACTATCAAAGCGGTTCCTACAAGCTCTTCAAAGCTGCCCTGCCTTTGCATAAGGTCATCAATTCCTCGGGAGCAGGCGATGCCTTCACTGCCGGTTTCCTCTATGGGGTGCTCAACCAGCAAAGCCCGGAGAAAGCCCTGGACTACGCCCTGGCGGCCTCCTGGCTGACCTGCCAGCATCCCGCCAGCATAGACCCCGGCATTACGATTTCCCGCATTCAGGAAGTGCTGCAGGACAGCCGCAACAGCCACGATTAATAACAGGACCCCCTCGCTTGTAGAATCTGCTATACTGATTTTATAAAGAGGGGGTTTTTTATGGAATATGTGCGCCTGTATGGCAGCAAAACCCTGAATTACAGTCAGGTTGTATCGCATTTAAGCAAGTTGTTGCATACCACCTTTTATTTGAAGCCCAACAGCTTTGGCCAGCTCCTCTATTATGACTATGACATTCATAATGCAAAAACAGCCGGCTGGGACCATGTATTTCATAATGTCAGAATAGAAAACAACTACAACCCCTTCTATGAAGAAATCGAGGAAAAACAATACAGTGAATACAAAGTCCTGGTTTATGTCAGTGCGGATGCAAAAAAGGATGACACCAGGGAGATATTAGCGAAAAGCAAGCTGGAACCCTTGTATGAGTTTGTGGTGGTCGATCATGGCAACCTGCTGCGCCGTTTACGAATGTTTGATCAACAGGGAAAACTTGTCCAGGAGATCCTGTGGCCTGTTTATCAGGATGTACAGGATGCAATAGAGAAAATTCAAAGTCAAAAAGGCTCTCTGTCCCTTTACTATGAGGGCTTTTCTTACGATAACCCGGCTCCCAAAGAACCCCAGTGTCCTGTTTCCGTCTTGCATCTTGCTGCCAAAGACGGTGGTTTCAGTTTGACTTTGGATGAGAAAAACCTGCGGGATCTGCTCTTGAGTGGCTACAGTGACAGGGAATATATGGACAAGGTGTTCAGCCCGCCGGGGGAACTCTGGGTACGCTCTGGCCTTTTCTTTCAAAAAAGCATCATAAATAGACTCGTCCGGGAATTCTTTGATACAGCCCTCCTAGAAAATCACGACTTTCCCCAAAAGTGGGGAAAAAGCACCCCGGCAAAAACCCGGTCCTATGATTCACGCTGAAGAATTTTTGCGCTGGACGCAAAACCAGGATAGAGCAGCGCTGCAAAAGACGATCAGACAAGAGGCTGACCTGAGCGATTGGCAACAAATCATTTTAAAGGGGGATGCTTACTGCCGCTCTTGGGTCGCACGCAATAAAACCATTCCCGAAAAAATCATGGAAGACCTAAGCAAGGACCCGGTCCAGTTTGTCCGCATTGCCATAGCCTGTCATCCAAAGCTGACCGCTCCGCTTTTTTATCAGCTTGCCAATGACAGCGATTATGTAGTAAAGTCAATGGTCTTACAAAACAGGCATACCCCGGCCGATATTATTCTCCATATGATGTCGGATTCCAATCAATCCATTTCCAAAAAGGCAACAGAAATGGCTGCGGAAATGAAACAGAAAGCCATGTATGATTCCAAGCCGGATGACCGGTTTGAAAGCTGGCAGCTGAGCTACAGCGACGCCTATGGAACAGATCAAACTGTTACCCAAAGCTGCGGCCGCTATTTTTCCTCTGTCTTACGGGGTCATAGCTTTTCGGGGGAGAACTTCCAGCTGGCGGATATCGATGCGCATAACCGGGGGACTTTGCAGCTGGAGGGGAATCAAGCTGACACAAACGCCTTCCATCAAATCTTTGATGGCACCTTTGAGGTGAACCAATACGGGGATTTGATGGGCGTCTTTTCTTTACAGATGACACTGGCTGTGCGCGAAAGAAAAGAGGTCACGCTATGTCCCTTTAGACTGATTGCGGATGAACAAAAGCAGTCCTGGCAGGGAATTCTTGTCTTTAAAGAGAAGCAATACAACAGCGAAGCAGAGAGTGCCGAATTGCTGTTATGCAAAATCGAGCGCCTGTTACCAAAGAGTGCCTCTTTGCACTGCTGCCTTGCCTGCAAATATGCGCACTACCATCCCTTTGGCGGTGGCAGCGAATTCGGACAGCTGCGCTGCTTTCGGGACTGGCCTGGCAAAAAGCGCATTGTGGACAAACCCTCGCTGTTTCGCGAGTGGTCACTAAGTGAGCGCACCTTTAAATCTTCCTTTGTCCAAAAGACCTGGTGCTGCAGTAAGTTTAAACCCGCTTCAAAAAAGGATTTCAACTACAATGGCTGGCAGTACCACCAAAACCTGAAAGCGAAGCAAGCGAAGGAAAACGGTCTTTAAAGCGGTTGAAATTACGCTTTTGACATGCTATTATAAGTAGGCACTTGACTTGTTAGCTCAGTTGGTAGAGCAACTGACTCTTAATCAGTGGGTCCAGGGTTCGAGTCCCTGACAGGTCACCAAAAAAACGAAAACATCGGGTTCCCGGTGTTTTTTTAACCGCTTTCAGGCGTAATTTATTCCGTTTTTTTCGTGGAAATTCACATGAAAGTTTAATGTTTTCTTTATTGATTTTAAAACCGGTAAAGGGTACTATTTAATTGTAGCTGAATCCTCGTCTTGCCCCCCCTGACAGGAATTATAATCCTACGGTTATCGGCTACCTAAAGAACCGCTTCATCGGTTCTTTTTTTATACTCAGCAAAAAAGCACAGACTGCACAAACCAGGAAGTATCAATTCTTCCCCTCTTCACAATCATTTCTATTGACAGCCCATACAAAACCGATATAATAGTATTAGCACTCAAAGTTGTTGAGTGCCAATAAGGAGGTAATTATGTTTGAACCGCTTCACAACAATGTTTTATTAGAAAAAGAAGAAGCAGAAAAGAAAACCGCAAGTGGCATCATTCTTTCGGACAATTCCAAAGACAAGCCCAACATCGCGAAGGTGCTGGCAGTTGGCAAGGGCAAGGAAGTGGACGGTAAGCTGGTTCCGATGCAAGTGAAGGTGGATGACCGTGTCGTCTACAAAGAGTATTCCACGACGGAAATCAAGGTCAATGACAAGACGTACCTGATCGTTTCGGAAGATAATATCTTAGCAATCGTAAAATAAAGGAGGAACATATGGCAAAAGAACTGAAATTCGGCAGTGATGCCAGAGAGAAAATTCTCAAGGGTGTAGATACTTTGGCGGATACCGTCAAAGTGACCCTGGGCCCCAAAGGCCGCAATGTAGTACTGGAAAAGAGCTATGGCTCACCGCTGATTACCAATGACGGTGTCACCATCGCCAAGGAAATTGAACTGGAAGACAAATACGAAAACCTGGGTGCCAAACTGGTGTACGAGGTCGCCAACAAGACCAACGATGCCGCCGGGGATGGCACCACTACCGCCACCCTCTTGGCCCAAGCCATGATTCAAAGCGGCATGAAGGCCATCGACAAGGGAGCCAATCCGGTCTTGATGCGTGAGGGCATCGAGTTTGCGGCCAAGAAGGTCACCGACAAGATTCTGGAGAAATCCAAAGAAGTGAAGACCAATGCCCAAATTGAAAATGTCGCTTCCATCTCGGCACAGGATGCCTCCATCGGCAAGATCATTGCCCAGGCGATGGAAAAGGTCGGCAATGACGGCGTCATCAACGTAGATGAGTCCAAAGGCTTTGAAACCGAACTGGAGGTCGTGGAAGGCCTGCAGTATGACAAGGGCTACATCTCTCCCTATATGGTCTCCGACCGTGCGAAGATGAGCATCACCCTGGATGATCCGGCTATCCTGGTTACCAACCAGAAGGTCAGCACCATTCAGGATATCCTGCCGGTTTTGGAGAAGATCGTCGAGCAGCACAAGTCGCTCTTGATTATTGCGGATGACCTGGACAATGATGTTACCAGCACCATCATCCTGAATAAACTCAGAGGAACCTTCAATGTGGTCGCCACCAAAGCCCCGGGCTTCGGTGACAACCAAAAGGCGCTGCTGGAGGATATCGCCATCATCACCAAGGCGAACTTCATCTCGAAGGACCTGGGTCTGGAACTCAAGGATGCGACCTATGAGGATTTGGGCTCTGCCAAGAAGGTCGTGATTACCAAGGACAACACCACCATCATCGATGGTGCTGCTGACAAAAAGGACATTGATGTACGCAAGAAGGAAATCAGTGCCCAAATCGAACAAAGCACTTCCTCCTATGACAAGAAGAATCTGCAGGAACGCTTGGCCAAGCTGGACAATGGCGTCGCGATTGTCAAAGTCGGGGCGGCTACGGAAAGCGAACTGGCTGAGAAGAAGTTGCGCATCGAGGATGCCCTCAATGCCACCAAGGCGGCAGTTGCCGAAGGCATCGTCACCGGCGGCGGTTCGGTTCTGGTAGAGGTATACAAGGAACTGGAAGGCGTCCTGAAAAACGACATCATCGATGTCTACAAGGGCTACCGTGTGGTTCTGGATTCGCTGTTGGCGCCAATCTGGCAAATTGCTGAGAATGCCGGCCATGACGGCGATGAGATTATCAAGCTGCAAAAGGAAGCCAAACCCAACTTCGGCTTTGATGCAAAGGTCGGCCGCTGGGTGGATATGTTTGAAGCCGGCATCGTCGATCCGACCAAGGTGACCCGCCATGCGATTCGCAATGCGGCGAGCATCTCCGCGCTGTTATTGACGACTGAGGCCGCGGTGGTTGAGATTCCCAAGGAAGAACCGGCTCCGGCTATGCCGAATCCGGGCATGTATTAAGATAGATGATAAGATGAAAGCGAACGGACAAACCGTTCGCTTTTTTTGTGGTTTGCGCAAAAACTCAGCTATAATGAAAACGGAACAAGGAGAAGAGCAATGAAAAAAATCCTGATCGCCCTGCTGTTTTTGACAAGTCTAGCAGGCTGCAGTCAAAAGAAGGAAACACCCAGCAGTTTTGGTGCGAGTCAAAAAGAAATTGAAGAAGACACCTCCACTACCATGGAAGTCGTTTTGACCCTGCTGGATCATGGCTTTGAATTCAATGGAATCAGTTCATTTGGCAAGGTGGATGAAAGCACCGGCTACTACTATTCGTTTTATTTTGACATCTATTTCGGGCATCTCTTGAACGTAGTCAGTCCCGCCGATACCGCCTATCAAAATTACACGCTGGTGTATATGCAGGACCTGCTTTCAGGCGAGAATCAGGATGTGGGCGTCTATTTCTATTCCCCGCAACTACAGTTCATCTCAGCCTGCTATATCAACCACTCCGGAAACCTGAACGGCTACATTTTTCAGACCGGAAAAGAGTGTAGTGAAGAGCAGGTAGAAATCATCACCGCCTTTCAGAAAGATGTGGTAGCGCCGCTTTTAGAGAATGCCGGGGTCACCTTGGCGCAGGTCTCCAAGCAAAAGGACTATGTCCAGGACTATTTTGATTACCTGGTGGACACCATCAGTGAAAGCGATAAGCAGGCAATCCTCAACATCATTGATTCATTACTGGAGCGCGGCTTTTATTTCTCCTACAATTTTATGATTCTGGGGGATGACTATGACACTGAGGTGATTTGGCTGCACTTCAACTATCCGACCGGCAAGTTCGCCCACATCCTCTTTGAGGATGTGGATGGCTATGATTACGATTTCATGCTGAACCCGCCCGAGGTTACCTTTTCCATCCTGGATCAGGACGGAAAAACTGTAAATGCCTGTATCTATTTTTATCCGGACCCTGCACCAGTGAATGTCAATCCATCCGATATCCCCCAATGCGACTCTCATTATGGCAAGATAGTAGAGGACGCCATCGGGTGGATGCTGGAAAGTTCAGGCTTTAGCTGGGATGAACTCTTCGGAATTCCCTACCCCTATCTGGATGTGTATGCGAAATACAAATAAAAGAGAGCGACAATGAAAAAGATTTTGATTGGTGTATTGCTTTTTGGGGGTCTTCTTGGGTGTGAACTACCCAAGGCTAAAGCCTTGGGCTTCAGGGGTCCCCGGCGACCGCTTATCGGCAGGGATGGCATGAATGCCAACCCGCGCTCCCTTGGGGGCGCTGCCAACAGAGGCGGTCGTCTCGCCCAGGCCGCGTTCCGCAGCCTTCTTGACCACGAACTTTGA
>JAISTR010000003.1 GCA_031272515.1 Erysipelotrichaceae bacterium | reverse complement strand
AATCCGCCAAATATAAATATCCCACATCCTTTATCACAAACAAAAAGCAGGCCTTCTGCCTGCTCATCCATCCAGTGAATAATCAAAGATATCCAATTGCTTGCTTTTGGGGCTCTCCTTGGGTTTTTTGTAGGCTTTGACAATCTGCTGCATCTGATTCAGGATACCGTAGCGGGCGCATTCGCTCTTGAACAATTCCATCATCTGATCCGGACGGGAAATGCTGCAGAAGTAGCTGTTGCCGAAGCGGTGCTGGTAGCGCTTTGCCATCTCCGGATCACGCCGCTTGAGTTTTTTCAAAAAGTACTCGCGGTTTCCCTCCCGCATCGTCACGCCAAACCAGGGATAGATAAACTTCGCACCATGTTGGCCGCAAAGGGCAACCAGGTCCCTGATCTGCTGGGGCTTGTCTTCAAGAAACGGCAAAACCGGCATCAGCAGCACTCCAGTAAAGATCCCCGCTTCCTGCAGCTTCTGCATTGCCAATAACCGCCTTGCCGGGCTGGGGGCCTTCGGTTCAATCCAAGAGGACAGACTCTCATCCACCGTGCTTAAGGAAAACATCACCAAAACCGGTGAGTGCTTGCTGATGGAGGTCAAAAGTTCCAAATCCCGGATGACCAGGTCGCTCTTGGTGGTGATGGCGATGCCATAGCGGTAAAAATCACAGAGTTCCAAAAGACCTTTGGTCAGCTGCAGCTTTTTTTCCAGGGGATTATAGGGATCAGACATGGCACCGGTCATAATGACCCCCTTGACGCGCTTCTTGCGCATCTGCAGGGTCAGGATTTCCAGCGCATTTTCCTTGACTTTGATGGTATCAAAATCCGGGTCGCCATAGCAGACACTGCGGCTGTCGCAATAGATGCAGCCGTGCGTGCAGCCCCGGTACAGATTCACATTAAAATCCGTGGAGAACCACCAATTGGGCTGGGGTGTGCGTATCAGAATCTGCTTTGCGGGAATTACTGTCATCAGTAATCGAAGTGATAGAAATTGGAAAACTTCGTACTGCGCGCCTTGATTGCCGCTTCAATGAAGCTGCGGTAGAGCGGATGCGGTTTGTTGGGCCGCGATTTGAATTCCGGGTGGGCCTGGGTGCCAACCATCCAGGGATGCCCGGAAATCTCCGCCATTTCCACAATGTGACCGTCCGGAGAGGTTCCGGAGACCACCAGTCCCCGCTTAATCAGGGCTTCGCGGTACTCATTGTTGACTTCGTAACGGTGACGGTGTCTCTCCCAAACAGGCGTCGTTCCGTACGCTTCGTAAGCTTTCGTTCCTTCCACCAAATGACATTCATATTTACCCAAACGCTGGGTATTACCGAGGTTGACCACCCCTTCTTGGTCCGGCATGATGTAAATCACCGGATACGGGGTTCCCGGATCAAGTTCCAAGGAATTGGCACTGGGCATTTTGCAGACATGGCGGGCAAATTCAATCACCATCATCTGCATGCCAAAACAGATGCCCAGATAGGGAATCAGGTGTTCCCGCGCATACTTGGCAGTGGAAATCATGCCCTCAATCCCGCGGGCGCCATAGCCGCCCGGGACGATGATGGCATCGACATCGGCATAATACCTTCCGGCATTGGAATCATCGACTTTCTCCGAATCAATCCAGCGGATTTCCACCTCCGCATAGTTGGCAACCCCGCCATGGCGCAGCGCTTCCGCCACCGACAGGTAAGCGTCATGCAAAGCCACATACTTGCCCACCAGGGCAACCGTGACATGGTGCTTGGGGTTCTTCCAGGCCACCAGCATCTCTTCCCAGTCCTTCAAATCCGGTACCGGGCAGGGCAGCTGCAAAATTTCGCAGACTTCCTGGGCCAGGTGCTCCTTCTCCATGCGCATGACGATTTCATAAATGATATCGCAGTCCAGATTTTCAATGACCCGCGATTTTTTTACATTGCAGAAAAGCGACAGCTTGTCACGGATTTCATCATCCAGGGGCTGGTCGCTGCGGCAGACCAGAATGTCTGCCTGCACGCCCATCGACTGCAGGTTCTTGACACTGTTCTGGGTCGGTTTGGTCTTGAGTTCATGCGAAGACTTCAGATAGACGATTAAGGTCACCAGAATGATCATGCAGTTCTCATGGCCCACCTCGTGCTGAAACTGGCGCATCGCTTCAATGTAAGGCTCGGATTCAATATCACCGACCGTGCCGCCGATTTCAATAATGACAATCCCGTCCTCACCATTGCCCTGGTAGAAGCAGGATTTGATTTCGTTGGTCACATGGGGCACCACCTGGACCGTGCGCCCGCCATAGTCCCCATGGCGTTCCTTGTTAAGGATACTGGAATAAATTTTCCCGGTTGTGAAGTTGGAGTTGGCAGTCAGGCTCTCGTCGATAAAGCGCTCATAGTGTCCTAAATCCAAATCGGTCTCAATCCCGTCATCGGTCACAAAGACCTCCCCGTGCTGAATCGGATTCATCGTACCGGGGTCCACATTGATGTAGGGATCGAATTTCTGCATCGTCACCTGATAGCCCCTGGCTTTCAGCAGACGACCTAAAGAAGAGGCAGTGATGCCTTTCCCCAATCCAGAAACGACACCGCCTGTCACAAAGATGTATTTTGTTGCCATGCAACCTCCTAAAAATATAAAAACCCTATTGGGAAAACTTTGGCTTTATAATATCATCTTTGCCCTGCCTTAAGCAAGGACAACCGCTTTGTCAGGATCGATTTCATGGGCTTTTGAATCCATATCTGCGTAGCCAGCCAGCACTGATAGCGCATAGCTGAATCCTTCCGGCACCTCACAGCGACGTATGAATTCTTCTTTCTTATCGCCCGCAAAGATCATTGAGCTCATCGCGCAGATGACATTGCCCAGTCCCAAAGAGGTTGCTGCCAGGGCGATGTTTTGGGCAACAATGGCACAGTCCATCGGCCAATAGGTGGATTGTTTGTCCGAGACAATCAAAAACATGACAGGCGCATTGTAGAAAGCGACGCCGCCCCGGGACAAAATCCGCTGATAGCCAGCTGGGTCTCCCGCCTTTAATAAGCGCATCTCCTCCGCCTCCAGATCTGCCATGAGTTCCTTGTTGATGATGGCGATGATGCGCCAGCCCTGCTTGTTGAGCCCCGATGGCGCTGCCAGGGCAGCCTTGAGAATCTCGTCGATTTTTTCGCGTTCGACCGGCTTGTCACTGTAGCGGCGGCAGGCGCAGCGCGCGTGAATGGTTTTTAAGGTTTCGTTCATGATGTCCTCCCTTTTTCTCCAGTATAGCACGGGTTTCAAAAAGCGGTGTGAATAGCCACCTGCGCAATTTTTCTTACCGAAAAATGAACATTGCGCTAAAATAGAACCGAGGAAAAACCATGAAAATATCAGCCGTCATCTTTGATTTGGATGGAGTCGTCCTGGACTCCGAGAGCCTGCCCTATGCCAGCTGGAGCTGGCTGGAAGAAAAATATGGCATCCGTTTTGACTACCGGAAGATCTATACCGTCTTTGGCGGCGGTGGCAAAAAGCGCAAAAACACCTGGGACAGCATTCTTTCTGCGTATTTTGATGACCCCAAAGAGGCAGAGGCCGCCAGTCTCTGGCGCCGGCAGGAGCTGGACCGGCGGATTGCTGAAAAAGGCATCCCCATCAAAGACGGCTTTTGGGACTTGTGGGATTATCTGAAAAAAATCCAAATGCCCAATATCCTGGCAACCTCTTCCCCGGTATTTCGCATTGAGCGCGAGTTTGCCCTTTGCAAAGACAAGAACCCCTTTACCCTGATGATAACCGGCGATGATATCGTCAACTATAAACCCCACCCGGAGATCTTCTTGAAAGCAGCGGCTAAGCTTAAAGTACCGATAGAAGAATGCCTGATCCTGGAAGACTCCCATAATGGCATCCGCGCGGCTGTTGCCTCTGGTGGCATCCCGGTTATGGTCGTCGACAGCCTGCCGCCCACCAAGACCATCACCAAGCATGTATACCGGGTTGTCTATAATCTGCGGGATATTATTGACTTGTTAAAAGAGAATCGCAAAGAAGAATAAACAAAAACCGCATTTGCGGTTTTTAGATTGGCAGCTGGCAGACATCCACCCAGCCCTTGGCCCGGCTGGCGTTTTCCAGTTGTGGTAGCGTCAATTCAATCGCACTGTTGCCGCTGCCGCAAGCCGGAAAGACAGTCTCAAAGCGCTTGAGGGACTCATCCAAATAGACATCCACCCCCTCTGGCAAAGCGAAGGGACAGACACCGCCCACCGGGTGGGTGGTAAACTCCAGCACCTCGTCAGGATTCAGCATTTTCGCCTTTAGCTGGAAGGTATCCTTGAACTTGTGGTTGTCGATTCTGGCATCACCGGCAACCACCACCACAAAGGCCCCTTCTTTTCCCTTTAAAGAGAGGGTCTTGGCGATGCGCTGGGGTTTGGTGCCCAAAGCCTTGGCAGCCAGATCGACGGTGGCACTGGATTCACTTAGTTCAATGATGTTTTGATCCAGACCGTAGGTTTTCAAATAGGCTCTGACCGTATCAATGCTCATGGTTAATCTCCTTATAGCGATAGCAGCTTGTCAAGTGGTCGTTGATGATGCCGACCGCCTGCAGAAAGGAATAAATAATGGTCGTCCCGACAAAGCGGAAGCCCCGTTTTTTTAAATCCCTGGATATCATATCAGATAATTCGTCATGCGTGGGCAGATCCGAAAACTTCGCCGCCTTATGCACAATGGTTTTAAAGCCGGTATAGGCCCACAGCCATTGATCAAAGGTGCTTCCCTCTTTTTGGATGTTTAAGACCCCTTGGGCATTCGTGATGGCCGCCTTGATTTTCAGGCGGTTGCGGACAATGCCGGGATCCTGCAATAAGGAGCTGATTTTCCCTTCATCATAGTGGGCAACTTTTTCTATATCCCAGTTGTCAAAGGCTTTGCGGAAATTCTCCTGTTTGTTTAAAATGGTGGACCAGGACAATCCGGCTTGAAAGCCTTCCAAAATCAAAAACTCGAACAAAGTCCTGTCATCATGGACCGGGACTCCCCATACATGGTCATGGTAGTCCAGCATGGCTTGACTGCCATGCGCCCACTCACAGCGCTGAATCGCCATCAAAGTGCTCCTTCATCAACTGTTTCAGCAAAGGCATCGCAAAGGTCACCTTGCCGCGTCCGGCGCCCTCAATAACGCCCTGGTCAATCAGGCGGGTCTTGTATTGATGGGCATAGGAAGGCGTCACCTTCAAGCGCTTGGCAATATCCGCCATCAGGCTGTCTTCCGGGTCTTTGAGCATTGCCTTCAAGAAGCTGATATCTTTGTCAGACAGGTCCGCCAAAGTTGCCTCCAGCACGGTTGTTTCAATAAAAGATGCGGCATTCTTGATGCCTTCTTCGACTTCTTCAAAGGTGATTTCTGACCCTTTGGAAGCTTCAAAGACATGATAGCCCAGCATCTGTATCAAAAACGGATAGCCGTCACTGGCAGCCGCCAGGCGTGCCAGGGCGGCTTCTTCGATGGTTTTTCCTTCTTTGGCAAACATATCGCTCATAAGCACCTTGACCTCGGCTACCTTGAGCGGTTTGAGTTTTATCAAGAGTGCCTTGCGGGCAAAATCGATGGAGTCGTGATTCAAAAGGCTCCTGGTTTTATTGGGCAAGCCGGCCATCAGCAAAGCCAGGGGATAGCCGTCTCTGATTAAAAGCTGGTAAGTTCCGATAAAGTAGGTGAGGTCTTCGATTTTGGGGTCCACCTCATCAATGGTAAAGAGCACCCCGATGTTCTTGCGCTTGAGCACCTTCAAGAGTTTTTCCAGGTCCGTGCGCCAGGTCTTGACTGCTGATGGAACATTCTGCCAGGTTACCCCACCGAGGGAGGATACGCTGGCACCGGTGAGCCGCACCCGCTTGGCTGCCGGCAGAAATTCCTCCGCCTTCATCTCCAGCTGTTCCATCATCTCTTTCAGCATGTCCTTTCTGGCCAGTACTGAGACGCTGATCCAACCGCGCAATTGGGCTTGTTCACAAAGCTTTGTCAAAAGCGCGGTCTTGCCAATACCGCGGACCCCGGAAAACAACACCGCCCGATAGGGATCCCCGGGATTGTTGAGGGCAATCAGAAAACTGGTTATGATTTCATCCCGACCGGCGAGAATCGCCGGGGGAAAGCCGAATGCCGGAGTAAAAGGATTGCTCATAAAGACCTCCAAAACTACCTATATGATAGCACAACTGCCAAATTGAAAAGCGACCCTTTCGGATCGCTTTCTTTGGCTTCAGGTTGAATTTCTGGCGTTTTCGAAATCGTTTACGTAAACGATGCTCTCTTTCGCGCAGGAGGTCAATAGACGCAGCTGAATCGCGTCCACCGTATCCTGCAGGGCCGCAAACTGCAAAAGCATCGGGAAATTGAAACCGGACAGAATGTAAATATTGGGCATATAGAGGAATTTGGAGATTTCCTTGTTTACGCTTCCCCCCAAAATGTCGGTGAAAAACAGGATGATGTCATTGGGGGCAGCGGTATTGATGTAGTCTTCAATCTGCTGCACAAAATCCGTATTATCTCCGGTAAACGCGCAGAAATAATCGTAAGGCTGGTGTTCACCCAAAAACAAGGTGAGCGTATCCACCATTCCTTTCGCCAACAATCCATGCGATACAATGCATCTCTTTAACATAGTTGGGGCCTTCCTTTCTTAATGAACCGTACGCAAAACAAATCCTTTTCCTTGTCTTAATTGTACTATATCAGCGGTTTGAATGAAAGCCTTTTCATAACGGGAGAGAAAAAAAGACTTCCTTGCGGAAGCCTTTTATTTTTCTTAGTCCTTGCAGCGTTTATAGACCACAGCCAATGCCAACAAAGCCAGGGCAGCCGGAATCAGGTCCATGCCAACCGTGCCGGTAGCCGGAGCAGCCGGGGCCAAAGCGGCTGGAGCAGCCGGGGCAACAACGGTAAACTCGGAATAACCTCCTATACCCGCTGAGGGGAACCAGTTGTACCAGGCACCTGCAGAGGTCGTTTGATCAGAATAGTCATAGAATTCTGACGGTTTGACGGCAAAGATATACAAGGTATGGTCACCCACCAGTGAGGTGTCACCCGCTTTGGGCTGGATGGAAATCTTCAGACTGCCATTGCCAATCGCGAAGCCGCCGTTGGCAGCTACCAGGCTGTCAATCCAGTCTCCATAGGCAACATACCCATTGCCAGTACCATCGTCCACCTTGATATTCCAGGTATCAGAGGTCGGATCAATTAGTTCTTCATCAACATAGAACAGTAAATCGGTGCGGAAATAGCTCGGTTGGCCGGCAATTGCGCTGGCCGGCAGTTGGAACACAATCATATCGATATCCTGATATTCCTCACCCAAGGTCATTTCAAACGGGATTGGGAAATAGATCCCACCATTGATGAAATAGATGGTCGTAGGATCAGAATAGATGTCTTCCCAGTCACCAACGCCCATCAGGGAATTCTCCGTTTGGTCATTGCGGACAAACCCGACGGTGACCGTATGTCCCCCTTTAAGCGCTGAGTCATCGACAGCAACATTCACCGTCAGCGGAAAACCGTTTGAATTGCCTACTGCCAATTGGTGATTCGGTAAAGAATCAACCCATTGGGCATAGGTAATCGGCGAACCATTCAAGGGATGGCTTCCGGAACCAACATCCACCAAAGTGTAAAGATACTGCTCATTCATTGGCAGGCTGGAATCTTCCAGCAGATTGATCGTAATTTCATTTGGGGTGTCTTTGTCAAAGATGACAACCGCATCGGCCAGCCAGTATTCATCCTGTTCAAAGCCACTCACATTGATTTGTGCTTCAAAGCGCTCTCCCAGGGGAACAACATTGATATTTTGTGAATAACCTGCGGTGATGTTGTAGGTAACATCAATGCGGGCATTGCCCGGATCCGCCTTGATTGAGCTCGGGTTTTTGAAACTTAAAAACAGGCTGATGGTCAAAACCAGTATGCTCAGGCCTAATTTCGTTCTTTTTCCCATTAAACAAAACTCCTTTCCTTCTTATTAATAAATCCAGTCTATCATAAAAAACCAGCTGGAATTTAGATAAAAATGAATTTTTTTAACGCGATTTATAGTTTTTTTAAGCTTTATTGGTAAAATCTGGAAATAATCGATGTTTTAGTACTAATTCCTTCTTTATCCCAAATCATTCAAAACTGTTTTACGGTTTTTTGGAAATTCCTTATTTCTTCCTTAATTCTTTTCAGCTTGCGGTCAGATTGTCTATCCGTCCTTTTTTAGTTGCGCTATAATAGAGACTATTGAGAGGAAGTAAATCCATGAAGTCTGTAATGAATTTCCGGGCCATTGCCCCCTATCAAACCCCCTATGGCAAACTCGAGGCCAACCGCCTGTTTCGCGGCGGTGCCCTGCATGCCTTGAGTCAAGAGGATAAAAAGACCCTGGAGGACCAATATCAAATCTCCCTGGTCATTGACCTGCGCTCCTTCGAAGAGGTCAAGCACCAGCCCGATCAATCCCTGAACCACGTAAAACACATCCACATGACCCCTTTCCCGTCGCTGGCCCACAACATGTCGGTGCCGGGTGTGCAGCGCAAGCTGGTCGATATGGGAGAGGATGCCCATAACTTTATGTCAGAGCTCTACGGGCGCTTTGTCACGGAGCCCAAGGCCCAACAAACCTATGCTCAGTTATTGCAGTATCTGATTGATCCTGAATACACCAACTTCTACTTTCACTGCTCAGCCGGCAAGGACCGCACCGGCTTTGGCGCTTTTCTGATTATGAAGCTCTTGGAAATCGATGAGTCTGACATTATCAAGGAATACCTGCTTTCCAACCGCGAAGATGCTATACAACAGTTCTATAAGGACAAGGTTTTCGGGGATGATACGGACGGTATGTCCCTGGCGCAGGTGCGCTTTCTGAGTACAGTCAGTCCGGATTATTTGAAAAAGAGCGAAGAGGCAATCGCCGCGATTGGCGGTTTTGATGTCTACCGCAAAGAGATTTTGAAATTTTCTGATGAAGACAAACAGACTTTGATCAAGAAGTTTGTACAAAAATCATGAACCTGCTTTTGATTACCGCCCGCCAGATTTTCCTGCTGTTATCCATCATGATCATCGGGTGGGTTTTATGCAAGAAGAAATTCTTTGGCAGCCAGGGCGCCAAGGAATTAGGCAATATATTGCTTTATGTGGTGGGGCCGTTAGTCATCATTGATGCCTACAAGGAGCCCTTTGATCCTGCCAAGGCCAGGCTCTTGGGCCTGTGTTTTCTTTTGGGCATTGCCGTGCATGTGCTGCCGATGGTGCTGGCGAAAGTCTTTCGCCTGAACCCGGTCCAGGATGTCTGCATCGTCATGGGCAACATCGGCTATCTGGGGATTCCCCTGGTCTCCTCCTTATTCGGATCAGAGGCCGTGTTCTTTCTGGCGCCCTTCATCGTCGTCTGCTGCATCATTCAGTGGACCTATGTGGTTGTGACACTGTCCAGAAACAAAAAAGAAATGAGCGTGCGCCGCATGATGAGTAACCCGCTGTTTCTGGCGGTTGCGGTGGCTTTGTTCATTTATTTCCTGCAGATCCCGATTCCACCTTTGCTGCAAAGCGCAATCGACTTATTGAAACCGATGAATGCGCCCGGGGCGATGATGATTCTGGGGGTTTATCTGGCAGGCAGTGACCTGAAGACCCTTTTTATCAAATGGGAGAACTACCGGGTCGTCTTCATCAAACTGGTGCTCTACCCCTTAATCTGGCTGCTTTTCATTTACAGCTTACCGGCAAAGTGGCAGATGATCAAACTCATCAGCCTGATTGTGGCCGCTGCCCCGACTGGCATCAACGTCACGCTGATGGCCGGACGCTACAACCAGGACACGGTGCTCTCTTCCCAGCTGATCTGCCTCTCCACCATCCTTTGTGCCATCACCATTCCCTTGTTGGTTGGCCTGGCTCAGGGAATCTGGTAGTCCGGAAACAGAATCTTATAGTAGTCGTGCTTGACCAGCAGTGAGGATACGGTGAAAATCTCATCCACCTCCTGCTTTTTTTGTGCCACATAACCCTCCGGGACCTCCACACCCTCTACGGGTGTGAACTCGCCGCTTTTGGCATCATAGGTGCCCAAATCACTGATGAAGCTGCGGTTGCTGAAGATGGCCAAGCCCTCCGCTTCACTGAAGATGTCGTGACCAAGAATCAGGCGCGAATCATAGGGAATATCAAACAGGTTCAAGAGTGTGGGCAAAACATCAATCTGACTGCCGACCTTGGTCACAACCGTCGTCTCCACCTGCGGATTATAAAGGATAAAGGCGCTTTTATTGGCTGTGAAAACCTCATCGCGGGGATAGGAGGAAAGCTCATTGATTTCGTCAATGGACATCATATAGGGATAGTGGTCCCCCACCAGGGCGATGACGGTGTTGTCCAGCTCACCGCTGGCTTCCAGCTGAATCAGAAGGGTCTCCAGCATCCGGTCCAGTTCAATCTGGGCCGCAAGATAGCCCTTGACCTCATCCGAATAAGGAAGGTTTTCCACCAAAGCCCAGTTTTTCGCGGTTTGGGCATTGCCGCCCTGGGAATAGGGCGCATGCCCGGACACCGTCAGAATATAGGTCGCATGCTTCTGTCCGTCACCGGCAATCAAGGGGAAAATCGCCTGAATCATCTCCACATCGCTGGGCGGCCAGACCGTGCAGTCCATCATCGTCTCCAGACCATTGCCGCAGCCGATGTAGTCCCCTTCCCCGAAGCCTAAGGTCGGACGGTTGGTATTGCGGTGATAGTAAGTGTAGGTCCAGTTGTGGAAGCTTTTGGTGATATAGCCCTGATTGCCAAAGGAGAAACCCATGGAAAAGGGAAAGATCGGCTGTAAAAGCGACCAGTTGTTCAAAAGCGTCTGGGTTGGTAACAAGCCGGTCAAGGCCTGGAACTCACCGCCGATGGTACTTAAAAAGTGCGAGGAATAGAAGTTTTCAAAGATGAAGGAGGAATGGCTCATTTGGTAGAGGGTTGGCGTTAAAACCGGGTCTATGGCAATTTCGTTGAAGCCTTCCGCAACAATGAAAATCAGATTCTTGTCCTTGAATAACCCGGTATACTGGTTGGTACTGGTGGGTGCCCGGTTTAAAAAATATTCATGCAAGGTGATGATTTCACTGTCACTTTCATTTGCGATTAGGGTGAAAAAGTCAAAGTCCATCACCCGGGCATTGATTACCGGTGGCTCCGGCTCCTGGGTATTGTCAACGTGAATCAGGCTGCCTTCAAAGCCGCTTACCACCCGAAAGACATCGAGGGCGGTTGCGTGATAGATCCCCAGCTGCCTGAAGTTTCCGGACAGGTCGTCCTGGAAGAAGTACAGGTTGCGGTAAAACACCAGCACATCGCAGGCTAAAAGAAACACGGACAAAATACAGATCGCCAGGATTTCCCGCAGGTTTTGACGGCGGTAATGCAAGAAGGGATAAACCAGGACATAGAACATAAATGGCAGCCACAGTAAAGCGACGGTGTGCAGGTTCTGCTGCAGGATGGGAATGACCAGCTCGGCAAAGTCCGCAGCCTGGTTGGCCAAGCCGATGGAGCTGAAGGAAAACGGCATCTGGAAGATCTCGAAAAACAGCCATTGGCCAAAGGCGACCAGGGTCAATATTAGCATAATTAAAAAATGCCAGAATTTTGCCAGTCCGCGAGGCATGATTCGTCCAAATAGGGTTACCAGCAAGGTGAAGGACGTCACAAAAAGAATCAGCACAATCAAATCCTGCAGCTGCCAGCTTTGCGTTTCAGTTTTATAGAGTAATTCCAGAAACAGGCAGGCAAGCAAGGTCACCCACCATTCCGACATCCAAGCTTTCTGTTTCATTTCTTTTTCCTACAGTATCGCAATTATAGCACAACCGCTTGTGACAATCCTGCGTTTACAAACAACTGTCAAAATTGTTTCAAGTTATCACAAACCCCGCCAAAAGCGGGATTTGTTTTGAACTTATTTCGTTTTTGGCGCTGTAAACTCGTAGGTGCAGCCCAACTCCTCCTGCCCTTCATTAGTAAGCATCGTCGGCAGACTGTAGGCAAAGGCGTCCTTGTGGTCATCAAAAATCGCATATTCCACACACATCAGCACTTCCTGGCAGAGTTCCCTGATCTCTTCTTTGGATAATCCCATCTCCTTATATGCTTCAATCAGCGCACAGTCGTGCACGACCTTTTTGGCGTGGTTTTCTTGTAGTTCATAGTAGTCCTGGTCCAGGGCGATGATGGCCGGTTTCGAGGACATCGCAATCATCGCCTCTTTCGCATTTGTAACATTCTTCCAGCCGGTCTTGCTTTGGTAGAGCCCGAAATCCCGGATCCCCTGGGTGATGACTGCCTTGGCGTCAATTTCCGGATGCATCTTCTCGAGTGCCTTCAGGATAAAATAGATCACTTTGGCCCGGTCCTTGATGGCGCCGCGCACCGCGGCGATGTAGTCCTCCTCTTGAATCGGGTCGTTGACTTTCAATTGTTGTAAAAATGCTTTGGACTGCGGGGTATGCCCTCTTTCTCTTGACATGGTTTTTCTCCTCTTCTTTCTTCTCTATTGTGAACTACATCGCGGCTGAAGACCGCGACGCTTCCTGCTTCACGGAAAGATGCTCTTCACCCCGCTGGGATTTCGAGTCTTACTCTTTCTCCACAAGCTTAAAATCGGTGCGTCCCAAACCTACTTGATACTGATGCCCTAACCGAATCATGTTTTTGGCGGCGTGGATGTCCCTGTCGTCGGTGTATCCACACACCTCACATCTAAAAGTGCGGTCCCACAGGTGCATCGGCTGTTTGTACCCACATACGCATGTTTTAGTCGTCGCCGCCGTCCTCGGCAGCATGACGACGCGGGGGTGACCAGATAGCTTTGCTTTCACCCTCCCGAGGCAGGAGTTCTGCACTTTCTTGTTGTGCCAGTCACGCAGGTTTTCATCCTGCATGTAGATGCGCTCGTAGCGTAACAAATCATGCACAAGTTTGTTGCCTGCATCATTTCGTTTCGCCTTGAGCTTTTGGTATTCCTTCTCTATCAGGTGTTTCGTCTTCTTCCAGTTGTTCGAGCCTTTTGTCTGACGCGCCAGCTTCATTTGTAGGCGCTTCAAATGCCCGGTTTCTTCAATCTGGACGTTGATCTTTTCACCTGTCGATAGCGTCACGGACGTTGTTCTTCCCATGTCAATGCCTATCTCACCTTGAATCTCATAGTGCATTTCTTTTTGTTCTACAATCTCTTTGTCTATAAAGCATGTGATGGCGATGTAGTAGCCTCTTGGGGTATTAAGCAGCTTCGCGTTAGCGATTTCGCACCCCCCGGGGATCTGCCCCACCCCTGACACATATACCGTACCGGGGATGTTCCGCAGTTTCATACGGTGTTTCGACTTGAACTTGTGGCTCATGCCGAACTGCTTCAGGTTCAATGACTTCAGTTCGCTCGTGAACCTGAGAGCTCCTACCTTGCGACCTTTCTTCTTTGCTGCAGATAATCCTTTGATGTTGTGGATAACCTCAGCGAGAACAGACTGGCGCATCTGCATAGCCAGATAACGAAGCTCACGCTGCTCATAGCTGCCGTCACGCAGCTTGACTGGTACGCTTTTAAGATTACCATCATACTCCCAAGGCTTGTTATCTTCACTCTCTTTTGTCCAAGCGATGATGGCATTTCTAAGCCACTTACCCTCTACAAATATCATCTTCAAGGCTTCTCTTTGTTTTAGGGAAAGCTTCTTTTGATTAATCTTAAGCGTGAATACCCTGCATGCCTGCACCTGGCGTCTTGTATGGGTGGCTTTCATCGCTTCTTTAATCTTTTTGTTCTTTTCCGAGAAGTCTTTTTTCATACTTAAATTATACCATAAAACTATGCGTTAAAATCTTAATTAATTAGGTAATATTTACCAAATCAATCATTTTGCATGAAAGTAATGAAGTTATAAGATTAGTAATCTGAATTATTTATCAAAACCAAGAGAAAAACCAATAGTTTTAGATTAAGATCAGGTCAAAGATTGTCTTTTTCAAGCTCTTTTAAGACAGAAAGAAACGTCTTTGGGCGAAAAGCTATATCTGATTGACAATCGGTGAAGTCTCAGAAAATACGCTAAAGCACTATATCGAAAACCAGGGATAATAAAAGAGCCTTCTTTCATGGGTGGCTCTTGCTATTCTCACTTCGTGCAGTTCGGTGTTTCACATACGCGACTAAAGACCACGTATTTATCACGCCGTTATTTTTTTGTATCGTGGATAAACATAATGATTACAGACTTTTGACCATCGCTGCCCTGCCAATTTTTACCAGTCTGCTTTTGTATAAAAAAAGAGGACTCATCGCAAGGATCCTCTTAACCGCCTGCGGATGTATCCAACCCTCCGCAGCCGGGAATTCCCACAGACTGGTTGCCTCACTTCAGGAATAGTGAGAACTGCCACTTCTGCTTGATGTCCTCACCATACCAAAGTTTTCCAGCAAATGCAAACGAAAAAACACGATTTTCGCAAAGTTTATCTTATTTAAAAGGATTTATGGAATAAAATTAAGACATTTTTAATTTTTTAAGGAGTTTTTAAGGATTTTCCGGAATTATTTGGTAATCCGCTCCTGGTTCCATATTGCCCTTGAAGACAAACAGCATCCGGTCCACTCCCTGCATGTCTTTTTTTATTAAAGCCCGCATATCCGGCAGCTTGGCGGCAATTTCCTGTAATAGGGGCAGCTTCTGCCCTTCCCCGATTTCAAAGGCCATAAAAGCCCGGTCCTTGAGCACCTGATTGGCCTTGTCAAAGAGTTCGTGGTAGTACTGCATGCCGTCTTCACCGCCATATAAGGCGATGTGCGGTTCATAGTTCTTCACCGAAGCCGCCACCTCTTCCTTTGTTGGGATATAGGGCGGATTACAAACCAGGATGTCGAGTTTGATGCGATTTTTGATTAACGGCTCCAACAATGAACCGCAAAAGGTACGAAGCTTTACATGATTGGCTTCGCTGTTCTCCCTGGCTAAGGCCAGGGCGTCTTTGCTGATGTCGGTGGCAATCACTTCCAGACCGGCCAGCTCCTTTCCAAAGGTGATGGCCAAAGCCCCGCTGCCGGTACCGATATCCGCCAGTACCAGATCATCAGACGGTTTAAAAAAGGTGTCAATCGTCGCCAGCACTTCCCCGGCCAGCTCCTCGGTTTCCCTTCTGGGAATCAGGGCCCGGGGATCGCATTTGATGCGATAGCCGTAAAAATAGGTATAACCCAGAATATGCGCCAGGGGTTCCTGCTTGATGAGCCGGTGCACCCCTTGTTTAAACCGCAACAAAAAGTCTTCGCTTGCCTCTTCATCCATCGAAAGATACAAATCCACAAAATCCTGCTTTGCCAGTTCCACCAACAGGTAGTGGGCCTCCTGGCGGTCAATCGGATTCTTGAGAAGGTGGTTTGCCTGTTTCAATGCTTCCCTGTAGCTCGTCATTCCCCTGCCAGCTTCCTCCTTTGTTCCTCAGCCAATAAGGCGTCTATCACTTCATCCAGCCGGCCTTCCATAATCCGGTCCAGCTGGTTCAAGGTCAATCCAATCCGGTGGTCGGTCACCCGGTTTTGCGGATAGTTGTAGGTACGGATCTTCTCCGCCCGATCCCCGGTCCCAATCTTTGCCCGGCGCTCCGCCCCCTGCTTTTCCTCCTGCTGACGGTTGAGCTCCTCCAGTACCCGGGCTCGGATCAGCCGCATCGCGGTTGCCCGGTTGTCGTGCTGGGAGCGCCCGTCCTGGCAGTTCACGGAAATACCGGTGGGTTTGTGGGTGATGCGGACAGCCGAGTCGGTCTTGTTGATGTGCTGACCGCCGGCCCCGGAGGAACGGTGGGTCTCAATCTCCAGGTCCGCCTCATCGATATCGATATCAGCCTCCTCCGCCTCCGGTAATACCAGCACCGTAGCGGTGGAGGTATGAATGCGCCCCTGGGCTTCGGTCTTGGGCACCCGCTGCACGCGGTGGGCCCCGGACTCAAATTTCAGATGGCCATAGGGCGACGGTCCTTTGACATAGAAGGAAATCAGGGTGTAGCCGCCGGCGGCGGATTCACTGCTCTCCATGATTTCATATTTAAAGCCGTTGTTTTCAAAATACTTGACGTACATCCGAAACAGGTCGCCGGCGAAGATGTTGCCCTCATCGCCGCCTGCCGCCCCGCGTATCTCCACCAAGGCGTTGTGGTCATCATTGGGGTCCTTGGGTATCAACAGGATTTCCAGATGTTCCCTTAGCTCCTGCAGCTTGGGCTCCAGTTCCGCAAGCTCCAATTGTGCCAGTTCTTTGAGCTCGCTGTCATTTCCCTGTGCCAGCTCTTGAGCCTGGCTGATTTGATCCAGGTACTTTACAAGCAGCTGGTAGGCTTCAACCGGCTGATTCAAGCCAGCCTGCTCTTTGGAGAGGGCTGCCAAACGCTTGGGGTCAGCCAGTACCTCCGGTTCAAGCAGTTCTTTGCTTATTTCATTATAGCGCTCCTGCATTTTTGCCAAGCGCTCCACCATTGCATCCATGAATGCCTCCTATGATGCCAGATTGACGATCCAGCGGTCCGAAGTGAACCGTTTCCAGCCAATCAACAGCCGTACAGCCTGTTCCAGGTTCATCCAGAAAAAGACTGTCACAATATCGTGAATCCCCAGGACATTGACCATAAAAAACGCCAGGGGGATGCCACAAGCCCATTCTACACCAGCATCGAGAAAACTCAAAAAGCGCGAGTCGCCGCCCACCCGGATGGCGGAGAAGATGATGATGTTGAACATGCGGAAGCCGATGCGGATACTGACGATGCGGATGATTGCCTCTGCTGCTGCTATGACCCCTGGGTCGGAGAGTCCAAAGAGGGATACCATCCAGGGCGCAGTCAAAAGAATCACCACCGCAAACAAAAGCGAGATGATAAGGCCCATACCGATAAAGTAGTCCCCCTCTTGACGGGCTCTGACCATGTTGCCTGCCCCCAAAGCGGCACCCAGCATGGCAATGACCGCACTGGAGAGTCCATAGATTGCCGCATAGAAGATATTGGTGACCTGGTTTCCGACATAGTAGGCATCCATCGCCTGGGTGCCCAACTGCCCAAACGCCTTGATCATTAAAATCGACCCAAGCATAAAGAAGAACTCATTGTAAATCATCGGGAAGGTCTTGGTCAGAATCTTGTGGCTTAAAGCCGGAGCTCTGGCAAAAAGCTCCTTCACGCCGCCGATAAAGGACGGCTTGGTGAGGATGGAATAGACCAGGATGATAAGCAGGGCGCTCCATTGGGCAATAACCGAGCCCATGGCTGCGCCGCGGATGCCCATTTCCGGAAAGCCGTAGTTGCCAAAAATCAAAAGGTAGTTTAGGATCACATGCAGCACCGTCGCAAAGATGGAGATGATGGTCGGAATCCGGTTTTGTTGGATGGAGCGGAAGCAGAAGGAAAACAAACCGACAATCACCGCCGGCAGATAGGACCACATCGCTACATGCAGATAAATCAGCGAGTTCTCAATCACGATTGGATCTTTAATCAGAAAGCTCAGAATCTCGCGGCCGAAAAACGCACAGCAGAGAATCACCAAAAACGCAAACCCGGTGACAATCGAAAAAATCAGACCGAAGGTCTTGCGCTGGCCTTTCGGGTCTTTGGCACCGAAAAACTGGGCGACAAAAACCCCGGCACCAGAGGAGGCTCCATAGCAGACGACATTGACAAACATGTCAATCTGCGCCGCTGTGCCCACCGCGGTAACCTGGTCAATCCTGGCCACCATGATTGCATCGACGATGCCCATGGTGCTGCTCAGCAGCTGCTGCAGGACGATGGGTATCGAAAGAATAGCGACTTTTTTATAAAACGGCAAGGGACCGAAGAAGCGTTTCATTGAATCGACGGTTTCCCGGGCACTTCGTGGCAGTGCCGGCAGCGGGCTTCATAGCTTTCCTGCGCCCCCACCAGGATGATCGGGTCATTGTAGGAGGCCGGCTGGCCGTTGATGATGCGCTGGGTCCGGGTTGCCGGGGCACCGCACTTCACGCACACCGCCGTCAGTTTGGTGACAAACTCAGCGGTGGTAATCAGGTGCGGCATTTTGCCGAAAGGCTCGGCCCGAAAATCGGTGTCCAGCCCGGCCACCATCACCCGCCGGCCGGATTTGGCCAAATAGTCGCAGACCGCGACGATATCATCATCGAAGAACTGCGCCTCATCTATCGCGACCACTTTGGTATCCGCCTCGACATAATTCAGGATGTCTTTGGCTTTGGAAACCACAATGCTGCTGACCGAACTGCCGGCATGCGATACCACCATGGTGTCGCTGTAGCGGTTATCAATCGCCGGCTTGAAAACCAGTATTTTCTTTTTCGCAAACTCCAGAACTTTGATGCGCCGGATCAGTTCCTCCGTCTTGCCGGCAAACATGCAACCGGCGATTACTTCGATATAGCCATCGCGATACTGGTGATACATTGACATAAGATTCTCCTTCTATTAAACCTATCTCATTATATGCTATTTTGGTTTGCTTGGGCAGGGTGAAATCACCACAAATGACAAAAAAATCAATCGAACTTTTCGCTTTTGGAGTTTGTTATGGATTTTTTAACAATTTGTGCTTTTTTTGGTGCTCTGCTATGATAATACCGTTGGGGGATGCTATGAAAAAACTTTTAATACTGAGTCTCTTGGGACTGATATTATTTAGCAGCTGCGGCGCTAATAAGATGAAAGAGCCGTATTATTTCAGTAAAGACAGCTACACAATCAATCAGAGTTACATGGGGTCCGGAAGTTATTTTGTCTATGAAATTCCCAGCTCCAGCTGGAACCAGAGCAATCTGAATGCCAAGTTTGTCAATCAGCCAATCTATTTCATTGACAGCCTGGCGGATCTCAATATTCTTTTTTACAACATGCTGCAACAGGGCTATCTGGAATTCAATGTCGTATTGCCTTTTGAGTTCGGAGCAGAGGAATACTATGATTCCTATTACTACTTCATGGCCTCCAATCCCGACAACTGGGATTTCTACTATTATTCCGGCAGTGTCAAGACACAAGACGGGACCACCATCAAGACGACCGGCTTTAGTTTCTTTAGGCTGGATGGCTATGACGATAGCGCCATGCTGGAGATGGCAGGCGACTTTGTAGCTTCCCTACAGGGACAAAGTGACCGCGACAAGGTCATCGCCATCCACAGGTACATCGTCCTCAATACCGCCTATGACATGAATGCCTTCTATTCCAGTGATTCCCAGGACTACTGGAATGCCTCCAGTGCCTATTCCTCCCTAATCAACCACAAGGCGATGTGTCTGGGTTATGCCAAGGCTTTCTATGTGCTGGCAAGGGAGGCCGGTTTACCAGTCCTAATTACCTCGGGCATGGCCGGGGTGGAGGAGCACGCCTGGAATCTGGTCTATCTGGACAATGCCTGGTACCAGGTCGATGCGACCTGGGATGACCCGACCCCGGATGTAAGCGGCCGGGTTCTGGAAGACTATCTGTTAAGGCCGGTGTCCTATGGACCCTGGTCGGACCACCGCTATGTCGGCTTCGCCTTTGATCTGGAACAATACCTCGACTTCGGCAATGCCATCTACGGCTTGAATAAATGAACACTACCTGAAAAATGCGGCGTCCCGCCGCTTTTTTCATACGGGGTTTGTTATAATGAACTAAATCAAGGTTCCCTTGGGGGAGTCCTTCTTTTTTCAGAAATGAGGTGAAGGATTTGGAATACCGCAAAATTAAGAAAACTGATGTGTCCCTGCTGGGCTTTGGCTGCATGCGCCTGCCGGTAAACAGCGAGGACAAGATTGACCGGGCCGAGGCTTTCCGCATGCTGGACTACGCCTATGACCATGGTGTCACCTACTATGACACCGCCTATCCCTATCACAATGGCGAGAGCGAGCTGGTGCTGGGGGAATGGCTGAAGACCAAAGACCGCAAATCCGTTGTGGTTGCCACCAAGCTGCCGATGTGGAAAGTGAAGACCCAGAAGGAATTCTATGACACCTTCCACGAACAGCTGGGCAAGCTGCAGCTGGACTTTGTCGATAACTACCTGTTCCACTCCCTGGACAAGGAGAAATGGGAATTGATGAAAGCGTGCGACTTCGCCAGCTTCGCCCAGGACCTCAAGGACCGCGGGCTGATCACCAACATCGGTTTCTCCTTCCATGATGACTATGAGGTGTTTGAAGAAATCCTCAAGGCCTATCCCTGGGACTTCTGTCAGATTCAGCTCAACTACATGGATACCGGCTACCAGGCCGGCATCAAAGGGGTGGAGCTGGCCCGGACTTTTGGCATTAAGCTGGTGATTATGGAACCGGTCAAGGGCGGACTTTTGGCCGAGGTACCGGAAGACATCCACGAATTGTTTAAAGCCGCCCATAACTGGAGTGACGCCTCCTGGGCGCTGCGCTGGGTTGGTTCCTTTGATCAGGTGGCGACGATTCTCTCCGGCATGAGCACCTACAGCCAGGTCGAGGACAACATCAATACCTTCGACCGCTTTACTCCGCTGGAAGGTGATGACTACGATATCATCGACAAGGCCGCCAAGCTGTTTCTGGCGCGCACGCAGGTTCCCTGCACGCGCTGCCGCTATTGCATGCCCTGTCCCTTCGGGGTGGATATTCCCGGCAATTTCCGGGTCTATAACAGCGCCTTTATCTTCGGCAACAAAAAACGGGCCCAAGGCTCCTATGGCTTTTTGGGCGATGAGAAAAAGGCGAGCGTCTGCACCGCCTGTGCCAGCTGCGTGTCCAAGTGTCCGCAGCACATCAACATACCGGAAGAACTCGTGAAGGTTAAGGAATATTTTCATGAGTGATTTGGATACCGCCATACAGTTTTTAAAGCAGGGCCACTCTTGCGTTGCCGTCAGGGGGGAAGCAATCTTCACCAGTGACCAAAGCGGGATTGCGCCGCTATTGTTATGGGAAAAACAGGGGCTCAACTTACAGGGCTTTGCGGTTGCCGACCGCTTGATCGGTCGGGCCAGCGCCCTGTTGCTGGTGAATGCCGGGGCCAAAAGTGCCTATACGCCCACCCTGTCGCTGTCCGGCCAGAAAGTGCTGGAGCAGTACAACATTCCGGTACGCTTTGAGACCCTGATTGAGCAGGTCTTAAACATGGACCGGACGGATATGTGCCCGATGGAAAAGGCCAGCATGAGCATTGAAGACCCCAAGCAGGCCGTCAAGGTCCTGCGGGAAACAATTTCAAAGCTGAGAGAAACAGCTTAAAAGAAAGAGGTGTTTGCATGATTACTGATACCGTCGCGAAAATTCGCAATCTGACCAGTGGGGAGCGGATGCTAAGCCGGGTGCGGGTTCTCAATGATTACGACCGCTACCAGGCTTCCCTGGGCTTTCGCGAAGCCGCTTTGGCCTGTGCAAAGTTTTTGCAGGAAGACGGAATTCACGCAGAGATTCTGACCTACCCGGCAACCAGCTTCAGCTTCTTTGAAAGCATGCAGGGACCGCAGTTCTGGTCCATTACGGACGGCTGGTGCGAAGTGGTGGAGGAAGACGGCCGGCGCATCGCCGACTACAAGAGTCACCGCAGTGACGTCGCCGAGCGCTGCGGCAGTGTGGCTGAATCCACCTATGAAGTCGTGGTTTTAGACAAAGGCAGCGACCAAAGCAATTATCCCGATCTCGATTTAAACGGCAAGGTCGCCCTCTTGTATTTGGCTCAGCCGCAGGGCTTTGAATGGGCCTTTGGCGAAGGTAAAGCGAAAGGCTTTATCTGCGTGCCGCCGGTTGTGGAAAACGCCGACCACGTCGCCCGCTGGGTCCGGGTTCGCGATTTATTCTGGAAGGATATCTTCGGCTATGTGGTTTCCCCCAAAGAGGGAAAGCACCTTTTGGAAGTGATTGAAAAACTGAAGGCCCAGGGCAAGGCGATGCACGTCAACTGTTTCTGCGATGCCAAGCGCCATGACGATGTCTTTGAGGTCGTCAGTGCGACTTTGCCCGGGGAAAGTCAGGAAGAGGTGCTGATTGTCGGTCACCTCTGCCATCCCCAGAACTCCTGCAATGACAACATAAGCGGCTGTGTCGCCGGGATGGAGGCAATGCGGGTTTTGTCCCGTTTGATTGAAACCAAGGCGCTGGCACCTTTGAAGCGGGGAATCCGTTTGCTTTTGGTCCCTGAGATGCTGGGAACCCTGGCCTATATCCAAAGCAACCGCGACCTCTTGCCCTTGATGGTTGGCGGCATCAACCTCGACATGGTCGGTGTCAGCCAGAACGACCACAACGGGCCGATGAGCCTCAATGAGACCTCCCACAGCCTGCCCTCGATTGTCGGAGCTTTGGGAACCGCCATCCTGGAGGAATTGAAGAAGGACGACCACACCAACAGTGAGTTCGACTATGTCCCCCTGTTTAACAGCTTGGTAATCGAGTACCGGGCCGGCAGTGACCACGATCAGTTCTCTGATCCCTTAGTCAATATACCGATGCCGATGCTGGGGCAGTACCCGGACCGTTTCTATCACACGGATGGCGATGTGCCGGAAACCCTGGACCCCTTCATCCTGGAGAAATCCAGCGGCCTGGCGGCGGCTTTCGCCTACACCCTGGCCAACCTGGGCAAGGCTGATATCCCGGTCCTCAAGCTCACCCTGTTCCAACTTTTGGTTTTGCGTTTGACGCAGGCAGCCAACCGGGTGATGACCAAGGAGAACTCGCCCTGGCAATATGAACAGCAGGTGGACCAGTATGTTGAATACTATCAGGACTGCTTTGGCTCTTTGGCCCGCTACTTTGGCGAAAGCCTGGCGGCGGTCATTGAAAAAGGCAAGGCGGACATTGCGGCAATGGCTGATTTGGTGCGCATCCGCTGGCCCAAGGCGGCACTGGTGCCCGAATCGCAAAGCAGTGATGCGCGCATGGACAAGATTCCCCAGCGGTCTTATCTGGGCCATCTGTATACTTCCAGTGCCTGGGGTTCGGATTCGATAGCGAAAGTGGAGAATGCCAAACAGATTGTGGATGCCTATAAGGAAAAGTACCCGGATGACTTCAAGGGCTATCTGCCCAGGGCCATTATGGGCTTTTACATCGATGGCAAGCGCACCGTGCGGGAAATCATCCGCAAAGCCGTCAATGAATGCCATGGCCATGGGGTCACCGAGGAACTGTTGGACTATCTGGACCTGCTGGCAGACCTGAAAATCATCTCCTACGTATCTTAAAGAGGACACACAAAAAAAGAGACCCGCGAGGGTCTCTTTTAAGTTGTTTCTTTTGTTTGAAACCTATTTGATTTCAACCGTGAAGGATTTAATCTTCGCAGCAGCTTCGAGCAAATCGCCGACGCTGATGGATACCGAGGAAGCGATATCGCCGGTGAATACCGGGGATCCTTCTTCACCGATTTCGGTCGGGGAGGCCAGGAATTCATCCAGGGTCTTGCCTACTGCATAAGCATTCAAAGCTTCACCTTGTTCATACCATTCCTTGCCAATCGGGGAAGCAGCGGCCATACCATAGTCGCCTTGTTTCTCCATCTTGGTGCGCAGGTCGGTATTCGCGGTGGCAACGCCTTCCGCCGTAATCGTATTGCGGGAAGTTTGGGCAACATCGAAGCTCGCCCAGACAATCTTGCCGTCTTTGTCGAAGGCTAAAGCAGCCATCGAAGTGTTGAAGGTAACAGAACCGGCGGTTCCTTCGTCACCCGTGGTAGCACTGGAGGCGCTGATGGAGGTGATGGAGGCAAAGCCAGCACTGGAAATTCCCTTCACTTCCACGGCCGCAGCACCAGCTTTTTCCGCTGCTTCCAAAAAAGCGTCAACACTGATGGAAACCGAAGAAGCGATATCACCGGTAAATACCGGGTGTCCCTCTTCACCGATTTCGGTCGGTTCCGCCAGGAATTCCGCCAAGGTCTTTCCAACAGCGAATTCTTCCAGAGCGGCAATTTGTTCATACCATTCCAGACCGCCGGTAACCGCAGCCATACCATAGCCTTCTTTGAGTTCTTTCTTGGTTACCTTCGGGGTGTCACTGGTAATTGTACCGGTAGCATCAAACTTTGCGCTGTTTTGCGCGGTGTCAAAGCCAAGGTAGACAATCGTGTCGCCATCCAGCACAATTAAGGCATAGGTGACGTTTTGTTGCAGTTGACCGTCTTTGGCTTCTTCGCCGCCGACTGCATCACTTGCACTCATGGATGTAACACTGGCAAACCCGATCTTATATGTCTTTTCTGAGGTGCTGCTTCCGCTTGGGTTGCAGGCAGTCAGTCCAGCCAGTAGAACCAGAGTCAGTGCTACTAAAAAAAGTTTTTTCATCATTTGTTCTCCTTTTCTTTTATGATTATATGTCAATTTTTTCTCAAATGCAACAGCCTTGATTACAAATTGGTAAGATTTTCTTGTTTGAATACTCCCCTTAAAAAATAAAAAAGTCCCGGTTTTAAGGGCTTTTTGGTCTTTTTGGTGGTTTTGTTTTGGGTCATTAACAGCGAAATATCGGTGGATTTTTATAATTGTCATCTTATCATTTACCATTTATTTCCCTGTTTATCAGGTAAAAACATGGATTTTTTCATCGAATCAAGGTAAATGAAAAGCTGAAAACCCAGATCTTTCTATACTTGAAGCTGTCCTATTCTGCTTTGATGTCGTTTTGATACCCCATCTCCAGGCTGTTGCCGTTTACCTGTAAGCGCTTCACCACGGAGTCCCCCTGCTTGACAGCTAAAAGCACTCCGCTGAAATCGTAGATCAGAAACACGATTTCCTGAAAACTCGCCCCGAAATCCGAAACCGGGGTTTTAAAAACAATCCGCAATGCCCGGCTGACCGGTTCCTCTTTTTGAAACAGGGCAACGATCTTATTGGCGGGCATATACAGCAGAAACTGGTCGCGGATAGAGGACAGCTGCCCCAAGGGGAGATTCACCCCATGCTGCTGTAATAAGGCAAAAACATCTTCCCAGCTATCCGCCTCTTTGACGACAATGGCCGCGGCCATGGACTGCTGGTAAATGATGTCGTTTTTGCGGTACTTCACCCAAACCCGGGACCACAGGTCCATGTTGCCGCGATAGGTTTCAAAATAATTGAAGGGAAAGACCGGAATCGGCAGATCCGGTTTCACCATGTGGTTTTCCGTCAAAATCAGCGCCTGGTAATTGGAAAAATCAAGGTAAGGAAGCTGATAGGCGGAAACCGGAATCAGGTTGACAGACAGCCTTTGGATCTGCAGGCGGTCCAGCATCGAATCATTCGCCGAGTGACCATAGTTGTTCAAAGTCAAGAAATTCAAGGTCTCATAGCTGTTCTTCATGACTTTGGAGGTGTTGTAGAGCAGATAGGACAGTCCCACCACCAACTCTTGGTCACATTCCTTTTCGCCTTTGTTGAGCCAGGTCAAAATCTGAATGGCCAGGGCACTGGAAGCGGGGATCAGCTTCAGGATGGCGCCGATGTCATGGCGGATGTTGAACTCACAGATGCCATAGTCCTTGCGGATCTGGCGCTTCAAAAGAAAAGCCGACAGCCGCTGGGCAAAGACCGGGTTTTCACTCAAGTCCAGATTCAGCTCACTATCCAGATATTGAAGCAGTTGCCCCGTGACTTCTTTGGACTTTTGCTGATAGGCAAAGCCGGGGTAGAACTGACAGGTATCCTCATCCAGATGCGCCAAAAGGTACACCGCCAAAAGCTCACACTCCACCTCGCTGAACAGCCCAAAGTGCTCAAGCAGGGCTTTTGCGGTATGGTACTCAAAGGTCAAGGACAGCTCGCTCTCTTTTTCCTTTGTACCAATCCCCTGCTTTTTTAACAGCAGCAAATACAAGCACACCCGGCGAAAGCTGAGGTCCGAGGTCTGATAGCCCATTTCAAAAAAGATCTTTGCGACCGCCCGGCAGGTTTCCTCTACCTCCTTGGCAGTGCAGTCCAACTCCTGCAGGCATTCCGGCATTAACAAGAGACCATCCGCCTGTGATTGAAACAGGTCGCAGCAGTCCACAAAGCAGCTGCGAAGCCTTAAGGGCTCACCCAGAATCTTTAGTCCGCGATAGGGCAATGAACCCAGAGACAGTTTATAGCAGGACAGAATCCGGCGGACACTGTTGAGATTTTTGGTCAGGGTGGAGGAGGAACTGCTGTAGTGCAAAGATAGGCGCGCCAGCTTTTGATAATCGTTTTGTACCAGCAAAAACCGCAGCAGCGAAAGCACCCGGCTGTAATCAGGCAGCCAGGGAAACAGCAGATAGCTCAGATAGCGCTCAATCTGCGACTGCAAGCGCTGCAGCAGAGCTTCCTGCCCCGATGCGCATTGCACCATGTATCCTCTGCTGCGCTGGTTTTTAATGCAGAGCGGCAGTTTTTCCTTTACAAAGGCATGGTTGATGTCCTTGATGTCATTTTGCAAGGTCCGCTCGGAAAGCGACAAAAGCCCGCTCAGATCAGCGGTGCTGATGGCCGGGTGGGTGAATAAGGCATGCAGCAGTCTCTTTTGCCGGTAGTCAATCTGTAACATATCACTCCAGATAAATTTGTTTCAAAACTTCCAGGTCTTGATCATTTAAACCATAAGCCTGCCGTCCGTAAGCCTCAAAGCCGCCAGCTTCTTCAATCGCGTCAATGGCCGCTTCAATGTATTCAGGACGCACTTCAAAGAAGGAATAAAGGTATGTCGCACAGGCTTCATCCTGGGTCAGGGTCCGGTAGCGGGCCAGGTAGAGCTTGTTTTTATCGCTCCGGGCCACCCCCGTTAACATGTAGTCATAGACCAGCGTTTCCCGCTCAACCCCCAATAATCCCAACAGCACCATCGCCACAAAGCCGGTCCGGTCCTTTCCACCGCGGCAGTGGAAGAAAAACGGGGCATCCTGCGCATTCATAAAATCACGGATGACCTGCCCGAAGACTTTCTGGCTGTCCGGGTTTAAGACAAAGTCGAGCTGCTGCTGAATCATCGCGTTTTGTGCCGCCTGCGGATCTTTGGCCAGGATTTTCTTGATGTTTTTGACCAGGGTATCCCGGTCCCCCAGCGAATCCTGGGCCTGCAGCAAGCCCGCAAAAACCGCGGTCCCGGCCGCCGGTACCCGGTTGATGGTACTGGTGACACTGCCAGGCAAAAGATTTGGGCTCTTTAATATTTCCTCGGGATTACGGAAATCGATGACGGTCTTCAGATTCAGCGACTTTAGCATATCCGCCCCTTCCGGTTTGAGATTCGCCAGTTGGTCGCCCCGGTACAACAAATGCCACTTGGTGCGTTTTCCCGTTTGGTTTACATAACCGCCCAAATCGCGGACATTGTACATCCCGGCAATGGGCAATAGCCTAAACCCGCAGGGTATGGTTTCCCGGTCCGTTTTCAAAACAAACGTCAGCGGCTGGCTTTGCTTAAAGTCCAGCGAAAAAGGCAGTTCCGCTTGCTCGCTTTGGATGGCTGCGATTTCTTCACCATCCTGAAATGCCTTGAGGGTATAAGACCCGAAGTCTTTTTTTTGTATCTTTAAAACCAAGCAATCCTTTTCACAAAAAATCTCTGCAATCGCCCGGCTCATTTTTTCACACTTTCCAGTACTTTCCAGACCGGAACCGGTTCATCAAAGGCCGCAATCTGATAGTTGACCTCAATACCCTTTTCTTGCAGGGTTGCCAGTGCTACCTCTTCCGCTTCACTGAAACAGAGGTCATGACGGTATTCCTTGCGCCCTTCCCGGCTTCTCATACCGCCGTAATTCACCGATTTGATTTCTTCGATTCCGCCTTCAACCAGTTTTAACACATCCAAAGTGGAGTCTAAAAACAAAAAGGTCGATTTCTTAATCGGGTTGTTTTTATAGATTTCAATGAATTGGTCCACCCCGAAGACATGGACCGGCACATCCGGTACCGACATCTTGAGTACCCGCACTTGTATCGGGTTGGCCGCCGCTTTGTCATTGGCGACAATAATCTGGTCCGCATTCACATAGCGCAGCCAGGAAGTAGCGACCTGTCCATGGATCAGACGGTCATCAATACGCGTCCACTTGATCGGCATTTTCGTCCATCTCCTTCAATTTTTCACTAATATCCACCACCACAGACCCCATACAGGACTGCACAGTTTCACGCAGTTGACTCAGCGTGCTCTGCTCACGGGAAGTTACAACTTCCAAGAGCATCACCAGATTCAGGCCGCTGAACACCTGTACCTCTTTTTGACTCAGGGCCAAAGCGGTGGCGATGTTGGCGGGGGTACCACCATATATATCACAGAACACCAGCACGCCGTTTTCGGTATCCAGCTTTTCAACCAAGCCCAAAAGCTCCTCCAGACACTGCTGGTAGTCCTTGCCTTCAGTCACACTGACCACCCCGGCATTTTCCACCGGCTTGCCGGTAATCATCTCCACGCTCTTGAGTGCCTCAAAAGCAAAGAAGCCGTGACTGGTTAAAACCAAAGCGGTGGGGGTCATCGTCAGATGAACCCCCACATGCTAAGCAGAGTACCGACAAACAAGATACCCAGAATTACAAAGATCAAGTATTTCCGCGGCAGCTTCTTGTTCACATTATACAGGATAATCGTTGCCAACAAGGGCAGCAGTTTGGGCATCGCCCCGTCCAACAGCGTCTGGATCGGCACGACGGTTTCCTGAACAATCAGCTCCTTGGCAATCGTCAAGCGGACGCTTGAGGAAATCAGGCAGCCCAGCACCATCACCCCGACCATGGTCGCGAAATTGATGATGTAGGTCATGATTTTCGCCTGGTCACCCGAGGTCACAAACACCGCACCGCGCTGGTAGCCGATGATGATGCCATAGTACTTGATGGCAATATTGATGGCATTGTAGATCACAAACATCAGGATCGCTCCGAGGAACTGTCCCTGAATCGCATAGGCGGCACCGATACTGCCGGCAATCGCCTGAATCGTCAGTTTGAAGACCGAGTCACCGATACCGGCCAGCGGTCCCATCATCCCGGTTTTTAAGGCTACGACACCTTCTTTTTCCGCTTCGGTGGTGTTTTCCTCCAAGGCTGCGGTAATGCCCAGAATCATGCCGGTCGCGGTATTTTGCGACAGGAAGTACTCCAGGTGCCGCTGCATCGCCTTGGCCTTGAGATCCTTGTCCGCATCCTTGTAGACCTTCTTGAGGGCCGGAACAATCGCGGTCGCAAAGCCGATTGCCTGGGCACTGACATAGTTGACCGTCAAGCCCAGTCCGAAGAACTGCAGGCGCCAATAGATTTTGTTAAGGTCTTTCTTGGTAATGACCTGGCTCATAAATCATAGCCTCCCTTCTCGCTGCTCTCAGCCGGCGACTTATCCTGGATTTCCAGAATCCAGGCATAGATGGTAGCGAAGGAAATGGAGATGAAGGTCACCGCCATGGTGTTTAAGCCCAGATAGGCATTGAGCACAAAGCCCAAAAGCAGAAATGCCCACATTCCCTTCTTCATGATGATGGTCATCAGAATCGAAAGACCAACAGCCGGCAGAATACCGGAAGCAGCCGAGATGCCCGAGAGGACATTGGCCGGGATAGCCGCTGTTACCTGGGCGATGATTTCATCCCCCAGATAGAGAATGATGAAACAGGGAATCGCCCGGATCGCAAACTGCAGGATGGCACTGACGACACTGATGACCGTCAGTCCGCTGAAGTCCCCGCTGAGCGCAACCCGCTCGGCCCAGGGATACCAGAACTGACGGATGAAACCAAAGACAAGCAATAATTGTTGGGAGAGGATAGCTACAGCGGTCGCCAACGCGACCCCGGTTCCCAGCTCACCGCCTGTGGTGATGGCGAAGGTGGTACCGATGATTGTGCCCAGAATCATGTCCGGCGTCTGATAGCCAGCCATGTTTCCTAAACCCATCCAAGTCAATTCCAGGGTGGCAGACACAATCAAAGCAGTCGTCAAATCCCCCAATACAAAACCCACTACCGGCCCGATCAACAGCGGACGACGCAGCATCTGCGGTCCCTGGTCATCATAGGAACAGTATCCGGCCCATAGTGCCAGCAAGAAACACTGGATGACACTTAATTGCATAAATAGATATCCTCCTTACAGTTTCATTGTAAGCGCACACATCCTCCTACTCAATTGCGTCTTTCATACATTATAACCGCAATTTTCTAAGAGGATAAGGCGAACAGAAATGAAACAGAGCTGAAAATGCGCGGTTTTTGTCTGCTTAAAATTGGTTGAAAGCGAAATTTTATAAGTCTTGCGTACAAAAAAGCAGCGGAGTGTCTCCGCTGCTTTAGCTGCTTTGTTTCAGTTTTCCATGATTTTTCGCAAAGCCCGGTTTACTGCCCCG
The DNA here is from genome assembly GCA_031272515.1 of Erysipelotrichaceae bacterium. GTDB lineage: Bacteria > Bacillota_I > Bacilli_A > Erysipelotrichales > Erysipelotrichaceae > JAISTR01. The sequence continues at coordinate 95,950 of JAISTR010000003.1, read as the reverse complement.
CAGACAAGACCGGCACCAACAGCCTCAGCCAAGACATTGACCGAGAAGATGATCGCCAGAATCTTGGCGGCGCTGTCCGGGGCGCCCAGTAAATCATAAGCCACCAGAATCAGAACCGCCAGTACCAGCACCGAGTGAAACAGGCTGGACAGCGCCCCGACAATAACCCCTTCCAGCTCCGGCTGCTTGTTGGCAAGCTTTTTAAAAGCCCCCGCCATTAGTCCCGCAAAGCCGCCAAAGGCCGCCCTTGGCAAAATTGCGACCAGCGGATTTTGAAACCACAGATCAATCGGTGTCGCCGCCCTGGTCAAAGCCAGAAACCAGGACAAAACCCCAAACAGCACCCCCATCAATAGGCCGCCCTTCACACCAAACAACAAGGCCGCAATAATGACCGGGATGTGCATGATGGTAATCGAAACGGGGCCGACCTGAATCATCCCGATGTTTGGCACCAACGCCAAAACAAACAGGATGGCACTCAGGACCCCGTAAAACGCAATTTCACGGATATTCTTTCGCATAAGCTGTGTTATTCCCCCTTGGTTATCTTTAACCCGAATTGTTTTCCATATTCCTGCGCCTGCTTCAGCTCTTCGACAGTTGGCTCAAAGCGCACGCGCAAACCTTCTTCTACCTTCATGCGCAGCTGGCCTAAACGGGTACTCAGGTTGGCTACCGCTTCCCCGCTCCAGCCATACACGCCAAAGGCTGCCGCCCGCTTGCCATGGTAGGCCACCGGATTCATGCGGGTGGTCAATTCATAGGCAACCGGCAGGGCATCAGAGAGGATGGTACAGCTGCCCAGCAGAAAACCGCGGGAAGACAACACCTCCTTTGCGACTGCATCCAGGTTCGCATTTTCCAAATCAAAAACACATACACCCAGGCCGGATTCTCTAACTCCCTTTGCCAGCGCTTCTGCCAGCTTTCTGGTCTTGCCATAGGCACTCCCATAGGCGATCACGACCTGGTCTTTCTCTTTTCGTAAATTGAACTTCTCATAATCCGCATACAGCTGCTCGATATCCTCATCAATCACCGGACCATGTCCGGGCGCAATCATCTTTAGGGGCAAGGCCTTGGCATAGCTTAAGCCTTTGTCCACAAAGGACGCAAACGGCGACATAATGACGTCATAGTAGAACTTTCTGGCTTCTCGATACTGTCTCTTTACCTCATCCGGCATTTCGCTTAAGCGCAGATAAGGGCTGCAGAAGTGGGCGCCAAAGCCATCGCAGGGAAAGAGAATTTCACTTTCCTTGTCATAGACCCACATCGTATCCGGCCAGTGCAGATTCGGCATTGCCACAAGCTCTAAAACCCGCTCTCCCAAATCCAGCTGCAGGCTGCCCTTGACGGGCAGACTGGGAAAGTCATGGTTGACCAGCTGCCTGGCGAAGTCCAACCCAACCGGGGTCGCCACCACCACACTGTCCGGATAGGTCTTTAGCATCAGCTCTAGGGAACTGCTGTGGTCCGGCTCGGTGTGGTTGACAACCAGATAGTCCGGTTTCTCGCCTTTTAAAGCATCCAGAAACCCGCCAAAAAAGCTTGGCTTGGTGCCATCCACCAAGGCGGTTTTTTCTTTTCCGTGAATCAGATAGGCATTATAGGAAGACCCGAATTCGGTCTTCATGATTACATCAAAAACCTTCAGGTCATAGTCCAGCGTTGAAAGCGCCTCTATGCCCTTGGCCAATTCAATTTTCTTCATAGACAAACTACCATTCACTCCTTCGATTCATTCAGCCATTCCAAAACCAGATCCTCTTCCTCCAGTTCTTCCTTCTTCTCGACTTTCTTTTTGGCGTGCCGCTTGATTTCGGTTTTTACCTCCACCTCTTTGATTGGAAGCTTGTTGTTGAGCCGGCTGGGATCATCATCCAAAGGCGCGCTGGGCACAAACGGCTCAGCATCTTCCGTGCTCTTGGCTTCCGTTACTTTGGTGGCCGCCTTCTTCTTGGGCTGCGGCTTCTCCACCGGTTTTTGTGGTTCTACGAAAGTCGGGATTTCGCCGACCACCGGCTCCACAACTTCCGCCGGAACCGGTTCAATCACTTTACTGGCCTTGGCCAAAGCCTGGGCATCCTTGCGAACTTCACTGGCTACCTCTTGAATCTCGGGTATGGCTGGTTCGATGACGACCGGTTCAATCACGACCGGTTCGATTTTCACTGGCTCAATGGTTACCGGCTCAATATTGACCGGCTCCTCAATGACCACTTCCGCGACAACCGGCGGCTTTTGTACCGCTTCACCTTCTGATTCGCTTGATATCGCTTCCGGCAAGCTGGCGGCAGCAGTTACTTCCGCCTCGATTACCGGTGCGGCTTTCACTGGCTCAATGACCGGTTCAATCACCGGCTCAATCACCGGTTTGATGACCGGTTCCTCTTTGATTGCCTCCGGCAGTACGGTAGTCTCTGGTTGTGGCGGTACGGGCGAGGGTTCATGGAACTCCTCAATCACCGGCGGTTCACTCTTGAGGTCGTTGATTGCCTGTTTCCAGTTTTCAATCGCCTGGCTCTCCTCACTGCTGGCTACCGGGGTGATTACCGGGGTGACCGGAACAGCGTTGATCGCCTGCTCCTGCAGCGCCGCCGCCTTCTTCTTTTTCTTGGTCAAGGCAGAAACGATGAGGGTGACAATTAGGCCTACCAGCGATCCGCCAGCCGCATAAATGCCAAACCAGAAGCGGTCCAAAGCGGTGTACAGGCTTTGTAAATCATAGTCGCTCATGGCATTGGCCCTTAAAACCGCCGGGGCCAGCCTGCTGGAGGCATCTTCATAAGCATAGCCATCGGCATTCACCAGCACCTCCAGGGCGGTGTCCCGCATTCCGGAGAAGTCCGACATCTGACTTAAGGAACCCACGACATTGATGGACTTGGACAGGGTGGCAGTCCCACCGCTGGCAAATTTCTCCATCAGATACCCGCGGATGGTTTCATAATAACTGTAGGGCAGCTCTATGGTTAAGTAATAACCGTTTTTATGTTCGACGATGACATAGAGGTACTTCTCACCGGCATCCGATTCGAAGTAATCGATGACATCGCGGACGCTGTAGGAGTAGAACTGATCCAGGGCCAGTCCGTTCTTGCTGGTATATTCCAAGGGTTCCGGATCTTCACTGACAGAGAAGATATAGCCTTCACTCTGGATATACTCAAACACCGAAAAGCCGGCACCGCCCAGAATTCCCAATACAAACAAGACAATCAGTAATTTCTTAATCATGCTTCCCCTCCTTGCGCAACCAGAGCTACGATGGTTTTCATAATCTCTACGCAAACTTCCATATCCTCTAAGCAAGCCATTTCCAGACGCCCATGGGCATTGAAGCCGCCGGTGGGCAGGTTGGGACAGGGTAAGCCCATATAGGTGAGCCGCGCCCCATCCGTACCGCCGCGCATGGCAATCGGCTTGGGTGTATACGACTGCGCTTCAATCGCTTTTTTGGCGTAGTCGATGATGTATTCCTTCCCCTTGAGACCTTCCAGCATATTGTAGTAGGAATCGGTGATTTCCACCTTGATCAGATCCCTTTGGTATTTCTTATTGAGGAAAACAGCAGCATCCACAAACAATTGTTTCTGGGCTTCAAACTTCCCCCGGTCGTGATTGCGGATGATGTAGGTCATATGGACTTCTTCAATGGTCCCATTGAAGACCGTCAGGTGATTGAAGCCTTCCCGCTCGCTGGTGTGCTCCGGCCGCATCGCCGTTGGCAATAAGCCATGAAACTCCATGGCGAGGTTATAGGCACTGATCATCTTGTCCTTGGCCGCTCCGGGATGGATGGAAACGCCGGTAACAGTCACTTGCGCTGCCGCCGCATTGAAGTTTTCATAGCATAGGCTCTCCGGTTCGCCGCCATCGATGGTGTAGGCGAAGTCCGCGCCAAAGCCCGCTATATCAAAGTGGTCCGCACCCCTGCCGATCTCCTCATCACAGGTAAAACCGATCTTGACTTCGCCATGCTTGACTTCAGGGTGACTCAACAGGTATTCTGCCAGCACCATGATTTCCGCACAGCCGGCCTTGTCATCCGCCCCCAGCAGCGTTGTGCCATCTGTATGGATGATGGTCTTGCCCACGCACTTGGCCAAACGCTCAAAGTCGGCCTTCTTGACAATGAGGCCTGGCGACAGCTCGATATCGCTGCCATCATAGTTTTCAATGATGCGGGGATTGACATTCTTGCCCGTCACTTCCTCTGCCGTATCCATGTGGGCGATAAAGCCCACACTTTCGACATGGTCAAGGTTGGCAGGGATACTGCCATAGACATTGCCAAAGTCATCCATCCGGGCATCCTTGATACCCAGCTCTTTCATTTCCTTCAACAGCAGCTTTCCCAAATCCTTTTGTTTCTCCGTACTTGGGAAGGTGGGGCTGCGATGGTCGGATTGGGTGTCAATCTTCACATAGTTCAGAAATCTCTCTAATAGGGTCATAGCTTCTCCTCGTCTATTTCCAGACTCACCGGACAGTGGTCACTGCCGTATACATCACTGTATATTTCTGCTTCTCTTATGGCTGGTTCAATGCGGCTGGAGGCAAGGAAGTAGTCGATGCGCCAGCCGGTGTTGTTGGCCCTGGCATTGGCCCGGTAACTCCACCAGGAATAGGCATCTTTCTTATCCGGATAAAGATAACGGAAGGTATCGGTGAAACCGCTGTTCAATAACACTGTCATCTTTTCCCTTTCCTGGTCGCTGAAGCCCGGGTTTTTATGATTGGAAGCCGGGTTTTTGATATCAATTTCGTTGTGGGCAACATTCAAGTCCCCGCAGACGATGACCGGTTTTTGTTTGTCCAGTGTCAATAAATAATTCCGGAAGTCATCCTCCCAGCGCATGCGGTAGTCAATTCTCGCTAAGCCATCCTGGGAGTTGGGGGTATAGCAGCAGACAAAGAAGAACTTGTCATACTCACAGGTAATGACCCGTCCTTCATGGCTGTGCTCTTCAACATCAAAATTATAAGAGACCGCAAGCGGTTTTTCCTTGGTGAAGACCGCTGTTCCGGAATAGCCTTTTTTATCAGCTGAATGCCAGTACTCATAGTAGTCCGCAAAGTCAAAGAGGATGTCCCCTTCCCGGCACTTGGTTTCCTGCAGGGCAAAAATGTCCGCATCGACATAGCGGAAAAAATCCAGAAATCCTTTATTTGCGGCGGCACGGATGCCATTGACATTCCAGGAAATCAGTTTCATGTTTTTTGCCTCTCATTCCTATTATAACGTACGAAAATGCGCTTGGGGAAAACAAATGCGCAAAAACCGGCTTCGGGTGAAAGAAGCCGGTTTATTTCTTCGATTATTTTCCAAATACGATACAGTTCATCTTTTGTCCGTATAAAAACCAAGGGACATTCATCACGCAGCTACAGGATCTTCTTGACCACATCGGTGAGATTGGTGATGGGATCGGGTTCCGGTACCGTGAACACCGGATAATTGATTGAGGTCGCCTTGACTCTGATGTTGTTGGCTTCCTCGTATTTGCTTTTGAAGCTGTTTTGAAGCAGCCAGCCGATGCCAAAGCACAAAACAAACCAGCCGGCAACACCCAATAGCCAGGGCAAAATCGGATCAAACTTCCCGCCGCTGAACTTTGCAATGATTAATAAGACACAGGGTACAATCCCCACCAGAAAACCGGTGATTACCCGGGTCTTGGTAAGGGTGCGCAAATCCGCATCCCAGAACTGGTGCTTCTTGCAATGGGGACATTTTACAGAGATATAGGGGCGCAGTGACTTCAATAATTGCGTCTGGGTTTGACTGCCATAGGTTTTGAGTGCTTTGTCCAGCTGGGACTTGGCCTCCAAGCTCAGCTTGGTCTGAATCTTGATGGAATCCAAACCGGCATTGGCATTCACCTCCTGGCTGACAGTCTTGGTGATGGTATACTCCCTCTCCCCGCTGTCTTGTCCGCAATAAATACAGGTATAGCGATAGGTACCTTTGGCACTGGAAGTACCCTTGAGGGTAATCCGTTTATTGGTTGAAGTTGAAGCCATGTTCTATCCCTCCTTCAATCAAAACAAAACATAACATTTTTAGGGGGCGGGGTCAAATGGGGTGAGATGGGAGTTTCCTTGTTATTCCGCTTAAAATGGAGAATTCAAATAATAGCAGCAACTCTTTTGACTCATATAGTAATGATTTTGCATAGATTTTTAAGAGAAAACCACGTCAAGGGTTCTTACAAAAATTGAACTACCCCATTTGTTTTTTCAGTATATCGTACTTTCTACAAATGGGGGCAGTTCAGTCTTCTGTTTAATTCTTTAACTGCGGTTTGCATTCTGCTTTATCACCCAACACAGAAAGATAAATACCAGAAACATTGCTACTACCATAAAAGTAGACACAGACAGGTAGAAAAATGATCACCAAAGATGATATCTTATGGATATGAAATTTTCTTCCGAAAGGAGGGCGTAGCCCGACTGTAGGAAGAAAATTTGGCGAAACCCATACCTTAGAGGTGTATTCATCCATTTTTTGATTGAATTCAGCTTGACTGAGTTCAATTTGTTTTTCATACTCCAAGTTTCTTCTCTGATGAATTGCTTTCACTCACATAGTACCGAGGCAAATTCATCCACGGGCTCTTCATAGACATACCCGTCTTCAGTTGGGATCAATCCTGCATCATCGTCTTCAAAGTGAATTGGATTAGTGGATGTAAAGGATGTTCCGGCTTCTTCTATTGGGATATCAACCGTTATTGGCGCATCACTGTTGATGTCGACCCCATAATAGTCACCATAGGTATTGGAGAGTGCCTTGGTGGCATTCTCTTTTGCTTTGAGTTCGCTCAGAGCGTATATAGTCTGCGTAAAAAAACAAAAAATCATGACCGCTATTATACCCGTAGAAAATACCTTTTTAAGCTCTCTTCTTCTAAACATTCTATCCACCTTATTAATATTTCCATATTATCGCAAGGTGTATAAAATATCAATTATTAATTGTTTACGATTTCTGTATTTACCATTTTTTTCAATTGTCGCTTGCCTTGCGGCGGAACGAAAGATCAGATTGAAGACAACAAACAAGGATAGTCATCAAACATTACACAATTACTTCCTCTTCCTTCCTTTTCCCTTCGCTTTTTTCTCTTCCACCGCTTCTCTTACTATCTCTTTCTCAATTACCACCTGCGGATAAGTGTCATAGGCAGCATCGTCCTTGTATTTGTGGTATTCGCTGTACTTCTTCTCATATTCCCGCTGCCAAAAGTAACCTACAGCAATCCCAGCCCCCAGCATCACCAAAGCAAAAACCAATAAATCATTATTTGGCTTCATGCTGGCACGGGTAATCAGCCAGTACAATAAAAACAAACTGCCCAGTACCACACCAGTCCATAACCGGATTTTGCTGAATTTTTTGTACCTGCCTGCAAGCTGATAATCCCAGGGTTGTATTTTCTTACAATGCGGGCAGCTGGCATCAAACTCCGTGCGAAAGAGCTCCAACAAAGTCAAAATTTCATTGTGGTCTTCCTTTTGACTTGCCATCAGTTTATCCCGCACCAAAGCCAGCTGGCTTAGGTACTCTGCCTGTTTTTGCGGATTATCTTTCGCCATCTTCAGCAGTTTCACGACCCCGAAATCCAAGGGTCCGGAATCTTTTTTGCAATAGCAGCAGCGGTAATGGTAATAGACCTTCTTTACCTTTGGCTTGGTTATCTCTGACATGAAAATCCCCCCTGATTTTCTAAAAAAATAACCTGTCCTGGCTGGCTTGTCAACCTTGACAGGTTCTTGCTCTATTCCTTCTCGCCAGCTACCTTAAGCCGGTTCAAGGCCTTCTGCAGCGATACCTGCGCCCGCAGGTAATCCTCGCTCTCCTTTTGTAAGAGGCGCTTCTCCGCCGCTTCCTTTTGGGCCAAGGCCCGGGCGACATCAATATCGCCTTTTCTCTCCACCGCCTGGGCAATTACCAGAGCCTGGTTATTCTGAAAGGACAAAAAGCCCTCGGCAATCGCGTAGTCGGTACGCTTCTTATCCTCGACCACCGTCATTTTGGAAATGGTCAAAACCGCTGCCAGCGGCATATGGTTGCTTAAGAGCCCGCGCATCCCATCCGGGGTAACAAAGTTCAAAAGCTTCACCTCATCAATTTCTTTATAGATACCCGCGGGCGTCACAATCCTTAAGGAGAACATCAGGCTTTCAGCTTCTCCGCTTTCGCTTCCGCTTCCTCAATCGTCCCTACAAATAGGAAGGCGTTCTCCGGCAAATGGTCGACCTTGCCCTCCAGTAATGCTTTAAAGGAGCGAACCGTATCTTCCTTCTTTACATATTTCCCCGGGATTCCGGTGAAGGCTTCTGCCACAAAGTTGGGCTGGGAGAGGAAGTTGCGGATTCTCCGTGCCCGGTTGACCGTAATCTTGTCCTCCGGCGAAAGCTCATCCATGCCCAGAATCGCAATGATGTCCTGCAGTTCCCGGTATCTTTGTAAAATCGCCTGCACGCCTCTGGCAACCTCATAGTGCTCCTGACCCACCAATAGCGGATCCAACATCCGCGAACTGCTCTCCAGCGGGTCCACCGCCGGATAAAGGCCCAAAGCCGCGATGCCGCGGTCCAGTACGGTCTTGGCATCCAGGTGCGAAAACGCGGTCGCCGGTGCCGGGTCGGTCAAATCATCCGCCGGCACATAGATCGCCTGAATCGAGGTAATGGAACCCCTCTTGGTGGAGGTAATCCGTTCCTGCAATTGCCCCATCTCAGTAGCCAGGGTCGGCTGATAGCCAACGGCCGAAGGCATCCGCCCCAACAAAGCCGAGACTTCCGAGCCCGCCTGGGTAAAGCGGAAGATGTTATCGATAAACAGCAGCACATCCTGACCCAGCTGGTCCCGGTAGTACTCCGCCATCGTCAAACCGGACAGGGCGACCCGCATTCTGGCACCCGGCGATTCATTCATCTGGCCATAGACCAGCACCGTCTTGTCCAATACATTGGAATTCTTCATTTCAAAATACATGTCATTGCCCTCGCGGGTGCGCTCCCCCACGCCGGCAACCACGGAAGTACCGCCATGCTCCAATGCGATATTATGGATCAGCTCCTGCATCAATACGGTCTTGCCCACCCCGGCTCCGCCGAATAAGCCGACCTTGCCGCCCCTGGCATAGGGACAAAGCAGGTCAATGACCTTTAATCCGGTTTCAAATATCTCCGTGGTGGTTTGCTGCTGATCAAAGGTCGGGGCTTCCTTATGGATGGAGTCCTTGCGGATATCGGCAGGCAAATCTCCCAATCCGTCAATCGGCTGTCCCAGCACATTGAACATCCTTCCCAAGACTTCCTTGCCGACGGGGACTTCAATCGGATGGCCGCTGTCAATCGCGGCAATGCCGCGCACCAGGCCATCGGTGGAACCCATGGAAATGCAGCGGACGCAGTCATCGCCCACATGCTGGGCTACCTCCACAACCAGTGGATTGTTCTTGTCGTCGATGACAATTTCATTGTAGAGAGCCGGCAGCTGGCCATCCGCAAAGCGAATGTCCACAACCGGTCCAATCACCTGTATCACCGTTCCTTGATTTTGATTCATAACACAGCCCTCCTATAATGCATCGGCCCCGGCCACTATCTCCGTAATCTCCTGGGTGATAGCCGCCTGTCTGGCACGGTTGTAGTCCATTTTAAGCGTTTCAATCAGTTCATCCGCATTGTCGGTTGCCGTCTCCATAGCCATGCGCCGGCAGGCCTGCTCACTGGTCTTGCTCTCCAGAAAGGCACCATAGACCAGTGATTCCAGATACATCGGCAACAAGGCCGACAGGACACTCTGCGGATCGGGGTCAAAGATGGTTTCCTTATGAAGCCGGTTTTGACTAACCGGTTTTTCTAAAGGCAATAGCTTCACAACCACCGGTTCAAAGGTAATCGCATTGACAAAGCGGGTATAGAGAATCTGCAGTGACCCGGCCTTCTTCTCATAATACAAAGCCAAAGCCTGGCGGGTAATCTTCGCCAGCTCTGCGAAGGTCAGATCATCGCTGCCGGTCATTTCATTTTGTAAATCAAAGCCGTTATTGACAAAGAAGGACAGCGCCTTTTTGCCAATCAGAAATAACGGGTCTTCAGGGTCCAGCTCTTCCATCGCCAGCTTTTGCAGGTTGACGTTGTAGCCGCCGCATAAGCCGATATCCGAGCAGAAGGCAATGGTCACACAGCCTCCTTCCTGGCTTTTCAAAAGGTCGGACTCAATATCCTGGACCAATACCTGTGCCGCAAACTGTCTTACCTGCTCGCCATACTCGCGGTATTGCAGCATCCGCTCTTTCTGTTTTTTCAGCTTGCCGGTTGCCATCAGTTCCATCGCATTGGTGATTTTGCGGGTAGTGGTGATGCTGGCAATCCGGTGGCGAATCAATTGCTTGGAGTTTGACATAACTAATGCAGCTTCGCGAACTGCTTCGCGTACTGTCCAATCTCCTTCTTCAATTTCGCAATCAGTTCTTCACTGAGAACCTTTTTTTCAGTGATACTCTCTAATACCTCCGGATGCCTGTCCTTAAGCCAGCTTAGGGCACCATGCTCAAATTCATGCACCTCCGCCAGCTCCACATCCTTGAGAAACCCGTACTTTGCCAAAAACAGGGACACAACCTGCTCGCTTAATGAATAGGGATCATACTGCGGCTGCTTTAAAAGTTCCGTCAGCCTGGCCCCATGGTCAATGACCGCCTTGGTAGCGGCATCGAGGTCGGAGCCAAATTGGGTAAAGGCCAAGAGTTCATGGTATTGGGCCAGCTCCAGCTTCAGCGAGCCGGCTACCTGCTTCATCGCCTTGGTCTGGGCCGCACCGCCAACCCGGGAGACCGATAGTCCGCTGTCCACCGCCGGGCGGACCCCGGAGTTGAACAACTCGCTTTGCAGAAACAGCTGGCCATCGGTGATGGAAATCACATTGGTGGGGATATAGGCGGAGATATCACCCGCCTGGGTCTCGATAATCGGCAAGGCCGTCAGTGAGCCCCCGCCCAGCTCATCATTGAGCTTTGCCGCCCGCTCCAATAAGCGCGAGTGCAGATAAAAGACATCCCCGGGATAGGCTTCCCGTCCCGGCGGTCTTCTAAGTAACAGCGACATCGTCCGGTAGGCAACCGCATGCTTGGAAAGGTCGTCATAGATAATCAGGACATCCCTGCCCTGCTCCATCCACTCCTCCCCCATCGCACAGCCGGCGTAAGGCGCCATGTATAACAGCGGCGCCGATTCACTGGCGGTGGCACAGACCACCGTCGTGTACTTTAAGGCTTCGCTTTGTTTGAGTTTTTCGACAATCTGGGCTACGGTACTGGCCTTCTGGCCGATGGCCACATAGATACAAAGGACATCCTGGCCCTTCTGGTTCAAAATCGTATCAATGGCTATCGCCGTCTTGCCAGTCTGGCGGTCGCCGATAATCAGCTCCCGCTGGCCCTTTCCAATCGGAATCATCGAGTCGATGATCTTGAGCCCGGTCTGCAGCGGCTGATACACCGAACGCCGGGTCATCACCCCCGGTGCCACCCGCTCAATCGGCCGGGTTTTGCTATGGGGGATCTCACCGCGGCCGTCAATCGGCTCGCCCAGGGCGTTGACGACTCTTCCCAACAGGCTATCCCCCACCGGCACTTCCATGATTCTGCCGGTCCGCTTGACCTCATCCCCTTCCTTGATTAAGGCGTCAGGTCCCAGTAAAACGGCACCGACGCTGTCCTCCTCCAGGTTTAAAGCCAGGCCATAGACCTCATGGGGAAAAAGCAGCAGCTCATTGGCCATGCAGGACTGAAGTCCATGCAATAAGGCGATGCCATCGCCCACTTTGATGACATAGCCAACATCCTTCTGCTCAATCTTATCTTCATAGTGCCGGATCTGATCCTTGATGATGGCACTGACTTCTTCGGCTTTCAGATTCATTTCACTCACGCCCCTTCCTTCAAGGCTTCGCGTTTGAGGGCTTCAAAATTGCTTTGCAATGAGCCGTCCCAAATGCGGTCCTGTATCATTACTTTCCAGCCTGCCAAAAGGTTTTTGTCAATCCTTGCCCGCAGGGATACCTGCTTGTGCAGCAGTTCTGAAAAGGTCTTTTCCAAAATGGTTTTTTCTTCTTCTTTCAAGGGTTTTACCGCATAGACAATCCCTTCCACAATTCCCTGGTCGCGGTTGATGCGGGCTACCAGGTCCACCAAAGCCGGCTGAATATAACGCTGCCGTCCCTTGTCGAGCATCAACAGCATCAAGGTCACAAGGTCTTTGGCCAATTCTTTTTCAAACAGCTTCTTCACGGTTTCCTTCTTTGCTTCCAAAGGAATCATCACCTGGTTTAAAAACCAGTCCAAACCGGTGCTTTCAAATAAGCTCAGCACTTCCTTGGCTTGCTGTAACCAGAGCTTTTCCTGTTTTGCGCTTTTGGCCAAATCAAAAGCGGCTTCCCCGTACCGGCTGCTAATTGGGTCCATGGCTTTCCTTTAAGGCTGAAACAAAGTGCTCCAGGTCATAGCGGTCCCCGGCATCCGGCTTTTTCTCTAACAGCCGGTGCGTCGCCGCAAAGGCAACCTCGACGATTTCTCTTTGCAGCGCTTCGCGCATTTCGGCGCGCTCGCGCTCGATTTCCTCGCGCGCGGCCTCCAGTTTCTGGTTGGCCTCCAAAGCTGCCTTATCCAATAATTCCTTGCGGGTAGCCTCTGCCTGCTTCTTGGCAGTTTCCACCAGCTCCTTGCCCAGATGATCGGCTTCGCGCAGCTTGGCATTGGCATCCGCCAATAACAGCTCGCTTTGTTTCTGTTTTTCCTCTGCCTCATTCAGGCTGGTCTGGACCTTCAAGGCCCTGGCCTCAATCATCTTATGCACACTGGGCCACAGCCACTTGTAGGCACACAAAAACAGCACACCGGTGGCAGCCAGCTGCGTAATCATAGTCAAAAGATTGGGAAACAGTTTCCCGGCAATTTCGAAATCCATAGAAACCTACTTGAACACAAAGATCAAAATGAAGGCAATCAGCATCCCGTAGATGGCGCAGGTCTCCGCTACCGCGCAGCCCAGAATCAACATCTGCCGGATTTCATTGGCTGCCTCCGGGTTCTTGCCTACAGCCTCCACCGCTTTGCCTGCCGCAAAGCCCTGACCGATACCGGTCATCATGCCGGTGAACACTGCCAGGCCGGCACCAATTGCTACCAAACCTCTGCCTAAATCCATAACACAATCCTCCTATTCTTCAATGGGTGACGACTCGTTTGCCGGGGTGTTGTTGCCAATAAACACCATCGACAGCGAGATGAATATATACATTTGAATACAGCCGGCAAAGATATCGAAGTACGCATGTAAAAACGGGGCGATCAGAACCCCCAGAAAATTAAACGAACCGATTGCCGGAATCAGGGATGAGAGATATGCGGTGAAGGTATAAAACAGATACAGGATAAACCCGCCGGAAAGGATATTGCCAAACAAGCGCAAAGACATGGAAATCAAGGGCGCAATGGTGCCGAAGAAATTCATGATGACAAAGGGCGGATAGGGTTCAAAGAAGGACTTGAAGTAACCCTTGACGCCGTTGGTGCGGATGTTGGTGGCCTGAATCAAGACCCAGGTCACCAAAGTCAGGGACAGGGTGACCGAGTAGTTGTTGGTGGGGGAATCGATGGAGAGAAGACCGAGGAGGTTGCTGACTAAGATATAGGAGGCAATCGCCCCGATGTAGGGACCCATCCACTTGCGGTAGCCCGGATGGGTGGTAACACCAGCCACCAGCCCGTCTACCGTCTCCACCAGCGTCAAAGCCAAAAAAGCCAGTCCTTTTGGTTTCTCATAAGGATTCGCTTTTCGGGCGGCAGCGCCCATGCGCCACATCAAGAGTGCCAACGCAGCAGTCACCGCAACAATTACAAATACCTGAGCCTGTATCGTCATCTTCAAACCGTTTTTCCTTGGCGGTAAGCATCCAACCAGATGCAAATCTTCAATAAGCTTTCCCCCGCCAATACACCAAATAAAATACCATATTCCGGTACAAAAAGATAGAGAAATAACGGGGCAAGCAGGACCCCATAGCGCAGCACCAAAGCCAGCGCAAACACAAATTTATAGCCTTGATAGCGGATGATGAAACCGCTTGAGTAGACTAAAAGGAAATAGGAAAGAAGACTGGCGCCTAATCCAAGCAGCACCGCCAGCCCTGCCCAAAAGGAAAAAAACCCAAAAACCAGGGCGCAGACTGCGCCCAGGGAAAAAGCCAGATACAGAATTTTGCGGTTCATCTTACTTGGTGCCGAAAATGCGGTCGCCGGCATCACCCAATCCGGGCATGATATAGCCCTTGTCATTGAGTTTGTCATCCAATGCGGCCAAAAAGATATCGACTTCCGGATGGGAGCTCTCAATCCGCTTGACCCCTTCCGGTGCCCCGACCAGGCAGACCAGCCGGATAAAGCGGGCGCCGCGCCGCTTGACCAAAGTGATGGCAGCATCAGCGGAACCGCCGGTTGCCAGCATCGGGTCCAGGATCATGACCTCGGCATCCGGCAGATTGGACGGAAACTTCGCAAAGTATTCATGCGGCTCCAGGGTCTCTTCATCCCGGTACAGACCGATGTGCCCGACCTTCGCGGTCGGAATCAAAGCCCGGATGCCATCCACCATGCCAAGTCCGGCCCTTAAAATCGGCACCAGGACAATGTCCCTGGCCAATTTAAAGGTGTCCATGTCCTCCAGCGGGGTGGTGATCCTGACCTTCTTGGTCGGCATGTTGCGGGTGATTTCATAGGCCATCAGCCCGGCAATCTCATCCAGGTTCTGACGGAAGTCCTTGGTGCCGCAATCGACGGCCCGCATGACCGCCAGCTTGTGGGTAATCAGGGGATGATTCAATACATTCAGCATACTCTCTGCCCTCCTTATAGCGACTGGCCCAAAGCCTGGGCTTTGGCCAGAACAGAAACATTCAATACATCACTTGCCCGATGTACTCCAGGGCCATGGACCAAGCCCAGCATAGTCCAGTGAAAGTGTTCTTGAAGCTTATCAAACATCGCCAGTGCCGGTGCAATCACGGTTTCATCTACACTGCCGCTGGTAAATAACAGGACCGTCTTCTTGTTTTGCATGCGGTCTTTCTCCAAACAGTGGCAGCGGTCCAGGACCGCTTTAAGCTGACTGGTAATCCCCGCAAAGTAGATGGGGCTGGCGAATACCAGGCACTCTGCCCCGCTGATTTTTTGTAACAAGCCAATCATGTCATCCTGCTGTACACAGACATTGGGGGTTTGTTTACACATATCACAACCCAGACAGCCATGGATGTTCTTTTTCGCCACATCCACCTGTTTTACTTCATGGCAGTCCGCAAGCGACTCAATAAAGCTTGCACACAGCGCCTTGGTATGACCATTGGTTGGCGATCCCTGCAAAATCAGAATCTTCACGGCTTCTCCCAATCCAAAGGATAGTTTGCGGTCAAAGCCAGCACTTCCTTTCTGACTCTCTGATAGACGCTCTCATCCCCGAAGTGTTTCAGCACCTCGCCAATCCAGGTACCCACCTGGGTGAATTCCTTTTCCTTGAAACCGCGGGTGGTCATCGCCGGGGTCCCCAAACGGATGCCGCTGGTGACCAGCGCTTTCTGGGTATCAAAGGGGATTGTATTCTTGTTGGCGGTGATTGCCACCGCATCCAAAGCCGCTTCCGCCTGCTTGCCGGTCAGATTATAGGAGGACAGCACATCCGCCAGAATCAGGTGGTTGTCGCTGCCGCCGGACACAATCCGTAATCCCTGCGCCTGCAGGCTTTTGACAAAGGCCTGGGTGTTGGCAATAATCTGGCTGCTGTAGTCCTTGAAGTCTGAAGCCGCGGCTTTCTTGAAGCAGATTGCCTTGGACGCAATGATGTGCTCCAAAGGCCCGCCCTGGATGCCCGGAAAGACGCAGCGGTCAAGGCTGCGTGCGTATTCGCTCTTGCATAATACCAGACCGCTTCTGGGACCCCTGAGGGTCTTGTGGGTGGTGCTGGTGACAAAGTCGCTGTAAGGCACAGGGGAAGGATGATGGCCGGTTGCCACCAGTCCGGCGATGTGGGCCATATCCACCATCAGTTTCGCACCCACCGACTTGGCGATCTCTTCAAACTTCGCAAAGTCGATGATCCTGGGATAGGCGCTCGCCCCGGCTACAATCAGCTTGGGCTTCACTTCCTGGGCAATCTGATAGACCTCATCATAGTCGATGGTCTCAGTCTCCCGGTTTACCCCATAGCTGAAAAACTGATAGATCTTGCCAGAGAAGTTGACGGGTGAGCCATGGGTCAGATGCCCGCCGGCATTGAGGTCCATGCCCAGCACTTTATCGCCCGGCTCCAATATCGACATATAAACGGCCATATTGGCGGAAGACCCGGAATGCGGCTGAACATTGGCATGCTCTGCCCCAAACAGGCTTTTGCAACGCTCAATGGCCAGCGTCTCAATTTTGTCGATAACCTCGCAGCCGCCGTAGTGCCGTCTGCCCGGATAGCCTTCCGCATACTTGTTGGTCAAAATTGAGCCGGCTGCCTTCAGTACCTCCTGACTGGTGTAGTTCTCGGAGGCAATCAGCTCAATGTTGTTGGTCTGTCTTCTCGCTTCTTCGTCAATTAATTCAAAAATCTCCCGGTCACTCATTCCTCTTCCCTCACTTCCGCTTCGCGGATTTTATCGATACGGCGCTGATGGCGGGGATCTCCGGAAAACGGAGTATCCAGCCAGATGTCGGCAATTTCAATCATTTGCGCACTGTCCAAAACCCGGCCGCCCATGGCCAGTACATTGGAGTCGTTGTGTTCCCTGGTAATCTTTGCCCATTTTGGATCATCCACCAAAGCACAGCGGATGCCTTTGACTTTGTTGGCTGTGATGCTGGCACCGATGCCGGAACCGCATAAGACGATTCCCAAATCAGCCTTCTTTTCTGCCACCGCTTTGGCAGCAGGATAGGCGAAGTCCGGGTAATCGCAGCTCTCTTCACTGAAACAGCCAAAGTCCAGGACCTTGATGCCCCGTTCTTCCAGGTGTTTTTTCAGATCATTTTTTTGTGTAAAGGCGCCATGGTCGGCTCCCAGGGCGATGGTTTGAACCAGTGATTCTTTAATTTCTTCCAAGGTGATACCTCCTTGCCTTAAAATTTGAAATTCCTCCCCACTCACATCCACAATCGTCGACGCTTTATTACCCTGTGCGCTTCCAAGGACCACCGCATCAATACGGCCGTCCAGCTGTTGTAATACTTCCCCGCTGTTTAGGGCAGGCGGCTGCCCCGCCAGGTTGGCGCTGGTCAAAAGCAGCGGTGTCCCCACCGCTTGTCCCAGGGATAAAAGAAAATCATCCTTGGGCATCCGTACCGCGATGGTGTCTTTGTTATCAGTATAGAAATCCTCCACCTGCGGATGCTTTTTGAATACCAGGGTCAGGGCTCCGGGAAACCATCTGGCTGCCAGCTTCTTGCCCTTTTCATTAGCCAGGGCGATAGCGGACAGCTGATCAAGAGCGGATATCATAAAAGGAAAGGGCTTATGTTCTTCCCTTCCTTTGGCATTGACCAGCGCTTGATAGGCTTTGATATCCGGATATTTCACCGCCAAACCGAAAACGGTATCGGTCATAACAGCGACAATCCCGCCATCACGCAGGATTTTGGCTGTTTCTTTGAGTTGGTCCGTAGTCAGTTGCTTGGTTTTCAATTCGTTTTACCTTTTGTACCATTTTAGCATAAAAGACTAAACAGGACGGTGATGGCAGGGGAAAGAATGATGAAAAGTGGTCATTGGATTTAAAAGGAAAAGGTCTTGCCGGGAAATTGCCTTTATATCAGTCGCAACACTTTGCGGCGATTCTAAAAACCTCTTCATCTGCTCATTGCTCGACAGCGATAATATCTATGACTTCGATTTTATTGTCGTGCTGTTTAAAAACGATTCGCAGCCCCAGTCTTTTCATCTTTATTTCACGGCAGAAGGAAAGGTCAAACTTCTTCTTAGCAAGTTTTTTCCCAGCTTCCATACCACGTTGCGCAATCCGTATCAGTCCTTTGTTTACTTGAATTTTCTGAGAACCATCCAGTTTATCAACGTCTTCTTTTGCCTCGTCAAACCATACCAGTTCATACATATTTGACAACTACTCCCATTCATCCGGAATTTGATCCAGACCTTGTTGCCAATCTTCACCTACAACTTCCTCATTTGAAAAGCGGTGACCGCTGTCCTGATTCAAACGGCTCATGATTTTTTCCTGATATGCCTGTTCATTGGCGTCATCAATCAAGGTAAAGGCACTTTCCACAAAATCCATTAATCTGTTGAACTCATCAATGTCAAGAATCACGCCGACTACTCTATTCTTATTTAATACATATACAGCTGCCTGATTGTTCTTCGATAACGAAAAAAACTTCATGGGTGCTTTCTTTATGTCTGATATAGATACAAGCGGAACATTAATTTTTCTGGCTAAAGTCATTTTGTGGTACCTCCATTAGTTCTTTTATCTGTACTTAAAAAAATACTTTTATTAGTGTTTTTCAACTATATTCTGTGTAAATTTACGGGATTGAAATCCCTTGTTTAAAATCATTCTTTTGATTTGAGAGTTGCGTTTTCAAAAAGAATTGCCCACAAGTGCCCGGATAGTTACGAAATGTATTACATTATATTACTATTGATACATTATTGATTCTTAATTTTGCAATAGTTTTATTATTTGTATTGCGTTTGTGTTTGTTTCTTGTTATTATACCTGTGCAAGGAGGTGTTCTTTGTGAGCAAGACTGCTATCATCAATATTCGCATTGACCCGCAAAGTAAAGAAGATGCAGAAGCACTTTTTGCCCGCTATGGCATGACCATTTCACAGGCTGTCAGTATCTTCATCCATCAATCACTCAATGTCGGTGGACTTCCTTTTGATGTGCGGCCAATCGAACCATTGAATCAGTATACAAAACCTGCTGGCATGAAAGGAGTTCTGCGCGAATACGGGGACCCTGCATTAATGAAACTGGAAAAAGACGCCTGGAAAGAAACGGTAATCAAAAAATATGGTAATCTTTGATGCGAACGCCATCTTGCGGTACATCCTGGAAGACAATATCGAAATGGCAAACACCGTGGACAATATTATTAACAACAATGATTGCTTCATCCCCACAGAGGTCATAGCCGAAATCGTATATGTGTTAAGTGGTGTATATAAAATCCCGCGCGAAACAATTAAAAAAGCAGTCGCCGGACTGTTGGATTTAGGTCATATCACTACATCAAACCATGTTGTCACAATGATTGGTCTACAGATGTATGCGACCACCAAACTCGATTTTGTCGACTGTCTTTTAATCGGATATCAAAAAGCCGGATACAAAGTTTTTTCCTTTGACAAAGCTTTAAACAAACACCTATAGAAAATAAAGTATACTCTTAAAGATAACGGATGTTTAAAATCCCACTTGGTTTTTAAAACATCTCATCCGGTCCATCATCCACAAACATCTCAATAAAGCGCTTTTTGGTTTTGGCCTTCAGTTGAATATAGCGGCAGTAGAAGAAGATGCTGGGCATAATCCAGGGCAGGGTAAACAGGAACAGGTTCCCGTTCACCTGCTTGGCGGAACTCACAAGCGGTCGCAGGCTCTCATCAATCAAAGCCTGTCCCCCGTAGTTGAAAAACAGGTTTTCAAAAACGCCGCCAAAGGCGGTAGCCAGGATAATCATCCCCGCCAGGATAAAATAGGATATCACCAGGGAAACAGCCATTTCCCGCAAGCTCAGATCCCTAAAGGCAAAAAAGCCGAATACGAAGTATAGAAGGAGATATCCGGCAAAGATGAAAATATAAATCAGTTTAAAACCGTGCTGGGCGGAATAATCAAAACCGAAACCCCGTATTAAAACCCCTCGCAAGATATTCAGTATTAAGCCAATCGTAAGCATCACCAGGGTTACCCGGTTTAGTTTTAGAAACGCTTTCAAAGACTGAAGCTCCTTTTTACCTAACACTAACTTTAGAGGATAGAAAGAATTCTTGTCAAGGAAAATGCTGGATATTTTATCATTTTTTCGTAAATGTGTGATTTTAATGCTATTTTAGTGAAATCTAATTATGTTTTTCTAAATAAGTCTTGATTACTATTTTTCCCAGAAAATCAATTAACATCAGTCCCATCAGGACAAAATACATCCTTTGATCCCCCACTGTCACCGCAAACAAGGCGCCCACAATCATCCCGACTTCCAATAGTAAAGAGACCAAAGCGGCAGTCTGCTCATTAATCCGGATTTCCCTTTCATCCTTGGCCCTTATTTCCTGTTCCTTAATCTTATGCGGACGAAAGCGCAGGTTAAAGCGGTAGACACAGCCATAGGCTGTAAGAATTGCCCCCATACCCAGACTGGCACCAAAGAGGGCGGAAAACAAATGACTGCGGCTCTCCTTGTCATTTACCAGCGCATAGGATGCCCCGATAAACAGCAGCGGCAATCCGATGTACAAAGACCACTTCCCCAACTGCTGCAGATTGTTCTTCTTCATTCCCCTTCCCCCTCGTAGATGAATATATCCTCTATCCTGTAGCCAAACGTTTGGGCAATCCGAAATGCCAGTAATATGGAAGGATTGTAGCGCCCGTTTTCCAGGGAACTGATGGTCTGCCGGGACACTTCCAAAATGCCCGCCAGTTCCTCCTGTGACAAGCCCCGCTCATTTCGAATTTCTTCCAGACGGTTTTTCAATGTGGCCTCCTTGATGGAAAGTTTACTTTACATATGAATCATAACGGAGACCGCATACAAAGTCAAGGAAAAGACTGAAAAACTGCTACTTTTGATAGAAAACCGGGAAGCTGGCAAACAGTTTCTTCCCCAAAGCGCAGTCCGCTTTGACAATATCCAGGGTATCCTGCTCCCCCAAATAGGGGACACAGATTGCGGCAATCGCAGCGTAGAGCTCGGTGGTGTCACCTGCCGCCTCTAAGCCCAAAAGATAGCCATGGTCATCGTCATAGACCATCAAAGCGATGGCGGCCTGCTTTACCTCCGGTGTCGCTTCAAACAGTTTGACCAACTCCCCTGTCATTTCTTCATTCAGATTGACAATCGGTCCCAGGGTGATTGTTTCGGCTTGCGGCTGCTCCAAATCATGGTGTTCACTCTCCAAAGTCTCATAGCGCTTGACCAGAGTTTTGGTGATGGTAAAGTCACAGCGGGTTGGATCAATCACAAAGCCTTCAATCACATCGCTTTTGTTTAGTAGCTCGCTCAAGGACTCCAGGGTATTGATGACCCATTGCCCACTGCCATAGACCTCATGGAAGACCTTGTCAGAGGTGAATACCGGCAAATAGGGTTTCCCTTCGCCATCCTTAATAACGGCATAATGCACTTCCGTGCCCTTGGGCAAATCACTCATGACAACCCGGCCATCCGGTTCCCCATCCACCTGCACCGGCGAAAGTAAGCGGGCTTGGCGCAGTTCCCGCACAAACAGCAGTTCGGGATAGTAGGACGGCGTCTTTTGATACTGCAGAATTGCTTGGATCAGATTCGTAGACATTCTTAAATCCCCTTTCTGAATAAACGGTTATAGTTTTCTTCCAGCTGCGCTTGCATACGGGAAGCTGGCAGATTGCGAAGTTCACTTAATGCCTGTCCCACCAGCGCCACCAGCGCCGGGTGGTTGGGCTTGCCCCGGTAGGGTACGGGAGCCAGGTAGGGACAGTCGGTCTCAATCAAAAGCTTGGATAAGCTCACTGCCCGGGCACAATTTCTTGCCTGCTGCCCGTTTTTGAAGGTAATGACACCGCCGAATGCCAGATAATAACCCAAATCCTCAAAGGCCCTGGCTTGGTTTTCATCACCGCTGAAGCAATGCATGACACCCCTTCTTGGCAGATCTGCTTTCTTGAGAATCTCATAGGTATCCGCAATCGCTTCACGGCAGTGAATCGATACCGGTAAATCAAACTCCCTGGCCAGGTGCAGCTGGGATACAAAGAGCTGCTTCTGTTTTTCCTTATTGTCGCTATGCCAATAGTAGTCCAGCCCGATCTCCCCTATGGCAAGATAGGCTCCGGTCTTGATATCCTCTGCCAGTTCCAGTAAATCTTTGTCTGTCACATCATCCGCATCCTCGGGATGATAGCCGGCCGCAAAATCCAGCTGCGGATATAATGGAGATAATTTGGCAACCTGTTGCCTTTCTGCTTTGTTTAAAGCGATTGCCAGAATCCGCTCTACTCCCTGTGCCTTTGCGTCCGCCAGGGTTTTTGCGAGGTCCGCAAAAGCTTTTTGGTCCAGGATGTGCGCGTGCGAGTCAATCCAGCCCATCTTACTTCCCCACACAAAAGCGCGAGAAAATCCGGTCCAAAAGGTCTTCCCGGTGCACTCTTCCCAACAGCTCCGCCCAGGCCGAGGCGGCTTCGTTTAAATCGATGACGACCAGATCGGAAGGCTGATTTTCCTCGCTGTTTTTTAATGCGCTTTTGAGTGCCTCATGCGCCCTGGTCAATAAGCCGATCTGCCTTTCATTATGCAAGAGGGTCTGGCTGGCAGTTAAGCCTTTGATGTCAAAATGCTGGTGAATGGCATTGACTAAATCATCAATCTCCCCGTTTTTCGCACTGATGCAAAGTCCGTCAACGGCCTTCAGGTCCTTCTTGTTGGTCACCACCAGCAATCTGTCCTGGTACTTGTCTTGGTATTCCTTATAATCCTGCGGGGCAAACGGGTCCAGTAAGAGAATAATCAAATCCGCTTCTGCCATCACCGCCTCGCTTTTGGATATTCCAATCTGCTCGATCGCATCTACGGTCTTATGGATGCCAGCCGTATCCAGTAAATGCAGAATAATCCCGTCCAGGTTGACCTGCCCTTCCACGACGTCGCGGGTGGTCCCGGCGATGTCAGTGACAATCGCCTTGTCCTGCTTCAATAAAGCATTAAACAGGGAGGACTTGCCAACATTGGGCTCGCCAATGATGGCGGTCTTGATTCCCTGATAGATATAGCGGCTCTGGTTGGCCTGCCTTAACAATCCCTCACTGCGGCTAATCCAGTCCAAAAGCTTTGTTTCAAACGCTTTTTGACTGGTGGGTTCTGTATCTTCGTATTCCGGGTAGTCGATGTGCACTTCAATCGCCGCAATCGCTTGGCTGATCTCTTCAATCAAAGGCTCCAATAAAAGCCTGGCTTCCCCCTGCAGAGAAGCCATCGCGCCGCTGCGCGCCTCTTCGCTCTTTGCTTCTATCAAGTCCAGGACGGCTTCCGCCTGGGTTAAATCGATGCGCCCGTTTAAAAAGGCCCGGCGGGTAAACTCCCCGGGCAAAGCCAGGCGGATGTTTTTGCTTAACAAAAGCGACAGCACCCTTCTGGCGACATAGATGCCGCCATGGCAGTTGATCTCCACCATGTCTTCGCGGGTGAAGGAATGCGGCGCTTTGAACACCGAAATCAATACCTCATCGACTTTGGTATTGCCTTGTACGATGTGTCCGTACTCAATCGTATTGGCTTTCTGTTTGGTGATGTCATAACTGATAAAATCATTAATCTCTTCACAGACCCCTTCCCCGGACAGACGCAACAGCGCAATCGCGGATTGCATCAGGGGGGTGGACAGGGCCGCAATAATCTCAGCGGGCATGGTTTTGCTCCAGCAGTAAACCCAAAAGACTGACGGGCTTATCAATGATGAAATCGGGTTTGGCCTTGGTCAGATCTTTTCTGCGGCCAAAGCCCCAGGTTACCGCACAGCTGGAAACATTGCTGTTTCTGGCGAATTCAATGTCCACGGCCATATCGCCCACCATCAGGGTCTCCATCGGCAACAGCTTCATCGCCGCCATCGCATTGATCATCATCATGCGATCCGGCTTCGCCGCAACCTTGTCCAGGCGGCCTTTGATATATTGGAAGTGGTCCGCAAAGAAGTGCTTGACCACCAGCTGGGTGATGTTGTCATCCTTGTTGGAGAGCACGGCGGTTTTAATGCCCTGGTCCCGCAAGGCTTCGATGGTGACATAGATGCCGGGATAGAGCTCGGAAGCTTCAATCGGATGCGCCAAAAAGAAAGTGTCAAAGTCCTTGGTGACCTGCTTGATCAGGTTTTCATCCGGGTTATAGGGCTCCAGCATCTTCTGTACCAGGACATTTTTGCCTTTGCCAATCATGTCCAGAAACTGTTCATTCTGGTATAAAGGAAGCTTGTTTTTCCAAAGCGCAAAATTCGCCGCTTTGGCGATGGTTTTCAACGTATCAATCAGCGTTCCATCCAAATCAAAAATAATTCCTTTGATCATAGTCCCTCTGGGTATAATTATAACGGAGAATGGTTCAATAAACAATCAGGATTGAATCCTTATTCAAGGTTGGGTACAATTAAAGGGATTGTTCTTTACAAAAGGAGATTGTTATGGAACTCTTGAAGAAACGCATCATCGAAGATGGCAGGGTTTTGCCGGGACAGATTTTGAAAGTCGATGCTTTTTTGAACCACCAGATTGATGTAGCTTTACTGGATGAAATGGGAAAGGAGTTCCAGCGCCTGTTTCCCAACAAAAACATCACCAGAATCCTGACTCTGGAAGCCAGCGGAATTGCCGTAGCCTGCTCTTGCGGCCGGGCCTTTGGTGTACCGGTGGTCTTTGCGAAGAAAAACCGGACCAAGAATCTGTCCGGGGATCTATACAGAGCGCAGGTATTGTCCTATACAACCAAGAAGCCCTATGAGATTGTAGTATCCCAATCCTTCTTGAATGAGAGGGACCGCATTCTTATTATTGATGACTTTTTAGCCAAAGGCTCTGCCGTCTTTGGCATGATTGACTTGGTTCAGCAGGCCAAAGCCGAGCTGGTGGGGGTAGGAATTGCCATTGAGAAAGGCTTTCAGGAAGGCGGAAAACGCCTTCGCAAAAGCGGTGTGGTAGTGGAGTCCCTGGCGATTATTGCGTCGATGAGCGATGAGGAGATTGTGTTTGGGTGAAGCGCTTTGTTTTAAGCGGTATTTTGCGTAACAAGGCGATTTCTGAGGTTGTGTCTACTTTTCTTGACAAGTACAAAAGTTGCAGTTTTATGTATAAACTCCCTTGAAAAAGTTGCAGATTTATAATAAAAGTTCCTTGGAAAAGTTACGATTTTATTGAAAAAGTCCCTTGAAAAAGTTTGTATATTCATATATACTGGCTTTGGGAGCTCAATTAAGAAACAAAAGACAAATGCTTAAACGAAAAATAGAACAATTGCTGATTGATTGGAAAAATACACCTGATCATAAGCCGTTAATTGTAAAAGGTTGCAGGCAATGCGGTAAAACCTATTCTGTAACCGATTTTGCCAATAAGAATTATAAAAATGTTGTCTACCTCAATTTCATCGAAAATCCCGACTTTGCTTCAGTCTTTTCCGGGTCATTGGAAGTGGATAATATCGTGATGCTTTTATCCGCTCTGTTGGGAAACCGGGCAGTTTTTGAACCAGGTGAAACCATCCTGATTTTAGATGAAATCCAGGATTGCCCGGATGCCAGAACAGCGCTGAAGTTTTTTAGAATCGATGGCCGCTATGATGTGATTTCAACCGGCTCCCTCTTAGGAGTAAAAGGATACGGCAAGCGGCCAAAGTCTGTGCCTGTCGGCTCAGAAACAGTCATCACCATGTATCCACTTGATTTTGAAGAATTCCTGTGGGCGAATGGCATTAATGATTCTGTCATACAAGTTCTGAAAGAACAGTTGAAGAACGAATTGCCTGTGCCAGAAGCTTTGCATAATCGTATGCATCAGCTGCTTTTGCAGTATGCCGTTGTCGGCGGCATGCCTGATGCTGTTCAAACTTTTGTTTCCACCAGTAAAATGAATGAAGTATTGCAGATTCAACGTGACATCATCCGTTCTTACGAAGACGATATGATAAAATATGCCACCAAAAAGGACAAACCGTTAATCAGGGAGTGCTTCCGATCCATTCCAAAGCAATTAAGCAAGGAAAACAAGAAATTCCAATATAATTTGGTGAAAAAGAGAGCAACTGCTGCCATGTTTGTCGGAAGCTTGCAATGGATTGAAGATGCCGGGATGATATCCCGTTGCTATAATCTGTCCATCACCGAATTACCTCTGGATGGCAATGCAATTGAGGACATTTTTAAGGTATATATGTTAGATTGTGGATTGTTCGTCAGTATGTTGGAAGATGGTACACAATATGATATCCTGCAAGGCAATCTTTACAGTTATAAAGGTGCTGTTTATGAAAATCTGATTGCTGACATTTTTACGAAGATGGGGCGAAAACTGTATTACTTCCGTAAAGACAGCGGGTTGGAGATTGGTTTTGTGATTCGTTATCAAGGGGAATGTACCTTAGTGGAAGTAAAGGCAAGTTCCGGAAATATTAAAAGTACCAAGTCAATCCTCAATCGACCTGACCGCTATCATGTTTACAGTGCCATCAAACTTGGCAATCACAACATCGGCAGAAACGGTGAAATTCTGACACTGCCACTCTATATGGCTTTTCTCTTGAATGCTGTTTAGTCACTTAAAAAAAAGCCCTCATGGGCTTTTTTACTTCTTATTATACTGATCAATCTCCGGCTGCACTTCTTCTTTGAAGACCTTGATATTTCCGGAGCTGTACAAGTCCGTTAAATAATAAACATTGATATCCTTTAAATCATTGACCGTCTGCTGGTAAATACTATTGTCCAAATACTTCAAAGCCGAAATCAGATCCCACAGCAGATATCCCACGATGTAGGATTCATCCTTAAATAAACCCTGGTCTTTCTTGACCAAGTCAAAGCCTTCCTCTGCCAATACCGTCTTGGCCTGGCCCGGCATCAATACTGAGCCCCACTGCTCCGCCTTGGCTTCATCATAGATCTCCACCAAGCGCGCCAGGTCCGCTTTCAGAGTCTCATTGGACACAAAGGAAAAAACCAAAGTATAGGGAATCGTTCTGATTCTTCCCCCAAAACCCTGGGCATCCCCCAGGTTGTCTAGTAAGATTTCCATGGCATTATCCGGCAGCTGATACCCGATTGATATTCCAAAATCCTGATTCACCAGCGCAATCGCAATTAAAACCGCTTCCTGGCTTTCATCAACAATTCCATTATCTTCAAGAACCTTCTGTAACTCTGCCAGCGTATACGCTGGCTTGTTGGCTGTATCATCATCCGGCTGACTGTCGTTTGGGCTTTGTGAATCACTGCCATTGTCCACTTTCCCATCCGAGCTTGCAGAGTCATTCTTATTACAGGCAAACAGAGATAACAACAAGAGCAATACCAGGATAATCTTCCCCCCGATTTTGAACTTCAAATGCATAAACAAGCCTCCATTCGCCTCTATGATAGCTTTTTTCAAGGAAAAATCAATCTTTCATGGCATCGAAAATCTCCTGTGCGTGCTTGCGGCTTTTGTTGAAGGTGTGGTGTGTGAACCACAATACCAGCGCAATGATGACGCCAAAGAGTCCCAGAAAAAACAGTAAGTTTTCATTGCTGCGAAAGACAAACATTACAACGCCCCAGATTGCAATCAATATTACCGTGAACACATTGAGAAACACCGAAGCGCCATGCATGCGCTTTTTTGTCTGTTGAATCATGACCTGCTGCAGCTTCGTGTATTTCTCTTGATCCTTCTTTATGGTATCTTCCAACTGCTGATTCATCGTCTTTCCCCCCTGATCTTTAGATTAATTCTATCACGAAGGAACCTTCAAGGCCCGCATGGCATTGACCACCGCCAATAAAGCCACACCCACATCCGCAAAGACCGCCATCCACATGTTGGTCAGCCCCAACGCTCCCAAAAGCAAGAATACTGCTTTTAGAGCCAGGGCAAAGACGATGTTCTGTTTGACAATACGGACGGTCTTGCGTGCGCCCTTGATGGCGATGGAGAGCTTGGAGGGCTTGTCGTCCATGATGATTGCATCCGCCGCCTCCAAAGCGGCATCACTTCCGATGCCACCCATCGCTACGCCCAGGTTGGCGCTGACCAATACCGGGGCATCGTTGATGCCATCACCGATAAATCCAACAACATTTCCGCCATCCATCAATTCCTTGACTTTCTCAACCTTCTGGCTTGGATACATCTGGCCATAGGCTTGATCCACCCCCACCTTTTTGGCTACCGCCAAAGCGATGTCGCTGACATCCCCGGACAGAAGTACCGTATTTTGAATGCCGATTTCCTTCAAGGACTTCACTGCTGCAATGGCATCATCCTTGATGGTATCACTTAACAAAATCAAACCGGCATAGAGGTCATCCACCGCTACATAGACCTTGGAATAAGGGGAATCGTTGATGACAAAATCAATGTTGTTTTCCTTCATCAGGGTTTCATTGCCGACCAGGATGCGCTGCTTGTTAATCATCGCACTCATGCCCTGGTGAAAGATCTCCCTGACATCACTTACCGTGACCTTTGGATCCGGCTTGCCTGCTGCCTCCACAATCGATACGGCAATCGGGTGGGTACTGGACTGCTCGACCAAAGCCGCCAGCCTCAATATTTCCGCTCTGTTTTTATTTGCCTCTATGACCTCTGAGACCTTGAAGTCGCCCTTGGTTAAGGTCCCGGTCTTATCAAAGACCACCGTGTCCAGTTTTGCCAGGGTCTCCAGATGGTTGGAGCCCTTCAGCAAAACCCCGGCCTTGCCGATGCCACCGATGCCCGCAAAAAAGGACAAGGGCACAGAGATGACCAGAGCACAGGGACAGGAGATAACCAGAAAGATCAAGGCCCGATGAATAAACTCGGTAGAAAGTGCACCTTCATAGAGACTGCCGCCAGCAGCAATCACAAAGGCAATCAAGCAGACAATCGGGGTATACACCCGCGCAAAGCGGGTGATAAACTTCTCCGAGACCGCCTTGTTGGCAGTCGCATTTTCCACCAGCTGTAAAATCTTGGCAACCGTGGATTGGCCATACGTTTTACTGACTTCCACTTTTAAAAGGGCGTCGGTGACAATGCTGCCGGAGAGGACCGCATCACCCTTAGAAACGCTTCTGGGCAAAGATTCGCCAGTCAAAGCCATGGTATCAAGAAGAGCTTCGCCGCTGACCACCTTTCCGTCCAAAGGAATCCGTTCCCCGGGTTTGATGACAATCAAATCGCCAACCTTGACTTCTTCAGGCGACACAACTTTGGTGCTATCACCGACAAGTAAGGTCGCACTGTCCGGACGGATGTCCATCAGGCTCTCAATCGACTTGCGCGATTGGTCCACAGCCCTGTTTTGGAAGTATTCGCCCACTTGATAAAACAGCATGACCCCGACCGCTTCCGCCTGGTCCCCCAAAGCCATCGCCCCCAGCGAGGCAACACACATCAAAAAGTTCTCATCAAAGATACTTCCCGCCAGGATATTGCTGAGGGCACTGTAGAGGATGTCATAGCCAATCAGAATATAAGCCGTTGGCAAAATCCAGAAAGACCAGGATGCTTGCTTGCATAGGATGCCGATTAATAAAAGCGCTCCGGAAAGGATCATCCTGCCGATTAAAAAAGGATTGTTTTTCGAATGCTCATGTTCATGACTATGAAAAGTATGATCAGACTTTTGATCCGGGTTTTCGCGATGTATCGCGGAACCCGGTTCCAGCTTAGAGCTGATTTGGTTTAAGGTATCAAACAGCGCCGATTCATCCATCACTGCTGAGCTTTTGACGATGACTTTATTTTGCATGAAGTCGATATTGGCTTGTATGCCTTCGATTTTGTTGAAGCCTGCTTCCACCCTGGCAGCACAGTTGGGACAGTCGATCTCTGTGAAGTAGTAGGTATAGGTCGTCATTCCTCCACATGCTCCAATCCTTGGTCAAAGATGGTCTTGATGTGGTCATCCGCCAGGGAGTAGATGACCTCGCGTCCCACCCTTTTATACTTCACCAGGTGCGCCTGTTTCAAAATGCGCAGCTGGTGGGAAATTGCGGACTGCTGCATGTCCAATAAACTGGCAATGTCATTGACACATAGGCTGTGGTCCAACAAGGCAAACAGAATGGTAATACGGGTCTTGTCCCCGAAGATCTTGAACAATTCACTGACATTGTCCAAAACGATGTCCGCAGGGATGGTGTCTTTAATCTGATTGAGTTCCTTCTCGGAAAGCGTAATACGTTCTTCTGCCATAGTGATTTCCCCTTATATGAACATGTGTTCATATGTATAGTAGTATAGAACCGCATGTACTGTCAATAGGGGAAAGGAAGAAATTTTAGGCTGGTGAAATATCTTTTCTTTGAAACCCGGTTTTTGTACCAAAACCAATCACTTTCACAATCACCTTCTTTGTCTTTTCTTTTTGTTTTCCTTATAATGAGACTGTTGATTTTTTGAAGGAGAATTATGAGCGAAAACACAAGAAAAATGGATTCCAAAGCCTTACTGAAGCGATTCCTTCCTTACTACAAGCCCTATCTTGGCATCCTGGCCTTCGACTTGACCTGTGCCTGTCTGACCAGTGCCTGCGACCTGGTATTGCCCCTGATTGTCCGTGAGGTCACCCAAACCGCAATCAGTGACCCCCTGTCCTTAACCACCGCGTGGATCTTAAGGCTGGGGCTTTTATATATCGTCTTGCGGATCATCGATATCTTTGCGACCTATTACATGTCCTCCATCGGCCATATTATGGGCTCCAAACTGGAGGGTGATATGAGAAGCGATATGTTCTCGCATCTTCAAAAGCTGTCCCTGTCCTTCTTTGACAACACCAAGGTCGGAACCCTGATGTCGCGGATGACCACGGATCTCTTTGACGTCACGGAGTTCTCCCACCACTGCCCGGAGGAGTTTCTGATTGCCTTCCTTAAGATCACCATCGCCTTTGGCATTCTGATAAATGTCAATGTTTCGCTGACCCTGATTCTCTTTGCGATACTGCCCTTCATGTTTCTGGGAGCCCGCTACTTCAATTTAAAAATGCGCACGGCTTTCAGGACCTTTAGGAGGGAGAGCGGTGAACTCAATGCGCAGTTGGAAGACAGCTTACTGGGCATCCGGGTCGTGCGCTCCTTCACCAATGAAGCGGTGGAGGAAAACAAGTTTGAGACCGGCAACAGGAAGCTGTTGAAAGCCAGGGTCACCCGCTACCACAACATGGCAGGCTTCCATGCGGCGATCCGGTTTTTCGATGCCGTCATGTATATCGCTGTGGTGGTGGTTGGCGGCTTGTTTTTGGTCAAGCAGGCGATTACCCCGGGTGACTATGTCGCCTACCTGCTGTATGTATCCACCCTGCTTACCTCGATTAGAAGAGTCGTCGAGTATATGGACTCCGTGCAAAACGGCTTAACCGGTGTTGAACGCTTTTGCGAAATCATGGATACCCCGGTGGAGATCAATGACCCGGTCAATGCCGTTGACCTTATAGAAGTCAAAGGCAAGGTGGAATTCAAGGATGTGAGCTTTGGCTATGAAGATGGAAAATCGGTTTTGAGCCATATCAGCTTCACCGCCAATCCGGGCGCCAACATCGCCCTGGTCGGACCGTCCGGGGCTGGCAAGACCACCATCTGCAACCTGATTCAGCGCTTCTATGATGTCCAGGGCGGCGCCATCACCATTGATGATATTGACATCCGCGACTTGACGCAGAGCTCCCTGAGGTCACACATCGGTGTGGTCCAGCAGGAGGTTTACCTCTTCTCCGGGACCATCTATGAAAACATCCTCTATGGCAAACTCGATGCCAGTAGGGAAGATGTCATCAAAGCCGCCAAAATGGCGGGTGTACAAGAATTCGTCCAGTCGCTGCCCCAAGGCTACGACACCTATGTGGGCGAGAGGGGCATGAAGCTTTCCGGAGGCCAGAAGCAGCGCATCTCCATCGCCCGGGTCTTCTTGAAGAACCCGCCAATCCTGGTATTGGATGAAGCCACCAGCTCTTTGGACAATGAAAATGAGCGCATCGTGCAAAACTCTTTGCGGGAGCTTGCCAAAGACCGGACCACCTTCACCATCGCCCACCGCTTGACCACCATACGCAATGCTGACATGATCCTGGTTTTGACCGACAAGGGCATTGTCGAACAGGGCACCCACAGCGGATTAATGAAGAAAAAAGGTGTCTACTCCGAGCTCTACAAGCTCTACTCCATCACTTTGGAGGAATAGAACTTCCATTAAAAAAACAGGCCTTCGCCTGTTTTTTTAAACTCTTAACTGTATAAATCCAAAAGCTTGATAAACAGCTTTTCAAAGCGGTCCAGCGTTTCCTCGCTCAAGGGTTCTGTGGCGCTGTTTGTGATCAGCCAGACAATCGGCGCATAGCGGTCAAAGTCCTCATCCGACTTCTGCACCTGCGGAACAACCGGTGCTTCCGCATCGATGGAATTGCGCCGGATCTTGCGCTTGAAGGCCCCTTCATAGGCTTTGAGGTATTCCTCTTTCATCAAAAGGTCCTCAATGGTCTTCTCTTTCTTGCTGCCTTTATAGAACATGATCTTCTTGCCCAAAAGCAGGCTCTTGGCTTCATCCGGAAGCTCTTTTCCAGAGTTCTCATACAGGCACACACACTGACTTTGGGTATCCCGGTTCAAAAGCATCAAGGCGATCAATTGGTCCAAACGGTCCACCGGGATAATCGTCAAATCACTGGGCAGTCCGGTCTTGTTTTTGGCTTTGAGCAGGGAGGACAGATAGCGAAGCAAAACCATATCGCTCAGTCCCCTCACCACCAGGGTCTTGCCTTGCGGTAAGACATTCTTCACCAATTCATGCCCCAGTGCCAATTGTACCGGTACCAGGGTATCCGCATCGCTCTCTTCCCGGATGGTATGAATGACAGAGCCGACATTGCGGTCGTTGGTATCAATGACGCTCAGGATCTCATTGAGCTTATCCGGATCAATCATATAGGGCGAGTGGGTGGTAAAGATGACCTGATGATTGGGTACCAGCTCCTCTTTGATAAACCGCAGTAAATCCCGCTGGGCCAAACCATGCAAGCTGAAGCCCGGTTCATCCAATAACAGGATGAAGCGGCTGTCCAGATGGGTTTGGATTTTGGAGAACCAGACCATAAAGGAGAAAAACCACACAAACCCGCGGGAGCGGGACTCCAAAGGCAGGGTCACGCGATAACGGGGGGAATAGACCCGGATGTTGAGCCAGCGGGTGTTATTGTCGCTATGCTCGATATCAAAGCGGATCTCCAGGTTCTCATTGGTGGACCAGTACTTCGCCATGTCATCGGTGATCTTGTTGGAGGTAGTCTCCAAAGCAGTGATGAAGCGCTCGAAGTCATTCTCGCTCTGGATGCCAGTGGCATCCAGGCCGCTGAGTTCAAACAGGGCCTTGACAATCTCATACTCCCTGGGGCTTAAGGAGCCGTCCAGGTTGCCATTGGCATAGCTGGTCAGGTTGATCCTGGCCGGTAAAAGATAGTAGTCACTGAAATACCAGTACTTGGGCAAGGCCGGTTTCAAATAAGTAAAATAGATGTATTTATTCAAGAGGTTGCTCCAGACCGAGGAGATCGCCTCAATCGCAATCAGAATATGCTGCAGGTACGCCTTGATGTCTTCATAGCTGGTGGAATTATCCGCCTTGTCCAAAAGGTCCTCAAAGGAATGGATATCCTTGAGTTCCCGGGCTACATTTTGCCCCACATTGACCTTCTTGACCATGTGCGCCTTGAATTTCTCAAAGTCCACCTCAATCCCGGAGACATCCGAGGAATTGTCATAGAGGGTTGTGATTGCCACCGTGTTGCGCTTGAGGACCCCTTCCCCCAAATCCTCCTCAATCGCCGCCAGGACATCCTTGGTGATGCTGTACTCACAGGTTACCGCATCCGGGCTGGTCGTGCCCAATAAGGCCAATTGTCCCCGCGGGTAATCCCTGGTCTTGTCAAAGGAAAACTCCGGATTGATCTCAAAGTAGTTGGACTTGGCCAAAGCCTCCAGCAAAGCGCTCTTCCCTGATTCGTTTTTGCCGATGACTCTGGTCAACCCTTCGCCCACCGGAAAAGTCTGTTCACTGAAAAAGCTCTTATACTTAAAAATTGTTACTTTCTTCAGTAGCATTGACTGCACTCTCCTCTCCGCTATCTGCCCCCTGGAAAGGGAAGATTCAATTACCCAACGAATACTTCTTTATTATAAAGCAAAA
Source organism: Erysipelotrichaceae bacterium (assembly GCA_031272515.1). GTDB lineage: Bacteria > Bacillota_I > Bacilli_A > Erysipelotrichales > Erysipelotrichaceae > JAISTR01. Next base: position 61,757 of record JAISTR010000003.1, on the reverse strand, counting down.
ATCATCAGGCGAGAATAGGGAAAACCGGATATTTTGCGATAAAGCAGGCATTTCTTGCTAAGCAGATAGACAAATCAAAGAAAAGCGGCAACGATTGAACAAGCAGGCGGGATTTGCGGCTGTCTTTGGTCTTTGTTATACTTTGCTTATTATGTGGGGAAGAAAATGAACTTAGCAGAATTAGTCATCATCAGCATATCCCTGGCCATGGACGCTTTCGCAGTCTCCTTATGCAAGAGCCTGGCCACCAAACATGTCACCATCCAAAAAACCCTCACCATCAGTCTTTTGTTCGGGTTTTTTCAGTTTCTGATGCCGGTCATCGGTTATTTTCTGGGAGCCAACTTCCTGCTCTTCATTCAGCAGTATGACCACTGGGTCGCCTTTATCCTTCTGGCTGTCATCGGCTTCAATATGATCAAAGAAAGCAGGGATTGTGAAAACGGGGATGACAACTATGCGCTTGTGGCTTTATTGCCTTTGGCCATCGCTACCAGCATCGACGCCTTGGCCATCGGTATCTCCTTCGCCTTGCTGCAGGTCAACATCTGGCTGGCATCTCTGCTCATCGGCATCATCACCACCCTCATCTGTATCATCGGGGTCACTTTAGGCAAGATCCTGGGTACCCGCTTCCAGTCCTTTGCCCAGGCTTTCGGTGGAGCGACCTTGATGCTTTTGGGTTTGAAGATCCTGTTGGAGCACACCCATATTCTCTAGCATTTCCGATTTTCAATAAAGTCTTGCCATTATAAAACAAGGGGGGATTATCCATGACAGCAGTTATCATCATCAGCGCACTATTGCTTAGCCCGCTGTTTATTCTCTGGCTTTTAAGTCCGGGCAGACTGAAGCCTTATAAAGACAGCAGCGGCAGGACTCTGCCAAACAGCATTTCTGAGAAAATCTGGGTTCCGATAAACGGAGTCAATCAGGGAATGATCATCCAAGGTAAAGACATCAACAATCCCGTCATCCTCTTTCTGCATGGCGGACCGGGTGTGCCGATGTATTACCTGTGTGAGAAACCCTTTGCAAAGCTGCAGGAGGACTTCACCCTATGCTATTGGGAGCAGCGTGGGGCCGGCCTTTCCTGGAAGCCAGGCATGGATCCTGACACCATCACCGCAAATCAGCTGATTGCGGATACCATCAGCGTTGCGGACTATCTTTGTACCCGTTTCAAAAAAGAGAAGGTCATGTTAATGGCCTGCTCCTGGGGAAGCTTCATTGGCATTCAGGCAGCTTATCAAGCCCCCGAGTATTTCTCAAGCTATATCGGCATCGGACAGATTGCCGATGAAAAAGAGAATGAGCGTTTGGCCTGGCAATATCTGTATGAAGAGTGTACAAAGCAGGGCAACCGGAACTTGATTCAAAAGCTGGATGGCTTTGATATAAACAGCGAGGCCGGAATCTGGGCATTCTATAACTCCCCGGTGCGCGAAAGCGCCCAGCATGCCCTGGGGGTCGGCTCCACCCATGCCATGCGCTCAGTCATCACCGGCATCTTTCTGCCCTCCCTTTTACACAAGGCCTATACCCTCAAAGAGAAAATCAATTACTGGCGGGCGAAGGTCTTTCTCGCCAAGCATACCGCCCTCAATAAAGAACTGTTTGAAAAAAGCCTCTTGCAAAGTGTCACCGAACTGAAAATCCCGACTTACTTCTTATCCGGTACTTATGACTACACTGTCAACAAAAACCTCTCGAAAGCTTATCTTGAGCTTTTACAAGCACCGGTCAAACGCTATATTGAATTCATGCACTCCGCCCACAGCCCGATGCTGGAGGAACCTGAACGCTTTGTAAAACTCATCCGGGAAATCAGCCAGACCCTGGTTTTCTAAAACTGCACTTTTTTGAATCAGTTTTGTTTCCAGGAAATAATCAGGATCTCTCCTTCATCAAACGACGGAGTAATCAGTGTGACTTGCGTATCAACGGGAATCTCAAAAGTCGTGGTATCGGCGGAGAGATCGATGCCGCCATCGACTTGGATGGAATACGCAATCGAGGTTTCAATTGTGATGGACTTGTCTGAGACACTCACTACCTTCACACTGCCATGGTAGCGATCCGTCTCATAGACCTCACCCTTCTTTAAATCAAATTCATACGTGACTTCCTCTGGTTCATAGCCAGGCACCCCCACCCAATCGGAGGTGATAATGGTAATCTTGCCCTTCTTTGGCGCGCAGCCTGCCAGCATACTTGCCAGCAATACGCCAATCCCCAATAAGATCAGTTTCTTTTTCATGTTTTCTCCCTGTTTTTATTTTCTAAAGCCTTCTTCTATTCATCCAGCTGCCAGCTGATAATCATAATCGCCCCCGCATCAGTGGTGGGTGTCACCAGCTTCAGGGTGGTATTGACCGGAATTTCAAACTCGGTATCGATGATTCCCACTTCGGCAGAACCGTCACTCTCCATTACCCCATACTCATGAGCGGTCTTGATCTTAATCGTTGTTTTGTTTATGGACAGGATGGTAATGGTACCCGACTCCGTCTTGTACACATCCCCGATATTCAGGTCGTATTCGTGTTCGAATTCCTCTATCTCACCACCCCCAGGCCAGCCGTTCCATGAGGTCGCAATAATCTTGATTTTGGCTTTGATTGGTGTACAGCTGGTTAATAACATCAGCATCCAAACCACCAAGCCAATCAGTCTTTTCTTTCGCATTTTCCCCCTCCTTGTATTACTTTGTTTATTCGCTTTGCCACTGTATGATCAGGTAGCAGCCGCCATCTTCAGATTCACTCACCAAATGCTGCTGCTTTTCAATCGGAATCTCAAAGATTGCCGCAGGTGTTAGTCCTGACGGCGGGTCATCATAGGCTTCTACGTACAAGAGTGAAGTCTCAATGGTGATCTTGTCCTGGCCGATGCTTAAGACCTTTAAAGTGCCGCAGAGTGTCTCGTAGATTTCCCCCTTCTTCAAATCAAACTCGTAGCTGAGCTTTTTTGGCTCTGCATCCGCATCTGAATTCCAGGAAGAGGCGGTGATGAAGACTTTTTGGCTTTTAAGACTGCAGGCAGACAGAGACAGCAGCCATAGCATCAACAGCAGTTTTAAGCTTCTTTGAAACGCCTTCTTCCCGGAAGTAAACCAGCCTGCTTTCATCTTTCACCCCTCCCCAATCTGTATTACTTACTATAATACAGATTGGGGTACTATCTGTCAACTCTTTGAATACACATGGTTTGACAGTGCCAAGCAAAGATAGCTATAATGCATAAAGACAAAGCGTAAGGAGTTGATTGATTCCGCATGGAAGCAGACGGTTGGGTCTTATGGTTATTTATCGCCGCCCTATTATTGGCCAGCGGCTATTTTGCCTCGGCTGAAACCGCCTTTGCCTCCGTCAGCGCAATTCGTATCCGCACCCAGGCGGAAAACGGGGATCATAGAGCGAAGAATGCGCTCTATATCCTCGAGCATTTTGAGAAAGCCCTGTCGACCCTTTTGGTCGGAAATAATATTGCCCACATCGCTACCGCCTCACTGGTGACCCTGCTTGTCAGCAGAACCTGGGGAGATGGCTATCTGACCCTGGCTACCCTGGCAACTACGCTGGTGGTGTTTTTGTTTGCGGAGATGATTCCCAAGAGCTTAGCAACCGATAAGCCGGAGCGCATCGCTTTGCTGTATGCCGGATCCCTGCGCTTCTTTATGGTGGTGCTCTCGCCTTTGGCTTTGATCTTCGGCGCCATCAGCACCTTCATTTCCAAAGTCAGCCATACAGAAAGCCCGCCCACTGTTACCGAAGATGAGCTCTATGACATCATTGAGTCCATCGGTGAATCCAGTGACAGCGAAATCAAGAAGGACCAGAGCGAACTGATTCAGTCCGCCCTGGAATTTGACGATACCACGGCGGCGGAAATCCTGACTCCCAGAGTAAATCTGGTAGCCGTGGATATCGAAGCCAAGCCCAGGGAAATCCTGGACTTGATCCGCAAGAACCACTTCTCCCGGCTTCCGGTCTATAAAGAGTCCCTGGACCAGATCGTCGGTTTCTTCCCGATTCGAAAATACCTGCAGGAGTATCAGAAGCATAAGAAAGTTTCTTTGAAGTCACTTCTGTTAGCCCCTTATTTTGTCCCCAGTAAAAAGCGTATCGATGAACTCTTTGCGGACATGTCCAAAAACAAGCAGCACATGGCGGTGGTGGTGGATGACCGCGGCGGTACCATGGGCATCATCACCATGGAGGATATCCTGGAGGAGCTGGTCGGGGAAATCTGGGATGAGGATGACCTGGTCCGTGAGGACTTCAAGGAAATCGGCGGCAACCGCTATGAGATCAACGGCGACATGGACCTCGATGATGCCTTGGAGCAACTGGGTCAAAAACCCCTGGACTTGGGCATCACCATCGGTGCCTGGGTACAAAAGCAAGCGCCTGGCATCATCAAGCGCGGCAGCACCCTGCATTTGGGTGAACTGCGCATCAAGGTTACCGGCATGGACAAGCACCGTCACATCACGAAATTGCAGGTGCGAAAACAAGCGGAGGACAGCCATGAATAAATTTCTGGGCCCCATATCCGCCATCGTCTTTCTGATTTTCTGCTCCGCCTTCTTTTCCGCCTGCGAAATCGCCTATGCCAGTGCCAACAAGCTGCGCCTGCGCAAAAATGCCAATACCGGAAGGTTGTCGGCAAAGCTGGCGTTATTTATCTCTGAGCACTATGACCAGGCATTGTGCACCATCCTGATGGGCAATAATCTGGTCAATATCGCCGCTGCCTCCCTGGCCACCGCCATCGCCCTGGCTTTGGTGGGGGAAGTCGGGGTTGCTGCCGCCGATATCATCATGACGGCTTTGATTTTAATCTTCGGGGAAATTATGCCCAAGCAGATTGCCAATACCATTGCGGACCGCTTTGTGTCCTTTGTGGCCTTACCGTTAAGACTTCTGATGTTACTGACCAAACCTTTGGTCATCATCATCATGGCCTTTGTCAAGCTGGTCTCCAAGCTCTGGGGCGGCAAGGGTAAAATCAGCGGCATGAGTGAAGAGGAACTGGTTACCATCATTGAAACAGTCGAAGAGGAAGGCATCATTGACGCCCAGCGCTCCGACCTGCTGCAATCCGCCATTGACTTTGCCAATACCCAGGCCCAGGAAGTATTGACCCACCGTGTCGATGTCGATGCCATCGACATCGATGATCCTTTGAATGAAATTCTCAAGCAGATCGAAGACACCAATCATTCCCGCTTTCCGGTCTATCAAAACAATATCGATAACATCCTGGGGGTACTCCATGTCAACCACTTATTGAAGGCTTTGATTGACAAAGAGGACATTGATTTGAAGACCCTGATTACCCCGGTTGCCTACATTCACCAGTCCACCTTACTGCCCGTGGTTTTAAGGGAGCTTCAAGCCCAGAAAATCCCGATGGCAGTCATCGTCGATGACTTCGGCGGTACCCTGGGTATCCTGACGGTAGAGGACCTTTTGGAAGAGATTGTCGGGGAAATCTGGGATGAGACCGATGAAGTTTATGAAGAGTTCAAGCAGGTCAGCCCCCATATTTATGATGTGGATGGGGATATGAACATCGATGACTTCTTTGAAGCCCTGGATAAAGACTTGCCGCAGGAGGAGGATGAGGAATACACCACCGTCGGCGGCTGGTGTCTGGAAAACCTGGGCAACTTCCCCAAGGAGAATGACCAGTTCGAATATGAGGACCTGAAGGTCACCATCACTGAAATGGAGGACCTGCGCATCGTCAAGGTCCGGGTGGAAGTGCTGGATGAATATGAAGAGTGAAGAAACCTGTCAACTGTCCATGATTAAAACGTGGGCAGTTAGCTCTGAAAAACTTTTACATTGTTTTTAAGAAAATCTTTTAAGAAAGTCAAAAACAGGCTCCTGCCTGTTTTTTTTTAACAATCACACATATCCCTTCAAATCCCGCTTGGTCGTAATCTTGATGTTGTCATAACTGCCATTCACTACAGTGATGTCCGTGTTGCCATAGAGCTCCACCGCCTGGGCATCATCGGTCAATAAAACCTTGGAAGCATTGGCCTCTTGATAACAAGACTTAATCAGTTCGGTTTGAAACCCTTGCGGCGTCTGCGCCTGAATCAGCTGGGCCCGATTGAGTGTCTGTAAAACCGTATTGCCCTGTATCACCTTGATGGTGTCATTGGCCGGGACACCCAGGATGCAGGCAGGATGCTTTAATAGGGCATCCTTCAAGCGGTTCAAGCAATCCAAATCCAAAAACGGCCTGGCCCCGTCATGAATCAGTACCACATCCTCTTTGACTGCCAGTAAACCCTGATAGACGCTCTGCTGGCGCTGGCTGCCGCCATAGACCAAATCAAAGTCCGTTTTCAAATCCAGGTCCTTGTATTCATTTTGCTGGGCCGGGTCAATGACCAGGAGAATCTGCTTGCAGTCCGGATCGGCTTCAAATAATGACAGCGAGTGGTCAAAAACCCTTCTGCCATCCGCCAGCCGCAGTAACACCTTGTTGATATCCAATTCCATGCGCCGGCCTTTACCCGCCGCTAAAACAATGACGCTGTAAGAGAGCTTGTTCATGCCTTCATGATAGCACAACAAAGCAAAGACAAATCTTAAGAATTCTTTAGAAAAAAAACAGGACTTGCGTCCTGTTCAGAGATAGATTGCCAGCCAGTCCAGAAACCCCGGCGGATAGGCTTTATTAACAAGCAGTACAAACACCACCAATAGCAGCACACTCAAAGCCCCTGATACCAAAGCACTAAACCAGACCCCCGCCCGGTATAGGCGCGGGCTGTGGACTTCGTTCTTAATGCCGAAAAAGCCGAAGGCAAAGGCAGCCGGAAACAGAAATACCGGACAGGCCTTAAAGGGCAGTAAGGCAATGCAGGCCAGGGTCATAATAAAGCTCACCAGGCTTAAAATCGGCAGGGTGCAGCGATAGTGGGCCTTGAAGGCTTCATCATCTTCCTCGCTGATATAAGACGCATCATCCATTTCCTGCAGCTGCGTCTTGTAAAATACGCCGACAGCCGGTTCCCCCAGTTTGGTGGAACCGGTGTATTCGTCGATGCCACTTTCAAAAATGCTGGCGATTGCCACCCTTCCGATGATATTGAGGGATTTGTCGAAGACTGTTCCACTGTCATCGACAAAACCGCTGATGTGATTGGAAAAATCATAAATCGGTTTCATTGTTGTCTCCAAATCCTTGTTTTATCATAGCACTGAGCGTTTTGGATTTATGTGATGATTTTATGAAAAATCACATTTTTTCCCTAAAGAAAATGAATATCGATATGAAACCGGCTTTCATTTGCGGTCCGCTTCCTGCATTTTTTTCAGTTTTCATCTTTGTCATGATGTAGCGCAGCGATTCTCTGCTATAATCTTGGTGTAGACAGTTTGGTGCACATCGCCTAACAGGGAACTCAATATGAGGCTGTCCCAGCAACTGTAGGCGCTGACGAAGAATCAAATACCACTGCCAAAAGCGGGAAGGGATTCTTAGGATGAAGCGCCAGCCAGTAGACCTGCCAGCTGTCCAACCAGCTTTATCTTCTGGGTGTAAGATAAAAGACAACTTTCGTCTTTTACACATCCGGAAGGATGTGTTTTTTTTGGAAATGGAGGAACCTATGAACCAGAAAAACATCGTTCGGATCCTGATCGCACTGGTGCTTGCGGCAGGTCTGTATTTCGGCTTTCGCTACTTCACCAAACCACAGACAGCCGTTGGCACCAAGACGGTTACCCTCATCTTCATTGATACTGAAGGCAATCAGATAGACAAAAAAACCGTCAAAAGCAATGCCGAGCTGCTGTCTGAGCTGTTACTGGAGTTAAAGAGTTCGGACTTTGAGGTCACACTTTCCGGCTCTGCCAGCGACCCGTACGGGCGCTCGATTGAAACCCTGGGAGATTATACGACCGAGGACTGGGCGGTAGGGCCCTGGTGGGTCTATGATTCTGACAACAACAAGGAATGCCTGGAAGCAGGCTATTGTACCGGGGTTGACTTTCTGCCCATCCATGATGGTGACATCTTCACCTTCACCTTCACGGATTCCTTTGAATGAAAACCGTCGGTTCCCTGACTTTGACCGCGCTTTTGGGTACCACCCTTTTTGCGGCTCAGGTCGGCTTGTCCCTTATACCCAATATTGAACTGGTCAGTCTGTTGATCCTTTTGTACTGCACAGTCTTTCCCTTCTGGCAGGCTTTTTCTGCGGTGCTGGTCTTCAATACCCTGGAAGCATTGCTGTGGGGTTTTGGCGAGTGGGTCATCGGCTACTTTGTGGTCTGGCCTCTATTAATTCTATTGGTCTTTTTTCTCAAACCGATGATCCAGGACAAAGCCAGCCGCTGGGCTTTGTTGTTGGCAGCGTTTGGCTTGGGCTTTGGTGCCCTCTTTGCTTTGGTGCACATGGTGCTCTTTGGTGTACACACCGGCTTGGCCTACTGGCTGGCCGGGGTGCCCTTCGACATCATCCATGGCGTAGGAAATTACATCCTGACCCTGTTATTGTATGACTCCCTCAGAAAGCCCTTGACCTGGCTGTTCCAAAGGGCCATCAAGGCATGAAACTCTCCACGAAACAGGGGGATGAAGGCTTTACGGAACTGGCGGGAAAGAAAGTCCCGAAGGATTCCCTGGTCATTGAGGTAATGGGCCAGTTAGACGAGTGTTCCGCCTTACTGGTCTGGTGCTATACCAGAACCAATGACCCTTTCTTTAAACTTGAGAACCAGAACCTGACTGCAGCTATGAGCCTTTTGGCTGGCTATGATACCGGCATCAACTGGAAAGAGAAGGCAGAAGAGCTGGAGCTGCTTGCGACCACTCACTTCACCGGCTTCGCCTATCCATATGAAAACGAGACCCTGGCAATCATCAACTACACCCGCACCCGCGTGCGCACAGCGGAGCGCCGGGCGGTAACACTGTCTGCCCAAAATCCGGAAATCCGGACGCTTTTACCCTGGCTGAATCGCCTGAGTGACGCACTTTTTGTCAAGACATTATGTGCGAAAAAAGAAAACGTAAAATGAAAGTATTTTCAGCGTTTCGCGGGCGTATGGATATGCTATTATATTAATACGCCCCTGTTTTTTTTATTGGAGGTAAGCTTATGACCTATAAACCAGAGACCATCGCGAAATTGAACCGGGACATTGAGGGGTACTTCCCGCTGCTGTTTCCCATTCGGGGGGAAGACAAGTTAACTCACAAAGGTGTCAGTCGCCTGGTCATGCTGGACCGCTACTCACAGAAGGACAGGGATTTGGTTAGTCTTGGCGTCGGCGATCTCGTTTTAACCGTCATCAAGGAAGACCCCAAATATCCAGCCCGCGGCATCGGCACTATCTTAAGCGTCGACCGCAAAACCGAAACAGTCACCATCGAAATCGAGGAGGAATTCCGCGGAACCCTGGAGGATCCGGAAGAATCCAACACCGGCATCATCCGCCGGGCCTTCAAAGAAATCGATAAACCGATGGAGATTTTTTATGAACAAATCGCCCGCCGTGTCGGCAAAGCCCTGGCCTCCACCGAGCAAAGCCTTGAGCTGCGGGAAAAATATGCCAAGCTGTTTTCAGAGCAATTACAAAAACTTCGCATCGTCCCGGCCGGCCGCGTCCTCTATGGCGCCGGTTCCGGTACTGAGGTCACCTACTTCAACTGTTTTGTGATGCCGATGGTCCGCGATTCGCGCGGCGGCATCGCCGACCACCGCAAGGAAGTCATGGAAATCATGTCCCGCGGCGGCGGTGTTGGAACCAACGGTTCCACCCTGCGTCCCAAAGCCGCCCCCGCCAAAGGCGTGGGGGGCAAGTCCTCCGGGGCGGTATCCTGGCTAAATGACATCGCCAACCTGACCCACCTGGTGGAACAGGGCGGATCCAGGCGCGGTGCGCAGATGATCATGCTTGCCGACTGGCATCCCGATATCATCGAATTCATCATATCCAAGATGCAAAATGCCAAGGTGCTCAAATGGCTGGCCGATAACTCCGGTGATGAACAAATCCGCACCATGGCCAATAAGAAACTCAAATTCGTGCCTTTGACGCGCACGGAGCGGGAGATGTATGAGCAGCTCGCTGCTTCCAGCAGCGTGCCGCCGCACATTGCGGACTTCGTACATGAAAAGCTGATTGACGGCGGTCAGATGGCGGTTTTGGCTCCGGAATTTCTCTCCGGTGCCAACATCTCCGTGACCCTGACCCGGGAGTTTATGGATGCGGTGGAAAAGGATGAAGACTTCGCCCTGCGCTTTCCGGATCTGGAAAACTATGACAAGGCGCAGAAGGAATACTATGATGCGCACTGGCATGAAGTCGGGGATGTGCGCGAATGGGAAAAGCTCGGCTTTCCCATCAAGACCTACCGCCTGATTCGCGCCCGGGAACTCTGGGATCTGATCTGCTTCTGTGCCACCTATTCGGCAGAGCCGGGAATCTTCTTTATCGATAACGCCAATGACATGACCAATGCCAAGGCCTATGGCCAGAAAGTTGTGGCTACCAATCCCTGCGGTGAACAGCCGCTTGCGCCCTATAGCGTCTGCAACCTGGCAGCCATCAACCTGGCAGAGTTTGTGGATAAACAAAGCGGAGAGGTCCTCTTTGACCGTTTGAAGGAAACGGTGGCTTTGACCGTGAGAATGCAGGACAACGTCATCGACGATACCCCCTACTTCCTGGAAGCCAACCGCAACCAGGCACTGGGCGAGCGGCGGGTAGGCTTAGGAGTCATGGGCCTTCATGACCTGTTGATCTGGAATAAAAAACGCTATGGTTCCCCGGAATCATTAAAAACCATCAACGAAGTCTTCTCATGCATCGCCGAGACTGCCTACAATACCTCGGTTGATTTGGCCATTGAAAAAGGCAGCTTCCCATTCTTGAAAAACCCGGAGGATTTCATCCAAACCGGCTATACCCAGCACCTGTCGAAGGAAACCAGGGAGCGGATTCGTACACATGGCATCCGCAACTCCCATCTGCTGACGATTGCCCCCACCGGTTCCACCGGAACCATGATCGGGGTTTCCACCGGTTTGGAGCCCTACTATTCCTTTTCCTACTTCCGCTCGGGAAGGCTGGGGAAATTTCTGGAGGTCAACGCCGACATCGTCGACCAGTGGCTGGCACTTCATCCGGGAAAGACCCGGGAATCCCTGCCGGACTACTTTGTGAGCGCCATGGAGCTGTCCCCGCAGGAGCATGCGGATGTGCAGTGTGCCATCCAGTACTGGATTGATTCCTCCATCTCCAAGACCGTCAATGCCCCGCGCCACTTTGCGGTGCGCCAGGTCCAGGAAGTCTACAGCTATCTCTACAAGCACGGCGCCAAAGGCGGTACCGTTTATGTGGATGGCTCCCGCGATACCCAGGTCTTGATGCTCAATCCGGAAGACGATGGCTTATGGGACCAAAAGAGCATAACCGACTATGGGGTTTCGGTACAGGAGAAAGTACCGGAAGAAAAGAAAACCGACTTGAGGGCTGACCGCATTGACCGCAACATCGGTGTCGAAGTCGGTGATATCTGTCCGATTTGCTTGGAAGGCATCGTCGAGGACATCGGCGGTTGCAATACCTGCACCAACTGCAATGCCCAGCTCAAGTGCGGTCTATAGAAAATGTCAAAGCCATCCTTAAACGGATGGCTTTTGTTTAAAAAAACAGAGCATTGTTTGCTCTGTTAGATGCCTTTGGCGTCGCTGGCTGCCTTGAGTTCATTGAGTTTAGCCACCGCCTGTTTGGCCTTGGCAGCCCGCTTGAAATAGTAAATCAGATTGTCGCCGCTCTTGAAGCGAAAGGCAACATGTTTCCCATCGTTGAAGCCGTTATCCGGGCAAAGTTCAATCTTGTCGAGCTCAGAAAAACGGATCAAATCGGGATAGCCTTCGATCATCTTGTTGCGCAAGACACCCAGATGCACATGCGTTAAATGAATACGGTCAGGATTGGTGCTGTTGACCGTAAAAATGGCGGTAACCTGTTTTGGTTCAGCGGCGTCTTTGAGGATTGCGCCGGCATAAGTATAGAGTGTTTTAGCCATATCTCTTTTTAATCCTCCTCTATCATACCATCTTTTTGACGGATTCTATGAGTGAATTTGTTCAGCATTGTCGAATTTTTTTGTGATTTTTATAGCTTCAAACAGCGCCCCACAGGGTAATGAGCTGACGGGGTGATTTTTCAAAGCCGCAATCCAGTAAATCACCGCAATCGCGGCCTTCGACCCGCATCGCCTGCAGGTTGACGCTGCCCTTCGCTTTGGCTAAAGAGAGCGCAAAGTCGATGGCGCTCTTGGTGTCATTTGACACAAAGGCGACATGAAGGCCGCGCTCCGGCTGAAAGCGGGCACCGACGATGATTAAATCGCCCTTGTCGCTTTGATACAGCCAGCCGTTGGCCGCCATGCATGCCCCCAGTCCTTCCTTGGCCGGGTAATAGGTTTGGTTAAGGGATACAAAACCCCCCATGTCTTTATAATGCGGACTCAGGATTGCTTCCGCCTGAGCCACTTCCACCTGTTGAAAATGATGATGCGGGATTACATCCTTTGCGGGCAATACATACTCATCAAAGGTCCCGGCCAAGGCCAGGCCGTTTTTCTCAGCCAAATGGCGGCTGATGACATTCTTGGATCCGGTATACATGCCCAAAGCGCGCAACCCTCGCTCACTGGCTTCTTTCAGATAGGCTGCATAGATTGCCTTCCCTGCTCCCTGGCCCTGATATTGGGGGTCAACCCGGAGGGTCTCCAGCCAGCCATAATCATGAAACAGGCGGGTCAGCTTGCCAACTCCCACCAGTTTTTCATCCAGGAATACTCCGGTCAAATCACCTTCGGTTTGTCTTAAAAAATAATCCCAGGCATCATTGAGATACGGATACCCCGGTGCTGCGGCTTCCTCCACCCGCACCGCTTCCTGACGGTCGCCATCCCCCAATGCCCGCGTGGTAAATGTCATAGCTTTTCTCTCCCTTTCACTACCCTTTAGTATACCGGAAGAGCCGCAAAAAAAATCATGAATTGCCTTAAAAGATGCGATAATTCATGAAATCTCTGCACTCTTGTCATATAGAAGGGGTCAACCAAACCATTTTGCCTGTAAAACCGCGATTATCAAAGCTTTAAAAAAAGGGCATCACTTCACAAATACAAAGATGATTCCCCGGTTGCCATAGTCCGGATCTGTTTTAATCTGCGGCCAGTATTTGGATTTTGTGTCATAGAACGGCGAGGAGATGCTTAACGCCTGATTGCGGATATCGCCAGGCAGATATCCGGCAATCAGCCCTTCCCGCTTCATGTTTGCCAAAGACTTCAAGGCTGCCTGCTTGGATTGCGAAACCCCGGTACTGGCGCCATAGCCGGTCAAAATCTTAAAGGTGCCCCGTTCGATTTTCGCAATCCGGCGCAGTTCTTTGCCAATGTCACTGATCAGCAGCTGTCCGTGAAATTGGCGGTAGGTGTTTATTTGTTTCGTTTTGTCCATGGTTTTGTGAAGCGTTTCTTTGTGATGGGTGAAATAATCCATCCCTATTCTAATGCAATTTAAAAGAAAACGGCATAACAGCGCTCACATTTCTGTGCTTTCCCCGTTTCTTAAGGCCATTTTGGTATTTTTTCCCTGCCTTGTCCCTTCACATCTTTTTTCATCATTCTCTCAGACTTATCAAGATTCAATCTTGCTATAATGAAACTACTACAGGGGGGCAATATGAAACTTTCCGATCACTGTTTTGACTTGAAAATTGGCGATGATGGCCTCTATATTCATCTCGCACTTTTTTATTATGAGGATCACCTGATTCTGGTGGATACCGGCTATGCTGGCCAGCTGCCCCAAATTCAGGAAGCAATTGAATACGAAGGCTTCTCCCTGCAGGATCTCAAAACCATTATCCTGACCCATCAGGACCACGATCATATCGGTAATGCCAAAGCCCTGCGCCAGAAAACCGGTGCTAAAATCTGCTGTTTTGAAGCGGAAGCGCCCTATATTAATGGCACCCTGATCCCGGAGAAGATTGCCGCTTTGGCAAACCGCCCCCACCTCTCAAGTGTGGAGGAGGAACGGTTGGCGATGCTCAAGGAGACCTATGAGGAAATCAAGGTCCCCGTGGATGAATTATTGCAGGACGGACAGGTCATCGAAGGCTTGAAAGTCATCGCCACCCCTGGCCATACGGCCGGTCATATCTGCCTCTATCACCCGAGCGAGCAAATCCTGGTGGCCGGGGATGCTCTGGGTGCTGCCAATAAAAAACTGACCGGACCCAATCCCGTCTATACCGCCGATAAACCATTGGCCTATCAGTCTTTGGCCAAGCTTTTGGACTACCCCATTGAAATCGTCATCACTGCCCATGGCGGCATCGTCAAAGGCGATATCCATCCGCAGCTGCAGGCTTTGATCAACGCCTCCCTTGCAGCAGGCACATTAGGTCATTGACATTGGTGCCGGTGGGGCCCGTGATGATCAGTTGATCAATTGCTTTTAAAGCCGTATAGGAATCATTGTCTTGCAGCATGGCATCCACATCGATGCCATGCTGTTTTAATTTCTCGATGGTTTGACTGGTAACATAGCCTCCGGCCGCATCGGTGGGCCCATCGGTGCCATCCGAGCCGATGGAGAAAAACAACAAAGGTTCTTTACAGGCAGCCAGTCTGAAAGCCATGCGCAAGGCCAGCTCCTGATTGCGGCCGCCCTTGCCCTGACCTTTTATTACCACTGTTGGCTCACCGCCAAACAGCCAGGCCGTCGGTTTATCTTGCGGTTGATAGTGGGACCAAATGTGTTCAGTTGCTTCACTTACATCCCCAATGAGTGGTTCTTGAATCCAATTTGTTTGATAACCAAGCGCTTTTGCCTTACTGGCGGCACTCTTTAGAAGCTTGTTTAAATCGCCGATGATATGGGTGTCGACCTCTGTGATAATTGGCGGCTGCGGCTGAAATAATTGTTCACGCAATTCTTCCTTGAGTACAATAGGATATTTCTTTAGAATCGCCTTTACCTTTGCCTCAGTGGTCAAATCAGCAGTTAGAGGCCCGGAAGCGATGACATCCAAAGGGTTTCCGACGACATCCGACAAAACCAAAGCTGTGACCCTGGCAGGCGCACAAAGCGCGGCTGACTTTCCGCCTTTGACCAAGGAAAGCCGCTTGCGGATTGCATTGATCTCTGTGATATCGGCACCGCTGGCAATCAGCTGTCTTTGAACCTCCTGCAAGTCCTTTAATGTGCATCCGGGGATGGGCGCTTCATAAAGGGCGGACCCGCCGCCGGAGATAAGAAAGAGCACCCGGTCCCCATCTTCTGTTTCATTTAAGAGCTGGATGGCCGCGGTTGTGGCATTGATTGAGGCCTGGTCACTAATCGGATGACCCGCTTCAAAGATGGTGCAGTGTTCAATCGCTCCTTCATTATGGCCATACTTGGTGATGACCATGCCTTTATAAATCTGCTTGCCCAAAACCTCATAGGCTGCCCTGGCCATCCGCCAGGCAGCCTTGCCGATGGCCAACAGAAAAAGCCGCTCTGAAAATGCATGTGTCCGCAAGTATTCAGACACTGCCTTGTCCGGCAGGTTTTCAGCAATCGCCGCCTGGTAAATCAAAACCGCATCCTGGTGAAGCTGGTTCATAGTTATCATTATCTTAGCACAATCCGCACCAATCCCATATATGCAACCTGTTGCTTGTTTGGGTTTCTGCCGTTTACTGCCAAATCAATCATGCTACAATGAAAGTCAAAAGGGGTGAGACAAAATGAGCATAACCATTCTATTTGGCAGTCCCAACACCGATGGCTTAACCGAAACTGCCGCCAAGCGGGTACAAAGCGGCATTGTGGCCAGCGGCAAAGAGGCAGTCCTGGTGGACCTTTGCGAGAAGAACATCCAGCTTTGCAAGATCTGCGGCGATGGCTGGGGCCAATGCCGCTCTAAAGGCGAGTGCATTCTCAAAGATGATTTTACAGCCATCTACCAACAACTGGCAGAGAGTGAAGGCATTGTGTTTGTGACAGCCGTGTATTGGCATGATCTGACGGAAAACTTCAAGGCTTTCCTGGACCGCTTAAGAAGGTGCGAAACCCGTCACAACCACTGGCTCAAAGACAAGACCTGCATGCTGGTAGCCTGTGCCGGCGGCTCCGGCAACGGTGCCATCCCGTGCTTACAGAAGCTGGAGGTCACACTCAAGCACTTTGAAATGGTGCCGGTGGAACGCCTGCCCGTCACCCGCTTCAGCAGGGAATACATGCTGGAAGCCTTGATTCAAGCCGGAAAAACCTACGGGGAATCCTTCCACTAAGACAAAAACAAGAGACTATAGGGTCTCTTGTTTTAACTGTTGTTTTTCTGATTTGCCTTGTTGTGCATCTTCAAGGCTTCCCAGATTTCCTCCATGCCATTGCCCTCCCGCTTGACTTCAAAGGGGTCCTGGCAATAATGGTCGACGCTAAACTGGGTGCCGGTATGGTAGAGGAAGGAAATGACCTCTGCCCCCGGGGATAAATCAGGGGAGACATTATAGGGGTATACCGTCAAAACCACCCGTAAAAAATACTTCAAGTCAAATTCCGCTTTGAGGCTTTGTAAAAGCTCGACCTTGGGAAGCAGGTCCTCAATGGTCTTCATCAGCATGTTGTTGATGCAGTTGTCATATTTCCGGTACATGCCATACTGCCAAACCGGCCAGATATACTCATTGCCCAGCCTGGTATCCTGATCGCCGATGCGATGGGTATAGGAAGGCCTAAGCCCCAGCCGCTTGGTAATCAGCTCGGGATCAAAATTGCCATCGATGGCAAAATAGGTATAGCACTCGTTGTGGGGGATCTTCGCGCTCATAAACACTCCGGCCCCCCCATCGCCTTTATATTAATGGGAATCATCCATCCACCCTAAACCCTTCTATCATAAACCTACTTCTCCAGTTTACCAAAAACTACGGTGGTTTGGCTACCAAAACGCGGTCTCGACACCAATCACCAGCCTAAATTCAGGGTTTTTTCTTTTGTGACAAAGAAAAAACCGCACAATGGCGGTTTTAAATTATGGTGATCATTCGCCTGTGCGGCCTTTTCTCATTGCTTACTATCCCTGTTTTTTTTGACTTGGTAAAGGATGGTGATGATGCCAATTCCCACCAGTATCCAACCCCAGTCAAAATCTTTTGTAAAACTTGACTGAGCTGTACTCACCCATTTGGCGAATACCTGAGTCATGTCTGATGCTGCCCTCTCTCTTAGCAGACATCCTGCAATTGTCAGTACTTGAAACTGGTTCATTCACATCACTCCTGTCTTCTATCAAGACAAGATGATTGTAGCAAGCAAAACTTTCGAAACTCTTAGCAATTCCTTAAGATTTTCATAAATCTGTTAAGGCCTCATAAAGACCCCGTTTTCCTTTGTTTGGGGGCCAAAAGATAGAGCAGATAGAAGCCCGCCAGGGCCAATCCCAAAAGCTTGAAAAAATACTCCATGCCGTCACCCAGAAAGTTCAAAGGTGATTCTGTAGCGGAGGGACCGCTTAAAAACATGTAGTCATAGTGGAAAGTCAGATCAATCCAGCGCACCGCAACTGCCAGCGGAATCATCACTATCACCAGATTTCTGAAAGCGGTGGTTTCAATCTTAAACTGACGCACACAAAGATAATAGACATTGAGCCAGACGATATAGCTGTGGCAATAGAAGTAGCCAAGAAAGCGCACATGGGGAAACGAATAGGAAATGCTGGGAAATAACAAAGCCAGCACTGCTCCCCAGGAAAAGAAGTAGTAGAACTGAAAGACCTTGGGGCTGTCGCTTAGTACCAGCCAAATGGTCATCAATAGGGAGATCGAACAAAGCTGCAAAGGAATCAAAGTTTCAATGAAGTCCAAACTCCAGTACCAGGACCAAACATGAAAAACCAGTTCAAAAGCCCAACAGCCAAAGCCCAGATACAGGGGCAGCCGTTTACACAAAAACGGATTCGCCTGAATCCGCTTTTTGAAGACGATGGTAACAATCAAAAACGAAACAAACAAGGCTAATACCGTGAGATGCAATGGCGAGAATTCCACAAGGGGAATTCCGACCGGGGTCTTTGAAAAGATAGAATCCATACCAAACTCCTTCGATACAAGGCCATTCTATCATGCGGCATCGCCAAGAATTGTCAAGGATTTGTGTGTTTTGTACAGGCTGCTATTTTACTTCAATCAATTCGTATTCGTCATTACCCAGACCAATCTCCTTCGCATGGGCAACACAGGTCTTCCAGTTGGTATCCGGGTGGGCATCGATGAAATGGTCGTGGTGACTCTTGTCGACATCATCCATCCAGGAACCGGGAATCACCGGCATGCGGTTGATGGCATCCGCACAGGCAACATCCAGAGCAACCGGATCAAAGGACGCGAACATCCCGACATTGGGCACAATCTGCAGATCGTTTTCATCATGGCAGTCGCAGTTCGGGGAAATGTCGATGACAATCGAAATATGGAAGTTGGGACGGTCCTTGACCACAGCCCAGGCATATTCCGCAATCTTCTCATTCAACAGGTCATTGGCAGAACCCTGGCGCGGGGAGATCGCATGGAAGTTGCAGGAGCCGATGCAGCGCCCGCAACCGACGCACTTGTTGATGTCGATTTGGGCAATGCCATCCTCCCCAAAGGAAATTGCGCCATGGGCACAGTTTTTGATGCAGGCATGACACTTTTTGCACTTGCTGACATTGACCTTGGGCTTGCCGCTGTAGTGCTGCTCCATCTTGCCTGCCCTTGAACCGCAGCCCATGCCGATGTTTTTGAGGGCTCCGCCAAAACCGGTGGCTTCATGGCCCTTGAAGTGGGTCAGGGAGATGAAGTTATCCGCTTCCATGATCGCTTTGCCGATTTTTGCCTCTTTCACATGTTTGCCATCAATCGGCACCAAAGTTTCATCCAAGCCCTTGACCCCATCCCCAATGATGATGTGACAGCCGGTTTGAAAGGGATTGTAGCCGTTCTCATAGGCAGCCTCCAGATGATCCAGGCCATTGGCCCTGCGGCCGACATAGAGGGTATTGCAGTCGCTCAGGTATACCTTCCCTCCTGCTTTTTTGATTAAATCCACAATCCGGTGCGCAAAGTTGGGACGCAGATAAGACAGGTTGCCCGGTTCCCCGAAGTGGACCTTGATGACCGTGTACTTCTGATTGAAGTCGATGTTCATCATGCCCGCCTTCTTCACCAGGCGCTCCAGTTTTTCAATCAGGCTGTCGCCCATTACCGTACGCAGGTTCGTGTAGTAGACTTTTGCTTTATCCATTCAGACAATTCCTCCCTATGGGTTTTATTATACGGCAGATGCATAACAAGGGGGGACAGTGTGCCTACAAAAGAGCAGCACATCGTGCCGCTCTTTTTTTAGGAAATATTCAATCCAAATCACTGCGCATTCACTTCAACAAGGGAATAAAATCCACTGCCACTTCGGAAGGAACCATCTGGGCTTTCATCTCTACACCCAAACTTTCCAGCAATTTGAAGTTCTCAATATCCGCCGGTGTCACAAAGACGCTCTTGGTAATCTGCCTTTTGCCTTCGCCATTGGTCATATTGCCAACCGTGACTTTCTTGACATCAAAGCCATGTTCATGCAAGGTCACCAGATTGCCGGGATGTTTGGTTACAATCGTAATCCGCTCATCCCCATAGCGTCCGCTGGCGAGGTTTTCCGCAGCTTTCACCGGTTCCAATACACTTAGCTTCACGGTGGAAGGACAGGACATCCGCAGCACCGATTTCATCAGGTCATCCTTTGCGGAAGCTTCGTCAATCACCATAATCCGCTGACATTTCCAGGTCCCCTGCCACAAAGTAGCTACCTGGCCGTGAATCAATCGTTCATCAATTCTGACATCACAGATGTTCGCCATGACCTGGTCCTAGATAATACCAATACAACTCAAAGCAATGGCAACAACAATAATCAGCCAGACCATCCGTACGGTCGTCATGCCCTTAAGGGCCAGGCCGTAGTAAATCAGTCCGGTAACAACCACCGGCAGCAAGCCCGGTAAAATCGTGTTGAGCATTTCTTGGACAACAATCGTTACATCGCCGACCTGGAAGGTCAGCGGCGTTGCCACGCTTACCATTGAGGGAATCATTGCCCCTACTACGACAAAACCGATGATGATAGCCGATGCTGTCAGCATCTCCAGATTTGCCCGCTGGTCGGTAATAAATTTGGCGCCTTGTTGGTAGCCGAGATAGAAGAATTTGTACTTCAGGTAGCTGATGCCTACCATCACCGCCAGGATAATGACCATTCCAAACAGGCTGCCGTTTAAAGCCATGTAGCCAGCGATGGACGACAGAATCACCTTGCCGGTGATAAAGAACAAAGAGTCGCCCAGTCCCGCAAAGGGACCCATCAACCCGGTCCGTAGCCCAATCGCGGTCTCGGTGCATTCCGGTTCCTGACTCTCTTCAATGGCTACGCAGCTGCCCAGAATCAACTGGCTCATCCAGGGTTGGGTATTGTAGAAAACAAAGTGCTTGCGGAGTTTTTCCTTCAAGAGTTCCGGATCATCCCCATAAACCTTTTCCAGAATCGGACCGATTGCGTGAACCCAGCCGGGAGACTGCATCGTTTCATAGTTGAAGGAGAACGGCTGATAGCACCAGCCTTTGAGCATTGCCCAAAACAGGTCTTTCTTTTCCAGTTTACTCATCGTCAATCACTCCTTTCGCCTCGGATAATTCATGGAAGCGCTTGTTTTGCTTGTAGGCAAGCATTGCCAAAGCCAGTCCGATGATGGCAATCGCCAGCATCGGCAAGCCCATATAACTGGCCAATACAAAGCCAATCAGCACATACATGAAATTCCCCTGAATCGGTAAGGACCTGAGCAGAATCGCAAACCCCAGAGCCGGTAATACGCCGCCGGCTTTCTGGAACCCGGTCAACAGCCATTGCGGCAGGGTATTGATGACCAGCTCTACTACCGCAGAACCGCCCACCAGCATCAACATGACCGCAAAGGTACCAATAAACAGCTGCGGCAGAAAGCCCAGACGAATCCAGTTGTACATCGCTTTGTGGTTTCCGTTTTCATTGGCAGTCATGGCCTTATGATAGAAGAAACTGCCCAAAGCTTTTTGTAATACATCCAGCTGGACACTGAGGGTTGCCGCCGGGATGGCGGTCGCAATGCCGATCTCGATGCCAACACCGCTGGCGACCGCAAAGGCTGTACCAATGACTGTGCCGATGGAATAGTTGGGAACCGAAGAACCGCCCAAGGGGTTCATGCCGATGCCCATCAGTTCCATGGTACCGCCGATGGTCAGACCGATTTTCGTATCACCCATAATTAAGCCGGTAATCCAGCCTAACAGAATTGACGATCCATACGGAGTAAAGAAAAAGCCGCTTAAAGACCCTTCCAGCCCGGACAGAAACATCAAGAGGGTGATGGCGATAATCTGAAATCCAGTAAACATAATTCACACCTCCTCATTTATTTGATTATAAAAAAAGGAAGCGCTTAACTTAATACGGGAATAAGCATTATATTTAAAGCCCGCTGGCTGCTGCTGTCGGCTTATAATAAGCACAAAACAGCGCAATTGCGATTAAAGCAGGGATACAGAGCAGCGCAAACATGAACCGGAAACCGCCAAGGGTAACCAAAAGCCCGGAGAAAAAACTGCCCAAGAAAGTACCGATGTCCGTTCCGATGTAGTTGGTGGAGCTGGCGACGCCGCGCCGCTCTTCACCCGCAGCATTAATGCAAAGGGTCATCAAAGTCGGCTGAACCAGACAAAATCCTACCGCACTGACTACCGCCATGACCAATAACAGGTTCAAATCCCGGGCAACTGCAATCCCAATCAAGGAAAGAAAAAGCAGCAGTTGCCCGAGGATAATGGTTCTCTTCAATTTTAACCAGTCCAGAATCTTTGCCAGAAACGGGCGCAAAAGAATCATCGTAACCCCATTGACAATGAAGTAAGCGGAGATGCCGGTGATCTTGAGCCAGTCCGCATAGAGGATCATGAA
Source organism: Erysipelotrichaceae bacterium (assembly GCA_031272515.1). GTDB lineage: Bacteria > Bacillota_I > Bacilli_A > Erysipelotrichales > Erysipelotrichaceae > JAISTR01. Next base: position 39,673 of record JAISTR010000003.1, on the reverse strand, counting down.
AGCGCTGATGCCTCCTGCCTGAAGGGAGATTAACAGAATCAAAACCGCTGGCAAAACCGCTTTCTTTTCAATGATGTTGTCAAAGGTGAGCTGGCTGAAGAATGGCTGCTTGCAACCTGCCGGTTTTTTCGCCTTGACCAAAAGCGTCATAAACAGTGCCAATAGCGCAAAAATGGAGGTGATACAGAAGGCGTTTTGATAGCTGAAGTAGCCAAGAAAGTATAACGCCAAAGCCGGGGCAATCATTTGGGCAATCTGCTGAAAGATGCCATACACGGCAATCCCCTGGGTCATTTTTTGCGCACTTAAGGAATCGGCCGCCACCGTCAGGCAGGTGGTGGAACCAAAACCCCAGGCCAAACCATGCAAAATGCGAAAGCCGGTAATGACCAGGGGACTTTTGGAAAGACCATAGCCAAAGCAGCTGATGGCTACGCAAGCCATCACCAAAGCCAAAATACGGTTACGGTCAAAAACATCCACAGCCCGTCCGGAAACAATGCGAATCAATAGCGCCGCCACCGCAAAAACGCCGGTGATAAAACCGATGATCACATCGCTTGTATGCAAATAATCCAGATATTTCGCCAAAAGCGACCCCGTCATCGACATCGACAGGTAGATGAAAAAAGCCGTCAGTAACATGAAGACAAAGTTTCGATTCAATAAGCGTTCACTCATCTTTTAAGACCTGTTTGATTTTGTTTACATAAGCCTCCACATCCGTGCTTCGATAGACGGAGCCCAAGGTCTCAAAGGACAGGCCGTATTCTTCCGGCGGCAGCAGGTAGTGGAAATGGCCGTTGGTATAGCCGAAGATTAAAGTGCACTTGGCTTTGGAGAGCTGCTTGAAATCCTTGCCATAGCGCGAACCCAGTTCCCCGGGGATACTGATGATTTCCAGATCGCAAAGCCGCACTACTGAGGCAAACAGATGGACATCGACCACGCCGATTTCCAGACCGCGCTTGATGCTGCCAATCTGATCGCGCAGGATTTTCCTTTGCCCGTCATCCGTGCATGCTTCATACTGTTTTTGTAGCGGTGCCAGTTTCGCCCTGGCAGCTTCGTGCTTGCCGGTATTGTCATAGTAGACCCGGTGTTTGATGAAGTAGTCATCCGTAAAGGACAAAGTCAAAGGCTGATCCACTTGAATAGCTGCGATTTTCTCGGCTAAAGCCGATGACACCCGTTCCAGCTCCGCAAAGTCAATCCCCTGCCGGAATGCTCTGGTTGAAGCGTCGCCGGCAGCACCGACCACCATCGCGCAGTTGTATCCTTTTAACCCGATCAATTTCTCCCGCACATTGCCTGCCAGATCGGCAGTCACCAGATGGTTTTCCATACCCACAACCGTAGAATGGGTGGCCCAGTTGCAGATCGCGGCCACCACTTCGTCATCAGAATTGCGGAATTGAAGCAGGATTACCTCGTTATCAGCCTCTTCACCATGATGGATACGGCTTCCATAGTAGCCCAGAATCACGTCGTGTCCAAAGTATGCTTTCACTTCCTGCAGGCTGTTTACACAGGCTTGATAGCTTTTTAGTACCGTAGAAACAATAAAATCATAGTATTCCTGGGAGAATTCAATATTGTGCCAAACTCTTTGTTGGCTCATCACCGACTGGTGATTGTGGGTGGCAGAAAAGAAGACCAGGTTCTTGTCAATGCCAAACTGCTGCTGCAGTTTCAGCTTTACCTCTTCACAAAAGCCGTATTCAAATTCGATGAAATCCGCATTGTAAAGAAAGATCTTTTCCTCATCCACACTCAACAGTATGGAAGTCGCATAGATGTCATCATGCACACCCTCGCCCTTGCAGACCTGTCCGTCAAAGGGTTTTCCATAACCGGTTAAACAATAATCACCATGCGGTGTGATACATACTTTATGCATTGCTGCCTTCAACATAACGAAACCCTCACTTTCGTATTTACCATAGCAAAAGTGAGGACAGGACTTAATATCCAAAGAGTACTTATAATTGTGGACTTTCAGGTTTCAAACAGAGCCAGGACCTCCTGGTAACCCGCTTGGCCGTTTTGTATCTTTACCACATTATCATTATTCAAAAAGTTCACTAGGTAGGCACCGATGGTCTTCAGCTGGTTGATGTCATTGCCGGCAACATTGTAGATGACAATCAGCTGACAGAAAGCATCCCCCCATTTCAGCTGGCGGTCATTGATCAAAACCTTAATGAAGGTTCTATGAAAGAAATCCCGGAGTGAAGAAACCAGGCACAGATTGTTCTTGCGGGTGAAAGCGAGGAAGTCCTCCTGGTTTTTCAAGTCCTGCAGATAAGCATCGGGTTCAATCTCATTTGCAAAGTGTTCCTTTACCCAGCGGTAGAAATCCTCCTTGTCAAACAGCGACGTATGATAGAAATCCTGAGGGGTGAAACAGGACCTGGGGTCCAGGCGGGTCAGAGTGTTTAGAATCTGTGCCAAAGGCTCATAGTCACTGCTGTGCTTGTTGTCATAGAGATAGAAGACGGGAATGGTGATGTTCCTTGTTTCAAATTCCGGCAGATCGGTGACCACCAGGTCATAGTGTTTTGACATGTTCTGCTTTTCCTCTTTGGAGATAAAGGTTTGGTTGGATACAAAGAAAGAAAAACCAATCTGCGAATACAGGGTTTCAATCCGCTGTTTTGTCACCTGCACAAAACGGCTTCCTTTGCCGCTGACCAGAAATACCCGAAGAACAACCGGGGTTTCGTTTTCCAGAAGAAAGGACACAAAGAGGTCATAGAAGCTGATGGCATCGACCGCCCGGATTAGCGGATAGCCGTTTTGCTTTAAAAAGTCGTAGAGGATATTGCAAAACTTCAGATTGATGAGCCCATCCTTTTCCACCCGCCGGTAATCCTCACTGTCCAAAGGCAGTGACAGCCGGTAGCGGTTGGTGAAGGTGATTAAGTACTTGGTCAGCCACTCTTTGAGAACCGGTAAATTGGAGAAGTGATTGACGGGAATCAGCTGATGCAAACAGTTTACAAATTCATTCGCAAGCCGGCGCAGGCTCAGATAATCCGAAAAACTGCGAAAGTCATCTTTCACCTCCAGTACATGGCAGTTTAAAAAAGCGGTCAAAGACAGAATGTCGCGTTCGTCGTAATCCACCACATCCAAAAGCGAACTCAAGGTGGAATAGAGATCTTCACAAAAATGATAGGTGGCTGTCTTTTGGTGATACGCTTTGCTTTCGTTGCTAAAGACCAGTTCATCACGGTATTTACGCCGGGTCACAGACAAAACAATCAAATTCACAGCACGGATGACGATATTGAAGGGAATCACCAGCTGGTACTGGGACAGCTTCTGCTTAAAGATACTGCTGATCGAGGAGAACACATCACTGCCTGGCAGAAACCACTTCTCAAATTCCCACTCATCACTCAAAAGGTTGCGGGGAAAGTTCAAAAAGACTTTGTGTTCATACAGCATCAGCATGCGGATGTTCCACTCATTGCCGGCAATCTGCAGGCCTTTGTTGGTGTGGTTTTGCAAGTACAGCTGATACCGTTGGAAGATGCGCTTGACCTGGATGATGTCATGGTTGATTTTGGAGATGGAATAGAAGGTCTTCTCGGCAATGTCGGCAATAAAGATTCCTTCTTTTCTAAAGAGAATCAAACGAATGAAAAAATGGATGAACTCATTGGCATTGTCATCAAAGTAGAGATTGCGGTTATAGCGGATAAAGAAGGTTCGCTTGAACTCTTTAGCCTTCTCTTCGTCTTGGACCACAACCGAATAACCGCTGCCGGTGGCAGCCGCAATTTCCAGACCGCTGTTGGCAATATTGCCGTTGAAAATGGTGATGATGCGCTTGATCGTCTTGATCTTAAGTCCGGTCAGCTTTTCCAGATGAATCCCGGAGAGGGGATTGGACTGACTTAACAAATGGAAGACCACCAAAAAATCCTTATTCGTTACAATCGCTGCAGGACTTTCATCAAACTGCTTCCCCAACAATACCATGGTAGTTCCTCTGCCTTCATTTTATCACAACACCGAATTTCCCCTTCTGTTTTCACCGGGACACTAAAGCCTTTTCCGGGCTTAAGTTGACACCGATTTTCCCTTATAATCAGCTATGAAGAAGCAACCAAGTAAAGGAGAACAATATGAAAATCATTGAAGTCATCGATAAGATCAAAGCCTTCCATCAGCCCTTTGAAAACCCGAAAACCAAGGATACCGTCAAAGCGGGTGATGAAATGCAGGAATGCACCGGGATTGCCGTTACCTGCCAGGCAACTGCAGAGGTCATTCAAAAAGCCCATGCCCTGGGCATCAACCTGATTATCACCCATGAATCCATCTTCTTCGGGGATGAATTTACTGCTGAGGAGTTGGGGGAAGACCCCTTCTTTATTGCCAAGCACAAACTTTTGAAAGACACCGGGATTGTCGTCTGGCGGGACCATGACCACATCCATGGGATGGGCAAGCCCTTCAGCGAAGTACGCTATAATCCCGACTACATCTTCTATGGCATCATGAGTGAGCTGGGCTGGCAGGATTATGTGATCGGCGACAAACTGAAACCGCTGTGGTACAAGCTGCCGCAAACCACCGTCAGCGAACTCGCCCGGTTCTTATTGGACAAATACAACCTCAATGGTCTGCGGGTGGTTGGTGACTTAAACGCACCGGTCTCCACCGTCTTTATCTGCGAGCATATTTTTGGCGGCAAGCACGACCTCAACAAGCTTTTGGAAGCACACAAAGCAGATGTCCTGATTCCGCTGGAGATCTGCGACTGGACTGTATCTGCTTATATCCGGGACGCAGTCACGCTGGGTTCACCCAAAGCCATCATTGAAATGGGCCACTTCAATGCGGAGGAACTCGGAATGAAATACATGACCAAGTGGCTGCCGGAGGTTTTAGGAAATGAACTTGCAATCACCTATATTCAATCCGGTGACAGCTTCCAATATTTACTGAGATAAATTTTCCGGCTTTCTATAGCTTAAACAAATCGTCCGCAAGTATCTCGGAAGAAACCAGGTTGTAATTCTGATTCCTGTATAACCCATTCACCGTGATAAAATTCAGATGCGGGGTCTTTTTTGTTTTGGTTTCATGCATAAACATGGCGATTCTATTTTCCAATTGCTTTGCGTAGGCATCACTGATTGAATACTCCTCTTTGATATATTTCATTTCAATCAGATTGACGATGTTATCATTGCGGTCGAGGATCAGGTCAATCTGGGCACCGCCCTTTTTCTGGGTACTGCGCCAGCTGCAGGGATTGGTAATAACACCACTGATTCCCAGTTTAAAGCGAATCTGTTCGAGATGATGCAGACAGACAATTTCAAAAGCATAGCCGCTCCAGGCGCTGTGTGCCGGAGACTGGGCATAGCTGGACCAGAAGCCTTCGGTTCTTCCCTGCTCTTGTATAAACTCCAGATAAAACAGCAGGAAAGAATCATACAATTGGTATAAAGATCCTTTTTTCTTGGAATGAATAGGTGTATATTTCCGGATAAAATCACAGTTTTCTAGGTCTTCCAAAATTTCGCTTAAGTATCCTCCATCAGTTATTTTCAGCTGTTGTAGCAGTTCCTCACGGGAAATCCCTGCTTGCTTTTTTTCATACAGAAAATCACTTCAAGATAAGTTTTAGAACTACTGGACAGTGTTGCCAATAAATGCTCCATTTCATCCCGTAAAGCAGGATTATTGCCAAAACAGATTTGGTCTATATTTCCTTTAAAACTGTAGGATTTGCGAAACAGCGACAAATAATAGGGAATCCCTCCAAAAATCATATAGCTCTCTATCACCTCGCGTTGGCTATAGTTAAAACCCTGATCCAGGAAATATTCCCGACATTCCCGCAGTGAGAACGCTTGTAAACGAATCTGTCTGGTGACCCGGTTAAACAAACCGCCCACATTCCGGAACAACTTCCGAATGATCCAGGATGTAACCGAACCGCAGACGATTAACATGAGGTCTTTGCGTGAACTGGCCCAGCCATTCCAAAAGTGCTCAAAGGCTGGCAGAAAATCAGAGTTGGCGGTATCCATCCATGGCAGTTCATCCAAAAACACAATCTTTTTGCCTTTTTGCGGGGATTGTTCTATGAGTTTGCGCAAGTCGTTAAAACAATAGAGCCATTCCTTTTTTTCCGATAGGTTAACTGCACCATAGTTTTCCAAAGCCAGGCGAAAGGCATTGATTGTGAGCTCGGTATTGCCATTTTCAATCCCCGTAAACCGGAAAGTGAAGCGGTTATCAAACAGACTGTTGATTAAATAGGTTTTCCCGACTCTTCTTCTACCGTAGAGGACCACAAATTCCGCTTCCTTCGGCTCCTCGCATGTCAACAGCATTTCTTTCTCTTTACTTCTGCCAATCATCTTTGCCTCCTAATCCGCGGAATCTATATTATTTTTAAAGATTCCGCGTATTATGCGTCCTTCCGGTTCCTATTTATCCCCACAAAAAAACTCCCCTTTCGGGAAGTTTTTCAAGTGTTCAATTATTCGCCCAGCTTCGCTCCGCACTTGGGGCAGAACTTCGCATCCGGTTCCACGGTTTCCCCGCATTGCGGGCAGACCGGCGGTTTGGCTGCTTCCTTTTTCGCAGCCTCCTCTTCCTTAATCTTTTCGATTTGCGCCTTCAGATCATCAATCAGGGCATTGTGCTCATCGATCGATGCCAGATGTTCCGCAATGTCCAGCTTCTCGCCAGCCTTGTGGGCAGCGTAAGCGGCTTCCCCGATTTTCTTGTAAACATCTTCGATTGCCTTCTTCGCATCTCCGATTTTACCATTGAGCTTCGTGGTCTCTACGGTATCGCCAATCTTCTCTCCCAAATTCTTTCCAGCTTCTTTAACCTTGTCTAAAAATGACGGCATGTTTTGTCCTCCCTCCTGTCATTTCTTTTGTAAATACTCTTCCATAAGGGCATCCAGCTGATCAAAAGACAGACCGGCATGCTCCACTATGAAGGTATGAAATTCCAAATCCGTATAACTGCTGCCCCGCACTTCCTTCATGCGGTTGCACAAATCCGTAAAGCGTAAGAAGGATACATAGTAGTACAGGGTGTTGGTGGGTTCCTCCAACAATTGATAATAAATCGATTCCAGGGTTTCCTGGTCCAGGGTCCCAAACCATTCGGAGATAAAGCCATTGAACTCCTCAAGCGAATAGCCCTTGTAGTTGATTAAGACATCCATCTTTGCATACAGCGCATAAGTCAGCAGGTTATTGTAATAGTAGGCTTTCTGCTGATTTTCGGTCAGGGTGCTGTATTTGAGCGCATAGTTCTCCGCATACGTTGCCCAGCCTTCGGCATAGCCGGTGCTGCCCAGAATCTGATGAATAATCGGCAGGTCCATCTTTTTGACATAGACCGTTTGATACAGGTGGCCCGGGTAGCCTTCATGGGCATAGGTCTGGAAGTCCATCGGATCGAAGATCCCATTGACCAGAATCCGCTCCGGCACACTCTCATCCGTATCGATTTTGGAAGTGAAGTACATGGCCGGAGAGGTATTCTCGGCATTGGCTTCATTGATTTTCTTTACATCGACCGCGGAAAAACCGACCAGCGGGAAGTCCCCTTCCATTTGCGCATACAGGTACTCATATAAGGGCAGATAGTCGTCAAAGTCAGTCTGCGGACTGTCGAAGGCAGTGCTGGCTTCACTGGCATCCATGCTCCAGTACACTGAAATGAATTCTTCATAACCCTTGTCAATCCATTCATCCAGGTAGACTTCCAGCTCATCCCCGGTCATGGAAATTCCAACATTGGTTATCAGCAGCGCATTGTAGTAGTCCTTGCCACCCGGCATATCCGCCAGGGTTTTCCCATCCATACCGGAGGTATCGATGGTGGAGAGTTCTTCGGCCAGGGTGCGGTAGGCAGCCTGCAGGGAATTGATGATCAATTCCTTGTTCTTCGCCTTGAGCTGGTCCAAAGTCCCTTCATATTCAAAATCAAATTCGTCCGCCTTGGCATTGAATTCCTCAATCAGGTAGTAGTTGGGATCATCCGCGACCTTGTTGGCCTGCTCGATGATGCCCTCCATGATGCGGGTGTTCAAACCCACGCCCTGCTTTTGGCGCTCAACTTCAATCAGATAGTAGTTATGCAAAGCCGTCGGGGCATCCTCCAGCATGGAGAAATAGCCGATCAGGTCCTTCTCATCATTGAAGGTGAATTCCTCCAGATAGATGGGCAATGAAGCCTGAAACTTCAGGTAAGTGCCCAGATAGGCATTGTCATGGTAGTAGAAATTCTTGACTGCCAGATAGGATTGCAGTTCATTCTCGAGCAGGTAGTAGGTCAGCTGCTGCTTTTGGGTCAGGGTACTAAGGGCAAAGGAGTGCAGCTTTTCAAGGTCCGCCTCTGACTCACTCATGTACTCATCCCAGTCGCTCTTGTCCATATAGGACAAAGTGTAGTTGCCACGCTCAAAGCCATAGTCTTCCGGATGATCAAAATAGAAATTCAAAGAGAAATCTTCCGGCTCAAATAAAGCTGCGGTATATCCCTCTACAAACGCATCAAATTCCGCATTGGGCTCCGTTACAACATCCGTCTCCGGGGTTTTCTTGCCGCAGGAAACAATGCTCACCAGCAACAGCAGAACCATCAGCAATGTAATCTTCTTCTTCATACCTACCCTCCTTCTTAGTCGGTAATAATCAGCCTCGGAGTGGTTGGTGCGACCACCAGTTCATGCGTGCTCAGCCATTCATCTAGAATGTCGGTACTGGAGGTAGTGACCACCCGCGGTTTGCGGATCTCGCCAACCTCTTCTTCGCTGAGTCCCAAAAATGCTTGCATGTTCTTGAAGTGAAAAGACTGCAGACCGACATTGAAGGTCGCGTCATCGGGGATATCCTCCCCGTTGAAGGTGATGGATTTCACCTTCTTCTCACCCCATGAGACCTCTATCATCATACCATGAGAATACTGATAAAACTCAGTATGTTCTCCTGAAAATGATTCCGGACGGTAGATGGTTTCAATCATTTTTTTGAGCTGTTTCCCGGTTACGGTGATGCGGTAAATCTCATCGGCGTAGGGGAACGTTTCGGATAAATGCTTGTACTGCACAATCGTGCCCATCGATTCCTGGCGGATGGACCCGGAGCCCAGAAAGAACACATCCAAATCCAGGGCATCGCAGAAGATATCGGCGAATAAGCTCCCCAGCTGGGTTTCCCGATCCCTTCTAGGGTGGGTGTAGACTTCCTTGAAGCGGGTGAGATAGCGCCCGTACTTGGCATCGGTCTGCGACTGATACTGCTCTACCAGGGCTTCCAGTTCCTTGTCCCGGGGACAGTTCTTTTCGGAGATTTCCACCAGCTGCCATTTGTAACTGTCAATGGTATTGGTGTCGGTATTCACCATGATATCAAAGCGGCCCAGCTGGTCGGTTCCCATCGCCGCCTGGACAATCGGGATGCCATTGACCACTGCCGGTTCTTCCAATAGCGTATGGCTGTGTCCGCCGATAATCAGATCGACGCCCCAGCGCTCATCCAAGAGCGCCGCCAGCTTCTTGTCCTCTTCAAAGCCGATGTGGGTGAGGATGACGGTAAAATCGATGTCCTCGCTTTGGTAGTTATTGCAGATCTTGCCAATCTCTCCAGCCGCCTCCCTGACATCCACAAAGGAGCCAATCAGCTTCTCCTGTCTGGCAGAGGCCAAAACCTCCTCAGTCATGACCCCGATAAAGAGAATCTTCATGCCATCGATCTCCTTGATCAAGTGCGAACGAAACAGCCTCACCCCGCTGTTGGTCAGATACAGGTTCGCATTGATAATCGGAAAGCGGGCACAGCGCTCCAGAAACAGCAGATGGGCAACGCCATAGTCCACTTCATGGTTTCCCAAAGTCACCACATCCGGTGCCAGCGCATTCATGATGTCGATGGTGGAAAGGCCCTGATACTCGCTGTCAATCAGCGAGCCGCGGATCATATCCCCGGAGATGGTGTAAATCACATTCTTCTCTTCTTTTCTGACTTTCTGCAGATATCCCGACAGCATCGAGACGCCCCCCAACGTCTTTTCTTCGATCACTTCTGCCATGAAATCACCATGGATGTCGTTGGAGTGCAGAATCGTCAGTGGTTTCAAGTTCTTTTTCGTCATGGCAAAATTTCCTTTCAATGTTCGTTTTCTTTTGGTAAGACAAATACTTCATCCTCAACCCTGTTGGCCGCTTCGCTGATAATCAGGGTGGAGGTCAAATCGCGGTAAGTGGACACAAAGCCGATCACCTCGCGGTTGTATGAATAAATCCGGTATTCGCTTTCTTGATGGCGATAAAGCCGGTAATGGGCTTTGACACCGACAAATTCCTCTTCACCCTCGCTAATGACACTCAGGGTGTGATCCAAGGCCTCGCGCTGCTGTATGAATTCTTCCGGCTCTTCCGCCGTTTTTGAAAATGCCAGGGAATCCTGGGCTTTCTCATAAACCACATGGATGCCATCCTTCAAGAGGTAATAGCGGACCTTACCGTGCTCATCACTCACTAATTCCACATACACGAAGCCATTCTTCATAGCCACACATCCGGGGATGACATCGAAGCGCTCCGGATACTCCATAATCGCCTTCAAGGTATAACGCAATTGTCCCGCCGGCAGCCATTTGGGCAAAATTCTGCCCATGGCCTGTTTAGCAGGCATTGCCACATCCGAATCCGACTTTTGGATCCCGCCAAATAACAGCAGCATCAGATCACACACAGTCCCCAGTACCCGGTTCATTCATCTTCCCCTTCGCTTTTATCTTATTTTTGGGTGTATCCGCTTGGAATTTTAAACAGGGAGTCAAGGACCTTATAGGATGCGCTTTTGATGATGATGGTCGTGACGGAATCACTGGTGGTGGCTTGAAAACCGAGGATTTCCCGGTCCAGTGAATAGATTTTGAAATCAGTCCCGTTATAGTCATAGAGGTCGTAATGGGCCAACTGCCCGTTGAACTCCTCTTCCCCCGACTCCAGCGGTGCGCTCAGACTCAGTTCACAGAAGTCCACATAGTCTTCCAGCAAGGTCTTTGCGCTGTAACTCGACTTTCGATAGGACTGCGCCTGGTTATCCACTTCATAGACCCCGTCTGCCAAAACCAGGGTGTAGCTGTCAGTCCCAAACGTATTGTTGGATACATACAGCTGACCGTGTTTCATGGCTACCATCCCGCTACTTGCAAAATCCCCGGTTCCCATGTTGTAGGTCTTTTCATATTCGTAGACAAACTGCCCGGCTTGCATGTAATCCAAGAGATTGCCGCCGATGATGACAAACTCCCCTTCCTGTTCTTCCTGGGTTTCCTTCGGTACTACTACCGTGCTTTCTTTTTGTTGTTCACTGCTTTCGCTGCTGTTATTGGCGGTACTCTTTGTGTCATCATTCTTGCGGATGCAGCCGCCAAGCAACAGCAGTAAAACAACTGCCGCGAATACACTTCTCCTCATAAAAACTTCTCCCCCTTGATTAGTATTCGACTATCTCATAATCCGGAAGTACAAACAGGTCATCCGGTACGGTGGTGGAATAACCCTTATATACGGTCGTGGAAACAATATCATCGATTACCATATAGCTTCCCAGCAGATCGCCATTGACGGTGTAGACCTTGTAGATGATGCCATCCAGATCGTATTCCTCGTATTGCGCGATTTGCCCGGCAAATTCCTCTTCGCCAGAGCCCATATAATACTCTGTTTCCTTCAGGTCGATGTCCAGGGACTCTTGAGTCATGTCTGCCCTGAATTCATCGGCTTCGCTGCCGGTCATTTCCATCAAAACCTGAAACGAGTCGTCAGCGACAAAGATTCCATCATCCAAAATATAGACGCGACCGGATTCCCCGTCGGTGATGTGTTGCGTGTAAATCTGTCCGTTTTTGATGGCGAAGGTTGCCTGGGTCGTGCTGACGCCGGCATTGGGACTTTCGGTTACAATCTCATATTCATAGATGCACTCACCGCTTTCAATACAAGCCTCCAAACCGGAAACGACAGGTTCGATGACCTTGCCTTCCCCATTGCTGCCATTGCTGCCAGTACTTCCACTGCTGCCGGAAGCAGCCGGGCTTTTGGAACAGCCGCTTAATAACAGAAACAAAACCAGTAATGCTGTAAATATCTTCTTCATCTTTAAACTCCCCCCATTTTCTTTCTACTTCTACTTGCAGGACAATCCTTCCTCTGCCATTTGCGCTTTCAAATCTGCCAGCGAGATGGTCTTGTAATCACCAGCGCCAAAATCACCGAAATTATCCCCAAGGCTATCGCTTTTGAAGGACGCCTCGACAATAAGCTTGTCATTGCTGTAGGAAAGTTCCACTTCCCCGCCCAACTCCGACTCAAACATCGCTTCCAGCATACCCTTGTAGGTACTAAAGGTATCTTTGTCAATCCCCATAAGAGCACCGTCCATTGAGAATTTGACCGACAAAGCGGTAATCGGTTTTTCACCGGTGAAGGTAATGGTGGCATCCATGCCTTCAACAGTACCGGTGCAGGTCAACTTCTTGCCTTTGGAACAGCCGCTCAAAAGCAGCAATACCAGGACCAATCCCAAAATCACTTTTTTCATACTGTTTCCTCTCTTTCTCTCAATAAAATACCAGTTCCATAAATCCCAACTCGACCTTGTCGCCCGGCAAGACCCAAAGCACCAGGATTACGGCGACGATGATGATGACATGCAGGATGATGCCGAAGATCAGGTTGGCCTTCGCAAAGGCTGCGCGGTTGGGATGCTTTTTGCCCAGACTCACAATCAGGTTGTAGATCAAACCGATAATCGGAATCCAGGACAGGATAATGCGAAAGGCATAGCTGCCGGCGGTAATCGGCTTTTCCGCAACAACCGGCTTTGCCGGTTGTTTAGCAGGCTGCTCGTACACCGGCGCTTGCGGCTGGTGCACCGGCTCGGGCTCTTTGGCTTTCACCGGTTCCGGTTTCACTTCAACCGCTTCCGGTTTGATTTCCTCAGGCTCTATTGCCGCTTGTGAAACACTCTCTTCAGGTGCTTTCTCTGCCGCTTTCGGGTCAGCGTGTTTCTTATGCGAAGCGTGCGTGGTTTCTATTTTATCCTCACTCTTCGCCTCCTCTTCACTGCCTTTGACACCTTCAGGAGCGCTTAAAAGCGCTCCGCAGTTCGTACAAAACTTACTGCCTGCGGGTACTTCCGCAAGGCAGGCATTGCATATTGGCATAAGCGAATCCCCCTTTACTCTGACTCTATAATAGCACTTAATTCGATGGGATTGCCATTGCTGTCGATACCGGTAACCAGGTCCCCTTCGACCTTATACCACTGGGGTGAGCTGGTCGCAAAGTCTTTTGTCTCATTGCCTTTTAAGGTCACGACACTGTCGCTTTGCTCGATGCCGACAGAGCCATCCTGCCCGTCCGCATAGATTTTATAGACCAGGTATCCACCTTCGCTGGATGCGGAATTATAGACCGCGATGTAGCCGGTTGCGGTACGGTAGTATTCCGTGTGGATTGTCACTGCGCCGTCCGCAAGCTGTTCAAAGACCATGAAATCCTTGGTGGCATCATAGACGGCGGTATCCACATATTTGATTCCGTCATCAGAGTCATACTTCAGCGTATAGGTATTGCCGCTTTGGGAATAATCCGCATCCCCCAAACCTAACATTGCCAGGGCACTTTTGGTAGTCGCTTCATCCCCGGTAAAGAAGGCAAGCGAGATCATCGTCAAATCCGCCCAGTAGACATTGGACAGCGTCATGCCAATTCCCCACATGTCCTCCGTTTCATAGAAGGCATTGATGATGCGATCCAGCGGCAATGCCTTGCCTTCATTGAAGGCACTGTAGGAATCGCTAGGACTCAGCTTTTCGGTAATCACCGGTGTTTGTACAGCACCGCTGGACCCGCTGGAATCGGCAGCACCGCTGCTGCCGGCATCGGTTTTCTTCGCACAGCCGCTTAAGCTCAAAGCAATCAGCAAACCACTCAGCAAAGCCAATAATAATCGTTTCATATCTGTTCTCCTTTTTTGTTTTTCTATGATACACCTCTTCAGGTGATATCACCTTTTTTTGTCTTCAAGCATTGTCCTTTAGGGGATGATGCAGAATACGGTAGCGGTCCTTGACTTTCTGCGCACAGTTTGCACAGTACTGATTGTCAAAGTAGACCGGCTTGTTGCAGCGATGACAGCGGATGTACAGTAGCACTCCGCAGAATTCGCAGTGTTTGTAAGCCCGGGTTTTCATCCCGCAGCCGGGGCAGACAATCCATAATAAGCGCCCGCACCCAGGGCAGTGCTGCATTTCTGCCGTTACGGCTTTTTGGCAATCCGGACAGACATAGGTGTTGTTTGGTTCTGGCTTTCCCATATCCCTTCCTCCAGCTTTACCATAGCGCCAATCCCTTGGATTTACTACCTAAAAAAATTAATAGGTTTACTGGGGTGGATGGTTCGCATACTTGATCAGCAGCTCCCTTCGGCTCTGTATGCCCAGCTTGCGGTAGAGGTTGGTGCTGTGGAAGTTGACGGTGGCCAGTGAAACATGCAGGTGTGCGGCAATCTCCTTGGGGGTCACATCCGTCAGCATCAACAGAAACAGCTGCCGCTCCCGGTAGGTCAGGTTCAGGTTTTCGCTTTGGGTGATCTCCTGCAGCTGCTTCTGATACTGTTCTAAATTCACCGAATACAAGTCGTCAATCCAGTCACTGAAGAACAGATGGCGGTTGAGATAGGGTGAGAGAAACAGCGAGCAGCAGACCAAAACGATCGTCAGGCCCAAGGCAATCAGGTTGTAGTGGTCGCCAATACTGGAGAAGATGCTCTCCAGCCCCGGGGTAAACACCACGGTGACAAAAAACTCCAACAAACAAAACCACCGGAAAAACTGCAGGGTATAGCTGCGCCTGGCAGCACAGCCTACCAGATAAAAGATGATGATGTAGCCGGACGTCCTGCAGATACCATAGAGGAAAGAACCCGCATTGACCCAAAGCAAGCTGTCCAAAGACAAAAGTGCCATTGCCAATAGCGAGAGCACCAGAAAGAAATTCCACAGGTGCAAGGCGTTCACCCGCAGGGTCAAAAGCACCCATAACACCAACAAAATCGCCAGCAGGGAAGCGCTGGTATAAAGGATGGGTTCGACGATGCTGGTGTCATAGTTGAGATAGATTGCCAGCAGCTCCACCACCATGTACAAGGCATATAAAACAAAGGAGAACCAGGTCTTCTCCCCGTTTGTACTCTCCTGTTTAAAAGCCAGTACCGGCACCTGCTCTTTTGGAGTAAAGAAGATACAAAGCAAAAAGCATAAAACAAACACAAAGGCTGCCTGATTCATCATGAAGGCGCCCAGGTCGAGCGTCAGCCAGAGATAATCCACCCCGATGACAAAGTAGAGCTCCACTAAGATTAAGGAAAACAGGCGCTCCGCATTGTTGAGGATAAAGAAGAAAACAAAAAAGCCGAAGCCCAGACACAGGCCATCCGCAAAGGAATACAGTAAATAGGCCCAGAGCTGATCATCTGGCATCAGAAACATCTGATACAAAAGCACCAAGGCGATGAGAACCGATCCGGCCTTTGCCGTTGGCAAAATCCTTTTTTGCGGCAGAAAGAAAAACAGCAGCACCGCCGCACTGTAGGCAATCAGCTCCCAGACAAAGCTGTCCAAAGACAGCCAGCTGACGCCGATGTCCAATAAACGGACATCGCCCATGATGATGGCCAAAGGAAACAGAAACACAAAGTACCACTGCTGATAGCGGATGTTCGCAAAGGAAATCCCGCGCTTGTTAACAGCTAAACCGGCCTGTTCTTCTCTTTCGCTCATACTTCCCTCCCGGTGTTTCCTTAAGAATAAAGCAAAATCAAAAAAAAGGTACCCCCATGTTTTAGGGGTACCGGTTTTTTAATCCTGGAAGAGGTTGAGCAGCTCCACCCTGCTGTTGATGCCCAGCTTGCGGTAGAGGTCCTTGCAATAGGAGTTGCAGGTCGATTCCTGAATGTTCATTAAGGAAGCGGACTGGCGGATGGTATGGCCTTGCAAGAGATACTGGCATAGCTGCGTCTCCCTTGGATTGAGATGGTAATCCGCAAAGCGGAAGACCTTCTCATTGTCAATATCAACCTTCTCAGAGTCGCTCGCCCAGTCTTCCTTGTAGTAGGTATTCTCCAGTATCGGAGAGAGAATAATCAAAAGCAGGATAATCAAAACCGAGAAAACCAGTACCGGCAAGCCGCCATAGGGAAAGGCGAAGGTGCTGCGCGCAAAGAGACTGCCCAAAAGGGTTCCTGCCATCCCCCCGCAAAGTCCGATCAAAACCACACTGGCCTTGACATAGAAGTAGTTCCAGTATTTCTTGCCCACCACCCCGACAATGTAGTACATGTTGATCATGCCCATTGTGGAAGCAGCCCCGATCATCCCCGCAAAGGCCAAAGCCATACTCTGCTGTTGGGCCAAGGGATAAAACACCATCGCCAAAGCAAACATCGCAAAGGTCACATTCCAGGTGATGTGGTTGGCATATTTAAAGAAGCGGTAGATGCCATAATAGAACACACAGCCCAATAAAGCGCCGGTATAGTAAGCCGGAAACAATGAATAGCCAATCGCGTTGATGACAGAGTCCACCAGGGACTTGCCGATGCCCTTGCAGAAGATCGCGTAGCAGCAGTTCATCAAAACGGTGATATAGAGGACCTTTTTCCCTTTTGGGATTAAATTGAAGTCTTTGGGAAGTGAAGTATCCAAATCACTGCTTTTGAAAAAGAAGATGGGGATGACGGATACTAGTAAGGCCAGAAAGGAAAACCAGAAGCCGTTGGCACTGTTGAGGATTCCGGTTTCCTCCAAAAGCATGACGACGCTGATCAGAAGGAAGGTCGACAGGATGCTGACAAACTTCTCGGTGTTGTTCATGATGTAGACCATCGGCACCAAAATCGAGATGTTGACAATCCCCAGCGATATCGCCAAAAGCACGATGGCGATGGTATGAAGCTGCGGGTCTTTGACCAAAAGCGAAAAAGCGGCGGTGAAAAGGATGGTGATGCTGCCGATGACACCGGAAATCCGGAAGTACTCCTTTTTTAAAACCACGACCACAATGGCGGAGGCAATCAGGTTGAGTGAGTGCAAAAGCACGCGGGAACCGGTGCCCAGAAGGCTGTCGGTAATCGGGGAGGCAACCCACCAGGTGGTAAAGACAATCACCCAGGCATAATAAAGAATCCAGGTCGTGATATATGGCCAGTTTTGTTTCCTTACATTTTTTAGATTGGTGACAGAAAATTGTTTTTTCATAGTGGGGTTGAAAATGAAAAAAACGGTGATTCCCTATAAATATACCATAAGTTGGGGGTTTTCCCCCGGGAAATTCCAGGGAAGCTTTAAAGCAGCCATAATTCTGATTTCAATAAAAAAACACCCGATAATGGAAAAAGGCCTTGGGAGAGGCCTTTTTCCGTTTAAGGGGATAGATACTGTACGGCTTTGTTTTTGGGAATTGTAGGAGAAGAGGTCCGTACAGGTAAGCAATGATTACTTACATCTATAGGATACAAATTAATTATCGGGAGAATATCGAGTTAATATGTAATTTTATGTGATTTTAGATTTCATCTGTGTGATACTGGTGGATTTTCCCTTTATTTATGATATTAAAGTTGTTTTTTATGTTTTGTAATTATACTGCGGCAAACAAAAACCCGGTTTTCCGGGTTTTTGTTTGCTGCATTCGTTTTGTAAAGATTCAAACACTTTAATTCAAGAGCTGTGCTGTTTGTGATGCGGGCAGTCCGCACTGCCGCAGCCGCAGCTGCAGCCGATGCATTTCCCCGCCCTTTTGGTTTTCACCATATTGGCAATAATCGCAATGACAATCACCAGCAGTACGGTTCCTACCAAAAGCGTGCCGAAGTTTTCTTGTAAAAACCTGATCATAGAATCTCCTTACCTACGCCTCGACGGAAACCGGAGAACCGATTTTCTCCGCTTTTTGCGGGCGTACCAACAGATATACAAAGCCAGCCAAAACAGCTAAAGCGAGAATCGTGTAAAGCGAGAAGGCGCCAGCGGTCAGCCACAAGCCAAGCTGATAAATTACAAAGGCAACCGCATAGGCAAATACGCATTCATAACCGATCGCAATCCAGAACCACTTGGTATTGTTCATCTCGCGCTTGATGGCACCCATTGCCGCAAAGCAGGGAGCACAGAGCAGATTGAATACCAAAAAGGAGTAGGCAGCCAAAGCCGGCAGTTCAAGCGCCAGGGCGCCCCAGATCTCAGCACCGTCCTCGGCAACTTCCGCATACCCATATAGTATACCAAATGTTCCAACCACATTTTCCTTGGCAATCAAGCCGGTGATGGTTGCCACCGTTGCCTTCCAGTTGCCAAAGCCCAGCGGTGAGAAGATCCAGGCAAAGGCATTGCCGGCAGCAGCCAGAAGGCTCTCAGACATATCCACCATTTGAAACTTGCCGTCCGCAAAGCCAAAGGAGCTCGTAAACCAGACAAAGATGGTCGCCAGCAGGATAATCGTTCCAGCCTTCTTGATAAAGGACCAGCCGCGCTCCCACATCGAGCGAAGAATGGAGCCGAAGGTCGGCCAGTGATAGGCCGGCAGTTCCATCACAAAGGGTGATACATCCCCCGCAAATAAGCGGGTTTTCTTAAGGATAATCCCTGAGCAGACAATGGCGGCCATGCCCAAGAAGTAGGCACTGGGAGCCACCCACCAGGCACCGCCGAACAGTGCCCCGGCAATTAAGGCGATAATCGGCAGCTTGGCGCTGCAGGGAATAAAGGTCGTGACCATGATCGTCATCTTGCGGTCACGGTCGCTTTCAATCGTGCGCGAAGCCATCAAGCCCGGAACTCCGCAGCCGGTCCCGATTAAGATGGGGATGAAGGATTTGCCAGAGAGACCAAAGCGGCGGAAGATCCGGTCCATGATGAAGGCGATACGCGCCATATACCCACAGCCTTCCAAGAAGGCCAGAAAGAAGAAGAGAATCAACATCTGCGGCACAAAGCCAAGCACAGCCCCAACCCCGGCCACAATCCCGTCCACCACTAAACCGGAAAGCCATTCGGCGGTGTTGAGCGAGGCCAGCAGATCGGATACCAGAACCGGGATTCCCGGAATTTCCGCTCCCAAGAAATTGAAGCCTTCGCCAAAGAGGCTGTCGTTGGTCCAGTCGGTGACAATGGTGCCGACCGAAGTGACTGAGATGTAGTACACCAGAAACATGACCAGGGCAAATATTGGCAAAGCCAGCCAGCGGTTGGTGATGATCTTATCGATTTTATCGCTGATGGTCATGGCCCCGGCATTCTTGCGCTTGAGGCAGTCGTGGATGATGGAATCTATATAGTCATAGCGCTGGGCGGTAATCAGGCTTTCGCTGTCATCCCCCAACTCCTTTTCACAGGCCTTGATATCATCATTGATATGAGCCAGGTCCTGTTTTTTGATCTTGAGCTTCTCCATGATTTTGGTATCCCGCTCAAAGAGCTTGATCGCCAGAAACCGCTGTTTTTCCTCCGGCAGATCATGCAATACCGCTTCTTCAATATGGGCTATTGCATGCTCTATGCTGCCGCTGAAATTGTGCTTGGGCACCGGTTTGACTCCGGCAGCTGCATCGAGGACGGCCTTGACGGCCTCCGCAATGCCGCTTTGTTTTAAAGCGGAAATCGCATAGACCGGTACGCCCAGTTCTTTGGACATGGCCTCCAGGTTGATTTGGTCCCCGCTTTTTTGAATCAGGTCGGCCATATTGACGACCACCACCAGCGGAATTCCCATTTCCAAAAGCTGGGTGGTCAAAAACAGATTGCGCTCCAGGTTGGTGCCGTCAACGATGTTTAAAATCACATCGACTTTATCATCAATCAGGTAATTGCGGGCAACCACTTCCTCCAGGGTGTAGGGAGACAGGGAATAAATCCCCGGCAGGTCGGTAACCGTGACATCCTTATGCCCTTTCAGTTTTCCTTCCTTCTTCTCAACCGTCACCCCCGGCCAGTTGCCGACAAATTGATTGGCACCGGTCAAAGCATTGAATAAGGTTGTTTTTCCGCTGTTGGGGTTCCCCGCCAAAGCAATGGTAATTGGCATAGCTGTATCCTCCTTAGTTAGTTAATGCTAACAAATCTTGTTAATACGAGCGGAGCTTTCGCTCCGCGCTTAGTCTACGATAATATTCTGGGCATCGGCCTTGCGCAACGAGAGTTCATAGCCGCGCACGGTCACCTCCACCGGATCTCCCAGCGGTGCGACCTTGCGGACAAATACCGCAATGCCTTTGGTTACACCCATTTCCATGATGCGTCTTTTGACCGGACCGCTGCCTTCAATTTTGGTGACGGTAACGGTTTCACCCGGTTTTACTTCCCGCAGTGTCTTCATGCCTTTCCTCCTTAAACCAGAATCTCTCTGGCCATTTCCCGGCTGATTGCGACCCGGGACTCTTTGATACTGACGATAACATTTCCGCGGTTTTCACTGACTACTGTGACCCGGCATCCTTCCACAAAACCAAGCTTCTCCAAAAAAGCCCGGGTTTCCATTTTTCCCTTAACCTTCTTGATATAGCTGGTTTCTCCCGGACGGACCAGAGACAGAGGCATCATAACACCACCTTCGTACTAAAGTTATCTTCGTCTAACTATAGAAACATCATAGCGGGTGGCTGTCTGCTTGTCAAGGAAAATGTTTGCATTTGCTTACTTTTTTATTGGGTTTTGGTTCGCTGCA
This sequence comes from Erysipelotrichaceae bacterium, assembly GCA_031272515.1. Taxonomy (GTDB): domain Bacteria; phylum Bacillota_I; class Bacilli_A; order Erysipelotrichales; family Erysipelotrichaceae; genus JAISTR01. The sequence continues at coordinate 18,882 of JAISTR010000003.1, read as the reverse complement.
AACAATTGAAACAAGGACATGACAAAACAGCCAGGGTGGACTTGCCTGCCCCGACTTTGTCTTTACTGCCTGAATTATCTTTCCCCGCGCAATCTTCTTTTCAGCTTCCGCCATCTCCAACCGATTGCTTTTTTCAATTTTTCACCAAACAAGAACAATTGATAGCGACTCTTGCCAAAAACCATCGTGAACTCCCCGATGTACTCTATAAACTCACTGCCAAAGCTCTTCTTGTATTCGTATAAGCCATAATAGCGGTCGTCCTTGTCGGTCCGTCCGGAAAAGCCCACAAAGTCATAGTCCTTCACACCCAATTCTTTCATCTTGGACATTGCATATCGGTGCAGATTGTCTGTCGGTTTTAAAGAATTGAAGTCCTTGTGGTTATAGGTAAACAGGTTCCATGACTTGTCACCATTGACAATAAATATCCCCGCCGCAATCACCAGTCTGTCCCCCAGCTTTTGCCAGTTCTTTGCCAAAGCCAGATCCCTTTCTTTGGCTTTTAGAGCTTCCGGGTCTTTTTTGTACTTGCCGCTTTCAATCTCCTCTTCAATATGGGCGATCATCACCGGCACCTCGATTTCCGTGATATAGAGATGTCCGTGCTCTTTCAAGCAGTCCAGCAAGTATTCAAAGTATTTACGGTCATGCGGTTCAAACTTTTGAATCTTGGAGAGCTGAATTCCAAAGTCCACCAGGTAGTCCAGATCATCCCGGCTCCCCTCTTTGCTGCTGACCCCAATCTGGTCATGGCGTTTGAGCACATTCTGCTTGGACTTGGCAAACTGGCTGATGATTTGTGGCATTGGTATGCTGAGGTCTTGCATCAGCGTAAAGCGGTTGGTCCAACTGCCATCATAGCCATAGCCATAGCCCCGGTGCGCAAAGCCCAGCTCTTTCAGATAATCGGTAATATACTCTTGATCCAGCCCCTCTTTCTGACTGCCGTCAATATTGCGCGAGACCCGAATCACATTGGGGTCAATTCTAAGAAAGACCGCTTTATGGCCTTTGCTAAAGGCGATCAATTCTTTCAGAAAAAGCTCAGCACTTGTTTGGTTTGTATAGTCAACACAGGGACCCCAAAGCACATAGTCATAGTGCCCGAAAAGAATGTTCTTTCTTAACACCATGGCTGTGCCCTGCAGTTCTCCGTTTTCTTTCAATCCCAGATAAACCGCCTGGTATTTCTGAGGTTCGAGATACTTCGCCCAGTATGACATCTTGCGGTAGTGCCCATAGGGATGTTTCTCTACAAAGGCATCATAGGTCTGTTTGTCGAGCAGCTCAAGCATGTCGGTTTCTCCTTCTCGCCCATTTCATCACCCACAGCTTGGCCTTGGGCAAAAAGTGCTCAAAGAGCGGATAGAGCCATTTTTTCACCGGCAGATCAAACTCACCGAGATATTCATCAATATAGGGATGAAAGGACAGCTTGTATTTGGCGATGCCGTCATCCAGGCTGCCAGGTACCCCGCCGAAGTCCGCTTTCTCTACTGCCTGTGAAAAAGCCCATTCCAGCTTGGCAATCTGGGCATAGTCCGGTCCCAGATAACGCTGGTATTTGTCGTTGAAGCCGGAGTAAAGAAAATAGCAGGCCTTTTTATCCTTGACCATCAGCGAGCCGGACAATAACACCTCATCCCCGTCTTCAGCGATAAATTGCTTGACCCTGGCGATTTCCTTCTGCAGCGACTGGTAGCGGGTTTTGGTTACCGAGAGGTTCTTCTCTTTCACATCCGGATTGCGAAACTGCTTCTCGCAGTCTTTCGCTTCTGTCTCACAACGAAGCAAATATTCTTTCAGGTTCAGTTTCGAAAAGATAAAGTGGTGGTCGCTGACAAAGGCATCAACCAGCCTTTGGTAGTATTCCTGGTTGCGCAGGTAGAGCTGCTTGCGCTTTGAGGTGTAGCCCATCAAAGGCGCAAACTCACCTACGGCGTTTTGTTTCTGTACAATCTCCACGCCTTTCTTCTCGGCTTTGCGGGCCTGCTTGCCACCGGGGCTGTTACGCCAGTCGCTCTCCGGCTGACTCTTATAAATCACAGCCGCAAAGCGCGGCTGGGCCGTGGAGGTCAGATCACGGTTGAAGCCCTTATGAATAAAGCCATACGCTTTTAAAACATCCACCAAAGGATGTGCGGTAATCGGTTTACTTTGCTGGTACTCATCGTAAGGCAGGGCAGAGATGACAATATTGGGATCGATCTTAATCGAGATGGCTCTTTGTTTCTTCGCAAACTGTTTCAGCTCTGAAAAATAAAAAGTGCAAAGATCGCTGTCCTGTAAATCCAACAAGGGTCCCCGGGGCAGGTAGAACAGTGTGAAGCCCAAAGGCAGACGGCGAACCAAAACCAGCGATGCAGCAATGACCTTGCCTTCAGATAACACCCCGGTAAAATAGGAAGTCCATTCTTTTTTGACATCTGCCCAACCGCTGGTCTGTAGAATGCTGGCGAGCGGATGGTTTTTCGCAAAGCGGTCAAATTCTGACGGGCTCAGGTTTGTAGTGAATTGATAAGCCAAAATCCCAGCTCCTTTACGCAACCATTATAAACGGAAAAAGACCCTTGTGCTATAATTTGAGTATGGAGCAAAACGTCCTGCCTGCCACATCATCATTAAAAAAAATGGTCCCGAATCTTTTGACCGGAGGCCGGGTTTTATTGTCGATTGTCCTGATCTTTGTCCCCTATTATTCGTTTTCATACTATCTGATCTACCTGGCCTGCGGGCTCTCCGATGTTCTGGACGGATATTTCGCCCGCAAGTTTCAGGCGATTTCCCGTTTTGGCACGATTATGGATACGATTGCGGATTTGACCTTCTACTCGATTATGATTCTGCGCTTTCTGCAGCACTACCACCTTCCCTGGTGGATCTTCGTTTGGATTGCCCTACTTTGTGTGGTGCGCATCACTGCCTGGCTGATTCGCAAAATCAAGTGGAAGCAGTTTCTGCCGATGCATTCCATCCTCAACAAGTTCACCGCTTTCTGCATCTTCGTCATCTTTCTGTTTCCCCAATACTTCCGCGACAGCTTCGCCGTCGGCCTTTGTCTGGTGGCTACAGCCTCCTGTCTGCATGAACTGTACATGAATCTGCTGAAAAAAGATGTAATAAGGGCTTAGGTCCTTTTTTTTATCAAACATCGCCGTAAAACCCCTGCCTTTAGACATGGGGATATAAGGCGCACCAGTAAAACAACTGCAGCTGTTCTTCTTTTCTAAAGGGACAACTGTTTTGTTTTTAAAGGATGAGCGAAGAATATGCGTATTTGTTCTTGAAATAAAATAGAATTTGCGATATAAAGTCTATATAGTCCGGGGGACGCCCGGAGTGATAAATTGCCTGTCGGATGGCGAGGTCATAAGACTGCCAGATGAAGCAGGAACCCATCGAGGCCGTATTAGCGGCGGTAAGAATCCCCCGGCTTAAGCCATGGGGAGGACGTCAAAATAGGAATACTATGAGCAACCGGGACATCCAGCGAAATCTGTTTTTGATTGCCTTTGAATCGGTGATTACCGCCGGGGTTTTGTGCATCCCCTTCATGACCCTGTTTTATAACAGCATCGCCATGAACCAGGAAATGATCGCCTTTTCCCAGATGCTGTTTACGCTATTCATGATGTTTTTCAATATTCCTGCCGGCTGGATTGCGGACCGCTTTTCCCGCAAGTGGGCAAATGTCATCGGGGACTTCGGCACCGCCCTGGCTTTTCTTCTTTACTCAACAGCCAACAGCTTTATGATGGTGGTATTGGCGGAAGCCCTGTCCGGTATCTTTATGTCCCTGTCCTCCGGGGTGGACAGCACCCTGCTGCGCCACTTCTGCCGCAAGCGCGATCAAAGCGGGGAGCTGTATAGAAGCAACGCAGCCCGCATCTCAACTCTGCAATATGTTGCCTTTTTGATATTGATCCTTTTGGGCGGACCCCTTGGTGCCATCAGCTTCCGTTTGGCAATTGCGGCCTCCGCAGTCCCCTTTGCCCTGGGAGCCCTTGCCTCCCTTTTTATCCAGGATGACAGTGAACTGCTGGTGCCCGAAAAAAAGAATCCGTTTGCGGATATCCTGCGGGTCATCGCCTCCAGCATAAAAAACCCACCGCTGCGACTTCGCATCTGGGCTTACGCGGTAGCCCGTGAGTCCACCCATGCGGTAATCTGGATTTATACTCCCCTGCTGTTATTGGCTGGTGTGCCTTTGGAAATCGTCTCGCTGGGCTGGGCCCTCAATACCTTAGCCAATACCATTGGCTCCTGGCTGGCACAGCGCCTTCAGCGCCGCATGAAGGAGTGGCAGATTTTTCTTTTCGCCCTCTTGCTGCCGGTGATTGGCTTAGGCGTAATCTCAATTCATTTGAACCTTCTCACTGTCTGGTTCTATCTTTTGATGGGGGTCACCCAAGGCTGGACCAATGCGACGATGCTGCCGCTGGTACAAAAGTACACCAAGCCCAGCGAGGAGACCTCGGTTATTTCCCTGACCCGCTCCGTCGGACAGCTTCTCTACCTGCCCACGGTCTGGCTTGTCAACAAGGTCGCTGATATCAATATCTTCTATGGGATTTATGCTTCCCTGGTGGTTTTCTTTCTGTTGGGACTGCCGATTCTGCTATCTCTATGGCGTCAGCGAAGCTGAGGCAAAGTTGTGATTGTTTTTTCTGTGGCCCTTTGTTATAATTAACAGGCACACGAAAGGAGTCCTGTGACATGCTGGATATTGCAATCTTTACTACATCCGGAATTCTGATTGTCCTCGCTTTGCTGCAAAGCGGAAAATCCGACGGGATTTCCAGTGCCTTTACCGGAAGCGGCGGCTTGAACCTCTTCTCCAATGTGAAGGAAAGAGGAAGTGAAAAAGTCATCGCCAATGCGACCATGGCGATTGGCATACTCTTCTTTGTACTGGTAATTCTGAGAAAGATTCTCTGAGGCTGCAATCAGCCTTTTTTTAACCCATGGCTACCAACATCAAAGTCATCGCCAACAATCGCAAGGCCTTCCATGACTACTTCATTGAAGAGGCGCTGGAAGCCGGCATTGAACTCTTGGGCACGGAAATCAAATCCGTCCGCAGAGGGTCTGTCCAACTGCGCGACAGTTATGTCAAGTTTGACAAGGGAGAGGCCTATCTGGTGGATGCTTCGATTGCCAAGTATGAATTCGGCAATCGCTTTAACCATGAGGAAAAAAGGGATCGGCGGCTGCTTTTGCATAAAGCGCAAATACGGAAACTGGAACAGAAGATTAAACTGCAGGGTTATACCTGCGTCGCCACCAAAGTGTATCTTTCCCATGGCCGCTGCAAGGTGGAAATCGCCCTGGCGAAAGGAAAGCATACCTATGATAAGCGCCAGGCTTTGAAAGAGAAAGATGCGAGGCGCGAGATTGAGAAAGCCGGGAAATACCGACGGTAATAAAAAAAGACACAGTACAAAAAAGGCTGCCACAGGCAGCCTTTCTGCTATTTCTTCAATCTGGTTCGGGCAATCTTATAAACCTCAATCATATCCGGTTCTTCCAACACCCTAAAACCCCCGACCTTCCCGGTCGGACTGCTGCCCACACATTTTTTTGCCATTAACAAGATCTCATCATCGGAAATATCATCCTTGAGCTCATTGAGGCAGGCAGGCATATCAATTTCGCTAAAGAAGTCCTCCATCGCACAGATTCCCGCCAAAGCCAGACTTGTCTCATCTTCTCCTTCAATATTGAAAACGCGATTCGCCAATTGCGCAAAGCGGGCGGGATTGGTGTCATAGACATAGCGGGCCCAGCCTGACCAGATTGCCGCCAAGCCGGCGCCATGGGCGACATCATATAAGCCGGAGAGTTCGTGCTCGAGCTTATGGCAAGCCCAGTCGCCAACCCCGCTGCCGCACCCGGTCAAGCCGTTATGTGACAGGGAGGAAGCCCACATGATCTCCGCCCGGGCACTAATATCCTGGCTGTTTTCCTTCAGCTTTAGGGCATTGTTGATGACGGTGCGCATCAGCCCTTCGGCAATGGCATCGGTCAAATCCAGGGTCTTCTCCGCACTGAAATAGCGCTCCAGGGTATGCATCAGAATATCCACACTGCCGCAGGCAGTCTGATAGTCGGAAACGCTCAAAGTCAATTGGGGATCCATGATTGCCAGCTTGCAGCGGCAGACATTGTTGTTGGTGCCGCGCTTAATCCAGCCTTCCTCATTGGTAATCACAGAGGAGTCGCTCATCTCACTGCCGGCTGCCGCCAGCGTCAACAAAGCCGCAACCGGGGTAGCAGTCTTCGCCACCGCCTTGAAATTATAGAAATCCCAGACATCACCGTCATAGGGAATACCATAGCCGATGGCCTTGGCAGAGTCTATCACACTGCCACCGCCCACCGCCAGGATAAAGTCAACCTTTTCCTTCCTTGCCAAAGCGATGCCCTCGCGAATCAGCGATACGCGCGGATTGGGCTTAACCCCGCCCAACTCCACAAAGCCGATACCGGCCTGTTGCAGATGACTCCTGACTTTTGTAAGCAACCCAGAGCGCTCCGCCGAACCGCCGCCATAGTGCAAAAGCACTTTACTGGCTCCCGCTTCTTTCAATAGCGCACCAGTCCGCTCACTAACCCCAATCCCAAAGACAACTTTCGTCGGGGTAAAATAGGTAAATTCTTTCATACAGCCTCCTGTGCTAACAGGGCCTTAGCCCACTCTGCTTCCTTGAATCCCACCAGGATAAAATCCTTGCCAACCAGTACCGGCCGCTTCACCAGCATGCCATCGCTCGCCAACAACTCCAGCTGTTGGTCTTCAGACATGCCAACAAGCCGCTCTTTAAGATTTTTGTTTTTATACAAGAGTCCGCTGGTGTTGAAGAAGCGCTTGAGCGGCAAGCCGCTTTGCTTGACCCAGGAAGTTAAGGTCAAAAGGTCGGGATGCTGGTCCTTGATATCCTTGATATCCGCTTTAATTTTGTGCTGTTGCAGCCAGGTTAGAGCCTTGCTGCAGGTAGAGCAGCGGTTGTAACAATAGATTTCCATCATACCTCCTGATACACCAAAGAGTATATCATAGGGTCTTTTAAATCCCGGTTTTTCTGCCTAAGAAAAACGCCTTTTCAGGCGTTAGACTCTGACAAATTTAATCGAGCCAAGGTTCACCGAACCGGTGACTATCAGGGTGGGGGCATCCCCGGTAACATGGTCATTGCCGGTATCCCCTTCCCCCAAAACCACAGACAGGTTATTGATGATGCGCCAGCTCATCGGTACATAGACGATAATGCTGCCAAGGCTGCACTCCAGATGCAGGGTCGCCTGGTCATCCTTGAGCTTCGCATTGTCCAAAAACAGCTTCATCGCCCCCAGGCTGCAATCAAAATGGGCTTCCTCCAGCGATTGCGAATAGACATACTTGAGGGCATCGCCAAAGCTCACGCTGCCATAGACACTCTCCCCCTCCAGGTCTTCCATCGTGGTAGTGTTTACAAACTTGTCGCGCAGCTTATCTTCCACCTTGCTTTTGATATAATCCCCGTCAACACCGCTGTGGTAACCGCCAACAGATACCCAGCTTTTGCGCTTGCGGAAGATTAAGCTCAGCCCGATTGCCAAGAGCAGGCTGATCAAAATCATATTCCAGGTACTGATTTGATTGAAGGGAGCGGGCAGATAATTGTCATAGAGGGCATAGAGAATGCCCAGGCTAAAGACAATGCCAAAAATCTGGCCACCGCGAATCGAATAGAACAGCATCGGCACCAAAAAGAAGGTAAAGACAAGGGTCCACGGATTAATGGAGGGGCCAATTCCCATCGATTGCAGCAGGATCAATCCGGCCAAAACCACAAACATCATCCCCCAAATCAAATTTTTACTTCTCATAATATCTCCTTTCCTGCATTTTCTCTTTCAGGATTTTGTAATACATCCTCGACACATAGACTTCTTTGTGGGTATCGCGAAACTGGATCAGACTTGCGGAATTGAAGCGGTGCTGCAGCGAACGGATGTGCAGGATGTTTGCGATGGTCGATTTCGAGATACGCACAAAATTCTTGGGTAGAAGATCTTCGAGTTCATAAAGGCGCATCTTAATCTGATAGGCATCCTCCCGGGTATGCCCGAAGACGATGTCGTCCCCGGTTTCAAAAAAGAGGATGTCATTGAGGTCCAGGAAGTATTCCTGGTCGCCTTTGCGAAACTCAAAGGTAGGAGCCTTCTTTTGTGAAGACACAAAGTTTTGAATGGCGGCAATCGATTCATCCACCTTGCGGCAGTGAATGATCAGCTCGTCTTCCTGCAGTGTTTCATCAATCTCAACTCGAATCTTCATTTAGGTTCCTCACAGGTATTATATTCTAAGGGATTCAATTTGCGTTATAATGAACGGTAACAGGTTGAAAATCCAAGGCAAGTGGATAGTCAGGAGGGTCTATGCGCATCAATCAAATCCAAAAAATCATGCAGGAATTGGACTGGCTCATCGTTTCCAATCCCAAGAGCATCGAGTATTTCAGCGGTGATCTGTACTTCTGCGGTGAGCGCCTTTTGGCTTTGGCGATTCCCAAAGAAGGCAAGGCGACCCTGTTTATCAACCGGATGTTTCCGGTAAACAAGAAGAGCGACCTGGACTATGTCCAGTTTGATGACACCGAAGATTCTGCTCTGATTTTAGCCCAGTATTTGTTGGAAGGCAAGGTCGGGGTGGACCATGAATTCCCCAGCGGCTTTCTGTTAAGGATGACAAGTGCCAACTGGAAACTCAAGTTTTCCTTAGCCAGTGACCTGATCAACCGCTGCCGCAGCATCAAGGATGAAGTAGAGCAACAATACATGCGCAAGAGCTCGTTAATCAATGACGCGGTGATGGCCAAAGTCAGGGGTCTTTTGAAGGTCGGTGTCAGTGAAGTACAAGTGCAGTCACAACTGGCTTCCCTTTTTCAAAGCGAGGATCCCGAAGCAGTCAGCTATGGCGGCATCATCGCCTTTGGCGCGAATGCGGCCGACCCCCATGGGGTCAGCGGCGACCGGATTTTAAGAGAAGGTCAGAGCATCGTGATTGACATGGGCTGCCGCTATCGCGGCTACTGCAGTGACATGACCCGCACCTTCTTTGTCGGGGATGACCCGATGCAGGACATCTATCTGACGGTGCTGGCTGCCAATCTGGCGGCCATTGAAGCCGTGAAGCCCGGTGTGCGCTTTTGCGATATCGACAAAGCCGCCCGCGATGTCATCACGGCTGCCGGCTATGGGGAATACTTCACCCACCGGACCGGACATGGCATCGGGTTGGAAGTGCATGAACCCCTGGATGTCTCCCGCAGCAACCAGGCCATCGTCGAGCCGGGGATGTGCTTCTCCATTGAACCGGGAATCTATATCCCAGACAAAGGCGGGGTTCGCATCGAGGATTTGGTGCTGGTTACCAAAGACGGCTGTGAAGTGCTGAACCACTACCCCAAGGATGACGAGGTCATCTTATAAGAAGTGATTGATTAACAGGAATTGCTTGAAGCAATTCCTTTTTTTTAAAAAAACAGCCACAGAGTTTGCCAAGCGCTTCTATGGCTGAAATATGCGAATCCCTTCAAAAATGAAGAGGGAGGTAAGGCAAATTAAAACACCAGATCCATGGCAACGACGAGGTTTCCGCGGTAGCCGACATTCAAGAGGCAGCTGCCCTCCCGGTCACCGCTTTCAATGACCACGCCCCGGCCGCAATCCAGTAAACCCCAGCGGCTGTGGCCGGCATGGCCATTGGAAAACTCCAGGGAAACCGCCTGTCTGATCCCCATGTCCCAAAGGCTGGCATCAAAGACCCCGGCCAAGCCGGAATCCATGTCAAACTCCCCTGCTTCCTCCATCATCGGCAGCTGGTCGGGAAAGCAGCTGGAGTGAATCAAGGTCAGATGGGTAATCACTTCCTGCCACTTGATGACGCTGCCGTCCTGGTACTCACCGCTCTCCAGCGGCTTAAAGGGAGCCATGATTAAATAGGTTCCGGGCAGAATGTTCAAGTCTTTGGATTGTTGTAAACCGTAAGTCGGATCGCAGATAATGACCCGGTCACTCAAGGTAATGGTGACCGGTTGATTCATAGTGCTGTCTGTCAAAAGAATGTCCCCCCTGTCATCGAATCACTTGGAATCAATGGCTGAATTTCTTCTGTCTTTTCCAGCATAATTCGGCAATGCCGAATCGTCAAGAAAGACAGCCCGCTTAAATTCTGAATGTTTTGTGAAAAGCCGGGTTTTCTTTCATTTTTTCATGGATGAAAAGAAGAACAGCGTACTCATTTTCCACATTGATGTACGCTTTTTGGCTATTAAGTTTCATGCTGAGTTTTTCTATAATGGAATAAGAAAGAGGTGATTTTGTGGCAAATCCAAGACCGATTAAGTCTGAATTGAAATCGAAAAGAATCGTCTTTGAAGAAGAAAGACCCATCCGCTGGTCTTACATGAAGATCCTGCGGGAATACAGTACCCTGAAGCAGTTTTATCCGGATATCAATCCCTATGCCGAGGTCTACCAAATGCGGGACAATACCTATGCGATCTTCACCGAGAGCTTTGATGGTGCCGGGGATCCCTGGATGTTTTTGATTGACGGGCCCAAGAAAGCGATGCTGATTGACACCGGCTTTGGTGTCGGGGACCTCAAGGGCCTCTGCCACCATTTGGTCGGTGACAAGGAAATCATCGTCGCCAATACCCACTCCCACTTTGACCATGCCTATGGCAACTGTCAGTTTGAGGTCTGTTATTGCCATGAGGCGGAAGTGCCGCGCATGCGTGAGAAGAACAACCCCCATATCTGGGACTATCTGTTTGGGGAGGATGGCAAGCCGCTCTTTACCGAGTTTGACCGGGCGGATATTGTTGAATATCATCCCTATGAGATCGTTGGAATCCCGGATGGATACCGGTTTGATTTGGGGGATGGCTACTTGGTGGAAGCGGTGCATTTGCCCGGGCATACCCCGGGACAGTGCGGCTATTATGACCTGCATAACCACACCATCTTTATCGGTGATACCTCTGGCATCAGCGACGCCCCTGAAGGGGAACCCTATCCCCAGTTCTGCAAGGTCAGTACCCTGCGCGATGCCTTGGTGAAGCTGCAGCCGCGCTTCGATGAGATTCAAGGTGTCTTTCCGGGACATGGAATGCTGGACCAAAGCGGTGTGACGCTGCAGTACTTGCTGGATGCCTGCAACCACGTGATTGAACATCCGGATCACTATGACTCCAAACGGGAGTTCAGCCGTTGGGGACAAACCCGCACGGTGTATACCAAAAACATCTATCAGGGTTCCGCAATCCGCTACAGTATGACAAATATTAAATAGAGCAAAGCATTCACTTTCAATGAATCCAAAAAAGAGACTGGAAGGCCTCTTTTTTGGTGGGGAAAAGATGAAACTGTATGAGTTAAATTGTTCGTTGGCAACGACACAAGTTTAAAGCCATAAAACACATTCGTAATCATTACAGCACAATTAACTATAAACACCCATTTCCTCAGCAAGTTCAATCAGGTCGTCCTGAAGAAGCCCTTGTATTTCTTCCTCACCATATTTCAGCACAAAATCCTCGTCAAGCGTTTCCGGGAAATGAGAGCCATCAATCGTCCAAAATATTGTGGATGCGGTGTCAATAATCGCAAGCTGTATGAAGTCATAAAGCTTTTTTTGATCCTCTTTTGGCAGCTTAACGATTACGCTTCTTGCGCGTCAGGAGGGATCATCGTTTTGCTGCGGCTTGTCAGAATCGCTCAAGCTGCTTTTATAGCAGGTAAGGTTCACATTAGTCAGTTCATTTAACATTGCACTTACAAAAATTTTATCCTAATCCATTTTTTCTCTCCCTGTATCAGCTGTTTGCTCTTTGTAATTGCGTTATAGGTCAACATACCGCCTAAACTTATTATAGCGGAACTTGTCGACATCTCTTGACTCGTTCTTTACAAAGGCACATAATAGGGTATAGGGGTATATGGTATATACTATTGCCTATTTTTTTGGAGGTACAATGATGAAACCTTGTATGGATGTTGACGCAATTACAAACCGTTTAAAGCGAATAGAGGGGCAAGTACGCGGGTTAATGAAGATGGTCGCAGATGGCAAAGAATGTGATGAAATCCTGATTCAAATTAGTTCGGTGAAATCCGCTTTGCATAAAACCGGTCAGGTTATTTTGGAGGGGCATCTCCAACATTGTGTACTGGATGGTGTCCGCGAGGGGAATGGCGAAGAAATCATCAAGAAGTTATCGTCTGCCATCGAGCAGTTTTCGCGCATCGTTTAAAAAAGAGAGAAGAAATCATGTCATCAGACAAGAAAGACTTCAAATTTTCAAAACGGGCATCCGCATACGATGACGGCTTCGAGGGGAAAGCCTCCCGGAAATTCTATCAGCTTCTGCAAAAAGAGGTGGCTTTGAAACCGGGAATGTCCCTGTTGGATGTGGGCTGCGGTACCGGTGCACTGTTGCAAAAACTGTGTGCTGATTGTGCGTTTAGCGCCTATGGGATTGACATAAAAAAAGCTATGGTAGAGCAAGCAAAAGCAAAATGTCCAGAGATGGATATTCGGCTTTCCCGTAGTGAGCAGACACCTTTTGATGACAACAGCTTTGATGCGATTGTTGCCTGTATGGCTTATCACCATTTCAGCGATAAGCCCGGATTCGCACAGGAAGCAGCGAGGCTTCTCAAACCTGGCGGGATCCTGTATATAGCCGACCCGCGTTTGCCATTTCCCATCCGCAAAGCTATGAATGGACTTTTACGCCTGTTTCGTGTCGTTGGGGAGTTTTTCAGTGTCGAAGAAACAGCGTCGAGGTTTTCCGGGTATGGCTTTTCGCTTTCCGGCTATGCCTATGACGGATATGCGCAGGTAGTGAAATTGCAGAAAGATTGAGACGTTTGTAAAACAAGGCGCAGAAGCTTAATAAGGATGAAAAAAAGGAGGCAACAACTGCCTCCTTTTTTTGATGTATGAGTAAAGCTATCTGCTCCCCTTATTTCTGCTCCGAAAGCAACTTCCTGGTCTTCCACTTGCCGCTCATAAAGTAGAGGAAGCATAACAGTCCCGGCAGGGTCCTTGAAAACCCGGTTCCCAGCCAATAGGACAGATGTTCCAGATGGAATACCTCAGAGAACAAAAGCGAGAACCCGATCCGGCAAACCACCGCATCCAGAATTCCAATCAAGAATCCCAGGGAGACAAAACCGCAGCCGGTTACCATTGCCTGAAAGGTCCCGGTAATCGCCGACATATAAAAGCTCATGACATAGATCTGCAGATACACCACACTCATGGCCAATACTGCCGTATCGGTGGTAAACATGGAAAAGATTTGTTTGGGGAAAAACAGCCCCAAAGCCGAACAAACCGTCGCAATACTCAGGCAGCAGGCTAAAGTTACCCAAACAATCCTGCCTGCCCGCTGATGCTGGCGGGCCCCCAGGTTCTGCCCGATCATCGCCCCGGCTGCCGTATCGATACCGGCCACAAAAGCCTCCAGGAACTTGGAGATCTTATTGCCGACGCTGTTGGTCGCAGAGACCACCAGTCCATAGGCATTGATATGCGAATTCACCCACAGCATTGAGAAGCGCACAAAGGAAGAGCGCACAATCTGCGGAATTGCCAGCTTCACGATGACCTTCAGGTGATGGCTGTGCATTTTAAAATAGGAAAGCTTCAGCTCAAAATCAAAGTGTTCCCGGTGCTTGTACATGTAATAGAAAGCCGCCGCAAAGGAACCAAACTGCGAAGCAATGGTTGCCAAAGCCGTGCCGGCTGCCTCCAAGCGGAAGACGGCGACCAGGATGATATCCGCCACGATGTTAACAACGGTGGCTACCATAATAAAATAGAGCGGGCGTTTGGATTCCCCCATACCCCGCAGAATCCCAACCACGGCGTTATACCCAAACACAAACGGCAAACCGAATGTGGTAATAATCAGATAGGACATTGCCTGGTTCCAGGCTTCCGGCGGACAGTTCAGCCAGTGCAATAATGGCTCCCTTAATACAAAAATCAAAAGCATTCCAAAAATGGAAAATCCCATCATCACCGTCAATAAGGTACCGATGGTCTCCTTGGTCCGCTTGAGATCCTTCGCACCAAACAGCTGCGCAATATAGATTTGGCCGGCCGTCGCAAAGCTCATCGCCACCGGCGCCAACAAGTCAGCCAGCTCACCGCCAATGGACACACCGACCGTCCCGATACTGCCGACAAACTGCCCGGCAACCATCAGGTCCACCATCGAATAAAACTGTTGCAACAAAGTCGTCAAAACAATCGGCATCGCAAAAATCAAAAGATTCCGGAAAATAGGCCCTTCTGTCAAGTTTGTACCAACTTGTTTTTTCGCTGTTTGGCTCATATGCCTCCTGTCTATGCTCCTATTTTAAAAAAAAGAAAAGCATAACTTAAGATGAAAATGTATCTGTAAATTCACGAAAAAAAAGAAGGGATAAAATCCTCCATGTTTTTCCTTTTACCTGTGCGGATTTTCTGATATTAAATGCTTTTTGTTGTTCCCTTAAACTAAAGTTAGTGAAAAGGGTTTCATCTCTTTATCATTCGGAAAGGAGGATTTGGCTATATGATTGCCGTGATGAGAAGCGATGACCGCCTGATACATGGTCAGGTTCAGACACGCATTATTCCCCTCAATGGAATAAAGCGTGTTATTACCATTGATAAAATCAATGCATCCAATCCCATGTTAAAAAGAATCTACGAAATGGCAGCACCACATGGAGTGGAGTGCACCGTCGTGGATTTTGACGAAGGTGTCGCGCTGATCAAAGAAGCAATGAACGACGATGTCAGAACATTGATTTTGGCACGTGTTCCCAGCGTTTTCGCGGATTTGTACCGGGCAGTTGACGGTCTGCCAATGTATTTGAACATTGCGACCGTACCCGCTGTGGTCGGAGAAGTCCAGGTTAAGCTCGAAGATCATTGTTATCTGAATGAAAAAGAGCTGAATGCCGTGAAGGAAATGGGGAATAACGGTGTCGACGTCGTCATTCAGCAACATCCTTCCAGCCCTGCAATATCTTGGAACAGTATTAAGGGCAAGTATTAGCAAATTCCATTGCGAAAGGAGAAAAAAGTATGGCTTCTATTAGTGTAGTTCAGGCAGTACTGCTGGGTTTTTTCAGTTTCATCACTGCCACCGGCGTCTTCCCGCTAGGCTGGCTGAGCATGAACATCATGTCAAAACCGCTGATCCACTGTCTGATTATCGGTTTGATTATGGGGAATGTAGCGGACGCAATGATTGTTGGCTGCGTCATTCAAGCAGCTTACATCGGGCAAATGTCAATCGGCGGGGTTGCCACTCTGCCAAACATCGGCACCGCCCTCTGGTTTGCTTTGCCGCTCTCGTTGATTTCCGGGGCGGATGCTGCCATTACCCTGACCATCTGCTTGGCGTTTGCGCCAATCAACACGTTTGCCAATGAATTGGGCAACATCTTCAAGCAATTCATCCTGCATGCTGATGATGCTTTGATTGAACGCGGAAGAATCAAACAGGCGGTCTGGTTTCCGTATCTGTCACACATCTCCACTTTCATTACCAGCTTTGTCTTTGTGACCGTCATCTGCCTGGTTGGGCAATCGGCGATTCAAGCATTCGTCGAATCGATTCCCTCCTGGGTAAGCGGTATCCTGAATGTCTACATCAGCTTAGTTCCGGCCGTCGGCTTTATGATGCTGCTGGTTACCCTGATTCACGACAATCTGCAATTCATTTTCTTTATTGTCGGTTTTATGCTCTGTGCTTCCATGGGCCTCAACACGATGTCAATTACGGCCATCGGCTGCCTGGTAGCCTATGTCATCTATCTTTGCAGTAAACCTGCCGATGCGAAGGAGGGAAAATAATCATGACTGCGAGCGCAAAAGAAATCGAACGTCTTGACTCCCTGAAAAATGACAAGAAATTTGTCAGCAAGGCATTCTGGACTTACAACTGGGCGATTCCCATGTGCTTCACCAGAGAAAGAATGCTCGGTCTATCCATGACCTCCCTGATGCTCAATGTCGCCGAAGACCTGTATCCGGGGGATGTGGAAAAACAAAAACGCCTCGGGTTGAACCACTGCGTGTTCTTCAATACCCAACAAGGTCTGGGTGCTGTGATCTATGGTACCTGCCTGGGCCTGGAAGTGGAACGGGCGAAAGCGGATGAAGTTCCCAATGAAGTCATCCAAAGTATCAAAACCGCCCTGGCCGGCCCCATTGCCGGTATCGGCGATTCCCTGATTCAGGCGCTTTTGACGCCAATCATCATTTCCATCGGTATCGGCATGAGCTCCACCGGCTCGCCGATGGGCCCGATCTTCATGTTTTTGGCCTATACCATTGCCAATGGCGTCTTATCCTACCTCTTATTCCGTTCCGGTTTCCGCCTTGGTCTGACCAGTGCTGATATCCTGGTCAACTCCGGTGTGAAGGACAGACTGATTCCGGCGCTGGAGACCCTTGGTGTCTTAGTCATCGGCGGTGTTCTTGCCAGCATCATGAATGTCAAATCCGGCTTGATCTTTACCAGCGGGGAATTGACGGTGAATTTCCAAACCCAGGTCTTTGATGCCTTCTTGCCGAAGTGCCTCTCCCTGGCCGCCGCTTTGATTACCTTCTGGCTGATTAAGTACAAGAAGATGTCGGCCCAAGCCATCATCCTGTGGATGATTCCGGTTGCTGCCATCGGTTATTTCACGACCCTTCTGGCCTAGAAGAAAAGGGCGGACCCCATGCATCTGCAATACCAGCTGACACCAGCGGACTACCTGTCCTATTATCAGCAGATCCTGCTGAATGACAAGCAAATGCGGCAGTCTAGAATCAAAATGGCTCTTTGGGGAGTGGTACTCCCCTTGAGCCTGCTAGTGGTCTTGCGCTTGTCGTTATGGTGGTGGATTGGCGGATGCGTCTTTATGGTTTTGTGGGTATTTGTCATTTCCCGCTGGCTCTACACAGATCTATTAAACAAGGTCATTAAGGACCACATCAAAAATTCCAGCATCGTCGATAAGGTGGAATTGGAGTTGAAACAGGAGAGCCTGAAAGTCAATCGCCAAAGCACCAAAATCAAAAACTACTATGTGCTGCTGGATATGATTGTGCTCTATCTGGCCAATGAGGAAATGATACTCATCCCGCAAAGAGAATTATCAGAAGAAACCGGATTTTTACGCAAGCTGGTCAGCCTTCTGGAACAACAAACGATTTCTTAACAGGCAAAACAAGGCTGGCTATACTGCCAGCCTTGTTTTGAGAAAGGAGAACCAAAATGCCTGGTCCACTAACAAACAGCAAAGCCATCAACGGCATCCCGCGTCCCATCAAATCCGATCTGAAATCGAAACGGATTATCTTTGAACCGGAGCACGTCGTGCGCTGGTCCTTTCTGAAAGTATTAAGGGAATTCAGTACATTAAAAGAATTTTATCCGGAGATTAACCCCTACACCGAGTGCTACAAGGTCCGGGACAACACCTGGGCTTTGTTTAACGAGAGTTTCGATGGTGCCGGGGATGTCTGGATGTATTTGATCAACGGCCCCAAAAAAGCCCTGATTGTCGATACCTCCTTTGGGGTAGGCGACCTCAAAGGCTTAATCCGCCATCTGGTTGGCGACAAGGAGGTCATTGTCTGCAACACCCACCATCACTTTGACCACTGCTATGGCAATGCCCAGTTTGATACCTGCTACTGCCATGAAAACGAAGTGTTTGATATCCAAAGCAAGAACAATCCCGATATCTGGGACTACCTGTTCAATCAAACCGGAGAGACGATTGTGGTTGGAGAAAACGAGGAAGTCAAACCGGGAGAGCCGGTTTATACGCACTTCGATAAAAAAGATTTGATTGTGGATTTGGACCACAAGGAAAACTACAAGCCCTACAATGTCGTCGGGGTCCCGGATGGCTATGAATTTGATTTGGGGGACGGCTATCTTGTCGAGGCGGTATTGATCCCCGGACACAGCGCCGGGCAGTGCGCCTACTATGACAAGCATAACGGCACCATCTTCATCGGTGACTGCACCGGTGTGGGCGGCAGAACCGCAGGCCCGCACCAAGAGTTCTGTACGGTGGAGGCGATGCACGACGCCCTAATCAAGCTGCAGCCGCGCTTGAAAGACATGACCGGGGTCTTTCCCGGACATGGCATGTTCGACACCCATCCGATTATGCTTCAGTATCTTTTGGACACAACCGAGCAGGTTTTGAAGAATCCGGAAAACTATGACAAAAAGACGGAGATGGTCCGGGGTGATCACACCTTTGTTTCCTATACCAAAAACATCCATCAGTGGACCGCTCTGCGCTATTCGCCTACCAGCGTTTATAAAAACCAGCGCAAATAACGCTAGTCCAAAGCGTAGTCTTTGCCCGATGCCTTCAGGTGCGCCTGGTACTCGTTAGTGCCATAGAGGGCATCCGTCATGTTCACCAGTTCAATGCGGTTGTCCCTCACCCAGGCCTTAAGCCTGTCGGAGGACAGGGCTTCAATGTCCATCAACCGGGCCAGGTTGAAATGCTTCGAGGAATCAAAGTAGATGAAGTCATCGAGATAGCCCGGATGGAAAGCCGCAATCGCCACTTTGTGCTCTTGCATATGATCCGGGTCCTCAATAAACCAGGAAACCGGATCATATTTCTGGCGGTCCTCGGCCTTGTCCGCATAGAGAATCTTATAGACCGATTCGTGCTGAATCGGCATGTGAACTACCCAAGGCTAAAGCCTTGGGCTTCAGGGGTCCCCGGCGACCGCTTATCGGCAGGGCTGGCATGAATGCCAACCCGCGCTCCCTTGGGGGCGCTGCCAACAGAGGCGATCGT